>JALNYH010000037.1 GCA_023229945.1 Arcobacteraceae bacterium | reverse complement strand
TAAACAAGTAAAATTTAGCTTATTGCTTTTAAAGCAGTTTTCAATGAAAATTATAGTAAAATAAGAGAAAATATTTTTAGGAGACTAAATTGATATATATAGATAATGTTTATGCAAATGAAGTATTAGATAGTAGAGGTAATCCAACAGTTAGAGCAACTGTAGTATTAAGTGATGGTAGTGTTGGAAGTGCTATAGTGCCAAGTGGTGCTAGTACTGGTAAAAGAGAGGCTTTAGAACTTCGTGATGGTGATAATAGATATTTAGGAAAAGGTGTACTAAAAGCTGTTGAAAATGTAAATACTAAAATTGCTGATGAGCTAATAGGTATGAGTCCTTTTAACCAATCTATCATAGATGGAACAATGAAAGAACTAGATGGTACAAACAATTATGCTACACTTGGTGCAAACGCAGTTCTAGGCGTATCTATGGCGGTTGCTCGTGCATCTGCAACTAGTCTTAAAACTCCACTTTATAGATATTTAGGTGGTGCAAATGCTATGACTATGCCTGTACCTATGTTTAATATCATAAACGGTGGAGAACACGCAAATAATTCAGTTGACTTTCAAGAATATATGATTATGCCTGTTGGATTTGAAGACTTTAATGAAGGGCTTCGTGCGGTAGCTGAGATTTATCATACATTGAAAAAAATCATTGATTCTATGGGTGAAAGTACTGCTGTTGGTGATGAGGGAGGATTTGCTCCAAATCTCAAAAACAACGAAGAGCCAATATCTGTAATAGTACAAGCTATCGAAAAAGCAGGCTATAAAGCAGGTGAGCAAATAGCAATCGCTCTTGATGTAGCAGCAAGTGAGCTTATCAATGACGCTGGGAAATATGTACTAAAATCAGAAAATAAAGAGCTTACAAGTGCTGAGCTTGTAGAGTATTACGCAAATCTTTGTGCAAAATATCCAATAGTTTCTATTGAAGATGGTTTGAGTGAAGATGACTGGGATGGGTGGAAAATACTTACAGAAAAACTAGGAAACAAAGTACAACTTGTAGGTGATGACTTGTTTGTAACTAATGTTTCTATTTTGGCTGAGGGTATAAGCAAAGGTATCGCAAATTCAATCCTTATCAAACCAAACCAAATCGGAACTGTAAGTGAAACCATGCAAACAGTAAGACTTGCTCAAAGAAGTGGGTATACTTGTGTAATGAGTCATAGAAGTGGTGAGAGTGAAGATAGCTTTATCGCTGATTTTGCAGTAGCACTAAATACTGGGCAAATCAAAACAGGAGCTACTAGTAGAGGTGAGAGAAATGCTAAGTATAATAGACTTCTAGAAATTGGAAGTGAGCTTGGTGTTAGTGAGTATTTGGGTAAGAATTTGTTTAAATAATAAATATGAATAATAGTTCCAAAAATATAAAAAAGAGAGCTTTGCTTTTTATTAGTAAGAAGTTGAAGTTCACTTTTTTTTCTATATTTTTGGTAATTGTTACCATATTTTTAGCAAGACATATTGCAGATATCTTTTTTGGGGATAATTCTTTGGGTGTTTATAATACATTAAAATCCAAAGAACAATATCTCCAAAATGAAATCAGAAGGTTACAAGCTGATAATGCAAGGTTACAAAAAGAGTACTTTGAACTGAAAAATTTGGAGCCAAAAGAGTGAAAAAAATATTTTTATTGTTAGTTTTGATTACATTTGTTTGGGCGAGAGAAAATCCATTTGTGGCTACTGAGGCATTTGAAGAAGAAAAGAATAGACTTCTTGAAAGATTTGCTCAAGAACAAGAACCAAAGCCAGAAATTGATATCTTAGAAAATATCAAAAATGTATATGTAGATGAATCCATACAGCAAACAAATAATATAATAGTAGAAAACAAACCTCTACCTCCAAAAGAAGAACCAAAAATTGAGCCTGTCGTAAAAGCAGTTGAATCTAAAATACAAAAACCACAACCAAAACCTACACCAAAACAAGAACCAATTATCCAACCAAAACCTACTGTAGTAGTAGAAGTTGAGCCCAAACCAGCAGAGACTATAGCATTGGTCAAACCTACTCCCGAAGTCAAAAAACCAGTAGAAAATATAAAACTTAAAGATGAAGCACAACACATCAAAACTGGACTTAAATTTGTAAGCGTTAAATACTATGATGATAGAATAGAAATCAGTTCACCATATAAAGTATTTAAGAAGTTAAATTTGGAAGAAGATAAAAAAATAGTATTTGATTTTCGTGCTGATGTAAATTTCTTTACCAAAAGATTGGACTTAAATCACAAATATTTCAAACAAGTAGCTATTGGTAACCACAAAAGTGAAGGTTACTTTCGGGTAGTTGTAGAGCTTAAAGAGCCAATTAAAAAGTTTGATGCTACATATACTGATACAAAAGTAGTTGTGAAGTATAAATAGGCTCTAACTTTTATTGTTATCGCACTCTTCTGATATACTAAATCCTAATTTCTCAAGATTTTGGATATCTTGTAGAGGGCTTTTGCCTTTGGTCGTGAGATAATCCCCTATTACAAAAGAGTTTGCCCCATATTCAAATATTTTATATTCATCATCCCCAAACATAAGCTCTCTTCCCCCTGCCACCATTATTTTGTGAGCATTTGGTACCATTTTTCTTGTAAGAGAGATAAGCTCAAACGCCTCAAGTTTAGATAATGGGTTGTTTACAAGTGGCAATGCTTCATTTGGATGGAAGAAGTTAATAGGTACATTCATAGGCTCTAGTGATGCAATGGATTCTAGCATAGATATTCTATCTTCCCTACTCTCCCCTAGTCCAAATATACCACCACATACAAGAGCTAATCCTACTGATTTTACATTCTCACAAGTCTCATATCTTTCATCCCAAGTGTGTGTTGTACATATCTCTTTATAAAAATCTCTTGAAGTCTCTAAATTATGGTTATAGTTAGTTACGCCTGAGTTTTTTAGCTCCAATAGTTGCTCTTTTGTGGCCGTTCCATTACAAGCTATTATTTTAAGACCCAAATTTAGTTTTTTGACCTCATACGCCGCCCTTGATACAAAATCAAGTCTTTTATCATCAAGCCCTTTACCAGCTGTTACTAGACAAAACCCTATAGCTTTGTTGGCTTTTGCCCTTTGTGCTTCTTCTAGTATGGTAGCCATATCTTTTTGTTTGAATCTTTGGATGTTGGCTTTGTATTTGACACTTTGTGTACAAAATTTACAGTCTTCAGCACATGTACCACTTTCTATATTTGATATAGCACATAAAAATATTTTATCTTTCATATATAAATTCCTCTTTGTGTAAAAGCATTGATGATACTTCAAAATAATTATATGCTACTTTATACTCTTTTTGTGATATCTCAAGTATTACAAACTCAATTCTTGGCTTTTCTCTAGCACATATTTCACCTGGATTTATATAAAGAGTCTTGCCATTGTAGCTATGCTCAAAAATATGAGTATGCCCAGACACAACCACATCGCTATCAGGACTCATATAAAAAGGCAAGTGCATCATTTTAAAGGTACTGTCTTCTATCTTAAAATAAGTGGGTTCTTGTTTGATATTGTAGTGGCTACTTAAAGATAATAAATGGTTGTCATTATTACCAAATACACATACATAAGGTACTCCAAAGTTATGAAGTAACTCCAAATCATCACCTTTAGAGATATCTCCAGCGTGCAAAAGATAGTGGATACCTTCCTCTTTAAGATGAGCTAGTACTAGTTTTAAATATTCCCTTTTCCCGTGGCTATCGGAAATTATTGCTATTTTTGTATTCATTGTATGATTATATCAAAAAATAGGTTTAATACTATATAATTACACTATGAAGAAATTTACAAATGAATCAATGCAAGAGATTTTAGAGTATTTGCAAAATATTTTATCGACCCAAAAACCAGAGTTTATTATAAGCTTTGAGGTGCTTAATCCTGATATTTTAAATAGTGCATATGCAGGTGAAAAAACAATAATAGACAATACAGAATATATCTATAGAGGATATAAAAGTTGGTCAGATTTGGGTGAAATACTTTTTTGTAAAATGCTTACTCCTAAAATTAATTCTGCTAGTACAGTAATTATAAGCTACCAAAAACTCGATATCAGTGATTCATTTCACAAAAGCACACTAGAACAAAAAGAAAAATATGGTACAAAATCAGAGTTTTTTGAGATAAATAAAAACGAAGAACCAGCTTTTTTGGCTCACTATATAAAAGCTTTGAAAAATGTTGATGTATCTTCTAAAAAAAGGGTATTAAATCTTGGGATAAATAGTGGTGATGAGTTTGAAGTGATAAAAAAACTTACATCTACAAGTGACAAAGAATTTGTAGGAATTGACTTTTGTCCATCTGCTATTGAAGTAGCTAAAAAGCGTTTTGAAGAAGAAAATTTTATCTTTTATAACCACGATATAAATGAGTTAGATAGTCTCAATCTAGATAAATTTGATCTTATTATCACCATAGGAACTTTGCAAAGTAGTGGATTGAATTTCAAAGTTATTTTTATGTCTTTGATACAAAATTATCTTGAAATGGATGGGGCAATAATACTAGGTTTTCCAAATTGTAGATGGATTGATGGAGAGATGATATATGGAGCAAAAGCCCCAAATTATAGCTTCAGTGAGATGACTTTATTATATAAAGATGTCTATTTTTGCAAAAAATACTTACAACAAAAGAAGTTCAGAGTAACCATTACTGGAAAAGATTATATATTCCTTACAGCTACTTCTATAAGAAAGTAGTATAAAAATTAATGCTTTTTAGCTTATAGTTTCTTTATTGCCCAATAAAGTGACATATTGTCCGTTGATTTATCGTCTACATTTTTGTAATATATGCTCATGGAAAATCAAGAAAAAATTATGCTAGAACAACTTGCAAGAAGTATCAAAACAAGGAGAAATGAATTAAACATTTCTCAAGAAAAACTTGCTGAAATCTGTGGCTTTGATAGAACATATATCAGCTTATTAGAAAGAGCCAAAAGAAATCCATCTGTTTTAAATTTAAAAAAACTTAGTATTGGGTTAGAGATAGAATTATCTGATTTATTAAAAAATATATAAAAGTGTGAGGATATTTATATGAATAGAGAAGAATTAATAAATTTTGCAGACAATACTTTTATAAAATATGGAATAAAAACAGTTTCTCCTACTGATAAAAGTAAAGGAGCTTATGTACCCAATATTCAACAAAAAGAAGTTTTTAGTATAATGAATATTGACCCTTTTGAAAGAAGAAGAGATATTGTGATAAAAGAGTTGTTTTCAAGTAATATGTTAACAATTTCTTATTACGGTTCACAAAGAGAAGGTTCAGATAGAACACCTGAAATTAGAATGGGATTATCGGATTTGATTAATTACTTTGAAGTTGATGATGAGATATTATTCGCTACGGATAATGTAAATATTTTTATTTACAACTTATCCAAATTAGAGAGTCAAAGTATTGATAGTGATGATAGTGAAGAAAAACTTTACTCTCAAATAAATATTTATTTATTACGACAAAAAGTGCAAACCTTAAATACAATACCTACTCAAGTACAAAGAGAGATAAATATTTATTTAAGGAATAATGCTTTAAGAGCCTTAGTTAAAGCAAGAGCAAATTATTCTTGTGAAATGCCTGATTGTGATTATATTGCTTTTGAAAAAGAAAATGGAGAAAAATATATCGAGGTGCATCATCTCATCCCACTATCAGAAGGTGGAGAAGATAGTATCTCAAATACTGTTGCATTGTGTCCCACTTGTCATAGAAAAATACATTATTCACAAAATAAAGGGCAATTAAAGGAGATTTTAGAGGAATATATAGGAAGCTTAGAGTAATTTTTTGATATTGTTGGCTAGTTCTTCAATAACTGGAACAGCAACGCTATTACCAAATTGTCTATAACTTTGGGTATCGCTTACAGGTATTTTAAAATCATTTGGAAAACCTTGTAATCTTCCCGCTTCTCTTGGGGTTAATTTTCTAGGATTTTTATCTTGTTGTTCTATAAGTATTTCAGAACCATCTTTATAATACCTAGCACTTATGGTACTAGTATATTCAGCTTCTTCATTAAACATACAATATCCGAATCCATTTCCTTTGGCTTTATGTTCGATTTTTCTTCTTTGATGTCCAGCCCAAAGCTTATCTGAAATGGTATATTTATCATCTACATGTTTATCTAAAATATTCCCAAGTTTAGAAGTTTTTTTTATTCTTTTTATCTTTTCAAAATCAAAGTTTATATTTTTATCTAAAAATGCTACTATATAAATTCTTTCTCTATTTTGAGGCACTCCAAAATATTTGGCATTTAACACATCTGCAAAAACTTTGTAGCCCAAATCTTCTAAAGTTTGTTTTACCACTTTGAATGTATTGCCCTTATCATGATTTCTGAACCCTTTAACATTTTCTAAAAATATTAGTTTTGGTTTATGATGTTTTGCTATTCTCGCCACATGAAAAAATAGTGTTCCTCTGGTGTCTTCAAAACCTTTTCTATGTCCTGCTATACTAAAGGCTTGACATGGAAAACCTGCCAAGATTATGTCATGTTTTGGAATATCTTCAGCTTCAATTTGTGTAATATCACCATGAGGTATTTCCCCAAAATTTGCTTTATATGTTTGTTGTGCGTATTTGTCTATTTCTGATGAAAATACAAATTGAACCTTATCTTTAAAAGCTTGTTGAAATCCAAGTCTTATCCCACCAACACCAGCAAATAAATCAATAACCTTATATTGCGTACTATTTTTATGTATAGTTTTTAGAATATCTAATTGGAATGGTAGTGTCATTACTCATCCTTTTTTTGATTTATTATATCAGAAATATTGTAGTCATGCAAAGATATTGCAAAATGCAATATTTTATGATATTTCCCCCTACTTCTTATCAGTTTTTGCAATAATATCCAATACCTCATCAAGGCTTAATGTAGAGGCATCTTTTGTTTTTGGGATTTTATAGTTTTTCTTCCCTTTTTTGATATATGGTCCATATCTTCCATCAAGTATTGAAATACCTTCTTTTGTAAATTCTTGAATTACTTCATTTTGTTTTTTGTTTGCTTCTTCACTTATTACTTCCAAAGCTCTAGAAAGCTCTATAGTATATGGGTCATCTTTTTTGATAGAAACAAATTTCTTATTTACTTGTAGATAAGGTCCAAATCTTCCTATATTTGCTATGATTTCATTGCCCTCGCTGTCATTTCCTACAACTCTTGGCAGGGCAAAAAGTCCTAATGCTTCTTCAAGTGTAATAGTATCTACACTTTTGCCTTTTGGGATAGAAACAAATTTTGGTTTTTCTTCTTCTGTTGCTTCACCTATTTGTACATAAGGTCCAAAACGCCCTACTTTAGCAGTCACTTCTTTACCAGATTTTGGGTCTGTTCCCAAAACTTTTGCAGGTGTACTTACTCTTTCGGCTGTTTTTTCTTTGTCTTCTATTGTAGCGATGAATTTGGTATAAAACTCTCTCATAACATCAGTCCAAGAGATTTTACCCTCAGCAATTTGGTCAAACTCTTCTTCGGCTTTTGCTGTAAAGCCAAGGTCTACAATTTGTGGGAAATGCTCAACCAAAAAGTCATTTACAACCTCACCAATATCAGTAGGAGCTAGTTTTTTGTCTTCTGTTTTTATTACATACTCTCTTGTTTGGATAGTTGAAATAGTAGGAGCATAAGTTGATGGTCGCCCTATTCCTTCACTTTCAAGTTTTTTAACCAAACTAGCTTCTGTATATCTAGCAGGTGGTTTTGTAAAGAGTTGTTCTAGTAATATAGCTTCTTTTTCTAGTTTTGTATTGAGTTTGATATTTGGTAATATTTTTTCACTATTATCAAGTGCTGCTTGAGGGTCATCACTCCCTTCTGTGTATGCTTTCATAAATCCAGCAAATATAATTCTTTGACCTTTTGATTGAAGTTCATACTCTTTATTCGCACCAGCTTCTATGAAATATGTAGTATTTGCAATTTTTGCATTTGCCATTTGCGTAGCGATTGTTCTTTTCCAAATAAGCTCATAAAGTCTAAATTGTTTTGGATCAACATATGGTTTTATCATAGAAGGTTTTAGTGTCAAATCAACAGGTCTTATAGCTTCATGTGCTTCTTGCGCCCCTTTTGATGTTGATTTATAAATTCTTGGAGATTTTAGTGCAAATTCATTTCCATACTCAGCAATAATCACCTCTTTTGCCATAGAAGTTGCAAGAGTTGAGAGATTGACAGAGTCTGTTCTCATATATGTAATCAAACCGCCAGTATGATTTGGGATGTTTTTGTCAACATTTCCTTCATATAGCTGTTGAGCTACCATCATAGTTTGAGCTACACTAAATCCTAGTTTTCTACTTGCTTCTTGCTGAAGTGTGGAAGTAGTAAAAGGAGCACTTGGAGTTCTTGTGCTATCTTTTTCTTCTATATTACTAAGGATAAATTCCCCATTTAATAAAGAATCTTCAACCTCTTTTGCAGATTGTTCATTTGGTAGTTTTATCGTTTTACCATTAAGTTTGATTACTTCACTTTGTAATGATGGATTTATAAATTCAACTTTTACTTTCCAGTATTCAACAGATTCAAAAGCTCTTATCTCTCTTTCTCTATCTACAATAATCCGAACAGCTACACTTTGAACTCTCCCAGCACTTAACCCTTTTCTTATTTTTTTCCAAAGAAGAGGTGAAAGCTTGTATCCTACAGCTCTATCTAGTATTCTTCTTGCTTGTTGGGCATCTACTAGATTTTGGTCAACATCTCTTGGGTTTTCGATAGCGTGCAATAATGCATCTTTTGTAATTTCATGAAAAACTATTCTTTTAAGTGGATTTTTTTCTACTTTAAGTGCACTAATTAAATGCCAAGAGATAGCCTCTCCTTCTCTATCCTCATCCGATGCTAGATAGATAGTAGTATCTTTATTGATATGTTTTTTTAATTCACTTATAACTTTCTTTTTATCCGCACTTACTTGGTACTGTGGCTTAAAATTATCATTAGGGTCAAACCCTAAAGTTGTTTTTGGTAAGTCTCTTACATGCCCCATTGAAGCTAAGACTTTATATTCACTCCCCAAAAACTTTGATATGGTTTTTGCTTTTGCAGGGGACTCTACGATAACTAAATTTTCCACTTGTATATACCTTGCTTTTTACCTATATAGATAATTGATTGTGCAATTGTAGGCTAAAAAGTATTAAATTAATTTTAAAGGGCAAAAAAGATATAATAAATCAAGCAAAAGTACAACATAAATTATGCAATTATATAATTTATATTACACAAAAAGATTTAAGGAACAAAATGCCAAATAAGTTAAGAGCACAATGTGCAAACACGATAAGATTTTTAGCAGCAGATATGGTTCAGCGAGCTAATAGCGGACACCCAGGTGCTCCTATGGGACTAGCAGATATTGCTACTGTTTTGAGTGAACATATAGTATTAAACCCAAAAGATTCAAAATGGTTAAATCGTGATAGAATAGTATTTAGCGGAGGGCACGCTACAGGGCTTATTTATTCACTTCTTCATCTTTGGGGATTTGATTTGAGTATTGAGGATTTGAAAAACTTTAGACAACTAAACTCAAAAACTCCAGGACATCCAGAATATGGTCATACTGATGGTATAGAGATTACTACAGGTCCACTAGGACAAGGTATAGCAAACTCAGTTGGTTTTGCAATGGCAGCGAAATATGCAGCAAAACTACTAAATAGTGACGAAGCAAAAGTAATAAATCATAAAGTATATTGTTTTTGTGGTGATGGAGATTTGCAAGAGGGAATTAGCTATGAAGCGTGTGCTACAGCTGGGCATATGGGGCTTGAAAATCTTATAATTATATATGATTCAAACAATATCACAATAGAAGGAGACACTAGTCTAGCTTGGAGTGAAAATGTCAAAAAAAGATTTAAAGCTATTAAATTTAAAGTAATAGAGATAGATGGACATGATTTTAATGAGATAGATAGTGCATTAAACACTGCAAAAAATAGTAAAAAACCTGTACTAATCATAGCAAATACAAAAATAGCTAAAGGTAGTGCTACTATGGAAGGTAGCCATCACGCTCACGGTGCACCACTTGGAAATGATGATATAAAAGCATCAAAACAAAATGCTGGATGTTCTGATGAAGCATTTTGTGTAACTGATGTGGTAAAAGCTAAGATGGATAAAACAACAAGCGGTGAATTAGCACAAAAAGCTTGGGAAAAAATGGTGAAAAAAGACCTTCCTTTGAGTGAACAAAATGTTACATTAGAGGCACTTTTAAACCCTGATTATTCAAAAGTACAATGGCCTGATTTCAGCGGTGAGTCAAGTGTAGCTACAAGAGATAGTAATGGTAAGATATTAAACGCTCTTGCAAAAGCAATCCCAGGGTTTTTGGGTGGAAGTGCAGACTTAGCACCTTCAAACAAAACAGAACTTAGCGGATTTGGTGATTTTCCAAATGGTAAAAATATTCACTTCGGTATCAAAGAACACTCAATGGCTGCTATCGTAAATGCTATGAATTTATATGGACTATTTAGAGTTTATAGTGCAACATTCTTTGTATTTAGTGATTATTTAAAACCAGCTGTTAGAATAGCAGCACTATCAAATATACCTCATCATTTTATCTGGACACATGATAGTATAGGTGTAGGTGAAGATGGCCCAACTCATCAACCAATAGAGCAAATTAGCCAATTTAGAGCTATGCCAAACTTCTATCTTTTCAGACCTGCTGATGCAACTGAAAATGTAGCTTCATGGAAAGTGGCTCTTACGCTTAAAGCTCCAAGTGGATTTGTACTAAGTAGACAAAAACTAGATGTGCTTAAACCTGAAAAAGAATATGGTGAAGTAGCAAATGGTGGATATTTATTGAAAAAAAGAGAAAATGCTACAGTTACAATACTAGCAAGTGGAAGTGAAGTAATGTTAGCTCTTAAAGCTGGATGTCATTTAGAAGATCTTGGCATAAATGCAAATATCGTAAGTGTTCCTTGTTTTGACCTTTTGTGTGAACAAAGCAAAGAGTATGTTGATACTATTATAGACCCTAAAACAAAAGTTTTTGCACTAGAAGCTAGCAGATCTATGGAATGGTATAAATTTGCAGATGAGGTATTGGGAATGGATAGTTTTGGAGCAAGTGGAAATGATAGTGACTTGTTTGAGTA
>JALNYH010000018.1 GCA_023229945.1 Arcobacteraceae bacterium | reverse complement strand
TTTGTCTTCTTAATTCTTCTTTATTTAATATATTCATTTGTAAATCCTTCAAATAAAATCTATTAGATAAATTATATCTAATAGATTGATATTTTTGGATTTACACAGTTATTTTTACACTACCTCTTAAAAGGAAACCCATTTCAATTACCTTGCCTTTTGAAATATCAAAATATTAATTCGGTTTTATTAAAACAGATAAATAATCTTCTAAAGTGATATGCTATGTGTATACCATGTATCATTTTAATTAGTTAATATTAATCTATGTGATATTGGTAAATTTCTTTATAAATTATCAACATCGCTAAATTCTTTTTCTTTTAGAAATTCTCTAGTTTTCGACATAGCTTTTTGATTCATTGCCACATCAAAATCTTTTTTTGGTTCACATCTTGTGATTTTTCTGATACTATCTTCTATTTCTAAAAGTATTGACATAACAGTTCTTGTAAATCTAACTTTTGTTCTACTGTGATTATCTATACCATGAACTATTAAAGAGTGAGTTTGTGATTTTATAGGTTCATCTTCAAAAGTCATTGGTTTTGATACATGAGCAAATGAGTTTCTTATTTTTCTGATTTTATTGCAATCTGTATAAATATTTTTAGGTAACAGTCCAATTCCGTAAGCAAGTTTTAGTTTTGATGAAAAAGAGCCAAGTGGTCCAGTTGTGTCAAATAAAGTTTTTATTACATTTTTATCATCAACAAAATATTTTTCTAGCAATACGGTTAATCTTTCGTCAATATAAGCAACTGACATCAAAACTAAACCTCTATCGGTTTCAGATGAAATATTATTCCTAAACTCTATAACATTTCTAAAAGCTTCTAAATGATTTTGATCTCCAATCTGCTCAAATAGTTTTTCAGCAGTTAATTGTACAAGTTCTAAAAGAAACTCTAATTCATCTTTTTTCATTGTTTTTTTAATTTTCTTCTTGAGTAATAGTCGCTATTAATTTTTCAATACTTGTATTGCTATTTAAGGTTTTAGTTTTAATTGTCAAAGATACAGCAGTTCTGTTTGCTAAATGTGACGATAGAATGTTAAAGTCTATGTTCTCATCATCTGTATCAAATTCAACTATTCCACCTATTTCCGCACTTGTACTTACAAGTTTTACTTTGTATTTATTATTATCATCCAAGGCTTCAATATACTTAACAAAAAAACTATCATTGATAATATCTGTTTCAGAAGTACTTCTTTTTGATTTTAAGATTTGTTTTGCTTTTTCCCCATCTATAATGTAGGTTGATTTTATAGTTTTATTTTCCTCATCCAAATTATCAGAAGGTTGTAATGTATAGCTATTATTTTGTCTTACTGGCTTCAAAACTGCTTTTTGACCATTTTTTATAGCTTCTGTATAAAGAGCTTTTAATTGAATTTCTCTATTTACATCTGAGAAGCCTTTTATAATAGCTTTTGTTCGTTCAGTTTCTTGTTGATTATTTTGTATAGTCTTATTATTTTCATCTTGTTTTTTCAAATAATCTAAATATTGATTACCTATATATCCTGCCGTTAAAGCCATAGATACGATTGCTACTACTATTACTTTTTCTGTTCCAGTCATATTTTCCACCATCTTTTCAAGTAGTTTTCTTGTATTTTTAATAATCTCTTTAGTGCTACCATCGGTAATTTTTACATATATTCTAAGTGCAGACAATTCTTCATCAGATAAAGTATGTGGTGCATCTTGATATTTTATAACTTTATAGAGATTATTGATAAAATTTTGCAAATCAATAATTGCAGATGCCAATGTCACATCAATAGTTCCATGCAATCTATTTAGACTATCTTTATAGTCTAAAATATATTCAAAATTTTCTAAAAAATCATCTACTGATATAGAGAGTGCTTCATCATTGACTTCACCATCTTTTACTTTTGAATAATAGTAAAATATATCATCTAGCGATTTTATTTCTAATGTATTTGTACTCATTCCAATCCTTTATTATTAATACTCACTTACCCATTCCTAAGCATTGTAAGAAGCCAATCTCTAATTTTTGCTAGTTCTTGGCTTGAATCAAAGATTTTATCCATTTTTAACTGTTTTCCTCTTTTCTCAACATCTCTTCAAAATCATCACAAAGTTTTTCAACCAAATCTTTAGTTTCTTTTACGAAGAAATCACCTATTTCAGTTTTTTTTCTTCTTACAAAACTATTATAAATTTTTCTAAAGTCATTGTAAACTTCATCTTCTCCAAATTGTGTACCAAACATTTTGGCTTTTAATTCTTTAAAGTCTTTATGTTCTTTAATATAAGTAAAAAATACTTCTATTTTTTCTTGGAACTCTTCAATAAGTTTCCCAATTTCTTCCTCTTCTTCATTTCGTTTTTCAATGATGTCTAAAATATTATATTTATACCCACCAGTTTTTTTACCTTTTCCCGTTCCAGCAGTTGGAGGAGTATCAGGTTTTATAGGCTTTTCTTTTATATTTTCTACTATACCCATTTGATTATCATAATAGATTTCTACTTCATCTTTTTCTTCATCAGTTTTATTTACACTATTATAAATATTACTATATCTTCTATAGAACTCTAAAAAACAATGTTCTAAGTATTTTCTATCAAAGTCAATAACAAATTCAATAAGATTTAAAATTCTAAAATAGTGATTTATTTTTTGTTTCAGCTCTTTACTTTTATCAGGATTAGCTTTTATATAAGCAGTTAAACTATTTTCAAGATTTAAATATAAATTTGGATTAGCCTCTTTATCCTCACATATTTTTGAAAAATATGTAAAGTATTCTTTATAGATGTTTGATAATTTTAAGTCTTTAAATACAACATCAAGAGCTTTTAGTTCACCCAATGGATCAAAATCACTAACTACTACATCGCTAAAATGTTCAAACGCTTCTTTTATATTATTAACATTTACATTTTTATATGAAAAATCGATAATTTTACAATCATTCTTATATTTTGTTGTTCTGTTTACTCTTGATATTGTTTGAATCGCATTGATACCTCTAATCTCTTTATCAAGGTATAATGTATGTAATTTTGGCTCATCAAATCCTGTTTGAAGTTTATCAACAACTATTATCAATCCATTTCTTTTAAGAGCAAAGTTTTGTAATACTTTTTCTTCTGTAAGTCCACCATTTAAACTACTTGAATTACTTTCATCTCCAGAAGCACTATAAACTATATAAATTGGAGTTTCACTATAATTTTTATACTTTTTTTCTTGTACGATTTTATTAAAATGATATTCAACTCTCTCTTTATACATTTTAGCTGCTTTAATAGAAGCAGTTGCTAACATAGCTTTTCCAGTACCTCTTATTTGTCTATAAACAACTTGAACTAAATTTCTTGCTATGTGTTTGCTTATTGCATCAATTCTATCTTCATTCTCATATATCTTTTTCTTTTTAATAGTAAATTGTTTTTCAACATCAGCATCTTCAAGTCCTTCAAGTAAATTATCAGGTAACTCAAAATACATTTTTGCAGCCATAGGTACTATCCCTTTTAAAGGATTTAATATATAATCATCTGCAATCGCTTCTTTCATTGTATAACTATCAAATGGTACCCATAGTTTTTCAGCTTCTGCATATTTATTAAATTCGCCAAATCTTGCCAATGTATGATGGCTTGGAGTTGCTGTAAAACCTATAATCAAATTCTTTTTATGATTACTCTTAGCATATGTTTCATCTGTGTCAAAACTATTTTGAAGTTCATCAAAAACACTTAACATCTCTTCACTTTGACTTCCACTATTAGATCTATGAATCTCATCAATTAAAAAAGCAACTCTTAAAGATGACAGTTTTTTTAGAGTATCGCTATCAAGCATATTTCGAAGATCATTGAATTTTTGAAGATTAACAATAACAAGTCTATTATCCTCCTTTAAAGCCTTTTGAAAACTAGCTTTATCACTAGCTTCTATATACATTTTATTATCAATATTCATATTGAACATTTTTGTATCAAGCTGATCTCTTAACTGAACTCTATCTACTATTAACATGATTTTATCATATACATAAGAGCCATTCTTTTTAAGGTCTTTTAATTGTAATGCACTCCAACCTATAATATTACTTTTCCCAAAACCTGCTGCATATTGAAGTAGTAATGAATAGATATTTTTATTATTGTTAAAAGATAATCTCTTTGCAATCAAATCGTCTTGCATACTTTGAGGAAAATGTTTTAGTTCTTCTTTTAACTTATTTATAAAATAGTCAGGCTCATTTTCATGTTCTAAAAACTCATCAATTTTACTCATAATCTTATCTACACCAAATTTTTGTTTCGGTCTAGGACTTATTAGATTACCTTTTTGATTTTTTAGGATTTTATTTCCCTTTTTATCTTGTTCAATTTCTCTTTCGATAAAGTTGTAATAAAGAATCTCTTTTTCAATCATCTTTTTTGAATAATGAGCTTTAAATACTTCTTCTAATTTATCTTGTTTATTTTCACTTTTTGTAATAAGTGGATATTGCTTGAAGCTTTTCTCAACTTTTTTATTGTATTGTTCGTAATCGTATTTACCCTCTTTATAATGATTTTCAACTTCATCAAAAAACTTTGTAATATCTCTTATAATGTAAGTTTCATTTATATCAGTAGTACTTATCCAAATAGCCTTTTCAAAGATTTTTAACATATCTTTTCTAATATCAGATTTTTGAGAATCTGTTAGATGGCTATTATTTTGGATATTTCCAAGGTAACTTATAACAGCTTCTTTATAATCTTTGATTACTTTTAATCTTCCATTTTTTTTAGCATTTTGATTATTATAGTTTGATTTTAATTCGCAATAACCTAAGTATATTCCATTTACAAATAGTGTAATATCAGGTCTAAAAGAGTAAATTGGTTTACCATCATAATGATACTTATATTTTAGTTCTTGTACTACACTAAAGATATTTTCTTCAAAATCATCATCACCTTTTATTTCACTCTCACTTCTATTAAACAAATAAAATTTCAATCCTTCAAAAGTTATAGTTCCATTATTGTTTAAAAATAAAGCCATGTTTCTAAAATCTTTGATTTTATCTTCTATAAAAGCTACTAAAGAATCAGTTAGTTCTTTTTCACTTTTAAATTTCTTTTCCAAACTTTTAAAATTGTCTTTGTTTACTTCACTTGTTTTTAAAAACTCTATCAAATCACTTTCGATTATCAGATTACTTGTTACTGTATTTGGTTGTACTTCTTTATAACCTAATCCTACTCCATGATTTGTTGTAAAAAATGGAATTAAAAACTTATCTTGTAAATGCAATTCATTCATCTATGCCACCTTCACTTTTCCAGTTACTACATCATTTATTAATGTTTTTCTAAACTCTTTTAATACTTCAATTTTTTTACCAATAACTTCTACAATTGAATCAATTTTTGATGTTTTTTCATCAAGATAATTTGCTATTTCTACTTGTTCTTCATATGTTGGTGTGATTATGAAAGAGTTAAACCACATATCTTTATTTAAACTAGCTATAAAATCACCATTTGAAGTTTTATTTATTTGGTACTTAATATTTTCTAATGAATAAAATATAAACTTTACATCAACTTTTTTAGATAGTCTAACTAGTTGAACAACATTTGTAAAAATTGAATTTAACTTTGGCACATGTATAAAACCATCACCATTACGAGCAATTAATATATCATTTTGTTTAGTTCGTTTTCTATCTGGAAAATTATCAAAAGTTGATAAAACAGGATTTTTACCTGCTGTGTATGTTAGTTCATTTCCATCATTCCAATAACTAACATCAATTACTTCGCCACCAATTGTAAACTTTATAAAGTCTTTCAACCGCTTAACTTCCCAATGGTTTGGTATATTTCCTATCCACTCAATTTCACTATCTTTTAACTCAATATTTTTATTAAGACCCCTCAAAATAGTTTCAGCAATTAGAGTTTGTTTTAGTTCTTTATATTTTTCTATTTTTTGTTCAAGGATTGATATTTCTTTATCAATTTTTTGTGTTTTAATATCTAAATAATTTGAAATTATAATTTGAGTATCTTTTTTAGGTAATGATATAAAAAGATTTTTAATAAAATCTGCATTCATATTTGGTTGAGTGGCACCGACATTAACTGCTCTTAACGCTTCTTTTTTACTAATAAACCACCATAGAATATATCTTTCATCAGCAATGAAAGACTTATACATCATACATGATGCCTGATTTGTAGTAGTTGGGATTTTTAATAATGCTGGTGTTCCTCTTGTTTCACCTTGTCCATACATTGCAACAGCTATTGTATTTATTGGATATACTTTTAATCCAACTTCCCGTAATGCTAAATTTGTAATTTTAAATTTTGTACTATCTATCAGAAAATTTTTTAAATCTGATGTATTTAACCAATTTATAACTCCATTTTCATAATAATAGATATTGTTACTTTGAGGAGTACTACCACTTCCAAAATATCTAAATATATTTTTTATTGTAGTTATTTCCCATAAATTTGGAACTTTTCCTAACAATTCAATATTGCTATCTTTATAGCAATCATATCTTTCAAGCTTCATAGCCCTAACTCTCTTTCAAGAGTTTTTATCTCATTGTCTAATGTATCAATATCAGCTAAAATATTTTCAAGTGGTCTTAGTTTCTCGGGTTTATAAAAAATCTTATTGAAATTTATCTCTACACCTACAGTATTTTCAAGATAAATAAAAGGTTTAGTTATATACTTAAGCATAAAATCTTCTATATTTTTTAGATTTTCTTTTTCATTTTTACTAAATGGAATAATTTCATTATCTTTTTGATAATCTGGTGTTAGTTCTACTGTAATTACAATTGAAGCTTGTTTTGTTTTTGTCTCTTTTTTATAGCTAGATTTAATTACTATTTTTCCACATCCTAGTTCTTGAATCTTATCTCCAGTTTGTTTTATAATAGTTTCTTTATCTTCATCGTAATAATAAATAGCTTCTTTTGTATGAACTTTTAAAGCCTTTTCTTTATAGTCAAACTCTTTGATTATATTTTTAATATAAGTTTCATGATATGTGATTAAATTTTGATATTGATCTTTCTCAAAAGTTGTAATATCAAAAGTATCAATCATTAGTTCATCTTGTTCTATTTTAATTGGATTTAATTTTATAGATTTGTCTTTACCTTTTAAACTACTTTCTATTGTTTTATCTTGATAATCTAAATTTGTAAGTTGAATTGCTTGTTTATTAAAATAAAAGAACTCTTTATCAAAAACTTGTGCATAGTCATTTGGCTTAAAATCATTTAAAGTTTTTACTATATCTAATCTACTTATTTCATCAATTTGTTTTCTTTTTTTCCCTTTACTAGGTTTTACAGGAATATGTTTTTCACTAGCATTTATCATCATAACTTTATTTGGATGTTTTTTATTTTTATTTAATACCCAAAGATAGGTAAAGATATTTGTATTGAAAAACTCATCAGTTGGTAATTGAATAATTGCTTCTACAATATTTTGTTCAAAAATCCATTTTCTAATTTCGCTCTCTCCACTTCCCGCATCACCACTAAATAGTGTTGAACCATTATGAACAACAACTGCCATACCTTCTAAAGCCATTTTTGAAATTATATGTTGTAAAAATAAAAGTTGTCCATCACTTACAGCTGGTAAAGCATGAAATCTTCCTGTTTTATCCTTTTCAATATCTGTTTTATAACCTTTCCAATCAACTCCATAAGGTGGATTTGCAACAACCACATCAAACTCTTCATCAAACTTATCATTTGTTAAAGTATTTCCATATTCGATTTTTGCATTGCTTCTAAATCTACTTTCTATTTTAGCTAAGGCATAAAGAGCGTCATTCCAGTCTTGCCCTCTTGTTGCTGTTGGACGATTTGAAAATTTTTCTTTGATTCTGTCTTCAACTCCATAAAGCATATTTCCACCACCGCAAGTTGGGTCATATATAGTTAAAAACTCATTACTATCATCTATTTTTGAAGCAATAATTTCAGAAATAAGTGCAATAACATCATCAGGTGTATATTGTTCTCCTGCTGTTTCTGCTGAAATATCTGCCCATTTTCTTTTTATATGTTCTTCTAGTGTAGTAATCTCACTATTGTTAAATGGTTTTAAATCTATTTCACTCCATGCTTTAACAGTTGAAAATAAGATTTTCTTTTTATTTAAAAGTCCTGATATACCTGATATATCGAGATACTTTTCTTCATCATTACCTTTGTTTACTCCGAGTAAATCTTTTGTTTCAGCATCAAAACCTTGTAAATAAGCATCAAAATCCCTCTCAAAAGTTTTATCATTTTTGCAAATATCAGCAAGAGTTTTATTTTGTTCAAAAAGATAAATATTGTAACCTTTCTCTTGGTCTTTTATCTCTTCTATAAAATCTTCTAATTCAAGAGTGTCTCCACTAGCTTCAAGTTCAGCTTTCAACTCTTCAGCCATTCTAACAAATCTACTTTCAACCATAATAAGAGCAAAAAATGGCATCATATATTTTGGAAAATCACTTTGTTTTATACCTGCACCTATTAATAAATCTGCAGTTGCCCAAACTTTTGATTCATACTTTAAAATATCTTGACTCATTTACTTTACTCCTAAAAAATTCTCATGGATTGATTTAATATTTTTATAAATTTTTTCTATCTCATTATACATTATTATTTCATTGTTAAAGTTTAATTGTTATAAATTTTGCCTAAATTTTTTCTTGTACTTTTAAAATACAGTTTACATATTCAGCTAATATTCCACTATTTTTTGCGATATAGTGAGCGAATTCGATTAATATTTTATCACTTCAACAAGTTTGGTCATAAATACTATTTCCAGTTTCATGTTTAATCAGTTAGTTGTACAAGTAGTTGAACTACCTCTTTTGAAGTATTTAATTTTACACCTTTTTTCCAACTATCGTTTGCAAATTGTCGTATCAAATACTTATAAGAGTTTCATACAATATCAGGATTTTCAAGGTTGCTATTTGTATTAAAGTGTTGTAAAAGTCTTGATAATCAACTATTAGTATTATGAAGTTTCTCAGCGAATAACCATATCTGAAAAATGTAGTCAATTATGACTGCTACCTAGTGTATAATACCACTAAAAAATTAGATAGAAATAATGAGATTTGGTGTGCCAACAACTTTTGATAAATTGACAAGAAACAATATTGCATCGGGGGACAAGCCCCCAATGCAATATTGTTTTTGTGGGAAACGAAGATATTATGAAATATTAAATACTTTTTATCTGTTTAGGGGAGTGTTCAAAATTTAAAAATTCTCAACAAATACTACTTCACTCGCAAACTTTTACTATGTAGTGTAATTTCTCCGCTAGTTTATATGTAATCTTTTTTAGGAGTTTTAAAAGTAGGGCGAGCTGTTTATACTTTTGGAAAAAGTATCAAAAAAGAGTGACATGGAGTAAGCTATATACAATTATGAAAAATCAAATATTAGTAAGATAATCACTCCACCACTGCATAAGTTTTCTTAGTTCATCAATATAGGTAGCACGATTATAGATAGCTCTTATTTTATCTTTATCCTCGTGTGCCAAAGCTCTCTCAATAATTTCAGATGAAAAATTATGGTCTTTTTGATATTCATTGCATATTGTTGAAAACATAGCTCTTAAACCGTGAGCAGTCAATTCAGTATTGGAAAATCCCATCCGTCTTATAGCTTGATTTACGGTATTGTTTGACATATGCTTACCAAATTGAGTATTTGGGAACAAATATTCAGATTGATAAAAATCATTATTTAATTGTTTTAGTTCTTGCAAAATTTCAATAACTTGAGATGACAAAGGTAATATATGTTCTTTTTTCATTTTCATTTTAGAGGCTGGTATAACCCATAGTTTCTCATCTAAATTAAACTCATTCCATTCTGCACTAATGATTGAACCTTGTCTTTGAGCTGTATGTATAGATAAGAGCATAGCATATTTAGTAAGCGGACTATAAGGGTAATTGTATGTATTTTCTAATAATCTTTTTATATCATCTGCTTTGGTTATAGTTGGATTATTTCTAACATCTTCTTTTAAATTTCGCATAAACTCTTTTAATTCTAATTTTCCAAATATGTCAGTAGTCTTTATAATATTTTCAGTATAAGCATACTTAAAAACTGCAATTAAAAGTCTTTTTAATCTATCTAAAGTTTCAAGAGTACCTTGCGTTTGTATATTGCTCAATATTGAAACAATTAAATCAAAATCAATATCTAAAATATTAGTTTTTTCTTGTTTAGGTAGAAATGGATAAAAATGTTTATTTAATCTTCCGAGAGCTTTTGTAATAGTAATATCTTTTAGTTTTTTATTGTGTTGCTTTATCTCTAAATAATCATTAACTACCTTAGATATTGTAAACTGCTGTATGTATTCATTATTTTTGTTAGCTTTTTTTTCATTAGCTCTTGATTCTACTAAATTAATACCTTGAGATAATAGTTTTTTAAATTCTAATGATTTTTCTCTTGCTATAGATAGCGTATTTATTGCTTTATCATATTTTCCAAATGTAGTTTTTTTGCGTGTACCATTAAAGGTATATCTATATTCCCATAATTTAATGCCATTAGATTTGACTAAAAGCTGTAATCCGTTGCCATCTCGTAAAACATAATCTTTATCTTTGGGCTTTGCATTTAAAACTTGTGTTGCTGATAAAAGTGCCATGGTAAACCTTAACTGTGAAGTACCTTTTAAAGTACCTTTTTTTATTAGACTATATTGAGTATATTAGATTAACTTAGATTAATAAAAGCTTAAGAGTTGTGATTTTTAGGGGTTTTTTAGATTAATTTAGACTTTGTTAGACTAGTACATGGTACCTGTGGGCGGACTCGAACCGCCAAGCCGTGAAGCGGTAGATTTTGAATCTACTGAGTTTACCAATTTCTCCACACAGGCACAAAAAAACCCATCCATAGTTGGATGGGTGGAATTATAAGACAAGTTTGCTTAATAATTACTTAGCAACAGCGTCTTTTAAAGCTTTTCCAACTTTAAATTTCACAACTCTTGTAGCTGCAACTTCAACTTTTTTACCTGTACCTGGAACTGTAGCAGTTCTAGCAGCTCTATCAGCTGTAGAGAAAGTACCAAAACCTATAAAGCTAACGCCATCACCTTTTGCTAAAGATTCTGTTAATGTTTCTAGTGCTGCATCAATTGCACCCTTTGCATCTTTTTTTGATAAGCCAGCTTTAGCGGCAACTGCATCTACGAATTCAGCTTTGTTCATGAAAACTCCTTGTTAAAATTAAAACTTATAGAACTTTATAATATTAAACCTTTAAAAAAGATAAAAATTAACATTTTTTTATAAAAAATATTAAAAAAGTCTCTTTAAGCTTAATAATCTACAACTATTTTCCAAAATTGCAACCTTTTTTACGAGTTCATGGATATCTCTATCATATACATAAACCCCAATTCCTTTGATTACCATTATATGATGTGGAGATTCTTTTAAGAATTTTGTAACTTCTAATGAGTTTCTACTATACCAAGTATTAAAATCACCTGGATCATAAACTGGAATTTTGTCATATAGTGTTTTTCCAAAATAGTCTTCACATTCAATAACATCATGTTTTAAAGTACAAGCTGTAGTATATGGAGGCATTCCAAAGGCTATATATTTGGCTTCATGTATGTGGTTGTAGATTGACGCATGAATATCAGCTTCAATACTAGCTGACTTCCATCGATAATCTTTATTGATTGTAGCTAGTTTGCATAATGTTTTATTATCAATTCTATCAAAAATCGCATCACTAGTATTTATAACAAAATTTGTATAATCCAGTTTTGCAGAAATAGAACCATGATAAATGCCGAAAAAGTTTTTTCTAAATAATGTTAAAGATATATTAGACAATAACTCTTCTAAATTTTTATTTACCATTGCAAATACCCTCTAATTTTAGTTATGGTATAATACCTATAAATTACTTAAAAGGTTTTGATTTTGCATATACCTCATATCCCAGTCCTAAAACAAGAAGTTATAGACGCTTTTCAAAGCGTAAAAGATGGTTATATTATCGATTGTACACTAGGATATGGTGGGCATACATTAGCACTGTTACAAGCCAATCCAAATGTAAAAATAATAGGCAATGACCAAGATGATGAGGCTTTGGAATTTTCAAAGAATAGATTGATTGAATATAAAGATAGAGTGATATTCAATAAGGGTAATTTTAAAGATGTTTTTCACAAATTCAAAGATTATCCAATAAGTGGTATATTAGCTGATATTGGTGTGTCATCGTTACAGCTTGACAAAAAAGAAAGAGGCTTTGGGTTTGAGAGTGATTTTTTGGATATGAGAATGGATCAAAATAGTCCACTAAGTGCAAATGAAGTGGTCAATCATTACTCCCAAAGTGATTTGGAAAAAATATTCAAAGAATATGGTGAGCTAAAAGAGTGGAAAAAAGCTGCATCTTTGGTGGTTCAAAATAGACCTTTTGGCAGTGCCAAAGAACTATCACAACTTTTTTCAAAACATTTTTATAAAGGCAAAATACACCCAGCAACACTTGCTTTCCAAGCTATTAGAATAGAAGTTAATAAAGAACTTGAAGTATTAAGTGAATTATTTGATAGCATAGAACAACACAAACCTCAAAATGCGATTATTGCAATTATTAGTTTTCATTCTTTGGAAGATAGAATTGTAAAAAACTATTTTAGAAAATGGTCAAAAAACTGTATATGCCCACCTGAGGCATTTAGATGTACTTGTGGAAATGACAATGCAATAGGGAAAGTAATCACCAAACAACCAATTATTGCAACAAAAGAAGAAATCAGAATAAACCCAAGAAGTAGAAGTGCAAAATTAAGGATATTTAAGCTTGATTAATTTAGATAATAAAACTACAATCATCATAGTTGGCATAATCTTTATATCACTTTTGGGTTTGTACTTGCCAAAAATATACATCAAAAACAATATTTACTATACAAGTAGGAATATTAATAAGCTATACTCTCATTACATATCTCTCAAAGAAGAGAATAGGGCATTATCTGCTCAACTTGAGGATATGAAATTTAAAAACCAAATACTTGATACCATAATATTACAGTATAAAATGAATGAGGGTAAATGATAGAGCAAATAGTACGGTTTGGACTGAAAAAGCCGATTTTAAATCATATGTTATTGTTTTTTTTGTTTGTAGTTTCTATTTTTTCATATTTAAATATCCCAAAAGAGATTTTTCCTCCATCAAAACTAGATGCAATATCGGTAACAGGTAGTTATATAGGGGCTAGTTCTGATATTTTAGACAAGATTGCAGTAAGTAAAATTGAAGAAAAATTAGTAAATCTAAATTCAACCTCCAAAGTAACATCAACTATTAATAATGGTTTTTTCTCAATCATTGCAGAACTAAAAGATGGCTATAAATCAAAAGATGTAGTCGATGATGTCAAAAATATTGTAGCAACTACTAGAATAAATCTCCCAAACGATATGGATGAGCCTATTGTCAAAGCAATAGAATTTACTTTTCCGTTAATTACAGTTGCTGTTTATAGTGATACATCATATACTAAAATGTTGGAAATTTCAGAGGTACTAAAACAAGACCTTATGAAGTTTGAAGACTTGAGTGAAGTTATTATCCGTGGAGATGGTGATGAAGAAATACTTATTAGTTTAAATGATGCCAAAATTGAAGCTTATGGGATAGATAAACAGCTTTTAATAAACTCTTTAAGTACAATTTCGACAATAAACCCAATAGGTACAATAAAAGAAGAAACAACACATTATTATCTAAGCACCAAAAATGGTTCTGTAAATGTAGATGAACTTGAAAATACTATTATAAAAGTAGGTAATAATACATTTTATCTAAAAGATATAGCTAGTGTTGAGTTGAACTTATCAGACCCAGATACAATATCTAGATTTAATGGACAAAAAAATATAAGTATAAGTATCAGCAAAGGTGAAACAGGCGATTCTATTAGTTTAGTAAAAGATATAAAAACACTTTTAAAAACTTATGAGTC
The DNA here is from genome assembly GCA_023229945.1 of Arcobacteraceae bacterium. Classification (GTDB taxonomy): domain Bacteria; phylum Campylobacterota; class Campylobacteria; order Campylobacterales; family Arcobacteraceae; genus UBA6211. Next base: position 26,051 of record JALNYH010000018.1, on the reverse strand, counting down.
AAAATATCCACAAATTAAGTTTGATACATACACGGATACTTCAATTTGGATAAAAAATAGGTTGAATAATGTAGTTTCAAATATATTATTTGGGATAATATTGCTATTTTTGGCACTTTTTTATTTTGTAAACATGCGTATTGCAATTGTTGTAGCTATAGGTATCCCTACAAGCTTCATGATAGGGCTAATTGGTGCAGAGCAATTAGGCTTTAGCCTAAATATGTTAACTCTCCTAGGCGCTCTTATAGCCCTTGGAATGCTTGTAGATGAAGCTATTGTTGTAGGTGAAAATATTTATAGACATATGGAAGATGGAAAAGATGGATTTCAAGCTGCATTGGATGGAACCTTGGAGATGTATCCAGCAGTTTTGACAGCAACAGCAACTACTATCTTTGCATTTTTACCTATTTTGATGATGACTGGTCAAATCGGTAAGTTTATGCAAGTTCTTCCTATTATGATTGCTATTTTACTCCTTAGTTCTTTGTTGGAAGCTTTTTTCTTTTTACCGTTGCATGCAAAACAAATATTTAGGATTAATACAACAGCAAGAAAATCAGATAAAATCTGGAAAATCAACAAAGATATTTATTACTATTTGTTGTCAAAGGTTTTAAATAATAAACTAATTTCGCTATTTGGTATGGTAGGTGTTATTGTTTTGCTTACTTTTACGCTTGGGGCAAATATGAAATTTCAATTTATGCCTTCTTTTGATACAACGCAAGTTTATATAAGTGGTTCTGTTGGAACAGGACAAACACTAGAACAAACTGAGGCTAAGGTAAAGATTATAGAAGACCTTATTATGAAAAATATTGAGTTTGGTGATGATATAGGTTCTCTTAGCTCTATAGTTGGATTGAAACTTGATGGGCAAAACCAAGCAACATTGGAAGAGTTTTATTTCCATATATTTGTAAATCTCAATGAAAAAGCACCTCTTAACTTTGTGGAGCGTTTTATCACACCTTATCTTTCTCCAAAATACGACTCATCCAATATGATAAGAATGAAGTCAGCCATAGAGATAAAAGATGAAATACTAGTTGCTCTTAGTCCAGTATTGGAAAATACTTTTGAAGAATTGAAGATTTTTGTACCACAAACTGGCATTGTCAAAAATGATATTGAAATTGCTTTTAGTGGCAATGAAGCTAGTGTTTATAATGGTATCAAAATACTACAAGATGCTTTATCAAAAGTTGATGGTGTAGGCAATATTGACCATGACTTGCTTGATGGCAATATAGAGCTGAAATTAGAGACAAACAGCTATGGGCAAAGACTCGGAATTGATGAAGGATATTTGGTCAGTGCTTTGAGACCTTTGTATTTCAAAGGTGAATATGCAAAAATCTTAAATCAAAATGGCATAGTAAAACTAAAACTCCAAAGTACATACAAGGATAGTTTGACAGATTTCAACAACTATAAAATCAAAATACCAAATTCAAATCAAATGATTCACCTTAGTAGTGTAGTGGATGTGAAAGAATATCCAGCATATTCTCAAATATACAAAGAAAATGGCATCAAAATCAATTCACTAACAGCTGTACTAACAGGTACAAAAACATCATCAGATGTATTTGGTGAATTGGAAGAAGTTTTGGCAAGTATGCCAACTGATATTAGTGTAGAGATTAAAGGAGAACAGCAAGAAAGCCAAAAGGTCAAAGAAGAGATGCTAAAGGCTTTTGTTATTGCTATTTTACTTATATTTGTTGCTTTGGTATGGATGTTTGATTCTGTGCTTAAATCTTTATTTGTATTGAGTATTATTCCATTGAGTGTATTTGGAGTTTTGTTGGGTCATTATATAATGGGATTAAATATAAGTATGACTACACTTATTGGTATAGTAGGGCTAGCAGGTGTAATAGTAAATGATGGTATTATTATGATGGACTTCATCAAAAAAGCAAATAATTTAGAAGAAGTAAAAGAATACGCATTGCTTAGATTAAGACCTATTTTAATAACTTCAGTTACTACATTTTTGGGTTTAGCTACATTGATATTCTTTGCTTCTGGTCAAGCATTGATTTTGCAACCAATGGCAGTATCACTAGGATTTGGACTTATTTGGGCAACGGTCTTAAATCTGTATTTTATACCTCTACTTTATAGTTTAGCTTATTTGAGAAAATAAACTAAACTACTATTTGTCTTAGGAGTTCTAGATTTTTTTGGATTATTGATGTATTGACTTTGTATGTATCTATATTATCTTTATAATACTTTGAGTTTAATAACTTCTCAAGCTCGCTATATTGTTTTTCTACTGTTTGAGCTTTTATATCATCGTTAGTAATGCTCATTATTCTTGATACATCATTTAGTTCTAGTTTACTTAATCTATAATCAAATAAGTATTTATTGTCTGGTTCTAAACCTAAGATTTTACATGTTTCATAATATATATGATCAATACTACTATCATATTTTTTGTATATTTTGCTAGCAAAGTCATTGAGGTATCTTAAATATGCGGGATAGTTTGATAATAAATCATCCAAATCTTTTGCTTCATCTTCAACTTTAAAAAGTTTTAAAAGCATATGTTCAATGGATAAAAAAGTTATTTCATCTGATTTTGATTTGAAATCAATAAGAAAATTTGAGATAGTCATAATTAAGCCTTTAGTGATAAATTATTGTATAACACTATACCATCTAAAAATATTAGATAGTATAGTTAATCTGTCATTTAAAGCTGAGGACCTGCTTGTGTGTAGTCAAAATGAGAATCTGCTTTGAGGTATTTTTTGAAGTTTGTTATATACATTGAAGCTAATTTTGTAGCTGTTGCATCATATTCTTCTTTGTTTGTCCAAGTATTTCTAGGGTTCAATACTTCAGTATCAACTCCATTAAGAGTTTTAGGTATTGCTAAATTAAATATTGGCAATGTTTCAAATTCACTATTATTGATAGAGCCATCAAGAATGCCATTGATACAAGCACGAGTATTTTTGATACTCATTCTTTTTCCAACACCATAGCTTCCACCACTCCAGCCAGTGTTTACAAGATATACATGTACATTATGCTCATCTATTTTTTTACCCAAAAGATCAGCATAGACAGTAGGATGTAATGGTAAAAATGCCTCACCAAAACAAGCACTAAAAGTAGCGACTGGCTCAGTAATACCTCGTTCAGTTCCAGCAACTTTTGCAGTATATCCACTTAAGAAATAATACATTGCTTGTTCTTTTGTAAGTTTTGATACAGGAGGAAGTATACCAAATGCATCTGCACTTAAAAATATAATATTTGTTGGGTGAGTACCCATTAAGTCTTTTTTGTGATTTTCAATATGATTTATTGGATATGAAACTCTAGTATTTTCAGTTTTTGAACCATCTGTGTAATCAACTTTTCCATTGTCATCAAACGCAACATTTTCTAATATTGCACCTTCTTTAATTGCAGCATAAATTTCAGGCTCACTTTTGGCATCAAGATTGATTACTTTTGCATAACAACCACCTTCAAAGTTAAATACACCATTATCATCCCAACCATGCTCATCATCACCTATTAAGTGTCTTTTTGGGTCTGTTGAAAGAGTTGTCTTACCAGTTCCGCTAAGCCCAAAGAATAGTGCTGTATCATTGTTTTCACCAATATTTGCACTACAATGCATTGGAAGTTTATTTTCTAGAGGAAGCCAATAATTCATCATAGAAAATACACCTTTTTTCATCTCTCCAGCATACCAAGTGCCACCAATTATTGCTTTTTTTTCTTCTATATTAAATACAACAAAAACATCAGAGTGTAGTTCTTGCTCTTTCCAATTTGGATTAGTAGCTTTACAAGCATTATATATAGTAAAATCTGGCTCAAAAGTTTCTAGTTCTTGTTCTGTTGGCATTATAAACATATTTTGTATAAAATGTGCCTGCCAAGCAATTTCAGTAATAAATCTAATAGACCTTCTACTATCTAAACTAGCACCACAATAAACATCTGTAACAAAAAGATCTTTAGAACTTAACTGTTGTTTTGATATATCGAGGAGGTTATTGTAAATTTTAGCATCAACACTAAAATTTACATTTCCCCAAGCTATATATTTATTTGATGGATCTTGGTTTACAAAGAATTTGTCTTTCGGACTTCTTCCTGTAAATATACCAGTATCTACTATTAAAGCACCATTATCAGCGAAACTCGCACCCTCGTTTTTTACTGCTAACTCTCTAAGAGTCTTAATATCTGTATTTCTTGATACAGATTTTACATCATTTAATTCAAGCTTATTACTTATATCAGATGACATTTCTATCCTTATTTAAAAATTGATAACAACACACCAGCTGCAATAGCTGAACCAATAACACCCGAAACATTTGGACCCATTGCATGCATCAAAAGTATATTTGATGAATCCTCTTTTTGTCCTTCTTTACTAACAACCCTAGCAGACATTGGTACAGCAGAGACTCCTGCGGCACCAATCAATGGATTGATTTGTTTATCTTTTGCACTAAACTTATTCATAATCTTAGCCATAATAACACCTGCCGCAGTTCCTAGAGCAAATGCAACAAGACCTATTATCATAACACCAAGAGTTTCTATTATCAAAAACTGTTCAGCCGCAAGTTTAGATCCAACTGCAAGACCAAGCATAATAGTCACAATATTAATAAGTGCATTTTGCATAGTATCACTTAATCTATCAACAACACCAGATTCTTTTGCAAAATTACCAAAACATAGAGCTCCAATCAAAGGAGTTGCATCAGGAAGAATTAAAATTGTAATCACAAGAACAGTGATTGGAAATATAATTTTCTCAATTTTACTAACTCTTCTAAGAGCAGGCATTTTGATTTTTCTTTCTTCTTTTGTAGTCAATGCTCTCATGATAGGAGGTTGAATAATAGGAACAAGTGCCATATAAGAATATGCAGCAACTGCTACAGCTCCGAGTAACTCTGGAGCTAAGGCATTTGCAATAAATATGGATGTTGGACCATCAGCGCCACCAATAATCGCAATTGCAGAAGCTTGCTCTAATGTAAAACTGAAAATATCAGTATATTGAGATAACGCAATAGCACCAACTAATGCTCCAAAAATACCAAATTGAGCAGCACCACCCAAAAGTGCAGTTTTTGGATTAGCAAGAAGCGGACCAAAATCTGTCATAGCACCAACACCCATAAAAATAAGTATTGGAAATAATCCAGTTGCAATACCAGAATCATATATAATACCTAAAAATCCGTTTGGTCCAGCAATATCAGCAATTGGAATATTTGCTAGTAATCCACCAAATCCTATAGGAAGCAAAAGTAATGGTTCAAAATTCTTTTTAATTGCTAAATAAAACAAAATAAAACAAACAATAATCATCACAATTCTACCAAGTCCTTGTGAAAAATGAGTCATTTCGTGACCATGAGAGTCTAGAACACCATCTTTTGTATTGATAAATGCGTTAATACCTGTTTTATTATAAAAAGAGACTAACAATTCTTGTATAGACTTTGAATGATACCCATTTTCTATATCTTGAGTAGCTAAATCTACACTTTCTGTAACCGCACTTTCATTAGTTGAAATTGTAGTTGCATTTGCATTTAATCCAAATACTACTAAAAATAACAAACTTAATAAAAAAGAGATATTTTTTTTCATAAATTACCTTTTTGTATTATTTAGCCAATAATAGCTAAAACCTGTCCCTCTTCGACAGAATCATTTGCAGAAGTTTTAATAGCCTTTATAACACCATCTTTTGGAGCTTTTATATCTATTTCCATTTTCATAGCTTCAAGAATAATAATAGTTTGATCTTCAACTACTTTATCCCCTTCTTTTACAAGTATCTTCCATACATTACCATTTACTGAAGCAGGAACATCTATACCAGTTACATTTTGTTGAGCAGGTGCTGTTTCAGTTTTATTTGATTCTTGTACTGGAGTCACTTGAATATCTACTCCACCTTCAGCCACTGTTACATTGAATTTTTGTCCATCTACTATAACTGTATAATTACCAGTTGCGTTACTCATACCTTTATTCTCCTCGGATTTATTTGTTGTTTCACATTTTTCATCATTACAATCAGATTTTTTTCTTACATTAAGCGGACTTTCGCCTTTTAAGAAAGCTATCCCTTTTTCATCACAAGCAGCTGCAATAAAAATATTTTCTTCACTTACTTCCAAACCTTCTTTTTGAAGTCTCTCACTCCAACAAGCTATAGATTTGATAGGATCTGCATCTGCAAAATCAAGAGGATTTTTATCAGTAGGCTCAAGTTTTAGCTTTTCACTTGCAAGTTTGATTATTTCTGGATCAGCTTCAACTGGAGTTTTTCCAAAATATCCAAGAACCATTTTCCCATATCCTGGAGCTATTTGCTTCCATGGACCAAACATTACATTTGCATAAGCTTGTTGCCAATAAAATTGACTAACAGGTGTAACAGATGTACCATATCCGCCACGCTCTACAACTTCTCTCATAGCTTTGATAACTTCTGGAAATTTATCTAAAGTTCCATTGTCTCTCATCATTTGAGTATTTGCAGTCAAAGCACCTCCTGGCATAGGAGAAAATGGAATCAAAGGAGAAACTTGTGTAGCTTCTGGAGGCATGAAATAATCTTTTAAGCAATCGTTTAACACTTCTTCATATTTTAATATTTTATCAATCTCCAGACCACCTAAATCGTAATCTTTACCTTTTACAGCGTGAAGCATTGTAAGAATATCTGGTTGACTCGTCCCTCCACTTACTGGGCTAGCAGCAAGATCTATACCATCAGCACCAGCTTCAAGAGCTGCTAAATAACAAGCTACTGATACACCAGCAGTTTCATGTGTATGTAGTCTGATATGTACATCATTTCCTAAAAGGCGTCTAGCCATTTTGATAGTGTCATATACTTTTTGTGGAGAGCTTGTACCGCTTGCATCCTTGAAACATACAGAATCAAATGGTAAACCACTATTTATTATATTTCTTAAAGTTTTTTCGTAGAAAGGTACATCATGTGCACCTACACATCCTGGAGGCAAATCCATCAATGTTACAACAACTTCGTGTTTTAATCCATATTTTTTGATACATTGTGCTGAGAATTCAAGATTATTGACATCATTTAAAGCGTCAAAGTTTCTGATAGTAGTAGTTCCATGTTTTGCAAAAAGTTTTGCATGGAGATCAATCATCTCTCTGCTTCCAGTATCAAGCATAACTGTGTTGATACCACGAGAAAGTGTTTGTAAATTTGCTTCAGGTCCAACAATAGATCTGAATCTATCCATCATCTCAAAAGCATTTTCTTGTAAATAAAAAAAGAGGGACTGAAATCTCGCCCCTCCACCAAATTCAAAATGTTTAATACCAGCTTCCTTGGCAGCTTCAACGGCAGGAAAAAAATCATTCATAAGAACTCTGCCACCAAATACTGATTGAAAACCATCTCTGAAAGTTGTATCCATTATATCAATATATTTTTTTGACATTTATTAACCCTTGATGTTATTGTGATGCTGTACAGCAGCTATTATTGCAGCAACTTTACTAGCTTTATCGTTACTCTTAATTACAGATGGCTGCCACTCTTTAGTAACAATTTTTTCTTCTTGTGGGAAATATTTTTGTAAAATTTTAGCTTGTAGTTTTAATATAAAAACAAGTAAAGCCAAAAAAGTAAAAACTATACCCATACCTAAAGCCATAAATTTTAAAGCTTCAGAGACTAAGTTTATCTCTTCCATTAGCAACTCCATTTTGGTCTGTTAATTTAAATCGTATTTTATAATAAATTAGCTTTATCTGTTATTGTTTTTGGTACTAATATTGAAAAAATATAAGTTTTTTAGCAAAAAATATACATTTTTAATGCAATTTAGAAAAGAGTTTTACCTAATTTGTAAATATAAGCATCAATTATCTCGATGAATTGTACAATTTTGTTAGTTTGTTTTATGTTTTTTACCATTTTAAATCCTTTATGGCTTTATTTGTTTGGAAATTTTAATATATTTTGTGAAAACTATTGAAAAATATTGCAAATTGCAATATAATTTGATAAAAAGTTTAAAATGGAGTGGAATATGATTATAGTTCATGAAATTATTGAAAGATTAAAAGATATTATCAGTAAAGATAGTAATGAGAAAAGAATTTTCGATAAAGATGTTGCTACTGAGCTTGATATCACGCAAGTGAATTTTGCTACTATGAAAAATAGAGGAAAAATTCCTTATGACAAAATACTTGATTTTTGTGCTAAGAAAAAAATTTCTATTAATTGGCTTTTGTACAACCAACATCCAGGCTCATTAGTTGATACAACTGATAAATACTGGATACGGTATTATCCGAATGTGAAGGTTAGTGCCGGTGGAGGAAGTTTTGCTGATGGTGAAGAATTTACTAGCCTCGATGTGCCAGAATATTTTATTAAATTTTTTGGTGGTTTGCAAAACATTAAAAATATTGAAGCCATAAATGTAGTAGGGGATTCCATGGAACCAACTATTCAAAATGATAGTATTATTTTTTTAGATATTACAAAAACAGATATATCCAAGAGTGGTATTTTTGCATTTTTATATGAAGAAACATTGTATGTCAAGCGTGTTTACAAAGAAAATAATTTTTTTAGGATGGTTTCTGACAATAGTGAATATGAAGATATGATTTGTGATTGGAGTAGTGTTAAGATATATGGTAAAGTTGTTTCTTCTCTAAGCAATATCTAAAAAAACTGTATCAAAAATCAAACAATGATACTTGTGAAGTAGGTTTTTGTAATATTTTTATAACCTCATCATTGTCTTTGCCTATAATATATAGAAGATTATAATTTAAGGTTTTTATGAAAAATTCCAATTCTTCATTGTCTGTATAAGAAATAGTATTTTTAGAGTTTTGAGATAATTTTTGATCTATTAGGATAATTATTTTACCATAGGTGTAGTTATCTTGAATGTGGGATAGTTGATATAATGCTTTTTTTACAGATTGTGTTGTCATAATAAATCTGTCACTTCTCCCAAAATCGATTGGTTTATAAGCTTTATTTATAAAAATAGGGTTGAGTAAGTTCCATTTTCTTAGCCCAATAATTTCTTGTAATGGTAATTTTATGTCTAGATATTCTATTATGCTCAAAAATGTATCAATATATAAGTATGGAACTTTTACTCTTGAGTAAAGTGTACCATTATGACTAAATGTTGTTTCAAATATTGAATGTATAGTGACATTTGTTAATTCATAATTTTTGATTGGAAAAGTTTTGAATAAAGGGTATATTTTTTTTAATAATATCTTATTACAGCATATTATAATATCATCTTTTTGAAGAGATTGGGCTTTTATTAGATTTTCATTTAGGTTTTCATCAAAAAGTATATAGTTTTGAGTGCTTGTAAGTTTCAGTATTTCTAGAGTAATCTCATCAATTAAAAAAACATTTAGTTCAATATTCGATAAAAAATATCTAATAAGTTTAATAATAGCATCTTCAAGTTTAGCTACTTGTATCCAAGCAATTTCTTTATCACTAATTTTTATAAGACTATTTTCATAGACTATTCCAAAAGCTCCAAGTTTTGCAGCTTGATCGATTTGTAATTCATCGTTTGATAAAAAAAGATCACCATCTCTTAGCTTTGCAATATTTGTTTGAATGTTATAAACAAAAGATATTGATGGGTGATTTTTTAAATCACCATCAATAAGCTGAACTAGGGATGTAATATTCATTTATTTTATTTGCGTGCCTGATTTTGTAGATTTTTCAGGTCTAATCAAAGATAATCCATTTTCATCTTTTGCTGCCAAAATCATACCTTGACTTACCATTCCCATAAGTTTTGCTGGTTTTAGGTTAGCTACAATACACACTTGCGTTCCCACTAGCTCACTTGCACTATAATATTCTTTGATACCTGCTAATATTTGTCTATTTTGAGCTTCTCCACAATCTACTTGAAGTTTGAGTAGTTTTGAGCTTTTTGGTACTTCATCAGCTTCTACGACAGTAGCGACTTTCAATGTTACATTCATAAAAGCTTCTATCCCTATCAATCCATCTTCACTTATTTGAGATTGGTTTGATTCTTCTTGTTTTGGTTGAACTTGTGGCTTTGGTGATGACTCCTCCATGGCTGGAGTAGCTAATAAAGGCTCTTCAATTCTTGGGAAAAGTGGCTCTATTTTTGATATTGTTGTATCATCCATTAATTCTTTGTTTACTATAAGTTTATTGTATGAATCTGTATTGACTTCAAAGCCCAATGAAGAAGATATTTTGCCAACACGCTCAGGCATTACTGGATATAACAATACTGAAACTTTAGCCAAAATATTTACAACAAGTGCTACAAGAGCATTTGCTTCATCAGTTTTTCCCTCTTTTATTTTTGCCCAAGGCTCATAATCACCTATTGATTTGTTTGCAATAAATAAAAGTTTCCAAAGCTCTTCGAGGTATCTGTTTAGTTGCATATCATAGATTAGTTTTTCTATATTTTCTATTATTTCATGTGCTTGGTCTAGCTCTTTTTGGTGATATGTCGCTACATCTTTTGAGCTTACTTTGAAATCGCTATATTTGCCACTCATACCTATGATTCTATTTAGAAGATTTCCTAAGTCATTTCCAAGTTCACTATTGATTCTATCAATCAAAGCTTTTTGTGAAAAATCTCCATCTTGACCAAATGGAACTTCTCTAAGCATAAAATATCTAAAAGCATCCAAACCATAAGCATCTGCAACTTCTTTTGGATTTACTACATTTCCTTTGCTTTTACTCATCTTTTGACCATCTCTAGTCCACCAGCCATGAGCTGCAATATGGTGAGGAAGAGGTAAATCTAAGCTCATCAAAAATGCTGGCCAGTAGATAGCATGAAATCTTAATATATCTTTTCCTACAAGTTGAACTTTTGCAGGCCAATATTGCATATTTTCTTCACCATTTCCATATCCAAGTGCTGTTATATAGTTCATCAAAGCATCTAGCCATACATACATTACATGTTTATCATCATTCATGGATGCAGGGAGTTTTATCCCCCAGTCAAATGAAGTTCTACTGATTGATAAATCTTTTAGTCCACCTTCTACAAAGTTGATTATCTCATTTCTTTTTGATTTTGGAAGGATACATTCAGGATTATTTTTGTACCAGTCAAGCAATTTGGTTTCATATTGGCTAAGTCTGAAGAAATAACTCTCTTCTTTCACTATTTGTGTAGGTCTTCCACAATCAGGACAGCCTTCCCCATCAATAAGTTGTTTTTCCATAAAAAAAGTTTCACAGCTTACACAGTAATACCCTTCGTATTCACCCTTGTAAATGTCACCTTTTTTGTACATTTTTTCAAAAGCATTTTGAACGCCCACTTTATGCTCTTCATCTGTAGTTCGTATAAACTTATCATAAGTGATATCAAAATCATCCCATAGCTTTCTAAACTCACCACTTATGGTATCAGCATATTCTTTTGGTGTTTTGCCACGAGCTGTTGCACTTTGTTCTATTTTTTGACCATGTTCGTCTGTACCTGTCAAAAAGAAAGTATCATAACCTACAAGCCTAGAATATCTCGCCAAAACATCTGCTATTATTGTTGTATATGCATGACCAATATGTGCCACATCATTTACATAGTATATAGGAGTTGTTATATATATTTTTTTACACTTATCACTCATTTTATCACCTCTTTTAAGTTACTTAGTTCTGAGGTACTTAGGTACTAAGATAAGAGGATCAACTCAACATCTCAGTTACTTAGTACCTAAGTACCTTCTTGTTTTTAAAATTCAAATCCACCCATAGAGCCTTTGCTCATGCTTTCATAAACAGCCTTTACATACTCTCTTCTAAAATCACAAGCTAATAATTTATCACAATCAAAACAATCATTTACATTATGATTTGTTTGACAACTTTTGAGTTCTTGTAGTTTTATTTCAAGAGCTTTATCCCAGCTATCAAGTTCTGTTTTTTCATTATCGCTCATATATTTTCATACACTTTTTTAACTTTTGAAATTTCATGATTTGAGCCAAAAAAACAAGGGCTTGTATCATGAATATGCTCTGTTGGAATTTCTAGAACTCTATCTTTTCCATCAATTGCACCACCACCGGCACACTCAAAAACAAGTGCAAATGGGAATACTTCAAAAAGTTGTCTTAGTTTTCCTTTTGGCTTATCACTAGCTCCAGGATAGCTAAATAATCCACCACCTTTGACTAAAATTTGATGCAAATCTGGTACCATTCCACCAGAATATCTTAATTTGTACCCATCAGCAAACATTTCATCAACCATTTGTTTGTGGTGTGAATGCCAACAATTTTGAGTAGAACCAGTTGCTACATATGGGCCAGTATCGTTTAGTTTTAAATCTTTCAAAAATACAAAATGATTATTTCTTAGTCTATAGAGTTTTGAGGTTTTCCCATCACAAAATACTAAATCAACATTTGGTCCATATACTATATATGCTGATGCTATTAAGTTTTTACCACTAAAATCATTTTCATAAATACCATAAATTGTACCAACACTTAAATTTACATCGACTAAGCTAGAACCATCAAGTGGGTCATATGCTATAAGGTATTTGCCATCTTCGTGAATTGTAAAAATTTCATCTTTTTCTTCACTAACTATTTGCTTAACACTAGGAATTTTTCCAAAAATCTCTTCAATTACTATATCACTAGCAATATCAAGTTTAAGTTGAGTATCGCCAGTTGAGTTTGAGCTATCACTTTTTGATGAATCACCCATTTCTATAATAGCTTTTATTCTTTTTGCAGATTCTTTAATAGCTTCAAATATTTCAGTCATTTTTATACTCTTTTCCCGTTTTTGTCTATCCAGTCAATTACAAGTTCTGGATTGTTTAAATTCAAGCAATCCATATCTTTTGGTATTAAGTTTTGGTCTATAGTGTGATCACACGCTATGATATCAGTAACTTCATAATAGTTTTCATCAAGTCTATCTCTAAATATTGCTATTCTAGGTAAATCAAGAGTTTTTAAACCTTCCACTAGTAAGTAATCAAAATTTACAAATAAAGATATTATTTCATCTATACTAGAAGTAGATTTTTTAAAATAAGTTGTCTTGTTTGGAGACACCACAGCTACATCGGCACCTGTTTGAGAAAATTTAAAACTATCTTTTCCCTCTTTATCAAAAGATGCTTTATCTTTTGGGTCATGCTTTACTATAGCTACCTTGAAGCCTCTATCTTGTAGAATCGAAGCTATCCTTACTACTAATGTAGTTTTACCACTATTTGATGGTCCTGTAAATGCAATTGCTAATCTTTTCATAAAGCTGATTTTAGCTAAAATAAGCTTATGATTAGTTTGATAAATGTTGAATTTTAAATGTTGAATTATGAATTAAAGAAATAGCAAGGAACTTATGAAAACATATGATTATATAATCGTTGGTGCTGGAATAGCTGGTTGTAGTGTGGCACATTTTTTATCAAAGATAAGTAATAGTGTGTTGCTCGTAGATAGAAATGATGTGGTTGCTAGTGAAGCTAGTGGAGCTGCTGGTGCTTTTTTGTCTCCACTTTTGGGTAAACCCAATAGCTTCAAAGAGTTAGTATCGACATCTTTAAATTTCTCAACAGATTTCTATAAAGACAATTTTCCTGATGATATTATAAACAATGGGGTTTTGAGGATTCCAAAAAATCAATCTGACCGTCAAAAATTCAACACTTATGAGCATGATTTTGATTTTGAACCAAAAGATGATGGATTTTTTTTCCCTATAGGTTCACTTATAAACTCATCCCAAGTTTGCTTAAATTTATCAACAAATGTTGAAAAACTTTTTAACTTTAATCTTAAAATGATAAAATACGATTCGAACTTTTGGATTTTGAATGATAGTTTGAAATGTAATAATTTGATTTTATGTACTGGTGCAAACACACAGTTTTTACCAAAATATTTGGCTATAAGACCTGTTTGGGGGCAAAGAATTGTATGTAAAAGTTCAATAAACTTAATGCACAATTTCCATAAAGAGTGTTCTGTTTCTTTGAGTCTTAAAAATACTTATGATAATGATGAAAATAAACCCTATTTGATATCAATAGGAGCAACTCATCATAGATTGGTTGAAAAAAAAGAATCCTGTCAAGACAACATAGAGCCAACTATAGCAAGTTTTGTGAAATGTAATAATTGTGACACAGGTTGTATTGAAGATACAAAAAAATTGTTATTATTGGGAAATGATATTGTTAAGCTTGATGATTTGGAAGTAATTAAAACATATGCAGGAGCAAGAGCTTCAAGTATCGATTATTTTCCAATTGTTGGCGAAATAATTGATGAAGCTAAAACTTTGGAAGATTTTCCATATCTTAAAAATGGAACACATGTTCAAGAGGATAGATTTACAAGATATAAAAACTTGTTTGTTCTAAATGGAGTAGGTGGTAGAGGATTTGTTTTGGCTCCATATTTGGCTTCAAAACTTGTTGATTTTATCGTAAATCAGCAACAACTCCCATCATCTATTAAAGTAGATAGATTATTTAAAAAGTGGGTAAAAAAATGAATTCGAATTTAATAAAAATAGTATTTTTGACAGTACTTGGACTGGGTTTTATTACATATATGACAGCACCAGAACAAAAACAAGAACAAATTGATACAACAACCTTAAACTTAACTCAATTTCCTCCACAGTTGTCTGTAGTTGGAAAAGAACAGCCTATGGTTTTGAATGAAATTTTTAAGAAAGATATAAAAAATCTTTTGATAGTAGTAAATCATGATTCAATTGCTGTTTTGAAAGATTTAAAAAAATATGCCAAGCTAGATGAAGTAAATCCTATACTTGTAGCAAATATATCAGCTGCACCTTGGTTTATCAAAAAGTGGGTAATTCCTGCTAAAATGGAAGAATTAAATAAAGATTCTCAAATGACTATGATTTATGACGAAGATGGTGCAATGCAGTATATTTTGGATGTAAAAAGCAATGAGAAAACATATTTTGCAGCATATTTGGTAGATATTGATGGGTCTGTAAAAAAAGTTTATGAAGGTGATGTGAAAGCTGATGCACTTGATGGTAGCATGAGTGATTCAGAAATAGAAGAGTTAATTAACAATTTTTTAGCAACAATTAAGTTATAATATTTAAAATAAAGGAGTCTAAATGATATTTACAAAAGAAGAATTTAAAGCACAAGTCGAGTCTATACAATCACAAAATTGGTATAAAAATCCAGTTGGTTTTGGTATAGCTAGAGTCAATAGAGGGCAATTAAATCAAGATAAAATACTTCAAGCAACATTTCCAGTGGTAAATTGGAATGAAAATTTTGGAAGTGCGGCTATTTTTATGGATGCACTTATAAAAAGTGGTGTGAGTATAGATACAACTCAAAGTGAGCAAATCTTTGATATTAGTGATGAGTTTTTGACTAATTGTATAGAGTCTTTTAGACCTTTTATTCCTGAAGCAAAAGGTGATGCACATAAAAATGTTCAAGTGATTTCACAATTATCTACATTACCAAGAGATTTGGGGCTTGGTGCTGAAGATTTCAAAATTGTATTTTTATTTGAAGATGCAGCTCCGCAAAGTGCTGAGGCTGTATATTTGAAAATTTATGCACTAAGTCTTAAAAAAGCACCATTAAGAAGTCTTAATCTAAATGGAGCATTTGGAAAACTAGAAAATGTTGCATGGGTTGGAAATACTCCAATCGAGCTAGAATTTTTAAGAGCAAATGAAATATCATTAAAACTTAGTGGTAAATATCCTGTTATTGATATGGTTGATAAATTCCCAAGATTTTTAAGTCATGTAATACCAGAAAACAATACAAGAATACTAGATACTTCAAAAGTAAGATTTGGAGCACAACTTGCTGCTGGGACTACTATTATGCCAGGAGCTAGCTATGTAAATTTCAACGCTGGAACACTAGGTGCTGTTATGGTAGAGGGAAGAATTAGCTCAAGTGCTGTTGTTGGTGCTGGAAGTGATGTTGGTGGTGGAGCATCAATTCTAGGAGTACTTAGTGGAACAGATGGAAATCCTATCACTATAGGTGAAAATTGTCTTCTTGGTGCAAATAGTGTGACTGGTATTCCTCTTGGAGATGGTTGTATTATTGATGCTGGAGTTGCTATTTTGGCTGGTACTAAGATTTTTATCAATGACGCCGAAATTGTAAAATTAAGTGAAGTAAATCCAAAATCAGAACTTAGAAATAATGTAAAAGGTGCTGAACTAGCAGGACTTAATGGTATTCACTTTAGGGTTGATTCTACAAATGGTCAAATAGTGGCAAGAAGAAGTACAAAAGATGTCAAATTAAATAGTGACTTACACTAAAATTTAACTTATCCACAACTTATCGAAAAAAGATGATTAAGCGTCATCTTTTTTGGTTTTTTCATAAAGCTCATCAAACCAATTGATAGTTTCTTCTTTTAGATATATTTTTTGCCTAAGCAAATCATCTCTTATACCTATCAAATCTTCAAGTTCTAAATATTTTAGATACTCTTTGTTGATTGATGTTGAGTTGTTTTTATCGTAACTCATTAACTCTTCAATTTCGCTCAAAAGTTCTAATTTTTCAATACTATTTTTCATTTAGAATCTTTTTCAAAATATCTTCCAAGTAAAGACCAAGTTTTTCTTCACAGATATCATCGCTAGCTCTAATACAAGAACCACATGCGGTTCCAGCATCTGTGAGTTCTTGAAGTTTTTCTATCGTGGTAGCACCTTCTTCTTTGATAGCATATATTATCTCACCAAGTGTAACATGTCTGCATTTGCATACTTCATAATCCAACTCGTAAGTTTTTGCCATTATATACCTCTACTTTTTTTGATTATTTCGTAAGCTTCATTTATTTCTTGAAGTTTTTTTGTAGCTTCTTCTATACTTTGCTCATCTCCGCCACGACCTGTGACTATATCTGGATGATGGATTCTTACTAGATTTCTATATTTTTTCTTAATCTCGTCATTTGTATCTTCACTAGATGCCCCAATTATTTCATAAGCTTTTTCTAGCGTATTAATTTTATTTGTTTTTTGTTCTGCGTGATATCTTTCAAATCTTTTGATTAATGCTTCCAAGTCAACTTTATTTATATCCATAGCATTTGCAATATCTTCTATAATCATAAATTCAGTTTCACTAAACTCACTATCAATAAATGCAAGATTTAACAAATATTCCATAACTTTGAGTCTTTTATCGTATTCTCTTTTTGTAAGTTTTAAATATTTTTGTGCCAATTCTACAGTATTGTTGAAACTTTGTTTTTCTTTATTGTAAATATCTTTTAGTTCATTTCTTATTTTTTCATTATCTTCAAAGTGTGAAGATATATCGTTGAAAGTATGTCTAAGTAACTCTGCTTCTAATTCACACACTTGTCCATCTGCTTTTGCAACTTTTGCCATAAGGGCTACAAGAAGACCACCTTCATGATCTTTTAAATCACCAATTAATCTTTGTTTTGAACCAATTTTTATATTTTTAAAATCCTCTGTTTTATAATTTCTAGCTATAATAAACAAAACTACACCAACAAAGAGTAAAAACAATAATTTTTCCATAAAAACCTTTCTATATTTTATAAATTGAGGGTAATTTTATCTAAACTTAGGTAAAATTATCCACTAAATTAAAGAAATGAAAAGGCTGATAATGTTTGGTATGGGATTGTTAGAAATATCTGTAATTGCTATTGTTGCTATTATAGCTCTTGGGCCTGAAAAGTTACCAGGTGCAATGGTAGATATAGCAAAATTTTTCAAGAAATTAAAAGGCGGCATAGAAGATGCCAAATCAACTTTGGATAATGAACTTAAAATTTCTGAATTAAAAGCTGAAGCTCAAAAGTATAAATCTCAAGTTGAGAATATTCAAAATTCAGTTAGTGTAGAAAATATTTTAAATGACCCATTAACTAGTGATGATAAGCCAAAAACTGTACAAAGTGAAGAAAAAACAGATCAATCAACTCCAAATATTCAAGAGCCGATTAGACAAAAAGTTTCTTTTAATAATAAAAAAACAAATCAAGATAGTGAGAATGTATAATGTTTGAAGATTTAAAACCTCATTTGGCAGAACTTAGAAAAAGACTAGTTATCTCTGTTGTTGCAATAGTTATTGGATTTTTTGTATGCTTTTTCTTCTATGAACCAATTTTAGAATGGATGATGATACCTGCAAAAGAAGCATTACCATCAAATTCTCAAATGGTTGCTGTTGAAATCCAAGAAACATTTTTTACAGCTCTAAAGGTAGCATTTTTTGCTGGTTTTATTTTGGTTTTACCAATAGTATTTTGGCAATTATGGCTTTTTCTTGCACCAGGACTCTATGATAATGAAAAAAAATTAGTTATCCCTTTTGTATTTTTTGCAACATTAATGTTTATTATGGGAGCTAGTTTCGCATATTATATTGTTGTTCCTATAGGATTTAGTTTTTTAATTAATTTTGGTAGTGCTGTTGTTACTGTATTGCCTAGCATTGGTATGTATGTTGGGTTTTTTACAAAGTTACTTATTGGGTTTGGTATATCTTTTGAGATGCCAGTTATTACATTCTTCTTAGCAAAAATTGGTGTTGTTGATGATAGGATGTTGAAAGACTTTTTTAGATATGCAATAGTTTTCATATTTATTTTATCAGCTATTTTGACCCCTCCTGATGTTGTATCTCAGCTTTTGATGGCTGGTCCGCTTACTATATTATATGGTGTATCTATTTATATTGCAAAAGTATTTAATCCTGCACCAAAAGATGACGAAGAGTAAGCTTGAATCATCTCAAAACTTCTAGCTATGATTTTGTCTTACCAGATAATCTCATAGCTACTTATCCTATCAATCCCCCAGATAACGCTAAACTACTAGTTTTTGATAGAAAAACAAATACCATTACTCATACAATTTTCAAGAATATTGCAAATTTTTTAGACAACCATACTTTGATTTTGAATGATACTAAAGTTATAAAAGCAAGAATATTTGGTACAAAATCAACAGGTGGCAAGATAGAATTGTTACTTAATAAACCTTTACCAAGAAATCAATTTTTGGTTCTTATACGAGGGAAGGTAAAAGTTGCTGATTTGCTAAATTTTGGTATTTTGGAAGCAAAAGTAATTCTAGTAAATGATGATGGAAGTAGGGTGGTAGAGTTTTATATTGATAATAAAAATATTGATTTTACACAATTGATAGAAGTCTTAGATTCTATAGGTCATATTCCTCTTCCTCCATACATACAAAGAGAAGATGAAAAAAGCGACGAAACAGATTATCAGACACTGTTTGCAAAAAATGATGGTTCAGTGGCTGCACCAACAGCTAGTTTGCACTTTACTCATGAGCTTTTGGAAGATTTGAAGAACAAATTTGGCACACATTTTATTACACTTCATGTGGGTTCTGGTACTTTTAAACCAGTAGAGTGTGAAGATATATTAAACCATCCTATGCACTCAGAATTTTATGAAATAGACGAACAAACACAACAAATTATAGATTCAAATCAAAAAATACTAGCAGTTGGGACTACGGTTACTAGGACAATTGAGTATTATTATAAAACAAAGCAGTTAAGAGGTGAGTGTGATTTGTTTTTAAACCCTCACAATAAGCCACAAAGAGTAGATAGTATTTTGACAAACTTTCACTTGCCGAAATCAACGCTCATTATGCTAGTGGCTTCATTTGTGGGTGTAGAGAAGACTTTGGAATTATACAATGAAGCAATCAAGAATAATTATAGATTTTATAGTTATGGTGATGCAATGTTGATATTGTGAGTCGTAAGTAGTAAGTAGCTAAGAGTAGGTTTTCTCAATTCACGACTTACGATTCACAATTTACAATAAAATAAAAAGGTAAGCAATATGAGTAGTTATATTTTATTTGATACAGAAACAACAGGAAGTAGTGAGGAAGATAGAATCATCCAAGTGGGTGCTATAGTACTTACAAATGGCTCAACACCACTAGTTTTTGATGAATTGTGCTCAAGTGATGTGGATATCAAGCTAGAAGCTATGGAGGTGCATAATATCACTCCAGATATGCTAAATGATAAACCAAAGTTTATTGATACAAATTTTTATAATCTCCTTGGTGAGTTAAATCATAATGATAACTATTTAATAGCACATAATATATCATTTGATTTGGGTATGTTGGTCAAAGAAGGGTTTGTTTGCAATATGCAACTTATTGATACTCTAAGATGTGCTAGGCATCTATTAGATGATTTTCCATATCATAGACTCCAATATCTCAGATATGCTCTAGATTTGTACAAAATAGAAGAAGATGAGGCTTTAAAACTTGGTATTACTATAAAAGCTCACGATGCAATAGGGGATGTTTTGGTAATGAAGCTTTTACTTGTAAAACTTACTCAACTGGTAAAAGAAAAATATTCTTTATCAAATAAAGACACTATCAGTAAATTGGTAGAGCTTACAAATACACCTGTATTTGTGAAGATTTTGAAGTTTGGTAAATATAAAGGTGAATTACTTGAAAATATAGCCAAAAAAGATATGGGATATCTTCAATGGCTTTTAAATACATCAGATCTTGATGAAGATTTGAGATATAGCATACTTAAGGTGCTTGGTAGTTAGAGTTTATCTACTACCATACCAGCGACTATATCTACGCCTTTTTTGTGTAATTTTTCCAATTCATTTTTATCATTCACACCAGTTGCTATTAATTTGATTCCCAAAGAATCAAGTACAATTTTGAGAACATTTATATTTTGTTCAGTATCAAGAAGATATTGTTTATCTGCTTTAACAAATATTGGTTTTAATTCTTTTAAATATATATAGTCTTCACTATCAGCTATAAAACTATTGATACCAAATCCAAAGTTGTACTCTTTGAATAATTTGATATAAAGCAAACTATTTGCATAATATTTATTTATTACAGACTCTGGTATTTCAAAAATAATTTGACATTTAACTTGTAGCTTAGTACTTTCAAATAATTGCTTTAGATTCTCATAAGTGTCTCTATTTTCAATAAATTGAGATGATACTTGTATGGTAACTGGTACATTTTGATCGTATTCTTTTGAGATTAATACTTTCTTGATGACATATAAATATACATCTTTTAGCATACCAAGTTCTACTACTGGAGCTATTAATGTGCCATAGAAATAGGCTTCATTCTCACTATTTAATACAAAACTTACAACATTATGAATTTTTGTATTTGTTTTAGTGTCTAAAACTTTTCTATACATTATTTCAAAACTATCATTTTTAAATCCATCAAGTATGATTTGTCTCCATCTTTCTTTTGCAACTGCAACTTTGTTATTTAGTAGTCTATAGAATTCACCTGAAGGTAAAAGTTTTGCTTGAGATAAGGCATAGTCAACCAAACTAAATAATTCACCTATGTTGTGTTGTGTCTCGTATTCTGCAATACCTAAATGTATTCCAAACTCATCTTTGTCAAGACTTAAAGTTTCAAGTGTTTTATATGTATAATCAATAATTTCGTTTGCCACTTTTGAAGCATCTGACATCTTAGTTTGAGGCATCATTACAATCAATTCTGTACCATTTATTCTGCATACAAAAGCATCTTCTTTTGTTTCAATTATCAGTTTTAAATATTGTGCATAATCAAACAAGAATTTATCAGTAGATTGATATCCTAATGTTTGATTTAAAACATCTGTTTTTTTGATTGATATTATAATAATACTTCCGTTGTTTTTACCATTCTCATCTGTCAAAAATTCTGTTGCTTTAAGTACAAAATATCTTCTATTTGGTATATGCATTACATTGTCAGTGTATAGTAGTTCTTTATTTTCACATAGTGTATCACTTGCTGTTTTAAATATCGTTTCAAATTTACCTACCATAGAGTTAATACTACTTATTACAACTCTAAATTCTTGTGTCCATGGAAGTTTTTCTTGTATTACAAATTCATTCTTAAGTACTGCAATAGCTTGTCTTTCTATATCTAAAAGAGGTCTTAAAATCACATGAAACACATAAGATAAAATACTCAAAAATACTACACAAGCTAGTCCTAGATACCAAACCATACTCATCATTATATTATAGAGTTGGGCATATGTAACAGCTCTATCATTGAGTATTTCTAGTGTTCCGATTACTTGCCAGCCACTTGATAATGTAGCTTTTGCAATAGGCACTTCAAACTTGACAATATTTTCAAACCATGATGGAATAGAGCTTTTTTTAACTTCAATATTTCTTTGATATACGATATTGTTATCTATGTCTACAAATGATATTCGTTCATAGTTTCCATTATCAAAACTTGCGTTTATCATAGTCTCAATAGCACCACGAGAACTATCGGTACTTGTGATTGATATACTAAGACTTGAAACACTATTTTGAGCATTTTCATAAAGCTCTTTTTGTGCTGAGTCTCTTATTATATTGAAAGATACCGTAAGAATAGTTGCAAGTAAAATCAGAAATACTAATGTGACCAAAATTGCAATTTGTTTGTAAAGTGTCATAGTTTATTCTCCCTCATATTTTTAAGTAATTCATCCCATTTCCTATGAGCTGTGGTTTGTTTACCACTTTTAAGTACTTCGGGGTTAAAATTAAAAGCTGGTTTTAAATCTGTTCTTTGTGAAGCTGGAAATATTTTTTTGTTTATATTATCAAGTACGATAGGTTCTGAAGTAGGGGAACTAAAATATGTAAGAACCATATGGGCTTCATCATAGCCAACAACTCTAACATATGTCATATACATTTTATGTGCAGGAATTCCTAAATGCTTGAGTGTAAAATATTTAGCAATTACATAATCTTCACAATCTCCTAAGTCTCGAGCTAAAAACTCAAAAGGAGTAGCCCAATAGTCTGTTAAACCGTAAGTTTTGGCATCAGAAGAATATCTAACATTATTGAAAAAGTTATTAATTTTTTCAATTTTTTCTAATTCGCTTTTGCCTTCTAAATTTTTCATTAGTTTATCCAGGGCAACAAATCTATTAACGGCAAATTTACCATATTTTTGCTCTACTTGCTTAAATATGTGCTGCCCTATATAATCTGTAGAATAGCCAACAAATACAATAATAAATATAGATAGTACAAACTTCATAGGGTATTATATCATATCAATATAAAAATCAAAAGAGGGTTTTCCCCTTCTTTTGATTTTATGCTATCGTTATGTCGGTAATATCTGTTTGAATTTTTAGTTTTACCGTTTCGTCATCATTTGAATAAACATTAAATTCAGTATCCGATAATGTGCTATTTAGTTTCCATTCATTAGATAGGGTAACCTTGTCTTCATCTGTACCGGTTATTTTGATTTCATTTTTATCGTCTGTCATATCAATAACATCCTGAAGAGTAATATTTTTAAGTTCATTTTTCCCATCTGCACTTAAATCAATCTCTTCCATATTTTTCAATACATTGCCTAGTGTACCAAAGTTAATATTTTGTCCCGATAGTAGCTTGAATACATCATTGCCTGTTCCCATATCAATCGTTGTACTATTTTGAATATATCCTACACTAGCCGTATCGTCGCCTGCACCCATATCTAAAATACTACTTTCTTCAATAGTATTCAATACTACCGTATCATTACCATCTCCTGCATTGATTGTGCTACCTTCTTCTAGTTGATCAGCGTTAACTTTATCATCACCTTCTCCTAGTATCAGGGTGCTTCCTTCTCTTATGTCTTCAAGTTTGACAATATCATTGCCCGAGCCCATATCTACAGTCGAGTATCCTTTAATTTCACTATCACAACTACTAGTTGATGTGCCTATTAATTCATCATTACCGGCTCCTGTGGAAATATACGAATGATTTTTTATATCATCAGTAAAAGTAATCGTATCATTGCCGCTACCTGTAATTAATGTATCACTTACATAATCATTAAGACTCGCGTAACCGTTTTTATTCATATCTCTAAAAGAATAGTTTTCGTCTGGATCAACAGATGGAGTAGTAATTGTGCCACTTGAAGTAGCAGAATCACTCGTACTTACTGTATCACTATTGCTTACTTCTACTGCGGTTGCGGTTGCCGTTATTGTAAAATCTTGACTTACGCTATTCGGTATTATAAGTATTATACTATTATCTGCTATTGACTTGGTACCCTGAGGTATTTCGATACTCCAAGTACCGTTATTATTGTTTGTTATAGTATAAAGGCTACTTGTTAGTGTTGCACCAGAAGGGACACCTGATATTAAAACCGACAACACTTCACTGCCGTCATTATCGGTTAATGAAGCATTAATATTAACATTATATTCAAACATTAATTGCTTTTCAACAAGTGTTACATTATCTATAGCAATACCCCAATTATCTCCTCCTTCACCGATTTCTTTAAAACTAAGTAGATTTGAACCGTCACCGCTTCCACCAATCAACTCTAAATTTTTTGTTTTCCATATAGTATTATTATCATCTATGGTCGCTATAAGTTCACCACCCCAATAAACTGCTAATTTACCTGAATTCTGACCACTCAATCCAGTTTCTTGTAGAAATGCTTTATCAAAATAATCAAATGATAATAGATAAGTCGTACCATTAGCTAATCCTGAAATAGTTTGAGCTATTTGCGTATTATCGTTATCATGGTCACATGTGTTATGTGTTTCACCTAAATCAATGTAATTGTCACCATTTGTCGCTCCAACAGATGCATGTTCTTTATGATGAATTTCCATAACAGGTGCATTTGAACCGGCATTTGTAATAAGATGCCATCCAGTAATGGTAGTCATACTAACTAATCCTGAAGATATAATATCTGCATTATTAACACTATTACCATTAGCGTCCGTTCCTGATAAATCTTCAAAGCTGCCATTTACAATTAGATTATCTCCAGTAATGACACTGCTACCTATGGCTTGGACACTTATATCTACCATAGGGCTATCAGCAACAGCATTAATTGTAAGATTCATAGTTTGAGTTACTGTAGCTCCTTTGTCATCTACGATAGTAATTGTTATATTATCACTACCGCTATAATTGCTATCTGGAGTATATATTATATTCCCACTACTATCCATACTAAGTGTTCCGTGAGAAGCCGAAGAAGATGCAATTGATACTGTTCCGTCAATATCGTTCGCATGAGCAATAATTTGTGCAGTATCTTCTATAATAGTGGTATCATCTATGTTAATAGTTGGGATAAAAGTGCCTTTTCCTATGTCATAAATACCATCTGCGAATTTTATTATTTCAATATTTCTAAGTTCTGTTACATCACCTATACCATCACCATTACTATCGCTACCATTTGTTTCTGTAATTATTGTATTGCCGTTGGTATTTGTACTTATTGTATATTCAGAAGCATTTCCAGTAAATATAACACTATCATTTCCGTTTCCACCATCAACAACATAATAATCATTTGTATCATCAACATTTATTGTTATTGTATCGTTTCCACTACCCGTAAATACATAATCATCGTTAACTTCGGCTTTTGAAGCAGCCCAGTCACCATGCCAATAATGAACTAAATCCGAAGACTCGCTTACATTTCCTGCTGTATTTGTTTGTGTTACATAAAAAAACTCATTGTTATTTATTGGAGTATCAGGAAGATTGGAAATATCTATACTCCATAGTCCATTGGAAGCTACTATTACAGTAGCGATAGCAATATATATGTTTGAACCGGTATTATTTCCAGCCGTAGTTGATCCTTGTTGAGAATATAATGTAATAGTTGCACCAGCTTCACCTGTTCCATGCATTATAATATTACTATAATCCCCATTTGTATCAATAATATTTGTGATTAGTGGAGATTCAGGAACTGTTGTATCTACTGAATATGTTTTTATAGCACTAATAGTTCCTTGGTTGAGTGCATTATCAGTTGCTTTTACACTTACATCTATAGTTTTATCACTATCTGCTTTTAAATC
>JALNYH010000036.1 GCA_023229945.1 Arcobacteraceae bacterium | reverse complement strand
GTTATTTTGAATTATATATTAATGTTTGTACATTATCTAAATATATTGCATTTTGCAATATATTTAGATTTAATATTAGTTTGATAGGGATTTGGTAGAAAGGATATTCTTACTTAACTCTTCACAATAATAGGATTAAACGCTTTGGATGAGATGATTACATTGTCTCCTATGTTTAGGGTGGTTGTTTCATCTTCGGTGGCTACTATTTTTATGATATTTTGCCCTACTAGTACAGATACTACATAGACTATATCACTTTTGCTAATATCTACTATTTCACCGCTAAATTTGAATTTACCACTTATATTTTCTCCCCCCAAAAGCTCCATTGGGGTGCCACTTTTTACTATTTTGCCCATTTGCAAATCTATTACCTTATGGGCTAGTTTGAATACTTCACTTTTATCGTGGCTTACTAGTATAGTAGTGATTCCAAGGATTTTTTGCACTCGTGAGAGCTCATCTTGAAGCTTCGCTCTCATAGCAAAATCAAGAGCAGATAGTGGCTCATCAAGAAGGAGAATTTCAGGCTCTCTTACCAATGCTCTAGCCAACGCCACCCTTTGGCTTTGTCCGCCTGATAAGGTTTGCGGTTTTTGACTAGAGAGCTTGGTTAGCTCCATAAGTTCAAGTACTTCATCTACTTTATGTATTTTGGTTTTTGATTCTAGGGCATAGATTAGGTTTTGTCTTACTGTCATATTTGGAAAAAGTGCATAATCTTGAAAAACAAACCCAACAGCTCTTTTTTGAGGTGGGAGATTTATATTCTTTTCTTTGGAATACCAAGTATTACCATTGATGACAATCTCCCCACCATCAGGCTCTACAAGCCCAGCAATAATCTTCAAAATAGTACTTTTACCAGCACCACTTTTGCCAAATAAAACTGTAAGCTTACCATGGTCAAGTTCTTTGTTTATATCTAAATTTATAGCCCCATCACTTCCACGAAGCTCTTTTTGTATGTTTAGTAGTGTCATAGTTGAGCCTTTAAAAATCTTTTATTTACCATATAAACAAAAAGCAATATACAAAACGATATAGCAAAAAGTGTAAGTGCATATTGATTTGCAAGAGAATAGTTGAGTGCTTCTACTTCGTCATATATGGCGATACTTGCGACTCTTGTCTCTCCTGCTATATTGCCACCCATCATTAGTACCACTCCAAATTCACCCACCGTATGGGCAAATGAGATAACGATACCTGTAAGAAGTGCAGGGCGGATATTTGGTAGTAGAACATTAAATAAAATATTGCTTTTGCTTTTGCCAAGTGTCAAAGCCGCATCTACTAGATTTCTTGGCAATGCACTAAATCCACTTTGAAGAGGATGTACCATAAAAGGTAAGCTAAATATGATAGAAGCCACCACAAGCCCCTCAAAAGTAAAAACAAGTCGCAAATCAAACATCTCATCAAGCCATTGACCAAACCCATCACGAGGTGAAAAAAACACAAGCATATAAAAGCCAAGAACCGATGGAGGAAGCACTAGAGGCATTGATACTATAGCTTCTATGGCTGGTTTGAATCTATTTTTTGTGTAGGCCAGAAAATATGCCAAAGGAATACCAATAAAAAGAAGTATTATTGTAGTAATACCAGCTAGTTTAAAAGTTAAACCCATAGTTTGTATAAAGCTTTCTTCTATCATGCTTCTCCCTTTGTTCTTAGTGTAATTTCATTTGCTTTTACAAGCCATAAAAATTCTTCACCTATTTTGATATCTAGTGCTTGTAGTGAGCTTGTGGTGATGATAGATTTGATGATAGTATTTTGAAAAGCAAAACTAATTTCACTGAGTATTTCTCCTTGTTTTATACCTTTAACATCACCAAAAAAAGAGTTTCTTGCACTCACACATGATAGTTTTGTGGCTACCAAAACTTCTGTTTCTTTAAACAAAATCTCTACGCTATCTTTGATTTTTAGATTCAAAGTAGCGGCATCTAGTAATATAGAAGAAAAGAATATTCCATTTACATCCACTAAAACCTGAGATATTTCGCCAGAGGTTTTTATATCTATAATATTGCCTTGTAATACATTCATTCCAATACCTCCATTTTTACTTTGATATCAGCTGGTTTTGCGTGA
Organism: Arcobacteraceae bacterium; assembly: GCA_023229945.1. Taxonomy (GTDB): domain Bacteria; phylum Campylobacterota; class Campylobacteria; order Campylobacterales; family Arcobacteraceae; genus UBA6211. The sequence continues at coordinate 9,556 of JALNYH010000036.1, read as the reverse complement.
TAAGGTGATGATGTGACTATGAAATCAACACCTGTTTTTGCATACTCTTCTATATTTTCAAGATTTATCCCACCAGTAGCTGATACCAAAAGGTTAGGATAGAGTTTTTGAAGTCCTACACATTCCCTTAGTTCATCAAAACTCATTTTTTCACATTGAAGTATATCAGCACCTAGTGAAGCGAAAAATTTTGCTTGATTGATATCATCCACTTCAACCGCAATCTTTTTTTCTAAAAACTTATGCTTTAAAGCTCTAAAATTAGTTTCAAGTTCTTCCATGGTTTTCAAAAACTTCAAGTGGTTATCAAATACCAAAATAGAATCATAAAGCCCAAGTCTATGGATACTGCCACCTCCACAAACAACAGCATAAGTCATAAGCTCTTTTGTATTTGGGAAGTTTTTTCGTGTGGTTGCAATCTCAAGTTTTGGATTTATTTTTTTTGCTTTTTGTGTCATATTATATGTGTAAGTAGATATTCCACTTAGATATTCAAGCAAGTTTTGAGATATTTTCCAAGCTTTGTGTAAACTTGATGCACTTCCCACACAAGAGATAAGCAACTCTTTTGCTCTCACACTTTGACCATCTTTGACATATATAGTATGTGCTAAGCCCAAATATTCAAATATTTCTCTTACATATTTTATTCCACTGATGATGCAATTATCTTTTGCCACAAAACTCATAGAGCCTTTTTTGTCACCAATTTCGAGTCCAAGTGTAGTAAGGTCAAATAAACCTATATCTTCTAATATTAAATCTTTAATATTCATCATCAAACCTTTTTTATAACTAATATCTTAAATGCTGAAACAATAAGCAACACTCCCAAAAATAACACTAAATATTCACTATTGACTGAACCCAATAAATAAACACCAATCAATGCCCCTAAAATTGAACCAAATGCCATATATTTAATAAATGTTTTATTTTCACTAAGTGGCAGTAAATTTGTTTTTTGTTTATACTTATATATACCGACTATTAAAGTGGGGATACTTATAAGTAAGCTCAAAGTTCCCGCTAATTTGATATCAACACCATATATAATCATAATTGTCGGAATAATAAGCTCTCCACCAGCAACTCCAAGTAAGCTACTAATAAGTCCAATAAAATAGCCACAAATGACACTTAATATAAAGTTGCCAATAAGTGGTAGTCCAAGATAAAACCCATTTTCTATATAAGAGTGAGCTACTAATAAAATTCCTAATCCCAAAAGTAATACAAAAACTATTCTTTTTAAAAGTTCTTTATCTACTTTTGAAACTAAACTAGCCCCAACATAAGAGCCATATAAAGAACCACACAAAATAAAAAATACTATAAAAATATACGATGCCAATAGGTTTAAATCAGCTTCAAATATTCTAAAAACAAAAGCAAAACATACTGTTACCAAAGATATAGCAATATTCAAAATAATTGCACTTTTTAAATCAAATTTAAAAACAATATTGAGTAAAGGGAGGCGAAATTCCGCCCCACCTAAACCTATAAGCCCACCAAGTGTACCAATTAGTGTACCGCTACTAAAACTATAAAAATTTCTCATATTAACCTTTGTATATTTATACATAAGCAAGTTTTTTGAGTGTCAAAAAAATTGCTATGGAGATAACAGCTAGTAAAACTGATAATAAAATAGCTTTTTCTATCTCACCACCAAAAGAGTAGTTATAAATAGCCAAAGATATTGTATCCGTTTTTCCTATGATATTTCCACCTAGCATTAATGTAATACCAACTTCACCCAAAGACCTACCAAATCCAAGGAATAGTGATGCTAAGATTACTTTTTTGATATTTGGAAATATCACAAATAACAATGTTTCTAATTCATTTTTTCCTAAAGTATATGAAGCTTCACGATAAAGTTTTGATTGCTCATCAAGTGCTGATTGTATTGGTTTTACGACCAAAGGCAAACCTGCAATGAATGAAGCTATCAAAATACCAGTGAAGCTAAATATAATTTCTATGTCATAATTTGAGAAAAAAGAACCTATTAAGCCGTTTTTACCCAATAACAGTAACAAAAAGAACCCTATAGCAATAGGAGGAAATACTATGGGTATGGTTACTAAAATATCAATAATGGACTTTAAAAATGTTTTTCGCCCACTCAAATAATAAGCTATACCAATCCCAAAAACTATATGTAGTAATACAGTTAAAACACCTATTTGTAATGATAGATTTAGTGGTTGGTATAGCCATTGCATAGTTTAAAGTCCGTGTTTTCTTAGTATTTCTTGAGCTAAAGGGCTTTTTAGAAAATCAAACAATTTATCAATATTTTGATTCTCTTTTCCACTTAAGACAACACCAATGATTTTGATAGGTGAATACAAAGATTCATCAATTTCTATTACATTTGCTACTTTTTGTGAAATTGACCAATAATCAGTTTTATTGATAAATCCAGCATCAATATCACCACTTACTAGATAAGAACTCACCTGTGGTACAGTTTGAAATACATTAAGCTTGTCTTGTAATTCTTCTGTAAGATGTGTATTATCCAAAAACTCTTTTGCTGCAACTCCATAGATAGCTTTTGTAGTATCTGGCAATCCTATTTTTTTGATTTGAGGCGATTTCAAATCATCTATTGATTTTAATTTGGTATTATTGCTATATACTAATACCAAGCTACCTTTTCCAAGCTCTACAGAGTGGTCAAACTTTATATTTAATTTCTTAATAAACTTTTCATCCCCAAAGAAAACTGCAATTTTATCACTGTTTTTTGCTTGTTCCGCAATTTGTTGCATATTGCCAAACATAGGGTTAATTTTGATATTTGTTTGTGAACTAAAAACTTGTGATAGTTCCATAATAGGCTGTTTATATCCAGCTCCACTTGCAATATATATTTCGTTTGCTACTAAACTTATACTTAGTAAAAATAATATATACAGTGTTCTCATTATGGTCTACCAAATCCATATTTGACAAATATATTTTGTGCATATTCAGACAAAATAAAATCTGCAAATTTATGAGCTAGTTGGTTGTCTTTTGCATATTTTGTAAGAACAAAAGATTGACTCATAGTAGAATATTTTGAAGTGTCAATTACCAAATATTCATCTGGTGTATGAGATTGGCTTATAAGTGAAAATGCTACAAGCCCCATTTCCGCTGCACCACTATCAATAAACTGAACACTTTGAGATATATTATCCCCTTGAACAATTTTTGACATAACTTTGTCTTTTAGCCCATAGTTTTCTAGAACTTCTAAAGATGCTAGACCATAAGGTGCCAACTTTGGATTTGCAATAGATATTTTTTTAACTTTTGGATTTGTTAGAGCATCCATACCTTGTTTCATTAGCTCTAAATCTTTTGAATACAAAGCTACAACTCCAAGTGCATAAACTTTTGACTCACTTACAGCATCACCATTATCTACTATAGATTGTGGATATTTACTATCGGCTGCCATAAAGATATCATACTTAAATCCATTTGTAAATTGTGCATATGCCTTTCCTGTCGCACTGAAATATATTTCTACTTCATCACTAGGATTTTGTTTTTTAAATTCAGTTACTATTTCAGTCATAGCAAGCTTTGTACTAGAAGCTGAAAATACAGTAACCTTATCACCCAAAACCGAACTAACCAACAAACCTATTGTCAATATTAATCTTAACATAATTATCTCCATTTTATTTAATGAATAATTAATAACTAACAACTAATAATTATGGTATCGCTAAAGCGATATTAATTTGTGGCAAAGCCACTCAACAATTATTAGTTATTCATTATTAGTTATTAGTTCTTAAACCCCAATCATAATAGAACTAGCTTTGACTATAGCCAAAACTTTATCACCATATTTCACATCGAGATCTTTAAAAGATTCTAGTGTGATATTTGATACTATTCTATCATCACCAATAGCTATTACAATTTCACTATTTACCTTGCCTTCACTTAAGTGTATAATTTCACCTACAAATTTATTTCTAGCACTGATTTTGAGTTCTAAATCTTTGGATACAAGTACTGCATTTGCTTTAAATATAGCAATAGCATTTGTACCGATATTTAAGCCCATATTTTCAATGCTATCACTTGTGATGGTTGCAGTTATCTCGTTGTTACTTTTTGTTTTGAGGTAAACTTCACTATTAACAGCTCCCCGTTTTATCTGTGTGATTACACCGCTTATTTGATTTCTTGCACTAAGAGTCATACTTATCCTCTCTATTGTTTTCAAATTATCAACACCACCTTGTCCTAAGGCATCATTTAAAGTGTCTAAAAATTGTGTATATTTGGATTGAAGTATTTTGTAAGTTTGTAGCACTTCTTTGCCATAATCGCTCAAAGCACTTCCTCCACCGCTTGTTCCGCCAGTAGATGATATTACCAAAGGTTTATCGCTTAAGTTGTTCATGGTATCAATTGCATCCCATGCTGCTTTGTAGCTGATTGGCACTTCTTTTGCCGCTTTGGATAGTGAGCCATGGATATCTATAAGTTCAAGTAGTCGGATTCTCTTATCTATAAGAAAAGTTTTGTCACCGCTATTTAAACTAAAGATATTTTCAATTTTCACGCTATCATCTCCATACTAAAAACTAGTTTGGAAAATTATAGCGTTATATACCTTAAGTTTATAACGGTTTAGTTGTATAAAAAATATACAGTTTGCAGAAAAAGTTAATGGAATTTGATTATTAAGTGAGAGAATAGATTCCGAATCAAGTTCGGAATGACTGAAATGTGTTTAGCTCTTTTTATGACTCACATCCAGAGCCAGACAACTATATCCTAAGCCAGACGACTTGTATAATGAACCAGACAACCTTGTCATCCTGAGCTTGACTCAGGATCTTAATCAGAAAAATCAATTATGACAAGTTTAACAGGTACTAAACTTTTATATGCCAAGGTTCAAAAAATACTCCATCACGGTTGCCTACATCATATCTAAGTTCTACATAACCCAAATCCAGCATTTTCTTGAATTCATCTGTTTGGGCAAAAACTTCTGAAAAGTTTTTCAGTCCAAGCCCTTTTTTACCCACATCAAAGTCCGATATTGAGTGATATGAATAAGCTGGTGGGGCAATACTCTTTGAAGCGAGAGAAATATTATAATCAACCGATTCTATTTTATTGAGATAAAGACTAAGTTGTTTTACAACACTTCTTACACCTGAAGTTAATATTACACTATCGCCTACATCTTTTATTATGTTGTCATAATGATTTAGTGCTGTTCCTCTGAAAATATAATGACCAGAATAAGGTACTTTAAAAGTATCTTTTTCATTGATTACATCTGTCAAATTTGCACAAGTTTTATGACCAAAAAACCCATATTGACTAGGGTCGTTATAAAAAATCTTTTCTATAAAACTAAGCTCATCAGGTGTAAATTCACCTATACTTGAGATTCTTTTTGCAGTATAGATAGCATTATCAAATGTAATTAGATTAAAATTACCAAATCCTACTTGTCTCAAAAGTGCATTAAATTTATTTTTGACATTTAAAAAAGTAGATAATTCTTCTATTGATACAAACAAATCTTCTTGAGAATTCTCTATAGCATTTGCCAAAAGCTCTATTTTGCTTGATGCTAAAACTGTAGCACCCAAACCTAAAGTTTTTATAAAATCTCTTCTTTGCATTGTTATAGTACCATTTTTATATTTTCGTGAGATTTAAGCATATGAAACAATTCAACTCTTTCATCTTCATTATGTACCAAGAGTTCTAGTGAAAAACTTTCATATTTTCCACCTTTGCTACTTTTTGATGGTTTTAGAGAGTATTCTTTTTTTATGCATTCCTCAACTGCTACCATTAGATGATCTTTTGAATAAGTTATTAGTCTATATTCCCAAGTACAAGGATATTCAATTTCTACTTTTTTATCTTCGGCAATATTTTTCATCTATGAAAATCTCCACTTTTACCACCACTTTTGTGCATAAGTTTAATATCACTTATAATCATACCCTTATCTATAGCTTTTGCCATATCATATATTGTCAATAGTCCAATTGATACACCCGTCAAAGCTTCCATCTCAACACCAGTTTTACCATCAAGTCTTACTGTCACTTCAAGCTCAAATCCAGGTAAATCATCTCTTTGTGTCACATCACAATTTATTCCACTTAAAACTAAAGGATGACACATTGGAATTAAATCACTAGTTTTTTTCACTCCCATGATGGCAGCAATTACGGCAGTTTGTATAACAGGACCTTTTTTTGCCGTTTGATTAACAATAGTATTAAAAGCATCTGGACTCATAGTAATAGTACCACATGCCACAGCAACTCTTGTAGTAATTTCCTTATCTCCAACATCTACCATTTTTGGACGGTTATTACTATCTAAGTGAGTTAATTCCATAATTGACCCTTGTTTTTGTGATATTTAGGGCATTATACCAAAATATTTTTTAATTTAATCTAATTTTTAGTAAAGTTTATATATAATCCCGAACAATTTATAAAGAAAGTGGGTGATTTGATATGCCAGGTACAAGAGTTAAAGAATCAGAATCTTTTGACGAAGCATACAGAAGGTTTAAAAAGCAATGTGATAGAAGTTTAATCGTTACAGAAACAAGAGCAAGAAGATATTTCGAGCCAATGACTGAAGTAAGAAAAAAACAAAAAATCAATGCTAAGAAAAAACTTCTTAAAAAGCTTTATATGCTTAGAAGATACGAGTCAAGACTGTAATTTTTGCATATTGATCGAAAAAAGGGGCGACTTAAAAGTTGCCCCTTTTTTATTGCTCAAAAATCAATCAAGCTTTCATGCTTTCATTGTTTTTTGTTGTCTCAGAAGCAACATTATTTTGAACTGGTTTTGTTTCAACAACTTCAACATCATCACTATTTAGTGCATTTTTAAAGTTTTTGATACCACTTCCCAACCCTTTTGCAAGTTCTGGTATTTTTTTACCACCAAAAAGTAGTAATATAACTACAACAATAATCACTAATTCCATCCCACTTGGCACGCCCATATGAACTCCTGTAAATAAAATCGTGAAATTCTACTATTGGTGAGCTTAATAATTGTTTGATATATCACTTTAGAATGATTAAACATATTTCAATCCCTATTTGGCTAAAATTACAGGATATTAACTCTGAGGAAATAATGATGATTATGTTTTCATTGGCTATTGTGGCTGGTTTTGTGCTTTTGGTTTGGAGTGCGGATAAATTTGTGGAAGGTGCAGCATCTACTGCAAAACATCTTGGTATGCCAGCATTGCTTATAGGTATTTTGATAGTTGGATTTGGTACTAGTGCACCTGAGATGGTAGTATCAGCAATTGCTGCTTACGAGGGTAATCCTGCTTTAGCTTTGGGGAATGCACTAGGATCTAATATTGTAAATATTGCTTTAATCCTTGGTATTACAGCTATCGTTGCTCCAATTGCAGTTCATTCTAATATTGTAAAAAGAGAAATTCCACTTCTACTTTTGATAGTATTAATCGCTGGATTTTTACTTCTTGATAATAACCTTAGCTTTTATGAAGGAATATTTTTATTAGTAGGATTCTTTGCACTTATTGGATGGTCTGTTTATTCAGCAATCAAAGGCAAAGGTGATATCCTAGAAACTGAAATGGAAGAAGAACTCAAAGTTCACTCTATGACTTTAAAGCAAGGTATCCTTTGGCTAGTGATTGGACTTGTTTTACTTATTGTAAGTTCACGGATACTTGTTTGGGGTGCTGTTGGTGTGGCTACTGAATTTGGTGTGAGTGATTTGATAATAGGACTTACGATAGTAGCTCTTGGTACATCTTTGCCTGAACTAGCTGCGTCTGTTATAGCTGCACGAAAGGGAGAACATGATATAGCCATAGGTAATGTTGTGGGGTCTAATATGTTTAATCTTTTAGCAGTAATTGGTATTGCTACAGTTATCAACCCTATGAGTGCAATTCCATCAGAAGTACTTCAAAGAGATTGGATAGTGATGTTTGTGCTAACTATTGCTTTACTTGCTATGGCATATGGATTTAAAGGGCGAACCGGTAGAATAAATAGAGTAGAAGGAACTATTTTAATACTTTGTTATGTAGCTTATAATACATATTTAGGTATTAGTTTGGGTGGTATTTAGTAAGTTTATTACTAAATACTATGTGATAAGAAATATAATTTGAAATTTAATCATCCTTAAAAAGCCAAATCATCAATGCAATTCCTATGGTCAAATTGAGCCAGCTCCCACCACTTTCAAATAATTCTATTAAGGATTTATAATATAAGGATTCTATATCTCCACTACTAAAATTTAAAGAATCCTTTGCATATGTAGCTATCTCCACACCATAAATAAAAGCAACTATTTCTGGTATGATAAATAATAAAAATACACCTAAAAAACCCCATATAGATTTCTGAGGTTTTAAAGATTTGATAGATTTTTGTACTTTTGAATTCGTTCTTAATTCTTTTAATTTGTTTATATCCATAACTAGTGAGAGATTCCTAATATTTCATATTGAATATACCAAACTAATATAGATACAATAAAACCAAGCATAATAGTCCAAGCATATTTCATATGGCTACCAAATGTATAAATACCTGGTAATTTACCCATTACCCCAACACCTGCAGCACTACCAAAAGATATCAAACTTCCACCAATACCAGCAGTCATAGTTACAAGCATCCATTGATCAAGTCCCATATCTGGATTTGCTTTTAGTACGGCTGACATTACAGGTACATTATCTACGATTGCAGAAATGAATCCAACACCTATATTTGTCCAAGTTGGACCTATAATATCATATACTTTTGCAGCAAGTCCAAGCCAACCGATGAAATACAATGCCCCAACAGCAGAAAGAATACCAAAGAAGAATAGTAAAGTATTGTTTTCTATTCTTGCTATTGATTCAAAGATATTTAAATGAGTATTATACTTTTTCTTAATTCTGATAGAGTAAAGTTTAAGTAAAGATAGACCAAACAACATACCCCACATAGCTGGTAAATGAAATAGTTGGTGTGAAATAACTGCTAAAATAATAGTCAAAACACCAAGTCCTATTACAACATTTGCACCATGCATTAAAGCAGGTTTTTTTTCTGTAATTACATCAAAATCAGGTTTTTCAGTAGGTACAAACTGAGCTAATAAAAACGCAGTTACTATATATCCTATAAACGCAGAAGGGAATAAGAATAAGAAGTCTGTAAATACACCTTTACCAGCAGTCCATGCCATCAATGTAGTAATATCCCCAAATGGTGACCAAGCACCACCAGCATTCGCAGCTACTACTATATTTATAGCTCCAGGAATAAGAAACTTCTTATTTGTTTTTTCTATTGTTATTAAAACAGTAGATAAAATAAGTGCTGTAGTTAAGTTATCCGCTATTGGAGATAGGAAAAACGCTATAAATCCAGTCACCCAGTAAAGTTTTCTATATGTATAACCTTTTGATACAAGGTTGTATTTAAGTCTGTCAAATACACCCATATGTATCAATGTTTCTATGTATGTCATAGCAA
>JALNYH010000058.1 GCA_023229945.1 Arcobacteraceae bacterium | reverse complement strand
CTATCATTACAGAAAAAGCTGATATTAATGATCCTGTAAATACAAAAGTCCCTATTGTTAAGAGTGTTCCAAGTTTTAAAAGTCTATTTGCCAAAATATCTGCTTCAACTACACTTGGAGATTTTTGAGCAAGTGCTATTTCTACTTTTTTCATAGTTCTTGATATATAAGTCTCATTTCCTATAGCACCAACTTTTATATATATTCTTCCTCTTTGACAAATTGTACCAGCATATACTTCATCACCCTTTGTTTTAAATGCAGGTTCACTCCTACCATTGATAATACTTTCATCAATATCAGATTCTCCATCACTTATAATCCCATCAACAGGTATTTTTTCACCAGTTCTTACAACTACGGTATGTTTTGTTGTTAAGTCATCTAAATCTATCTCTAACTCATAGCTATCTTCAAGTATAAAGACTTTTTTAATATCAAGTTCAACTAAACGATGAATTTCATCTTTTGATTTATTTGCAATATACTCTTCAAGAAGCATACCACCTCTTAATATATATATTATCTCAAAAGCAGCCATTACTTCACCAAAAAATATAGTACCTACCAATGTAGTACCCATAAATGTTTGAAGTGTAAATTTTTTATTTTTGATATCTTCAAAAGACTCTTTAAGAAGTGGAATAGCAGCTATCAATGCTACACCTGCTAGTAGTGAAAAAGGTGTTGAGGCTACAGTAATACCCAAAAATGTTTCACTTACAAATAAATAAGCTGCATATATGGTTAAAGCACCAAATTCAAATAACTTTCTTCTAAATGTAATAGGATCGTGTTTTTTGATATTGCAACTATTACAACTACCACCACTACAGCTTAAAATATGCTCTTTAGAAGGAGTTGATAATAAAAATAAATCATTTAACTTTTGAACTATATCATATGGAGTTAATGTTTGTTTGTGATTAAATATAATAGAACTACACTGTTTATTTGTTCTTAGATTATAAATAACACTCTCAAAATGCTCTTTTATTAGAGTGACATTTCCCTCTTTTGAGAAGATATCAGACTTAAGCCTTACTCTATTTCCAGCGATACTCTTTATAACTATATTATTCACTATATATCTTTTTTGTTAATTTTATAAAATTGTATTACTATAAAGCTTAATTATTGCTTTATGTGATACTAATTATTAAAATGATTTAAATAGATATTTATTTGATAACGATTATCGATTTAATAAAACTTTAAAGTTAAATATTGTATTATTCTGATAATTGATATCAAAAAGGAGTTTTAAATGTCAGCTTTGGGTTTTGTACAGGATATGGAGTATTTGATTAATTTTGATAAATTTAATGATAGCATTTCTCAAAGAAGGCTTTTTCTAGAATTTTATAATACTCAAGTTGATCAAAAACTAAGATTTAAAAAAAGTGAGATTTTTTTCTTTAGTAAAATAGCTTTGAAAGATGTTTTTGTAATAAAGATTTGTTCTATGTTGGGGATAGTTCCTATTCCTTATAATAACAATCAATCTAAAAAAGAGAACTACAATCAAAATATTCAATTTAATGTTAAGTTAAATAGTTTTTTATCTGCTGTTAGGATTCCTAAACAATATTTTAAAATAGATATAGATATAAAAAATGCTTTAAGATTGATAGATTTGATAGATGGTAAAAATCTAAACTTTAGATTAGATGCAAATGATGCTTTTAAAAAGTTTATATTAAACAAACTATTAAAAGATCAAAAAACAAGATATATTGAACATAGTCATAATTCAATAAGTATTATTCCTTCATATGAAGAGCCTTTGATGATCTATCCTTTTTGGGAACTAGTAGCTAATAATCAGCCCTTGATAGATGAGCATATTAAAAGAGCTGTTGATTGTATAAGAAAGAGTGAATTTAAACAAGTATATTTGGTTTATCCTAAAAATGAAAACTTTGAAAAGCATATAGAGGTAAAAATCAAAGAGTTTGAAGAGAGTCATACCTGTAGTGAATATAAGGTAAAAGTTATACCTTATTCATTACGTTCTATTTTAAGAAACTAATATTTAGTTTATATAACAGATAAAAAAGGAGATAATTATGATAGCTATTTTTTATACAAGTAGCACAGGCAATAGTGAAGAAGTGGCAAATAAGATAGCAAAAGAGCTAGTAGATGCAAAGGTTTTTGATTTGGCTAAGGTTGGAGTTGATGAGATTAAAAAGTATGATAAGATCATAATAGGAACTTCTACTTGGGGAGAAGGAGAGTTACAAAGTGATTTTGAAGATATTTGGGATAGTTTTGCAGATATTGATTTTAGTGGTAAAAAAGTAGCACTTTTTGGACTTGGAGATCAAGATAGCTATTCTTATAATTTTTGTGATGCTATGGGACTTATTTATAATCAAATCAAGCAAAATAGTGGAACAATCATCGGTGAATATGTTGATGATGAATATGATTTTGAAGAGTCTATAGCATTTAGAGATAATAGTTTTGTTGGACTAGCAATAGATGAAGATAATCAAAGTGATTTAAGCAAAAATCGTAT
>JALNYH010000017.1 GCA_023229945.1 Arcobacteraceae bacterium | reverse complement strand
CTGCTCCACCATCTATATCATCCTCACCGTCATTATACGCTGTTGCTACAAAAGTATCATTTCCAGCTCCACCTTCAAGTACATCGGCTCCACCTTTACCTTCAAGTATGTCATTTCCAGCCATACCCTCTAGTTTATTGCCTTGTGAATCACCTATCAAAGTATCATAACTACCGCTACCTTTTAAATTTATTATTCCATAAAGTTTATCTGTTGACTCAATATTTGAAGCAAATCCATCATCTAAAAAGCTATTTGATTTCAAAGCTTGGGCATATACATTACCATTTGCATCAGTCGTTGTATCACTCAAATCTACATATACTTTAGCTACATTTGCGTAATCAACTCTGTTATACTCTCCACCAGCAACTGTATGAGTAGTACCATCAAATGTTCCACCATAGTATGTATCGCTTCCATCTGTTGCTACAAATTTATCATCTCCAGCACCACCTATTAGAATATTTGCTCCAGCATTACCTGTAATACTATCGCCATAACTAGAACCTATAACATTTTCAATATTTGTAATAGTATCAGTTCCAAGTCCACCACCGATAACTTGTGCTGTTGTTGTAGTTAAATTTACTGTTATTACACCACTTGCATCCTCAAAATTTACTGTATCATTATCCGCACCACCATTTATGACATCATCACCTATGCCACTAAATATTGTGTCATCACCTGCTCCACCTAGAAGTTGATTATTTCCATCAACCCCTTTGATTGTATCATTACCAGCACCACCTGATAAAATATTATTTTGTAAATCACCAATGATTATGTCGTCTCCAGCTCCACCAGTAATATGTTGAATATTTTTTATATTATCTGTAGTACCATCACTTACTGTTACAGTAGAATAATCCGTACCATTTAATGTTCCCATATCGACAAATATCGTTCTACTACTTGCATAAGCTGTATAGTCTACTGTATTATTTGTACCAAATTTACCATCTATTGTATCATTGCCATCATTTCCATCTATTATCGTTCCACTAGCTTGTAAGATACCAGCTTTGAAGGTATCATTACCATTACTACTTCCCAAAAGTACATCATCTCCACCACTTCCAACTAGTATATTTCCATCACCCATAAAAGCATCAAGTGTATTGTTTTGTTCATTGCCACCTATGAAATCAGATTGGATTGTACCTCTAACATTTTCTATTCTTATCAGTTGATCTGATTCTACACCAAAATCAGCCGTAGCATATCCATTAACATCTACATCATTCATATTCAAATCAAGTGCAACAAGTTTTTGATTATAATATACCCAGTCCCCACTTCCATCACCAGTAGTATTAGTTCCACCATCAAGTAAATTATTTCCACTTACACTTATAAGGGTATCATCTCCATCTCCACCAATTAAACTATCATCGCCAGCACCACCATCTAAAATATCATTACCAGCACCACCGTCTAAGATATTTGCACTTCCATCACCTTTGATAGAATCATTTCCACTTGTTCCTACTATATTTCTAATATTTTTTACCATATCATAAGTATCAGTAATAATACTACTTCTAATATTATCACTATAAATACTTACTTTTACTTCCTCTTCTCCATCAAGTGTTACACTTATAGCACCAGTTGTAACTCTACTATAATCAAGTACATCAGCACCACTTCCTCCATCAACACTATTTATATAATCACTTCCACTTCCAAAGAAACCACCCATTAAAAATGTATCAGCTCCTGCTTCACCAAAAAGATAATTATCTCCTTCTCCTCCATATATAGTATCATTTCCAGCTCCACCATATATCTCATTTGATGTATTGCTACCAATTAGAATATCACTATTAGTAGAACCTTGAATATTTTCAAAATTATAAACTTCACTAATATTTGAATTTCTATAAGATGTGTTGGCTTCTATAGTATCACTACCAATAGTAATATCACTAGCACCAATATTTACTTTTATGCCACTTACACCAGTAACACTAGCAAATGATACAGTATCACTACCATCTCCACCATCAAGATAATCATCACCTCTACCACCGTCAATCGTATCATCACCTTTTTGACCAAAAATAGTATTACTATAATCATTTCCTACAATAGTATCATCTGCATAAGTATCTAAATTACTTCCATAAATATTTTCAATACCAATTAATGTATCTATATCATCTGTTGGCTCAAAATTATCAGATGAATTACTATCAACAGTAGAAAGTCCTGAACTTAAATCAAGTTTTATTTGTTGTCTATTACTATAATCAGCCCAGTCACCATTAGTACTATCGCCACCTATAAGTAGATTGTTTCCTGCATAACCATTAAGTGTATCATTGCCTTCACCACCTATTAAAGTATTGTTGCCACTATTTCCAGTAATAATATCATTACCCTGTGACCCTTCTACCACATTAATATTTTTAATATAATCTACATTTCCACCAGTCACAGTAATAGCTGAAACAGTTTGTGAATCTCCGTTTTCATCATTATATGTAGTAGTTTGACCTAAATTCACTACTATCGAATTTGTAGCATCAAGGTTACTATAGTCTATTTTATTATTTCCTGTTCCTCCATCTACAAAATCGCTTCCACTTACTTTTCCATAAATTGTATCATCACCAGTTCCACCATATAAGTAGTTTGAGTCACCTATACCATATATGGTATCATCACCTGCTCCACCATTTATCATATTCGAATTTGCATCACCACTTAAAATATCTACTTGAGAAGAACCTATTAAATTTGCAAAATTTGCTAGATAATCTACACCATCACCTATAGTATCTTGTGCTTGACCTTGTAATCCTAAATCAACTACAACACCACTTGCTGCACCACTATAACTAACAGTATTTACACCAGCTCCACCATCCAGGGTATTATTTGTTTCATTACCTTGAATTGTGTCATCACCATCACTACCTGTTACATTTTCTATGCTGTATAATTTATCAGTATATTCATCAAGTCCATAAGTTACATATCCAGAACCATAAGTTGCACCTCTTAGATTCACAATTACACTAGAAGCATCTGCATAAGTTACAGTATCACTTCCTTCCCCACCGTCTATGGTATCATGACCTTCTCCACCAGCTATTAAATCATTTCCATCTTCACCATAAAGTTTATCATCACCCTCTCCGCCAAAAATAAAATCTTTACCAATTCCACCATATATGATATTAATTCCAGAATTTCCTATTAGGGTATCATCTCCACTTCCACCAGTAATATTCTCAAAATTTGTAATTGTATCTGTACCTATCGTAGTACCTGTTGCTTGATTTGCAGTATAAGTAATAGAATTTAGAGTTACCTCATCACCAATATTTACTACAACTTTTGCTCCTGCATTTTCAAAAACAATTGTATCAGTACCACTATTTCCATCAAATACATTATCGCTAATATCACCTTCTATTGTATCATCACCTTGTGAGCCCATAATATTATTAATATTTCTTATTGTATGATGATTTGTTGTTACACCTACAGTTACTGCACTATATGAAGTTCCCATAAGTCTTAAAGATACACCATCAGTTAAATCACTATAATCTATAATATCACCTGTAGTTTGAGATGTTGTTCCACCATCAAGAACTGCTCCACTTGCATCTATTCCATCTTCAAAAATAAAAGTATCATTACCAGCTTCACCAAAAAGTCTATCTCCACCTTCGCTCACATAAAGTGTATCATCTCCACTCCCACCTTTAAGAGTATTTTTACTTGTATTACCTCTTAAAGTATCATCACCAGCTCCACCAGTAAGATTTTCTATATTATAAATCGTATCAGTTTTTTGTAGTACATCTAAAGAATTATTCACACTAATATTACTATTACTTAAATCACCTACTACTTTATACTGACTATCTGTAATACCACTATAATCTATAGTATCACCATTGACCTCATCCGTAGTTCCGCCATAGTATGTATTATCACCGTCATTATATGAACTTATAAATAAATCATCACCTGTTTCACCATAAAATGTATCATTTCCAAGTCCACCAGTAAATGTATCATTTCCAGCCCCACCATAGATAGTATCATTACCATCACTACCAATAAAAGTATCTGCATAATTACTACCTTTTAGCTGTTCAATACCAATTAAAGTATCGCTTCCACCATTACCATTATCATATACTTGATTACTTGCAAGTGATAAATTTACTTTGATTCCATTGTAAGGGTTTATACTATAATCTGCAATATCTACAAAAGACTCAGTAATGGAAGTTATATTGCTAAGTGCTAATGTACCAGAACCGTCATTTGTCTCTATATATAATTTTTCACCATCATTTACAATATAACTATTGGTAATGATGCCGTTAGCTTTGAATGTATCTTCCAAAGCTTCAAGAACATCTGCTTTTGTATCTCCACTTTGTGCAGTATAGCTAATAGTTTGTCCCTCTATTGCAAAACTATATACATTACCTATAACAATAGCACCAAGGGTCAATTCAAAACCGTTTAAACCACCTATTAAAGTATTGTTTCCTCCACGACCTGATAATGTATCATTACCATATCCTCCACTTAGGATATTGTTATCGTTATTGCCATATATTGTGTCACTACCTGCTCCACCTGCTATATTTTGAATATTTTTAATAGTTAGCATACCATCATTAGTATCTTGAGCATCAGTGATAGCCAAATCAAGTTCAATATCTTTTGCAGTATAAGCAAAACTTACAAAGTCACTTCCACTTCCACCATCTATATAATCATCCCCACCATATCCTAATAATGTATCATCTCCACTTCCACCAACAAGAGTATTTCTTCCACTATTTCCTATAAGTGTATCATCTCCACTTCCACCTACTATACCATTAATATTTAAGAAAGTATCCGTACCATATTGAGCATTAATATATTTTGAACCATCATTTATATCTACAACCAAATCTGTAATTGCATCACTATAATCAACAGTATCACTACTTGTAGTTCCACCTTCAAAATAGTCATCTCCAGCACTTCCTATAAACCAGTCATCTCCACTGCCACCTATAAAAGTATCACTGCCTATACTACCTTTGAAAGTATCTGCATAATCACTACCTATGATAGTATCGATTCCATCAAGTTTATCTCTACCACCTAGTCCATCATCAAGAACTTGAAAATTCACTTGTGTTAAATCTACATTTATTCCAGAATCAGATGTTTCATAACTAGCTACATCAGTACCTGTTCCTCCAATGAGTGTATCATCACCAGCTCCACCAATAAGTGTGTTATCCCCTGAGAATCCTCTTATTATATTTGTATTATGATCTCCAGTTATTGTATCATTATAAATTGTACCAGTAATATTTTCTACACTTGTTAGTTTGTGTGAATTTACATCATTTAAAGTTGCTTGTACTGTTTCATTCCCATTTAGAGTAATTTCTAACCCTTTGGTAGTAAGTCCACCAACTTGACTAAAGTCCACAGTATCACTACCAAGTCCACCTATTAAAGTATCTTCACCATGATCTTTTGATGTTATAATAAATAAATCACTATCAGCTCCACCATTGTGTACATTAGTCCCTGTACTACTATAAAAAGTATCATTTCCTACACTACCTAAGAAGGTATTATTATCACCATTTCCCAAAAAGGTATCACCAAAATCCGAACCATAAATATAATCAATATTTGTTAATTTATCACTTCCACCATCACCATCACGAACTACTTGATATTCTTGTGTCATATCCACATAAACAGATGAACCAGCAGGTGTATAATATGCTATATCAGTACCTGTTCCACCTATTAAAGTATCATCACCACCTGCACCATAAAGTGAATTTATACCTGCATTTCCTTCCAAAATATTATCTAAAATATCTCCATATAGAGTATCATTTCCAGTACTTCCAACAACTCTACTAATACCATACAATACATCTTTTTCATCATCCAAATCAAATTCACCATTACCATTTGTATCAACTTGAACTTGATTTTGTGCAAGATTTACAAAAACTTTAGTACCACTTCTGCCACTAAAGTCCATTGTATCACTTCCATCTCCACCATATATAGTATCATTTCCAGTACTACTATATATAATATCGTCTCCATCTCCACCATATATAGTATCTACTGCTGTTCCACCAGTTATACTGTCATTTCCAGCTCCACCATAAAGTGTATTCGTTCCAGATATTCCATAGATAGTATCATCACCAGCTCCACCATCAAGAATATTATTATTTGTATCTCCTGTGATTGTATCACTATTTGCTGTACCTACGATATGCTGAACATTACTAATTATATTTGTATCACCACCATTTTTCAAAGTCACGGCAACATTTGTAGAGCCATTTAAAGTAACAACTATACCACCTGTTGATTCATCTGTATCTGTATCTGTGATTGCACTATAGTCAATAGTATTTATTCCATCTCTACCATAAAAAGTATCTTGACCATCATTTGCAGATGTTACTATAAATTTATCCGCTCCATTACTTCCATAAACTGTATCATTACCACTTCCACTATAAACTGTGTTGTTGTCATTGTTGTCACTAGCAATTCTTGCTGTATAAATAAGATTTGCTCCACTTCCAGCATATATGGTATCATTACCACCACCTAGTTCAAACACCATTGTCTCAACATCAGCTCTTGTGCTATTTCCTTGAATAATATCTGTATTATTAGTACCAATAATATGCTCAATAGAAATCAAAGTATCTCTACCTAAATAACCATTATTTTGCACCTGTTCTGTCAACAAATTAAGATTAGCAATAATTCCATTTACACTATCAACACCACTATAATCAGCAGTATCGGTATCAGCACCACCATCTAATGTATTATTACCACCTCTTCCAAAAAGAGTATCATTTCCTATACCACCTTCTATGACATTGTCACTACTGTTTCCATAAAGTCTATCTGCTCCACTTCCACCTTCAACATTCTCTACATTAACTATTTGTACTCGACCTTTACCAGTATTTTGGATTCCTCCATCAGCTAAATCAAGAATAACAGATGTACTATCTCCAAAATCAAAGCTTACAAAGTCTGTACCAATTCCACCATCAATCTCGTCTAATTCATTTATTCCATCATTTCCATTTGGTAATAGTGTATCATCACCTGCACCACCAATCAAAACATTTGAACTATTAGTTCCGGTGATTGTGTCATCTCCACTTCCACCTATCGCACCTTCGATTGAGATAAAAGTATCATTTCCATATCCAGTGCCTATAGCAACAGGAGTTCCAGAAACACCTAAATCAATGTTAAGATCCTCAGTAGCACTTGCATAGCTAGCAACATCTATGCCATCACCACCATCAAGAATATCATCACCACCACTTCCGACAATAGTATCTGCACCTAATCCACCAAATAATGAGTTATCATCCAAGCTTCCAGTAATTGTATCATTCCCAGTTCCACCATTTACATTTTGAATATTAATAAGTGTTTCTTTGACTGTAGTTGCACCATTTATATAAACTTCTTGCTGAGAAATTTTACTCAAATCAACTACTACATCATTACTAATCAAACTATAATCAACTGTATTTACGCCAGCTCCACCATCAAGATAATTCGTTCCAGCTCCACCGCTTAAAGTATCATCACCAGCTCCACCTTTTAGTGTATTATTATTACTGTTACCTTTGAGTGTACTATCTAAGTCGCTTGCAATTATGTTTTCTATATTGTAAACCCTGTGTGTTGCAACACCATCTTCATAAGCTCGTCCTTCATCCCCATCTTCTGCTAGTGTTAAAGCAATTTTTGCATTAATACCTGAAAAATCAATAGTATCACCAAAAACCTCGCTTTCACCTCCACCATCAATAAAATCACTTCCACTACTTGCTATAAAAAAGTCATCTCCACTTTCCCCATATAAGTAATCATCACCACTACCACCACCTAGTGTATCATTTCCAATTCCAGCCCAAAATGTATTGGATATACTATTTGTATCATTAGAAATAATAGTATCTGAATAATTAGAACCTATAATATTTTCAATTCCTTCTAATGTATCTGTTTGAGACCCTATTAGTGCTGTTCCATTACCACTATTGTCCAATGTCACTTTCAAGCCAAAACTAGCACTTCCATAGTCTATAGTATCACTTCCATCCCCACCAATTATATAGTTGTTCCCACCATTACCTTTAAAATAATCATTTCCATCACCACCATCAAGTGTATTTGATTGATTACTTCCGATAATTGTATCATTTAAATTTGTTCCAATAATATTTTCTATATTTGTGATAGTATCAGCAGTAGAATTTCCTTTATCTACACTTCCATCCAAAAGATTTGCATAAATTGCATTTAAAGAATAGCTATAATCAACAGTATCACTTCCACCAAGTCCGTTAATAGTATTAACTCCTAAATTTCCAGATAAAGTATCATTTTTTGAAGTACCTATTAAGTTTTGGATATTTGAAATAGTATCTATTCCACCTTTTCCTGTATTTTGAGCATTTGTATCATAAAGTTTTACAGTTACACCCACAGTTGTAGCATCACCAATTGCTATCACATCTTCATAACTTAGTGTATTTGTCCCTGTGCCACCATCTATTAAATCATTACCAGTACCACTGTAAATAAAATCATTTCCACTTCCACCATCAAGATGATTCGTTCCGCCAACACCTTTTATTGTATCGCTTCCAGCCATACCATATATTGTATTATCAACTGTAGCTGAGCCAATGATTGTATCACCAAAAGCCAGTAAATCTGTACCTCTGATACTTTCAATATTGATTAGTTTATCCGTACCTTGCCCGATAACCCAACCTTCACTTAGGTTTGCATTGATAGCATTACTAGTATAGTTACTATAGTCAACTATATCCACACCATCTCTACCATCAAAAGTATTATTTACTCCATCACTTCCGCTAAAAATATCATTATAAATTGTACCAATAACATTTTCAATACTTACTAGTCTATCAGTTCCTCCACTTGAAATACCCTCACCCCAAGTTTCACCCAAACCAACTGCTGTTGGACTAAGAAGTCTCACTTCAACGCCAGTTCCACTATTTATGCCACTATAATCTACGGTATCACTTCCAGTACCACCATCAATATAATTATCACCAAGACCACTTTTTATAGTATCAGTTCCAGCTTCACCATACATAGTATCATTTCCAGCACGACCATCAATAGTATCATTTCCAGCCCCACCATAGATTATATTTGCTTGGCTATTTCCACTCAAAGTATCTCTAAAATTACTTCCTATGATATTTTCTATACTGACTAGTGTATCATTTCCAGATCCAGTTGCCGTACCAGCATTTAAATCAACAATTACACCATCTCCTGCATTTGAAACTGAAAGAGTTGAGTAAGAAATAGTATCGTTTCCATCTCCACCATCTACTAAGTCATCTCCAAGTCCTGGAGCTATAGTATCATTTCCTTTACCACCATAAAGGCTATCATCTCCACTTTGAGCTATGATGCTATCTGTTGTCACCCCACCGATTACTGTTGTATCAATATCACCAGTTCTTATGATATTGTCATTTAAGTTTGTAGCTAGAACAAAACCATCTGTATATCCACCGACTTCTGTATATTTATAGCTCAATGGTGCATCAAGATCGACTTCTTTGATATTTATACCATAAGTTTTTTCAAAAGTAATACTAGTTATTACTGGTTCTTCTGCATCAACTTGTTCTGCAGCATCAAGATTGTCAAGACTCCATACAGACTCAGCTTCTATAGTCATTGCAAAATCTGTAGATACACTCGTCTCATACTTAATAGCAAAATTTATCTCACCATTATTTGCATTTACTGTAAAGCCACTTGTCAACTCATCAGCTTTATTTATAATCCAAACCCCACCACCTTGAGAAGTACCACCAACTATCGAAACATCAGCAGGAATACCACTGACTTTAATAACAGTTACACCAAAACCACCAGGCTGAGAAGGGGAAAGTTTTACAAGTCTTGAAGTATATGTTTCACCAAAAAATGTTGGATTATCTGCAGTAATAACAGACTTGTTTGCAATAGAATTTGTTACTGAACTATAATCAATATCTTCAGCATTTGTTTGCCGTTGAAGTTCACTAAGTGCTGGATTACCTGGGTAGTCATTGGCATACACCCCTCCACCACCACCAGTTACAAATAGTGTCGTTGCAAGTCCCGAACCAAGTATTTCATCAATTCCTTCAATATGTTGGATATTAATATCAAATGTAAGTGTAGGTAAAACCCCTTCAACTTTTGAATTTTCAGCGCTTGTCATAGGATTTGTAGGTGCATCTGAGGTATACTCATTTTCTACCACTTCAGGTATTTCAACTGGAGGTTCAGAAAATTTCAAAGCATCATCTACATTGCTTTTACTTTTATCTTCATCTATTTCTTCTTGCACTACAACCATTTGAGAAACTTGTTTTACAGCTTCTTCTAGCTCTTCAACAATTCTTTTTACATTATCTTCTCTTTGAATATCAGCTTCAACTGGCAAAGATGTAAAAGGCAAATCATTTATTTCTTCTATTTGAGACAAAACCTGACCCAAACTAAATTTTTGTCCACCCATACCAACAAAACCAGGAGGATTATCACTATATCCCATCAATGCCATAGAAACAAATGTAAAAAGTCCACCATTAGGAGTTTGTACCACTATGTCGCCACCAACTAGTCTGTACTGTAAAGTTTCTAGATCAATTCCCTCCATATCATAAGATATCTCATCTCCTGGACGAACATAAACAGCTACATTCTGCCCTTTTTGAGGTTGTTTCTTAATTGATACTTTTTTATTTTGATATTGCAATATATCTTTAGTATCCATCAAAACTTCTGCAGTTTGTGGATTTGGATTGGTTAGTGTTTGATTTTCTTGTGGCATTTTGAAAATTCCTTTTTGTGGTACAATATACTCTTATCATACCTTAATTATTATTAATTATTACTTAAAGAAAAAATCAATGTTTATACCCATAGAATAGTAGATTTAAATAATATTTCTATGGGTAGATAAATATTATTATTGAGTAAAAATAATTTACAATTTAGAATTCTTTTAAATCTTTTTTTTACTTGGATGAAAACTACTATTAGTAATTTCTACCAAATCTTGGACTTTTGTCATAGTACTTTTATGAATACATAACATATTTATTGATACAAAATTTCCAATCATGTTTTTTTGTTCATTATAATAATTTTTTTGATTAAACAAACTTGGAATATGCCAATAAAGCCTATATCCCAATTCCCACAAAAATTCAATCAATTCTTGCGATTTTTCTACCCTATCATTTTCAATATATAACATTGGTGTATAGGTATTTATTAATCTTTTCGCTCCTTTTAAAACTTCTACTTCCATACCCTCAACATCAATTTTAATCAACTTCAAACTATCAATTTCCAAAAAATCATCAAGTTTTATTAAATCAACTTTTTCACCATTTGCTAAAGAGTCAACACTCACCCCACCAAAATTTCCTATATTTTGATAGTTTATGTCTGGTATATGGACAACTCCAGATTCTGAACCAACTGCTAATTGATAAGTATATGTATTTAAAATTGAATTCAAAGCAATATTTGCACAAAGCGTTTGAAAAACAATTCTTTGTGGTTCAAAAGCAAATACTTTTCCATTCTTACCAACAAGATTTGCTAAAGCTAAAGTATGTGTTCCAATATTTGCACCAACTTCCACTACAATATCTCCGCTTTTGCAAATTTGACTAAACATTTTTACTTCATTATCACAATATTCACCATAATATTCAATAGATTTTCCAACATACATATCAAATTTATTATACAGACAATAACCATATTTTGATTTCTTAAGCCTATTAAATCCATTATCATCTATTAAATTAATCATTTTCTAAAGTCCTTTGTAAAGTATCAAATACATTTGTCCAATCACCTTTTGTTTTTTGTCTTATTATTATAATACTTGGATACCATGGTGAAGTAATAGTTTTCTCTAGCCATCTCCATTCACTATATTTTGGTAATAACAAATATGTTTTTTTGTTAACTGCTCCACTAAGATGTGCTAAAGCACTATCTATTGAAATTATTAAATCAAGCTCATTTACAATTGAAGCAGTAGTTGAAAAATCACCTAATAATCCTTGTAAATCTACCAAATTTTGAATTATTGGTAATTGTATATTATGCTCTTTTTGTAATGAATAAAATATAATATTTGGATTTTGCTTAATTAAATCATAAAAATATGCAAAAGAAATAGAACGGTTTTGATTATTCTTATGTTCAGGATTTCCTTCCCAACAAAAACCAACTCTTTTTATATACTTTTTACTAGAAAGATTTATTATTTTATTAATTCTTAAATATGGAAAATTTATATCTAAAAAAATATTTTTCAATTTAAAAATTTTAGGTAAATCAAGTAACGATACCATAAAATCAACATCCTCTAATATATCTTTATCCCCACAAACCAAGATATCTTCAAAACTTTGTTGCATAATTTCTTTTAATGGTTCCCTAATCGCAAAGTAAATTTTCTTTGCTTTTTTTAAATATATTAAATATCTACAAAATTGTATATTATCTCCAAAACCTTGCTCTCCTTGGACTAAAATAACTTTATTTGTCAGATCTTCTCCATTGAAATACTCTACACCATAAGAAAGTTTTTTTAATGCATTTTTAGCTTCAAATCTGTGATTATACAATTCCCAACCATTTATAAAATCCCCAATTTGCAAAAGTGCCAAAGATTTAGCAAACAAACAATCACTATAATTTGGAGCATACTCCAAAGCAAGATTGAAATACCTAATAGCCAATTTATTTTTCATAATCTTATGATAACAAAGCCCAATACTATAAAGTGCCTTATGATTTTTTTTATCTTTTTTAAGAAAAATAAAATAATTTTTTATTGCAAAATTATATTTTTCTACACTTAAATATAAATTACCAATATTATAAAACAAATCTAAATCCTTAGAGCCTTTTACTAAGATAGAGCTATATTCATCAAAAGATTGATTGTAAAGTTTCAAATTTTTATAACAAATGGCGAGATTCAACCTAGTTGGATAATGTGATGGATTTATTCTTCTTGAGTTTTCTAGATATTGTTTTGATAGCTCAAATTCTTCAATAGTAAGATACAATACACCAAGATTAAAAATTATTTGTTGATTATATGGATTTATATTTAATGCTTCATGATAAAGAGATAAAGCTTTGTCATACTCTTTTAAAAAGAAATAAATATTGGCACTATTACCATATATAAATATTAATTCATTTTTACTAGGAGATAAAGATAAATGGGTTTGATAAATTTTTAGAGCTTCTTTATATTTACCAAATTCTTGTAATTGTAGACCATTAAGTAGCTCTGAATTCAAAATATTAGCCTTGATTAATTATTTTTCACTATTCCTTTGCATAAAACTATCGGCATGAACATATCCATTTTGTTTTGCTTTATGCATCCAAAAAAGCCCTTTTTCTTTGTCTTGCTCTACTCCATATCCTTCATAATAAAAAAGACCAATATAATATTGTGCTTTTGGATATTCTTGTACAGCAGCTTCAAAATACCAAAAAAGTGCTTTTTCATAATCTTGAGCTACTAATTCGCCACTACGATAAAAATCAGCTAATTGAGTTTGTGCAAACTTATTTTCTAATGTTGCTGACTTTTCCAACCAATAAAGAGTTTTATCAAAATCTTTTTTAGTTCCTTCACCACTATAATACATAAGTGCTAGATTAAATGCAGCTACAGAGTCATCTTTCAAAGCAGCCTTTTCATACCAATATAAAGCTTTTTCATAATTCTTTTCTATACCAAAACCAAAGTAATAAAATCTTGCCAGATTGTTTTGGGCAGGAACTAAACCTTGATTTGCTGCTTTTTCGTATAGTATAAATGCTTTCTTTTGATATTCTTCATCTAGCTCATGACTTTCATACAACATAGCTAGATTAAGCTGTGCTATGGCATATCCTCCATTTGCAGAAAGTTCATACAACTTTAAAGCTTCAGTCTTATTTTGAGCAACACCAAGTCCATGTTCATACAAATATGCTAGATTGTTATGTGCTTGAATATTACCATTTTGTGAGGCTTTTTCTAGCCAGTGAAAACTCTGAAAATAGTTCTTTTCTATTCCAATACCGTATTGATACATAATGGCTAGATTATATTGTGCATTGTGATTATCTTCATCGGCCAAATCTTTAAATATTGTATATGCACTATCATAATCTTTTTTCAAATAAGCATCAACACCTTTTTGAAACTCATCAGCTATTGCAAAAGAAATGGTAAATATAAATACCATAAAGAGCTTAGATGTCATCATGACCTATCTCTTCTACTTGTAGACTATCTTCTTGAATAATAGTACTTGATTCAATAGTTTTATTTTCAGGATTTATCATACCATTTTCAAATTCTTGATTTTGTTTCTCTTTTTTTGATGAAACAATCACTTTGTCACTATAATATCCACCAATATTGACCTTGTAACTATCATTCAGTGGAGTATTTTTAGTGTAATGATTAGCATCAATATAAAGTGCATCACTTTGATTCAAGAAGAAATCTATCTTGTCCCAAATAAAATTATGTTCATTTGTATCAACATAATACTTACCTTTTTTATCCATGTCATATGAGCCAATAATAGTCATTTTTGCATTTACACCCAAATCATCTTCTTCTACATTTAGCAAATATTCTTTAATTACTATTTTATTTCCTACCAAATGATAAAAAAGTCCTATTTTAGTCACTTCTAGTCTATCTCTATATGAATCTACAACATATTCTTCACCTTGAGTTATCAAGAAAGCTCTTTTTGCAGCCAATAAAACATCATCTTTTGAAAAGTTTTCATAATATTTTGTTGTAACTATTTCTTTTTGGGTACAACCACTTACCATAAAAAGTAAAAATATAACAAATAGTAAATTTTTCATAATAAACCTTTAATAATTACTCACAGCATCTAAACCAATAGTTTTACAAGTTTTAAGATCATTTTGAGATTTGATGCTATCTCCAACCACTTTTACGCTGCTTGCTTCTCCAAAATTCACAATAGCTCTTAATAAATGTTTTTTATCTCTATCATCAGTAATTCCAGTTGTATAATCTTTATGAATTCTTAAATAATCAATATCTAAGCTCTCTAATACTTCTAAACTAAAATCATTTGCTGTATAACGCTTTAATATAACTTTAGAGCCAAATCTATGCACTTCACTAACAAAGTTTTTAAATACTTCAATATTCGTAGATGCATTATAAGATGTCATACTAAATACAACATTGTGTGCAATTTCTGAATTATATAATAATAAAGAGTGTAGCCAATTTATAAATTCACTATCTTCGAGTGAAAACATAGAAAGGTTTATAGCTACTTCTATTTGAATTTTATTCATCTTTAAATCATTTACTACACTATCAATAATGTATTTATCAAACTGTGATGATAATCCTATTCTTTCTGCTGCAGCTATGAAGACACCTATTGGGAATTTTTCTCCATTTTCATCTATCAAAATAGGTATTGCTTCTTTCATAATAATCTCATCATTTTCCAATAAAATAGTATCAAAACCATAACTAACCTGAAATGATTGTTTTTCAATAATAGTTCTTACACTTTGTTCAAGTATCAAAAACTTCTCAACAACTTCTGTCGGACTTACTATATAATAATAAGTTGATAAATCATCTTGCGTTTTTGAATATGCATCACTCAAAGAGTGTAATATCGAATCAATAGTTCCATACTTATCAAAAGGTATAAAACTATATCTTGCTAATACATCTTTTATCTCATATCTAGCTTCCATTTCTTTTAATTCATTTTCGAGATGTTCACAAAAAAGTTTGAGCTGACTTTCTTCTATATTTTTGATAATCATTGCAAACTCTGAACCAAAAAACCTATAAAGTGTAGCTTCATTCATATCAAATTCGTAAAACATATTTTGTACACTATGTGTAAATTCTTCAATTAGATGATTTGCTAAAACTGAACCAAACTGCTTTGTAAATATTCCAAGGGATTCTAATTTTATAGACCCAACAAATCCTTCAGCCCTAACAATAAACATATTTTTTAAATCTAACTCAAAAACTTTTTGATTTTGAAGTCCAGTTAAATCATCAGTAAATACTTTTCTTTCTAAAATACCTTTATTAATATTCAACTCATTGACAACTGTAGTATATCTTTTTAGAATTTGGCTTAAAAGATTAATAACCTTTTCAAACTCTTTATTTCCATCTTTATACTCAATTTTATGTGAAAGATTATTATCCAATGCCCCTTGCATAATTCTTTCAAAAAACTCCATAGGCTTTAAAATAAGTTTAGATATAAAGATGTAATATATACTATATAAAATAATATTTATTATAAGTAAAGACAAAATAAAATAAAATAAATAAGCTTTATTCAAATCATCTAATTCCTGAATTATAAAAGAATCATCTACAGTGTATGCCAACTTAGCTAATGGCTCATTAATAAAATAAATATCAGCCACTTTTACTAAATCTTTATTATTAATCTCATTCATATCAATATTTGGTTTCGACCATTCATAATAGAAATTCAATCTTGAAAATGCGTTTACTACTGCACCATTTTTATACAAAACAAACCTAACATTAACTGGTCTTTTGCTATTAAATAAACCTGTAGAGTTTAATTTGTACATATTATTATTTTCTAGTGATACAAAACCATTTCTAGCATCTGTTGAAACTTCTGATATATCCCAATCCATATATTTTGGATAATTTGAATTATAAATTAAAGCACTCTTTGTAAAATAAAATTGCTCATATGTTATTTTAATATGTTTTATATTGGTAGTATTTATAACTCCCCGTAAAATATTGAAAATACTCATATAATCACTAGCCATTAATGCTTCTTGAAGACTAGCGGTTACATACTCTATATGAGATGAGTTCGCTTTAGAAAATTCATCTAAAAGCTTATTTTTTTGGCTGTAATAACTATAACTAAAAAACACTATAGCAAACATAGACAAGCCCAAAGCCAAAATAATAAATTTTTTACCTATTGTTAAATTCATAATTTATTCTTTATCACTACTATACTCAACTAATTTTGATATTGAGTTTACATAAGGGTGAAATGAATTTAAAACTTCCAAAGCTTTTTCTTTGCTATCAAAATCACCTATATATATTTTAACTACGCCATTACCTAAGTCCATAGTTGAATAATCAACTATTTTGTACCTATCAACAAACCACTTTAATTCACTTTTTTGCAATGTGTTAATATCAATTTGATATTTAATTTTTGAACCAATCATATTAAGCGAATCATCGGTAACTTCCTCAAAATAAACCTCTTCAATTTCTTTTGAAAAATCTATATTTTGTACAATATTTATAGCTTGAGTAGGTTTGTTTGGCTCAATGATTTCTTCTTGAAATTCTTGAGGTATTTCAAATTCTTCAACTTTTCTAATATTTTCAACAACTACTTCTTCTGTTTCTTTTTCAGTAACAATCTCTTCTTGTTGAATATACGATTCTTCAACTTTTGGCACATCTTGTATTATTTCTTCTTTTTCTTCAACAGGAATCACTTCTTCAATTTTAACTTCTTCTATGATTGGCTTGTCTTTAATTTCTTCAGTTATTGCTTCTTCAGTTTTCACTTCTTCAACTATTGCTTCTTTAACTTCAATACTATCTTCTACTTTTACTGGCGCATCTAAGACTTCTATAGCTTTTATTTCTTCTTCTACAATTTCTTTTTCTTGAGTTATCTCATCATTAATGATTTCCACTTTATCTTCAACAGGCATCACTTCTTCAATTTTAGCTTCTTCAGTCTTTACTTCATCCAAGGCTACAGTTTCTTGTTTGATTTCTTGTGCTTCTACCAAAGGCTCTATTGGTTTGACACTTATATCTTCTATTTCTTTTTTAGGTTCAATTACCTCTTTAGAAACAGCAACTTGTGATTTTTGTGTCAAATCTATATTCATAAGTTCTTGATTTGCTTTTGAATCTTTTGGCATATCTACCAAAATAGATTTTTGTGTGGTCTCATCAAATTCTATTTCTTTAGTTTCTACAACTGTATCTTCAGAAACTGTCATATACTCAACTGCCCCTTTTGATTTGCTTGGAGTTCCAAGAGGTAAATCTTTATATTTGCTATATAATTCTTGTTGATGTTTTATATGTTCTACCACAGGGTAATATCTATCTTTAACGCTTGATGATAATAATGAAAGAGCAATATGAGCATCTTCATATCTAGAGAAAACTCCGTATACAATTTTTATCCATTCACCATTTGGACCATATCTAAAAGTCAATGAACTATCATAAATATCTTCACTATCAATAAGATCTATTGCATCATCAAGATTTGCAAAAGTTACTAAATTAATAGTATAATAATCTCCATTAGTATTAACAAATTCTTGTTTAAACTTACTATCTGTTACATAAGCTTTAGGAGGTTTTGGTGCCATTTTTATTGTTTTTGTTTGAACAATTGCTTTTGGTTTTAGCTCATCAAAACCATTTATAAACTTTCTATATAAATCTTTAATTTTATCAATAGTTACTATTTCATATGTTTTTGATTGGGTTTGATTGATTTGAGAAAGAGCACTATTTGCTTCTTCACTAGTAGCATAAATACCATATGCCATAATGCTTCTTAATTTATAATCTTTTAAAACATCCACAATAAATGCTTGTTTTGATAAACTATTTTGTTTCATATATCCAAATGCATCATATATGGTCTCAAAATCACTTACAAATATAGTAAAATCATCATCCTCGGCATCTAAGAATTTATCTTTAAAGACTAATATATCATCAATTGAATCAACAATTTCAATCTCTTTAACTACTTCTTTTTCAGATAAAGAAGCACTCACTTCAGCTTTTGCAATTTGATTAGTTTTCATCTCCATTTTTTCAAAATAGTTATTGTTATATCCGCTCTTGCTAAAATCAATAAATTTATCTTCATATGGACTTAAATCAAAATATTCTATTAATCTTCCAGTTTCTAATAAAAGCTTGAAAAAATCATTTAATCTATTTTCATAAAACTCTATCAAAGAAACTTCTGCAGTATTTAGCTGTCTTTGTGATGTCAAAAGTGTTTGTAAATCTTGCTCTCCATTTTTAAAAGCTTCCCAATATGAATCAACTGTTACTTTAGATGAATTAACTTCTTCTTTCGTACTTGAAATTGAGCTTTCCAGAGCCTTTAAAGATTGAAATAAATTTGAAACAATCCATTTAACCTTTCGTTTTTCTTCTTCAACTTTATATCTAAACTCTCTAATTGTGCTATAAACAGATTTCATTTTATTAGCATCTCTACCACCATTATAAAGGTTGTATTTAAATGTTATAAATGCTTCATTAGAATCTTGAGTATAAAGGTCTTCTGGCTCTATATCTTTATTGTAAGTTCTTGTTGTAGTCAATTCTAAATCAATCGCTGGTCTAAAGCTAGATTCTGCACTTTTTAATTTAAACTTTTCAGCTTCTATATTAAGGAGATAACTTACTATATTTAAATTTTGTGTATGAGCTAATTCTATTAAGTTTTCAAGTGGCTCAATAGGAGTTTCAAATTCATATTCATATGGAAGTGTATATTTGAAATTTTCTCCAACTATATATTCATAATATTTCAATGATTCAACAAATTTTGATTTTGTTTTACTAAATTTTGTCTCAGCATTTGCAACACTAGCTTTTATTGAGCTGATATCACCTATACTTGCCGCTCCAAGGTCATATTTGATAGTTACAATTTCTAATATTTTATTTAGCATTTCCATATTAGCTTTTGTGACACTTAGTGCATTTGAGCTAAATACTACTCCAAGATATGCTTTTATTGCATTTTGTATCTCTTGATTAAGTGCTAGTTCATATCTATTATTTGCAACTTCAAGAGATTTTTCCAATCCCTTGATTTTATTTATAGTTGCTCCACCAGAATAAAGATTTTGCTTTATCTGAAATTTCAGAGTTTCATCAGTAAATCGTTTATCTGATTCATCTTCTCCATCATCGCCTGGAGTTTTATGTGTTTTTCCATATCTATATTCTGCGTCCAATGTTGGCTTATATCCAGAATATGCATCATCAAGATTGAGTTGTGCTTGTCTTACTTTTTCCCTAGCAGCTTTTATATTATGACTGTTGGCAACAGATTCCAAAACTACATCAAATAGTGACACTTTAACATATTTTTCAATATCCCCATCAATCTCTTGTGAAAATACTTTTTTTGGCTTAATCGTAATTATTGGTGATGTAGCAATACCAATTTGCCCTGTCTTTTCACCACTTATAATATTTAACCCTTTTGTATCTTCAATTGGTTTATAAATATCCAATTCTTGGATTATTTCAGGTGATTGTGTAGGCTCTACATTTGATAATTGCTCTTCACTATTAGCAATAGAAATATTACAGATTAAAAAAGCTGTAATTACTGAAATTTTAATTTTTTTTCTAAATTTCATCATTTCTTTTCAATCCTAACTATTATATAACCATTGTCGTTAGTGTTATCTATACCTGTTAAATTAAGTTTCAATAAATCTATTTGAACATCTTTGATATCATATCCAAGTTGTCTTATCAGATTTCTCGTATTGATAGTTCTAGCCAAAGAAATTTGTTTCATGACCGTTGCACTTATTTGATTTTTTGGGTCAACTGCACTAATCTTCACTACATGTCTTGGATTTTTTTGTTTAATATCATTTATAAACTCTTTAATCTTCAAGATAGTTGGATTATCAATTTTTATATCACTACTTCCAAAATTTAGTATCATATAATCCTCACTAACAAATGTCTCTTGTTTTGTAACTTCATCTTCATAAATTCTACTTAAATCTTTTCCTGCACTTTCAATATCACCTATATCTTCTTCTGTTTCTAAATCTTCAATAACATCTTGTTGTTTTTGTTTTACTATAATTTCTTCTTTATTTTCTTGTGGCTTTAAAATTATCTCATCAGTTGCAACAGTTCCAGTATATGAAACTTTAAATTTAAACTGAGCATAATAAGCAATATTTACAATCGTAATCAATAAAAATAATAGCATAACCAATATAACTGATGAAAATATATCCACGAATGGTGGCCACGGATTAAACTCTTCATCACATCTTTTTTTTGACATACTATTTTTTCAAACCATTTTCTATATTTTTTAATCTTGTATCAAAATTTGATACGAACTGTTGCATTAAGTCTTGATTTTCTTTTTGAAGTTCTAGTAATTGTTTAATTGTTTTGTGTTCACTTGTTGCAATATTTGCAAGTCCTTGAATAGACTCATCAAGCATATTTGAGTTAGAATATTGATTAAGATTGAGCTCTTTTACAGCACTTACTAGACTTTCCAATATAGCAACTTCATTACCACTTGCTTTTGTAGTTGCATTTAGATTTTCTGATAACATTTTATATACTATTTCATTACCTTCTGCACTTTTTTTAAGCTCTTCTTTAAGACCACCAAAAGATTCTGATAAAACATCAACAAATCTACTACTTGAAAATATATCTGTAGATCCCCCACCAGTACCTGAAGAGGCTTTCATAAAATGACCTCCACCCACTGTTTCATGAAATTGTTGTATAACTTCACTTGATTGAGTATCGATAATTTTACCTTTCATCCAATCTTCTATATCTTCTATAAAAGTTTCTTGATTTCTTGCTAAAATATATGCTTTTATACTCAAAATAATAGCAGTAGCAACCCCAAATAATGAAGAACCAAAACCAATAGCCATACCACTAAGAGGTCCAGCAAAGCCAGCCATAACTTCTGCTAGATTTATATCCCCAGCAAGAGATAAAATAATACCACCCATTTCATCAATAGCTTTAAGTAACCCTGTAAATGTACCAAAAAGACCTATCATTAGTGCAGTTGCAGTAAAGAAGCCAATATATGATTTTTGGTTTGCAAATTTATCTTCTAGCCATGCGGTAACATCTTTGGCTTCAGATTGAGTGAAATAAAGTGTCCCTCCTTGCGCACGCTTGTAAAACATATGTGCAATAGACGCTGGCATAATTCTATCTATACCTTTTAGATAATAAGTAAGCTGATCACCTTTTTTATATGCCAAAATACCAAATGTACCTGCTAGCATTGTAAGCCTAAAGGCTGCATGATAAACTATAATCATACCAATAGCAAGCACTGTTAAAACTGCGATATTAAAGGCTAATGTTGACATAAAAAATGATATAAACATTTTAAAGTTTGCAAACACTAGGAAAAAAATAAACAGCCATAAAACAAAGTAGATTTTTAATATTTTGAGTCTTCGCATAATCTACCTTTAAAAGAGAAACAATATAATTGCGATAATAAGACCTAAAGCAACTGTTGTAACTTGTTTTGTCATATTATCTGCAATATTCACAAAGCCACCAGAAAGTTCTGTACTCTCTCCAACAATAATTAATCCTATATCTACACCATTGATATCTGTTACTTTTTTTACACTTCTATAATACCCATCAGCAACCAAATATTTATTTTCCAAAAATATTTTAAATGTATCATCTTTTATTTCTGACAATAATCCAGCAAATCTTGTATCATATCTTGTATTTTCTATAGTATAAGTTTGATTTACATCTTTATATTTACCAGTTTTTGATTCCAAAGAAATAAAAGTCAACATTTTTTTATCTAAGATAAATGTATATTCACTATTTTCTCTTGTAAACATAGCTCTAAGATTATGAATTGATTCTTTTATTTCGATTACACCAAATACATTCCCATCTTTTATCAAAGGATAAAGATAAACCAAAAATATACCATCTGCTAGTACTTCAGAACCAAAAATTGGCATTTTACTAGTGATTATAGAGTTAATCGTATTTCTGAAAATTTGGTCTCTACTTAAAGTGCTAATAAAACTGATATTTAAATCAAGAAAACCAGCTTTGACAAATTCATCATTAAGCCTATTTTGGAACTGATTCATTATCTCTTTATTATTAGTTTCTACAGAGTTTAAAAGTGGTTGATTTTGTAATATTGGAATAACTAATTTTTGAAATTGTTTTTGTTTTTGTTCAAATTTTGCACTTAAATTTAATTCATAAGTGTTTGACATACTTTGATATACTTCTTGTGATACTTTATCTGTCATTGTAGTAATGATATACATACAAAAAAATATGGCAGAAATTGAAATTACACTCAAAGATGTAAACCAAAGACCTTTATTTCTTTTTAGTTTTGACAAAAGCTCTTGCAATCTCTTTATTAGAGTAAACATATAAAAACCTTTAAGTTTAAAAATTAACCATTATTTTATCCTATTAAAACTTAAATAGTAATATGTTTTATAAAATTTAATATTATTTATCTGCAAAAAATAATTTTTTTACAAAAATGTTTAATTTTCTCTCAAAGAATTTTGTGCAATATCTTTGAGTGGCTTGATTAAATATCTCAAAATAGTTTTTTTACCTGTCAAAATATTTACATTTGCAACCATACCTGGAAGTATTGGAGTACTATCATCAAAGCCCAATGAATCCGCTTCAACTTTAATAATATAAAAAATATTACCCATTTTATCTTCAGTACTATCTGGTGCAATTGAGACTATTTTACCTTCTAGTAATCCATATCTAGAAAAATCATAAGCTGTTACTTCAATTGAAACTTTTTGTCCACTCCAAATCTGAGCCCTATCGGCTGATTTTATCTTGGCTTCGATGACTAGCTTATCTTCCATAGGTGTAATTTCAGCTATATTATCACCTGGCTTGATAATCCCTTCTAGTGTATTAAAATACAACTTATTTACAATTCCATTTACTGGACTCACTACCGCTTTTCTTTGGTCTCTATCTTGACTAGCTTTTAATTTTTCTTCAATTTGTTTGATACTAAGTCTCACTTCAGATAATTGTTTGAGATTTTTTGACAACATTTCGGAGTTTACACTATCAACTTTTTTTTGTGATTCTTGTATCTCTTGTTCTACAATTGGAATACTACTTCTTACATCTTGAATTTCAGTAAATAATTTTTGCTTTTTGGATAATTCTGCTAAATAATTCTTTCTTGAAACAACATTTTTTTGCAAAAGTGCTTCTTGTATCTCCATATTTTCATTTGCAAGACGAAGTTCAATTTCAAGGTTGTGAGAGCGAGTTACTAACTCTTCTAATTTTAGTCTTTTTTGCTGTAACTGATCACCCGCAATTCCTAGCTGTCTTTTGTGATTTGCATTTTCTTCATAAAAAATTTGCAACTCATTTTGAAGTATATTGCCAATTAAACTCTCAAATTCCTCAGGGTAAGTCAAAGTTTTTGAGCCTATCAAAGCTTCAAGTCTCATAGCCCTTGCTCTAAGAGCCATCATTTCCAACTCTTGAGACCTCAAATCTGCCATAAAATACTCATTTCGTAAGGTATATAAAACATCTCCTTGCTTTACAGTATCACCCTCACGCACCAATATATCAGAGATTATTCCACCTTCAAAGTGTTGTAGTACTTTAGTTTGACCTGATGGGATTACTTTTCCCTCACCTTTTACAACTTCATCTATTTCAGTGATTGCTGCCCAAATAAAAAATATTACAACAAAAGCAATCATTGGATAAATTACAATTTTATAGTTCCAATCTTCATCTTGATAGTGTAATTTCATATTTTTCCTTGCGAAGGATTTTTAAGAGCGTTCAAAACTGCATCCCTTGGACCATCAGCTACTATTTTACCATTGTTTACAACTATTATTCTATCTACAAGCTCCAATGCTGCAAATCTATGAGTTATCAAAATCAATGTTTTGGAAGCAACAATTTCTTTCAAGCTATCCATCAATCTTTTTTCAAGCCCCACATCTAGCCCCGTGGTTGGTTCATCAAGTATCATAATAGATGGGTCATTGACAATAGCTCGAGCAAGTCCTACAAGATGTCTTTGCCCCACACTTAGATTACACCCTCTCTCTCCTACATTTAGCCCATCACCTTGTCCGCTTTTTTTGACAAGCTCTTCAAGCCCTGTAAGGGTAATAATCTCCATCATTTTATCTTTGCTAATAGGTTTTGATAATTCTATATTTTCTTTCAAAGTTCCATTAAACAAAAACGGCTCTTGCGTCATAACCCCAATATTTTGTCTTATTTCTACAGGATGAAGAGTAGATACATCATGATTATCTATAAAAATACTCCCTTTTGTAGGATGCAGTAATCCAGTAATTAGTTTCAAAATAGTTGATTTACCAGCTCCAGTTTGACCAATAACACCTATTTTTTCTCCAGCTTTTATCCTAAAAGAGATATTATCAACCGAAGGGTATTTGGAGTTTTTAAAATAATATGTCACATTTTTGAACTCAATATTTCCACTAAGTTTGCCAAGCCCTACTTCGATATTTTTTTCATTTTCCAATGGAAGATGCCAAAAATCTCTCAAATTCATCAAAGAGTCTTTTATTTCTTTAAATTTAATAACCATAGTAGATAAATTGATAACTGGAACCATTGCACGACTAGCTAGTATAGTAACTGCTATAAGTCCACCCACACTTAGCTCTTTATCAGCGATTTGAAATACTCCAACAACTACGACTAATATTGTAGTAAGCTGGATTAGTGTTTGGGATGTATTCATAGCTAGTGCATTTACAGCTTGTATTTTGACTTGGATATTTTCAGCATAGTTAATAGTATTTCTCCAATTATACAACTTAGATGAAGTCGCATTGGATAGTTTTACCGTATCACTTCCTTGAATTGACTCTACTAGATAATTGTGTTTTGACTGCATATTATCAAGGTGTTTTTTACTCAAGTTTGATATAGGTATTTGTAAAGCAAGATTTATCAAAATCACAACGATTGCAATAAAAAATGGTACAAGTGCAACTGCAGGAGAAATAAAATAAATAGCAATAAGTGCAAATATAAAAAATGGAAAATCTATAATCTGAACCAGAGATTTAGTAGCAAAGAAATCCCTTACAGTAGCAAGTTCACGGAATAAATTTGCTTTTGCACCAGTCATCATAGTATCATATTGAGCTTGAATACTAAGTACTCTTTTCATCAAATCTTCTTCAAGATATAGTGATAGTTTTTTACCTGTTTTATCTATAATATGACTTCTTACACTTTTGAAAACAAGCTCAAAAATAAGTATTATAATAAGACCAAAACTAAGAACAAATAATGTCTCATATGCTTGATTTGGTACAACTCTATCATATACTATCATTATAAAAAGTGGCACAAAAAGGGCAAATAGATTGATAAAAAATGTCAAAACACCCACTTCAACATATGATTTCCAAAACGATTTAACTGGATTCCAAAACCAATTGTTATTGACAACTTGATCAAGCAACTCTTTTTTTGACTCTTCTCTAAAAACTAATATTGCTCTTTTATATCGATTTAGCTCTTTTAAATCTATTTCAAATCTTTTTTCTTCTACTACATCAAAAAGTTCTATTTTTTTATTTGCTATGTTTTTTTGGTAAATTACAGGATTTCCATCACTATCAATGATAATACATGGTAAAAAGTGTGTCGGTATTTCAGATGCTTTTATCTCTTTTTCCAAAGATACCAAACCAATTTGTTCTGATACTATAGAAATTGATTCTACATCAAATCCATCTTCTTTTATGGCATCAAAACTAAGTATTGTATCAATACTCACATCACCATAATAAAAGTCGAGAAGATATTTATATGTCAATAAAAGTGGACTATGCTCTTTATTTTGCAAATTTTACCTTATAATAATTCTTAATCTACCATTGTAGCATATTTCATCTTGGATATCAAATCTTCAAAAACTTTTGCCAAAGCTTCAACTTGAGAGATATTTGTTCTCTCATTTATAGAGTGAATTGTGTCATTGATTACACCAAACTCAACTGTATCCACACCAAATTCACCAAAAAATCTTGCATCACTAGTACCTCCTGCGGTACTTAGTTTGGTATCAACCTTTGTGATATTTTTTATTGATTTTTGCAAAGCTTGTACTATCAAAGAATCTTTGTTTGTCACAAAAGGTTTTGCACTTTGAGAGAGTTTCAAAGTAAAATCAAGCCCTTTGAATTTGTCGTTTATAAACTCTTCTATTTTTTGTATATCTGTTTTAGTTGAGTTTCGCACATTGAACATAATCTTAAGCTCTGCTGGAGTAACATTTGTCACTTCCATACCTGCTCTTATATCAGTAATCACTAGCTTACTAGGAGCAAAATACTCATCCCCACTATCAAGGTCAATTCCTGCAATTTGTGGTAATATCGGAGCTATAAGCTCAACTGGATTGATACATTTGTTTGGATAAGCAGCATGTCCTTGTACCCCTTTTAGAGTAAGCACACCATTGATAGAACCTCTTCTTCCCACCTTAATAGCATCACCAAAAACCTCTTCACATGTAGGCTCAGC
Source organism: Arcobacteraceae bacterium (assembly GCA_023229945.1). Lineage (GTDB taxonomy): Bacteria > Campylobacterota > Campylobacteria > Campylobacterales > Arcobacteraceae > UBA6211. The sequence goes on along the minus strand of JALNYH010000017.1, from coordinate 15,232 downwards.
AACTATTGCAAAATCTGGCAAGAAGTTGATTTCTTTTAGATGTTTTAGCATCTCCACAGTTCCATACTTCGCATCACCCTCTTCATCACTTGTAAGCAATATAGAGATAATTCCATCAAATTCTTGTGTATTTTTTACCGCATGACAAAAAGCAGCCACACCACTTTTCATATCTTGCGTCCCACGAGCTATGATAATATCATCTTTGATAATAGGCAAAAACGGGTCACCCTCCCAACCACTTCCAGCTGGAACCACATCTATATGCCCTGCAAAACAAAGATGAGTATCACTAGTGCCAAACTTTTTGTAATAAAGCCTATTCTTCACACCTTCCATATCAAGCTTGATACATTCAAACCCTTCCAAATAAGAGTCCAAAAACAAAAAAGTCCCTGCATCATCAGGTGTAACTGATTTGAATTTCAATAATTTTATAAATAGTTCTAATAGCGTCATTTTATCTCCGTGAATCTAAAAGCGTAAAGTGTGAGTCGTAAGTCGTGAATAGTAAAATACAACTCTCAACTTACACTTATATTATCCTTATTTTATCTACATTATCTTAAATTTATACTTTTTAGATATCAATAAGTCACCCTATGCATATCTATCAAAGCTTTAATATACTCGCCTTGTTATCTAATGATATAACATCACCTATGAATTTTGTAAAATCTACCATTATACTACCCACAATTTATTTTTGTATTGACCATTCAAAAACTCTTGTTCAAATTTATGAATTATTTTATCAAGAGAACTTTGTTCTAAGCCTTGTTTTTCCAATGCAGATGTACTTTGTACCAAAGAAGCCATAAAAATAGCTTTTTCTCTAGCTCTTTGCTCTTTTAGTTTATCCAAAGATATTATTTCATTCCCTGCAAAATCAAGTCCCAATAAACTTGTAATTTTCTCAACTGTACTAAGCTTTACATCATCACCAGCAAAAAATCTATTAAGAGTCCTTATTCCGATACCTGATAATAATGCTAAATTCTCTATAGTAATATTAAGTTCTTGTTTTCTATGTTTGATTTTGTTTATTAGCTCTAATCGTGTCATGATATATCCTTTGTAATATTATGCCATAAATGACATATAAAATCAATATATTAAACTTAAATCTACTCTAGTATAGTACAATTTTATTATTTACAAGATATAATGCCACTCATAAGATATTATAAAAAAGTGTAAATATGAAAGAATCAAGAGATACCATAGCTACAAGATTGGCTCTAATACTCACGAAGCTAAACAACGGTGAACGATTTACCGTAAAAGAGCTTGAAATAGAATTTAATGTGACTGAGCGAACAATCCAAAGAGATTTAAAGGAAAGGCTATCTTATATCCCTCTTCAAAAAGAAAAAGGATATTATTTTATGCCTGATTATGCACTGGGTAAACTTAGCTTCAACGACATCAAAAACTTTGCAACACTTAGCGGTATCAAATCCCTTTATCCAAAACTTAGTCATAATTTCATAGTAGATATATTAAACTCCAAAATCAACAAAGCATACCTTATCAAAAATCAAGGATTTGAAAATATAGCTCATAGATACGATTGGTTTGAATCTATAAGTAATGCTATATTGAACACTTTTGAGATTGAGTTCGAGTATAACGACAAAAAACGAACAGTCAATCCATACAAACTAATCAATAACAACGGTGTATGGTATTTGCTTGGTGAAGAAGAGAACAAGCTAAAAAACTATACATTTTCAAAACTAAAAAATCTACATCTTAGAGAAAACAACCAATATATCCCCAAAAAAGAGTTTTTGGACAAAATTGAACAAAATGACACAAACTGGTTTTCTGATAATATTATAGAAGTCGTCCTTGAAATAGATAACACCATAAAAGACTATATTGCAAGAAAAGATATATTTCCAAACAAAAAAACTATAAAACAAACCGATGATAAGCTGATACTCTCTACAAATATATCATACGATGAAGAGATACTCGGCATCGTGAAATATTGGCTTCCATATATCAAGATAGTATCACCTGTATATTTACAAGATAAGTTAAAAAATATTTTAAAAGAATATTTAGGATAGTTTATGTTACAATAGCGACATATAAACATAAGGATAAATGTTATGTACTCTATCAAGTTAGATGTTAATGACAATATGTATGACAAATTTATGCTATTAGTTAGTAGTATTTCTACAAAAGATATTAAAATTAAAGAGATACAAAAAACAGATGCTCATGAGAATAAAAATTCAAATGATTTATCATCGCTTGGCGGTATTTTAAATAAATATGCTGATATATCAAAGATAGATTTGGAAGAAAAAGCTTGGGAACTTCATATTTCGGATAAGTATAAATGATACTTTTAGATGCAAATTATATATTAAGGTTTCTTTTAAAAGACAATCTTGAGATGTATGAGATTGTAAAAGATACTGTAATTTCCAATGATTGTTTTGTATTAAATGAAGTTTTGACTGAAGTAGTTTTTGTATTGCTCAAAGTCTATAAAATAGAAAAAATTGATATTTCAAATTCATTGAAACAGTTTGTTGGATTTGATAATATTATCATGAGCGATAAACTATCCATTTTGCTGTCATTAGAAATATTTGCAAATAAAAATCTTGATTTTGTTGATTGTATATTATGTGCCAAATCTGATAAATATGAAATAAAAACCTTCGATAAACAACTTCAAAAGTGTATTAACTCAAAAATTTCTTAAAAAACCCATTTTCATTTTCTAAAAACGACATAACCTGTCGGATACCAATGTTATGCTTCTAAATATCAAAAATTTAGGAGGATAATATCATGCTACCATTTATTTTAGGCGGAGCATTAGGCGGTGTTGCATTGGCTGCGACACAATATGGATTAAAAAAGTTTTTTGATGACAAAGAATCAAAAGATGATTGCTTATATGACAATGTAGTCCCTTGTCAAGCGGTAGAAAATGCTTGGCTAGATTTTGAACATATGAGGTATCATTTCCCATTGTTTTATAGTAGTATATTATCGCAACTACAAAATATCATATACGAAACAGAGCTGTTAAAAACCAAACTATATAAAACATCTATAACTTCACTACATACAGAACTTAGTAAGGTAAAAAATCTTCCTTTGGAAGTGAAAATGCCACCATATATCAAACTTGTTGATAAATATACTTTTAAAGTCACAAATGACGATGTAAAAGCAATATTTGAAGAACAAAACAAAATGCTTATGGAAAGCAAACAATATATAGATTCCAAACTAGATAAGCTTACTACAATCATCCCCAATTCAAATGACTATTTGTCATACGGTGAAGATGATAAGGAGTTGATAGAAAATCTTATCGTACTAAACAATGCAATAAATGATGCAACTTGTAAAACAATGACATCAGATGGAGAAACTCTTAGCAGGGATGTAAAAAAAGCTTTGGAGAAGATAAAGACTATTATCAGTTAGTCAAAAGTTAAATATATAAAATAAGGATTATTATGTTACAAAAAATTAAAACTTCAATATTTGCTTTGGTAATATTTCTGACAACCAATGCTTTGGCAGGTGAATCACCAATTAAAATCAATGTAAAAAGAGCTTATAATCAAGCTTATCACTATTATTACCAAAAAATTATTATTACATCGCTAAAAGATAACTTGGTAGTCAATCAAGTATTAGTAAACAAAGGAAACTGCAAGTTTCCAGAGTTTGATTTGGGAATAGAAAACAATACTATCGCTACTATCAAAGTAGTACCTAGAAAGCTTAAATACGGTGAAAGTATGGAAATCAGACTCCATAAAATGTAATATCTTGAAAATAGATGTTGATACCAACTATGGTGAATGGGGTATTGAATATTGATAAAATAGCACATATATGGATATGATAATAATCTTAGAAAAATTGTTATCTATTCATAAATATTGTATAAATCACAAGTAATTTATAAGGTGATTTTGTATATTATTTTGTGGAGATGAACTCTTATGTCGGATGTTAAACAATAGCTATAATTTATTGTTTAACTCATTACAGTAAATATGTATTTTTTGTTTACCTATAAAATAGTGAAAGAATTATTACATACCGTAGTTTATATAAACGATTTGTAAAAAAGATTAATTTAGGAATAAAATATGACCAATGTAAAAGGATATAATAATAGTGATCTAAATATTCAAGAAATAAAATTAGATAAAGCTATTCAGAACTTTTTAGAAAGAAACAGTTATGAAAACTATAATGTAGAAAAAGTTGATATTGACGAAAATATTGATATTGATTTTATCAAAATCAATCATATTTCTTATGACAGAAGCAAAGATGAAACTGATATAAACCTTGTAGATTTTCAACAAATATTAAGTGCAATATCTTCAAAGACTAAAAGATTTGTATATGTGATAGAAAGTTCTGAAAATGGAGTAGATTTATATTTAGGAACTCAAGATGATTCAAAAGATTTTTTAGATGATACTTTTAATGGTATTTATTCAGGTTCTCAAACAGCAAAACAAGATAAACCAAAATTTGATAATAATAATTTTTCAAAGGCAATGTTAGGTATTCCCTCTTTAAAAAGAGATTCAAATAAAAAATATAAACAATCATTGGAAAAAATACTATTTCCAATGCAAGGAAAGAATTTTCGTATAGTAATAGTTGCTAAAAGTTATGGCAATAGTACAATCAAAGAGATAATTTCAAACTATCAAAATCTTGGTAATGAGTTTCATAGGCTAGTTAAACAAAGTAAAAATATCCAAAAAAGTGATTCTACATCAGAAGGGATTACATTAACAAATGGGACTAGCTTTTCAAGTACAGAGACTCCTACAGTTGTAAAAAGAGGTGTTGACTTCATTAGAGATATTGTCACTTTTTTTAGTGAGTATGAAAAAGGTGATGGCTGGGAACTGTTAAAAGATGACCCAAAAACAAGTAAACGAGATATTGATTTTGATTCAAAAAAACATGTACAAAATCTAAAAACGAATGAGTCCTCAAAATCATTTTCTGAAAACAAAAGTGAAAGTAAAAATCAAAATACTACAAAAACAGATACATTAGGTATAACCTTTGATGAGATAAATAAATCTGCTGAATATTGTGAAAAACTCATTGATAAATACATAGAAAGATTTCAAAAAGGTTTAAATCATGGTATGTGGAATACAGCCTTATATATTCAATCAGATAGTGAAACTACACTAAGTGAATTAGAACACACTTTAAAAAGTGTTTATAGTGGTGATGAAACCTATTTTGAAGCAATACGATTTAGCGAGAATTTAAACCATAATCAAGAAGTAAAGATAGAAAACTTACCAATATTGTATTTTGATAAATCAATACAACACCCAATCCATAACTCTTTTTCAGGGTTTTCATCTGCTATAAATACAGAAGAGTTATCAATCCTTTCAGCATTACCAAATAGTGATATAGATGGAATTAGTGTATCAAAGATTTCCAGTTTTGGATTAACACAAACAAAAAATATTGATAAATATAACTCTATAGAAATTGGAAATGTATTAAATAAGAAAAAACCCACAAATCAAAAATTTAAACTTTCATTAGATGGTTTAAATTCTCATTTATTTGTTTCAGGTATTACAGGTGGTGGTAAATCAAACACTATAAAAGGCATTTTAGAAAAGCTACAAGATAAAAACAATTTAGAAAATAAAATTCCATTTTTGGTTATTGAACCTGCAAAATCAGAATATAAACATCTCCTCAAAAAAATACCAAATTTGCAAATATTTAGACCAGGAGCAAAGGGCGATATTTTTAGATTTAATCCCTTTGTCTTTGAACACAGCAGACAAAACCATAGCGTAACTTTAACTAAACATGTGGATATGCTAAAAACTACATTTAGTTCAGCTTTCCCAATGTATGGACCGATGCCATATATTTTAGAAGAAGCTATTCATAATGTATATAAAAACAAAGGATGGAATTTTGAAACAGAAGACCATCCTTATTACACAGATTCTAGTGAAGCAGATTATGATAGAAAAAGTTTACTTTTCCCAAATATGGAAGATTTAAAAGAAGAAGTTGAAAGAGTTGTAGATAATGCAGGATATTATCAAGATTTACAAAACAACATAAAAGCAGCACTAAAAACTAGGATAAATAATCTTACATTAGGTGTAAAAGGAAAAATATTTAATTCAAGACACACTTTTGATTCTAAAATTTTATTTGAAACTCCTACTGTAATTGAGTTATCCAATATTGTAGATGATGAAGAAAAAGCTTTTTTAATGGGATTAATTCTTAATAAACTTTATTCTTATAAAGAAGAACAAGGAAGTGATAATAAGTTAAATCATATTACTGTTATAGAAGAAGCCCATAGACTGTTACCGAATATATCATTAGATAAAAGTGGGGAAGAAGCGAGTTCAAGAGCTAAGGCAATAGAAACATTTACAAATATTTTAGCCGAGATTAGAGCCTATGGTGAAGGAATTATAATTGCAGACCAAATAGCGTCAAAACTTCATAGAGATGTAATAAAAAATACAAACATCAAAATAATTCACCGAACAATGGATTATGAAGATAGAGATATAGTAGGAAAAGCAATAAATCTAACTGATGACCAAATCCTAGATATTGCTGAACTAAAAGCAGGTGAAGCAATAGTGCATAACAGAGATATTCATCAAGCCTTTATGGTAAAAATAGATGAATTTACAGAAAAAAAGATTTCCAATGACGAAGTTTATACTTTTTATACCAACTTTATGCAAGACAAGAAGCATGATGACTATGAATATGAGCTACTGTTTGAAAGATGGTTTTATTTAGAAAATCAAGATAAACCAGACATGAGTAGATTTGATTTTGAAAGTTTAAAAGTTAAATTTGTAGAGTTTATCAACTCAATTTTCTTTGACTCAAAAAATATTTTGGAAAATTGGAATAAGTTAAAAAATAATATAGGCGATTTTAAAAATGAAAAAGCTTATATCTATGTAGTAACTAAACTTTGGAATAAACTTAACTATTTATCCAATATGCAGTTTTATAAAAATATAGATTGCTATATGGATACCAATAAAGGGTTAATCACATTATTGCTTACAATAATTGAGAATAAAATAGATAAACTAGATGAAAGAGTAGATAACTTTAAAAACTGTTTTTTACACTTTAGTCTCAAAAAAGTCTATCCATCTATGAAATATTATCAAGAAGAGGACACAGACTATACTTTGCTTCTTTTAGAAAATATTACATCAAATGAAGAGATTTATGAATATGTAAATGTTACAATGAAAGAAGATATACCACTAAATGAAAGGCTTGATAAGATTTTGCAAAAAATATTTAAAACAACAAATCCACAATTAAGGCACTCTATTGGTGCTATAAGAAGTGGTAAAAAAGAGATAGATTTCTCAATAATTGCCAAAGAGAGGTTTTAAAATGTTTCAAGCTATGATAAGTGAAATTGCTAAAAACAAAGAAGTTTTTAAACCATCATTTGATGAAATCAATAAGAAGATGTCACCAAGTGAATTATTGAAAAGTTCTGAAAGTTTTGGGATTAGTGGGGATAAGACTGAAATAGAAAATATTAAAAATGAAGTAAATGAAAAACAAAATATAAAAGATAAATCAGAGTATTCTGATAAAATAAATGAAAATATCAGAACTGAAAAAGAGCTTGATATTTATGAAGATATTCCTCTTGAAGAAACAATAGTAAATGATAGATTAGTTTTAAAAGACAGCTCTATAAATCCAGATGTTAAAGATGCTATGGGACGGACAAATTTAGAAAGAATGGAAAAAGGACTTGCTCCATTAGATGAAAAAGGTGAATCTTATAATCTTCATCATGTTGGACAAAAAAATGATTCACCACTTGCAGAGTTGAAAAATGGAACTCATAAATCTGAGTATTCAACTCTACATGATACAAGTATCAAAGAAAGTGCTATAGATAGAGAAGGATTTGATAAAGAAAGAGCAAATCATTGGAAAGCAAGAGCAGAAGAAATTAAACAAGAAAGGGTAAAAAATGTATAGTGAAATAAAAAATTTAAATATTGATAGTGCAAAATCAGTAAGTGATGAACAAATAAGTACTTTTGAAAAAGAACTTAATATATCTTTTGGAAATGAGTTTAAAACTTATTTAAAAGAGTTCGGATGTATTTCAAAAGATTATTTAGAGTTTTATGGAATATGTGGGGAAAACAATTCTATACCTAGTGCCATTTTTGCGACTAAATCAATGAGAAATAATGTTCCTAATTTTTCTAAAGATTTGATAGTTTTTTATGAAATTGGTGATGGAAGATTTTATTGTGTTGATACTAATGATAATGTATATTTGTGTGATTTTGATAAAGTTACTGATACTAACACTTCATTTAAAAGCTTTTTAATAAACAAAATAAAAAATATTTAATTGTAGGAAAATTGATGCAAAACAATCTAACCAAATCAGATTTAAGAAATAAAATAGAGAATTTAGAAAAATATTTTTCTAAATATAAAAAACAAGATGCTATAAAAAAGCTCGATGAAGTCAAAGATAGACTAAATAATCAAGAGTATAAAATAGCTGTAGTTGCGAATATGAGTGCAGGTAAATCTACTTTTATCAATGCATTGTTTGGTAAAGAAGTTTTACCTGCATTTAATCATGCTACAACAGACAGTGCAACATATATCTACTCAAAACCTAACATAGAAAAAAAAGCTGAAATATTTTTTTCCGATGGTAAAAAAAGTATCACAGTAGCTCAAGATTTAGAAAAAGAAATCAAGCAGTATGCTCAAAAAGATGAAGACTGCAAAGATGATAAATATAAAAATGTTGAAAAAATAGAACTGTATTATCCTTTTGAAAATCTTCAAACATCTTCAAGCGAAGATTTTAGTATCACTTTTATAGATACCCCTGGACCAAATAGCATAGGAGATTATGGGCAAAAGCACAAAGACCAAACACGAAAGGTTTTAAATGATGTCGATATGGCTCTATTTACTTTTGATTATGGACAACTTGATGCAAATTTAAAAAGTGATGAACAGGGTTTATGGAATACCATTAAAAAAAGATGTGAAAAAGATAAGAATTTTGAAGTACATTTTTTAATCAATAAAATTGATATGGCAATGGAAGACAACTTCAAAGATGTAAAAAATATTGATGATGCTAAAAAAAATTGGGGTATTTATGAGCAAAAAGCTATAGAGAAGTTAAAAAAAGCTGCTAACTCTTATGGAGTTACTGAACCTAAAATATATACAGTTGCTTCAAAATTTGCTCTTTTGGACAGAGATGATATTTCGTGGGATAGCCCACTTGAAAGTTTCCAAAAGAAATTTAAACAAATTTTTACTGATATTTGGGAAGATGAGTATATAAAATATTTAGGAATAGCCGAACTTGAAAATGATATTAACAATTATATCAACACAAGTGTAAAAGAAAAAATCCTAAAAATTGCATTTGATAATATTGGAATTCTTAAAAATGAAGAACTTATCAGTTTAACAGGTAGAGTCCAAACTTTAAGTAAGCCAAAAGAAGAAGCAACTAAAAATGTAAATCAGGCTTTACTATTTTTAGAAGGTGATGCAAAAAAATTAGAAAATGATATGATAGCCAGATTTAAAGAATTAAGTCATAAAGCTATTGAAGAAATAAATGATTTAATAGATTCAGCGATTCAAAATGAGCTCTATTCAAAAATTGATGAAATGGCAAAAATAGCTATTGCTTATGCTCAATATTTAGCAGTAAATACTTCAGCTGTATTAGCAAAAAAAAGAGCAATGGAAAATTACGCAAATATAAATATATCTGATACAAAACCCATTATTGCATTAGAAAATAGTATCGATAAGAATCAAGTATTATCGGAAATGCAAAATTATACAAAATCTCTTTTTGATGATTACAAAAATAATTATTTAGATGTCATCAAAAGTTCTTTTAAAGATAGTTTTGCGAAGTATGAAGGAGATATTTCTAAAGAATTTAGACAAGTAAAAGATAAGTTAAATTCACAGTTAAAAGATGCTTTGGATATAGACATACAAACTATTAAGATGCAAACAGTTGATATTGACTCAACTTTAAGTTTTGATGTAGCAATTCCTGATAGTGTTTTAGATTATAAATATCAAAAAGCAGAATATAGAAAAGAAAGTGATTCCACATGGTATAAACCATGGACTTGGTTGGACAAAAAAGAAGTTAAAACACAAGATGAGAAACATACTTTAACTATAAATCCGCAAGATTTAAAGAAATCTTTAGAAAAAAGTATGACCGAATCTGTAGATAAATTTAGAGAAAAAGAGAAAGAAAATTATAAAATAGCAATTCGTGAACTAAGAAGAAAAAACTCTGATATTTTTCAAGATTTTAGAATAAATAAGCAAAAAGAGATAGATGAACTTAAAGAAGCCATAGGAAATAGTGAAAAAGAGTTATTGGTTGTAAAAAAACAACTAGAAGATTTTAATACTTTAACAAAGGAGTAAAAGATGTCATCAGTAGTAGCAGGGGCAGGAATATCGTTGGGAACAGTAGCTTTAGTTGGTGGAGTTATAGCTGTAGCAGGAATTGCTTATTTAATCTATAAAAATAATCAAGATAAAATGGAAAAACTAACACTTGAGAAAATGATTTCTAAGGAAGATAGATATAATGGCGATAAGAATATTATTTTAAAAGCAATTGAAGAAGAAGATTGGTTGATTTTAGAAGAGATACTTAATGATAAAAGTATAAAAGATTTTCCAGATTTAATAAATCTGATAAAAAAAGCATTAGAAGATAGAAAATGAGAAAAGCAAAACAGCAGTATAAAATAGCTGTAGTTGCAAATATGAGTGCTGGAAAATCTACTTTTATCAATGCTTTATTTGGAAATAGTATTTTACCTGCATATTCACATGCAACAACAGATTGTCCTATTTACATCTATTCTGATGATAATCCCGATAATGATATGGCAATAGTGGAGTTTGCAGATGGTAAAGAAACTGTTGAACTAACCAAAGAAGTAGTACAAAAAGAGATAAAATATTACGCTCAAAAAGATAGTGATACATTAGATACTAAATATAAAAATGTAAAAAAAATAGATTTGTATTGGGATTTTCATGTATTGCAAAACAGTGAGAAATACGATATTGAGTTTATAATCATAGATACTCCAGGACCAAATAATACCGATGAACATGCTTTTAAACATAGTGATATTACCAAAAATATTATTCTAAATGAAGCTGACATGGTGTTATACTTATTTGATTATGGACAAATAGATGCAAATTTAGAATCAAATGAAAATAATCTTTGGGGATTGATTAAACAAAGAAAAGAAAGTGATTCAAATTTTGAAGTTTTTTTTGTGATTAATAAAATTGATAAAGCTTTTGAAGATAATAAGAAAATAGAAAAGGTTAAAAACTCATCTTCAAAAGAAGAGTATTATAACAACATAAAAAAATATTGGTTTTACCATGAGAAAAAAGCTGTTGAAAAAATAAAAGTTAGTGCAGTAAAATATGGTTTTAAATCTCCAAAAGTATTTACCGTTTCTTCAAAATATATAGAATACTATAGAAATAAAGATAATCTAAATTTTGACCACTTAGACGATATTGAGGAGTTTATAAAGTTTTTTAGAAATAGTTTTGGCAATAGTTGGAATAGTAAATTCCATAGTTATTTAGGTTATAAAACTATTGAAAAAGAGTTAAAAAGACATCTAAATATTAATGACAAAACTTCTAAAGTAATAAAAAGACAAAAAATAAAGTACAATAAAAAATGAAAATCAATAGCAATATTTACCAACAAACACAAAAAGCTAAATAAAAATTACACATAGGAATAACCAAATGACCCATCAGCAAGATACACTTTTTGACCCAATCAACATAGAGATACTAAGAAACCCAGATTTAGGCAATAATATGGCTAAATTAACACTTATGGGTGTTGGTGGCGGTGGGTGTAATATGATAGATAATTATGTAATAAAAAACCAATACCTAATCAAAATCATAGCATCAAATACAGATAATCAAGTCTTACAAAAATCAACTGCCCCTGTCAAAATACAACTTGGTCCAAAAACTACAAATGGTCTTGGTGCAGGTATGAATCCTGATGTTGGACGAAAAGCAGCATTAGAAAGTGCCGAGGAGATACACAATCAACTAAATGGTTCTGATATGGTGTTTTTGTGTGCAGGGCTTGGAGGAGGAACGGGAAGCGGTGCTTTACCTGTAGTGATACAAATAGCCAAAGAACTTGGTATTTTGTGTGTAGTTGTAGTTACTATGCCATTTAGCTATGAAATAGGTAGAGATTCTATTGCTCAAAATGCCTTAGAGCAAATCAAATGCCATGCAGATGCTTATATAGTAATCTATAACGATAACATACTCAAAATAGTACCAGAAACCACTGGAGTAATGGAGAGTTTTCAGATAATAGATAATGTGTTTTTTGATGCAGTTCATGGTCTTTGTGATATTATTCTAAACTACCATAGACTAAATATAAATGTAGATTTTGCAGATATATCCACAACACTTACCAAAAAAGGTTTGGCTCTGATTGGTATAGGTCAAGCAAAAGGTGATGATTCAGCTAAAAAAGCACTATCACAAGCTATAAAATCACCACTACTTGGAATAAACTCTATAAATAACTGTAAATCTATAATTATACATTTTACATTTAACCCAAAATTTCCAATCCATAAAATGAATGAAATAATGCATTATGTAAAAAACAATGCCGACCTTGGTGCAAAATGTATAGTTGGTACTGTATATAATGACCAAATGGAAGATAATGAAGTAAAAGTAACGCTTATAGCTACTGGGTTTGATATAGCAGACAAAGAAAACCAACAAAAACAAAAAGAACTATCTTTGGAAAATATAGAAAAGAAAAATCTAGAAAAACATCAGCAAGATACCCCCAAAAGTAAATCTATTTTCAAAAGGTTGATAGATAATATGTTTTAATACAAATAACTTTATATATTGACCTCATATCTCACATTTTGAAGCAATAGTTATTAGTTATTCATTATTAGTTGTTAGTTAATATAATCTTCTCCTGCCCTATCCTATACAAAGCAAAATCATACTTTATAGGGTCATTTTCATCAAATTCTCTTAGTTTATCTGTTATCAAAAGGGCTGATTTCAAGTCGTATGTATCTCTTGTAAGCAATCCTAGACTTTTGGATACTGCGAAAGTATGCGTATCAAGTGGCAAAATCAAATCTTTTTTATCTATTTTATCCCAAAGCCCCATATCAAGGCAATCACTTCTTACCATCCATCTCAAAAACATATTCCATCTTTTGTATGGTGCGTTGCCTATGTCTTTGATATTGCCCAATTTATCTCTTTTGAGTGGATTACTTACCAAAAATGTATAACCATGAGAATTCAAATCCATACTATGAGCATAAATTTGTTTTATAAGAGCATCAATACCCTCTAAAACACTATTATTTATCTTATATTTTTCAAAAAATAAATTTTCCAAAGAATCCACTTCTTTTAGCCTTTTTAGAGCTATAAAAAAAGTTTGTATATCTTGGCTATTTTGAAAACGATAATAAAAGTTTTTTAACTCTTTTTTGATAATCTCATCACTTTGTTCGAGCAAAGAAAAATCAAGTGTATTTAGAAATTCTACAATTTTCGTAGCTTTTCCATATGCAAATGATGCACAAATCAATGAGATATACTCATCATTATATCTCTTCGCCACTATCAATGGGTCAGGCTTATCAAAAGACAATTCACTATCACAATTTCTTTGATTTGATTCGGTTTCTAGTAATTCTTTTATATTCATTTTGGTATTATATCTTAATAATTCTTTGGAGTAATAAATGGATTTTGATAATTTAAAAGATTTAGTTATAAGAAGTAGATGTTATAGAATTTTTGATAGCACTTATGAAGTAGCACATAAAGATTTAGTTGATTTGGTTGAAATAGCAAGAATTAGCTCAAGTGCACGAAATTCGCAACCACTTAGATACGCTATAGTAGATACAAGTCCTCAAAAAATTGAGATATTTACCCCTTTAAGATGGGCTGCGAATTTAGATTGGGATGGTCCAAAGTTGGATGAAATGCCATCAGCTTTTATTGTAGTATGCAAAGATATAAATTTGGGTGAATTTGCTATGGTGGACGCTGGAATTGCTATATCAAATATTATGCTTGGTATCAAAGCAAAAGGGCTTGATGGATGTATGTTAGCTTCAATTGATAAGCCAAAATACAAACAAATTCTAAATTTACAAGAAAATATAGAACCAATGTTTGCAATAGCAGTAGGCAAAGCAAAACAAAATGTCATCCTAAAAGATGATACAAATACAAAATACTATAAAGATGTTCAAAACAACCATATAGTACCAAAACTTCCACTAAAGGATATTTTACTATGATAAATAATGATATGAAATTAGCTGTTTTAATAGATGCAGACAATACCTCACACAATGTAATCGCACCATTATTAGAAGAAATCTCAAAATTTGGTACAGCTAATGTAAAAAGAATATACGGTGATTGGACTGAAAATCAATTAAGTGGATGGAAAGTAATTTTACTCCAAAAATCAATCATCCCAATCCAACAATTTGCTTATACTACTGGCAAAAATGCCACAGATATTGCTATGATTATAGATGCTATGGATTTATTGTATAGTGGCAATTTTGATGGATTTTGTCTAGTATCAAGTGATAGTGACTTTACTAGACTAGCTTCTAGGATTAGAGAATCAGGACTTAAAGTATTTGGGTTTGGAAGACAAAATACACCAATATCATTTGTAAGTGCTTGTGATAAATTCATCTACACAGAAATGCTCGTGAAAAATCATATAGCAAATGAAACCAATCATATTGAACCATTTATCGAAGATGCTACATTTTCCGACCCAATGGACACAGAAAAACTAAAAAAAGTATTTTCAAAAATTGTAAACGACTTAAGTGATGAGACAGGATGGGCAAGACTTGATAGCGTAGGAACTCAAATCCACAAAACAATGCCATACTTTGATGTAAGAAGCTATGATTTTGGAAAACTAAGCAAACTTCTCAATTCTTTGGAAATCTTTGAATTTAAAAAGAAAAAAACAAAAGAACACAGAACAAAAGAGCTTTTCATAAGGGTT
>JALNYH010000001.1 GCA_023229945.1 Arcobacteraceae bacterium | reverse complement strand
TATTTGTCTTCTTAATTCTTCTTTATTTAATATATTCATTTGTAAATCCTTCAAATAAAATCTATTAGATAAATTATATCTAATAGATTGATATTTTTGGATTTACACAGTTATTTTTACACTACCAGAAATTGCGTGGTGATAGATGATTGATTTAGTCAATCATTTATCAATCTAAATATCGCTTAGTTAGCCCACTATAATTTTCTATTCTTCTATCTCTCAAAAATGGCCATATTCTTCTAACATCTGTAGTTCTTTGTTTATCAATTTCTACAAATATTACCTTTTCATCTTCACTATTTGCATGAACCAAAAACTCACCTTGAGGTCCACAAACAAATGAATTACCCCAAAATCTAATACCATCAAGTACCCCTGTGCTATCTTTTTCAAATCCCACACGGTTTACTGAAATTACTGGCAGTCCATTTGCTACTGCGTGAGATCTTTGGATAGTAATCCAAGCATTTAGTTGTCTATCCTTTTCTTCAGGTGTATCACCATCAAACCACCCAATAGCAGTAGGGTATATTAGTATCTCAGCACCTCTTAAAGCCATAAGTCTAGCAGCTTCTGGATACCACTGATCCCAACATACCAAAACTCCAAGTTTACCAACACTTGTACTTATAGGCTCAAATCCAAGATCCCCAGGGGTGAAATAAAATTTCTCATAAAACCCAGGATCATCAGGAATGTGCATTTTTCTATATTTTCCAGCCACACTCCCATCACATTCAAATACAACTGCCGTATTATGATAAAGCCCAGGTGCTCGTGCTTCAAAAAGTGAACTTACCAATACTACATTATTCTCTTTTGCCACGCTTGACCAGTATTTCACATCATCTTCAAAACTATTTGCATAAGAGCAAAATTCAGTATTTTCACTTTGACAAAAATACTCAGTTTGATGAAGCTCTTGTAATACCACAAGCTTAGCCCCACCCTTTGCAGCCTCTGCCACCAAAGAAGCAGTTACCCCAAGTGTAGCCTCTTTTGAGCCATGAAATTTTTGTTGAATAAGTGCGGTCTTTAGTCGTGAATTGTTATTAGCCATATATTATCTCCTATTATATTTAATGAATAATTAATAACTAACAACTAATAACTGTGGTATCGCTAAAGCGATATTAATTTGTGGCAAAGCCACTCAACAATTATTAGTTATTCATTATTAGTTATTAACTTTGTTCCCTTTGGGTATTGCATAGTACAACAATGCAAACTTCCGTGTTGCCTTATTATTTTAGAGCAATCAATCCCAATTATATCATGGTTTGGAAACAACTGGGTGAAAATTTCAAGAGCTTTTTTATCACTTTTGTCTTGATAAGTAGGAACTAAAACTGCACCATTTATCACCAAAAAGTTTGCATAACTAGCTGGAAGTCGCTCATCATCGTAATATTTTGCACCAATCCAAGGTAGTGCTACACATTTAAATGGAAGTTTTTTTACCTCTTCTTCCATAGCTTTTAGTGCCTCATAATGTACATCATCTTTATCATCACATGATTGATAAGCTATTGTGTTAGCATCAGTAAATCTTACCAGCATATCTATATGTGAATCTGTATCATCACCTTCAAGGTAACCATTTTCTATCCATATAATCTCATCTGCTCCCAAATCATCTTTTAGTCTTTGGGTAATTTCCTCTTTTGTAAAACTTGGGTTTCTATTTTCTTCCAAAAGACAATCAGTAGTTGTAAGAATAACACCTTTGCCATTTGAATCTATACTTCCACCTTCAAGTACAAAGTCATAGCTTTTTACATCTTGAAATAATTGTTTTGTAAGCATATTATCTTTAGAAGCATCAAACTTATTTCCCCAACCATTGAAAATATAATCAAGAACTTCAATTTTGCCATTATTTTCTATTGTAATACCACCAAAATCCCTACACCATGTATCATTTGAATCTACTTTTTTAAGTATGATATTTTCAATATTTTTGATATTTTTCACACTATCATCTTCCATATAGCACACAATACAAGGCTGATATTTAGCAATATTTATAGCGATTTCTTCAAAAACAGGTATCATCTCATCAAGATACTGCCCCCAGTCGCTGTTTGAATGTGGAAACATTAGCTGAACAAATTCTTGTTCTTCCCACTCTGCAAATAGTCTTTTTTTAGACAAGTTTTCCAAGTTTTTCTCCTGCTAAGATATGAAAATGAAGATGAGGAACCTCTTGCCCACCATCAACTCCTATATTTGTAATCATTCTATAACCACTCTCTTTAACACCAAGAGTTTGTACAACTTCTTGAATAAAAACTGTCATCTCCGCCATAACTGATGGAGTAACATCATTGAAGTCTTTGAAATGCTCTTTTGGGATAACAAGAGCATGAACTTTTGTTTGTGGATTGATATCATAAAATGCCAAAAATTTATCGTTTTCTAATATTTTTTTTGAAGGAATTTTACCCTCAGCTATAGCACAAAATATACACATTGTTTTTCCTTTTTGTTCGTGAGTCGTAAGTTGTATTCTTCTTCACAACTCATGACTTACAGTTCACGACTTAACTATTTTAGAATATTATAACCTAACTATAATAAAATTTTGGATATAATACCCAACTTTTTAAATATGGAGTATTGAAATTGCAAAGCTGGTTAGATAATATTTATAAAACATCAACAATAGATGAACTAGAAACTTTAAGGGTTGAATTATTTGGTAAAAAAGGTTTTTTAACTTTAGAATTTGCTAAATTAAAAGATATCCCAAATGAAAATAAAAAAGAGTTCGCTCAAAACTTAAATGAACAAAAAGAGATTTTAAACAAAGCTCTAGAGATAAAAAAAGATGAACTTTTCAATGCAGAACTTGAAAAAAGACTTCAAAATGAAAAAATAGATGTTACAAGATTTAATGCTCAAACATCTGATATTGGCTCTTATCATCCTGTCGCATACACAATGGATAGAATTATCAAATATTTCCAAAACCTTAACTTTGCTGTTGAAATAGGACCTATGGTTGAAGATGACTTTCATAATTTTGAAGCACTAAATCTTCCAAAATTCCATCCAGCAAGAGATATGCAAGATACATTTTATTGCAAAGACAAAATGCTTCTTAGAACCCATACAAGCCCAGTTCAAATAAGAACTATGATGAACCAAAAACCTCCTATTAGGATGATAGCACCTGGGAGAGTTTTTAGAAGAGATTTTGACCTTACACATACTCCAATGTTTAACCAAATAGAAGGTCTTGTAGTCGATAGTAGCGACAAAATATCTTTTGCAAATTTAAAACATGTTTTAGTTGAGTTTTTACAACATATGTTTGGAGATGTAGAAGTGAGATTCCGTCCAAGCTTCTTCCCTTTCACAGAGCCAAGTGCTGAAGTGGATATTAGCTGTATATTTTGTGGAGGAGATGGATGTCGTGTTTGTTCTCACACAGGATGGCTTGAAGTTTTGGGATGTGGTATAGTTGATGAAAATGTTTTCAAATCTGTTGGGTATGAAAATGTTAGTGGTTATGCGTTTGGACTTGGTGTTGAGAGATTTGCAATGCTTATCCATAAAATTGGAGATTTGAGATCTTTATTTGAGAGTGATTTGAGATTATTAGGACAGTTTAAATGATAGTTACAAAAGAATGGTTAAATGAATTTATAAATATTAAACATATTACCACTGAAGAAATATGTAAGACTTTGACATCAGTTGGATTAGAAATTGGTGGAGTTACTAGCTATAAAATGCCAGAACTTGTAGTAGTTGGTAAAGTTTTAAGCTGTTCAAAGCACCCTGATGCTGATAAACTTAATGTGTGTAATGTTGATGTAGGTGATAAAATATTACAAATTGTTTGTGGTGCTAGTAATGTAAGTGCTGATTTATATGTACCAGTTGCACTAGTTGGTGCAAAAATTGGTGATTTGACTATCAAAGATGCTCAACTTCGTGGAGTTGATAGCTCTGGAATGATATGTTCAAGTACAGAATTAGGTCTTCCAAAAATCAACGATGGTATATTAATTTTAGATAGTTCATTGGGTGAGTTTAAAGTTGGTACAAAACTTCAAGACATAAAAGCATTCAATGATGATGTTATAGAAATTGATCTTACTCCAAATAGAGGAGATTGCTTAAGTATCAATGGAATTGTTAGAGAATTAAGTGCTTACTACAATTTACAAATTAGCCCTAGAGAATATTTTATAAATGAGCATGAACTCAGTATTGGTCAAACACTAGATATCAATTGTGATCCAAAAATTGAAAGTTCACTTATATATAAATTAGTTGATATAACTCATTTTCAACTACCAACTCTACAGAAATTAAGACTTGCATATGTTAATGAATTTATTGGTAATGAGTTACAAGATATTGTCAATTACGCTATATATGAAACTGGCGTTGTACTTAATTTTTATGATTTAGAAGACACTATACTTAATAAAAAAAACATTTCTCTTTTTAACCTAAAAAAAGATAGTCAGAATTTTGATAGTATGTATTCAGAACAAAAACTTTCAACAATTGGAATTGATAAAAGCTCAAAAGAAGTTAAATCAACAAAAATCTTAATAGAAGCAAGTTATACCAATCCCGATGCAATATCTAAACAAGTTTTTGAAACAAAAATTAAAACTCAAAAAGACCCTTTTTATAGAGTATCTCGTGGAAGTGAACCTGATATTGGGTTTGGTTTAAATTGTATAACAACATTACTATCAAAAAATAATGCAAAAATTTATAAAGGTACTGAATCATTTATAGTTGAGCCGCCTAAGCATTCACTTGATGTAAGTTCAAAACAAATAAGCTCAATTATCGGTCAAGAAGTAACTAAAATTGAGATAGAAAAGATATTAAAAGCTCTCCAATTTGAAATAAAAGACCATAGTTCTCATACTTTAAATGTAACAGTTCCTCAGTTTAGACATGATATCAAGAATATTGCTGATGTTACAGAAGAAATAGTAAGAATTATTGGTATCGACAATATAGTAGCAAAACCTCTTGCAATTGATGAAGTAAATAGAACCAATCAAACATCAAAAATGTTTGAAAAACTTAATCAGATAAGATCAAATGCTATAAATAATGGATTTTTTGAAAGTATTAGTTATATTTTTAGTTCTCGAGAATTATTGGAAAAATATGGTTTTGATGTAGTTGATGAAGAATTGGATTTGTTAAATCCTATTACAAATGAACTTAATACTTTTAGATCTACAATTGCACTAAATCTAGTACTTGCAGCTTCTAATAACATAAAAATGGGATTTGATAAAATTGCACTTTTTGAAATTGGCTCTGTGTTCTCATCAAAAAGAGAAGAATCATCAAAATTAACTTTAATTTTAAGTGGCAAAAAAGAGAGTGAATCATTTTTGAATCATGGTAAACCTTCAAATATAACTTTTTTTGAATTCGCGGATAAACTTGCATCAATTATAGGTAATTTTGAATTAGAACCTCTAAAAACAAATCACAAATTTGCACACCCATATCAAAGTGCATCAATTTTAGTTGATTCAAAGTCAATTGGGGAAATATATAAATTACACCCTTTAGTGGCTGATGATTTTGATTTAAGTGATACTTTTATTGCTGAAATTAATTTCTCTCTAATCAAAGATGAGCTTAAATATGCAAATTCAATATCAAAATTTCAAGGTTCATCTAGAGACTTAAGTCTTGTTGTTCCTAAAGAAATTGAATATAGAACAATCAAAAATATAATTAAATCACTAAATATCAAAGAGTTATCACAATTTAACTTGGTAGATATTTATAGCGATGAAAAACTTGGGCTTAATGAAAGTTTAACTATTAGATTTTATATTCAATCCTTTGAAAAAACTCTAAATGAAGAAGATATTACTTCAATTATGGACACTATATTAAAAGCATTAAATGATACTTTAAATATTGGGCTTAGATAATGAAAACATTGAAAGTAACTCCACTAAATAGTAGTTTTAATACAAATATAAGTGATATTGCAAGTGATAAATCTATTTCACATAGATCAGCTATGTTTTCTCTTTTTAGTGACCAGCCTTCACACATAAAAAACTTTTTGATGGCTGAAGATACATTAAACACTTTAAATATTGTAAAGAGTTTTGGAGTAGAAGTAGAACAAGCTGGTAAAGCTGATTTTACACTAACACCACCTAGAAAAATCAAAGAGCCAGATGATATACTAGATTGTGGGAATAGTGGTACAGGTATGAGATTATTTTGTGGACTTCTTAGTGCGTTTGAAGGCTCATTCATCCTAACAGGAGACAAATACCTGCGAAATAGACCAATGGCTAGAGTTACACAACCTCTAAAAGCAATAGGTGCGAAAATTGACGGTAGAGATTTTGGTAACAAAGCTCCACTTCATATAAGAGGAAGTGTTTTAAAAGCTTTCAAATATGAATCTCCAATTGATTCTGCACAAGTGAAATCTGCACTTATTTTAGCAGCTTTGAAAGCTGATGGAGTATCATACTATAAAGAAGAAAAACTAAGTCGTGACCATACGGAGAGAATGTTAAGTGGAATGGGTGCAACAATCAAAACAAATGATGATGGATATATAGAAATTCATCCTTTAACATCCACGCTTAAGCCTCTTGATATTACAATTCCAGCTGACCCATCAAGTGGATTTTTCTTTGCTGTTGCAGCGTCCATTATTCCAAATGCAAAAATCACAATAAAAAATGTAACACTAAATCCTACTAGAATAGAAGCATATAAAATTTTACAAAAAATGGGTGCTAATGTAGAGTTTGTTGAACATACAAATATTTATGAACCAATAGGTGATATTGTAGTATCACACAATACTCTAAAAGGTGTGGATGTAAGCGAAAATATAGCATGGCTGATAGATGAACTCCCAGCACTTTCTATTGCTATGTCACAAGCTAGTGGAATAAGTAGTGTAAAAAACGCAAAAGAACTCCGTGTAAAAGAGAGTGATAGGATAACATCTGTTATCTCAAATTTACAAAAATGTGGAATAACTTGCCATGAATTTGAAGATGGATATAGTATCACAGGTGGTGAATTAAATCAAGCTACAATTAATAGCCATGGAGACCATAGAATTGCTATGAGTTTTGCTATTGCTGGACTAAAATGTGGTATGGAAATAAATGACACAGAATGTATTATGACCTCTTTTCCAAACTTTGAGGAACTTTTAAACTCACTAAGGTAACTAATGGAAATAAAACTAGCTTCATCTTATGGTTTTTGTTTTGGTGTCAAAAGAGCTATTCAAATAGCGAGTGAACATCAAAACGCTTATACAATGGGTCCTTTAATTCACAATCAAAAAGAAATTGATAGATTAAAAAGTGAAAATAATGTAGGACTTTATCAAGAAATAAATGAAGTTAGTAACGGCGATACTGTTATAATTAGAACACATGGAATCCCAAAAGATGACCTTCAAAAACTCAAACACAAAGATGCCAAAATCATAAATGCTACTTGTCCATTTGTTACAACACCTCAAAATATAGTTAAAAAAATGTCAGCTGAAGGTTATAGTATTGTTATATTTGGTGATGCGTCTCATCCTGAAGTAAAAGGTGTTAAAAGCTATGGCGATGATGTACATGTAGTTTTAAATATTAATGAACTCAAAAAAATCAAATTCAAACATGAAAAAATTGCAACTGTAGCACAAACCACAAGAAAAAAAGATGAATATTTACAAATCGTAAATGAACTTATGTTAATCCACAAAGAGGTTAGAGTTTTTAATACAATTTGTGATGCAACATTTGAAAATCAAGCAGCAGCAAGAGAACTTTCACTTGAAGCTGATATTATGATTGTAATTGGTGGCAAAAATTCATCAAATACAAAACAACTTCTTGATATCTGCAAAAGCAACTGCAATGATAGTTATTTGGTCGAAGACGAAACAGAAATCAATCCAAACTGGCTGAGAAATAAAAAACTTTGTGGTATAACTGCAGGAGCAAGTACACCTGATTGGGTTATACAAAAGTGTGTTGATAAACTCTCTAATATTAGTGGTTAGTTTTTAGTTATTAGTGATTAGTAAGAAAATCATTATTTATACTATGCCTACTATACGCTAATTTTAGTGACTAAAATCTATATTCCATTCTTCTCTACCACCTACAATCTATCACCTACCGCCTAATTAGATGCTAAAATTAAGTAATTTTATGGTAAAATATTAGCCACATAAAATAAACGGTAAATAAAGGGTAAGACATGGGTATCGAAGATATAGATATTGAGCAAGAAATGGATTTTGAGCAAATGCTCAATGAATCTTTTGAGAACAGTGAGAATAGTGCCATCGTTGATGGTGTAATCGTAGGAATTAACGGCGATACAGTTTTGGTAGATGTTGGTCAAAAGATTGAAGGTAAATTAAGTGTAGATGAAATTACAGTTAATGGTGAGTTGTTGTTTAAAGTTGGTGATACTTTACCAATAATGATGATGGGAAATAGAGGAGAAAGACCTTCAATTTCTTATAGAAATGTACTTCAAAGACAAAAATTTGATGAGTTTGTTGCTAAAAATGGTGAAGACTTAGAAGATTTAACAATTGAAGGTAAAATTACTGAAGCTAAAAAAAGAGGTGGATTTAGTGTAGTTGATAAAGATGGTTTAGAATATTTTTTACCAGCAGCTCAAAGCTATATGAAACCATTTGGTGCAATTGGCAAAAAAATAAAAGCTAAAGTACTAAAAATAAATAAAAATCAAAGTTCAATCATAATATCAAGAAAAAAACTAATTGAAGATGGGAAAAAAGACAAAGAAGATAAAGTAAGCACTATCTTAGAAAATAACTCAACTTTAAATGGAATTGTTAAAAAAATTACAAGCTATGGTATGTTTGTTGACTTAAATGGAATTGATGGTTTAGTAAACTACAATGAAATTAGTTACAAAGGTCCAGTAAATCCTGCTGCATACTACAAAGAAGGTGATGAAGTAAGTGTTAAAGTTTTAAGTTATGACAAAGATAAACAACACCTTTCATTATCAATCAAAGCTGCACTTCCTGATCCTTGGAAAGAGATAAAAGATGAGCTTGATGTTGGTGATGCAATAACTGTAACTGTAAGCAATTTCGAGAGCTATGGCGCATTTGTTGACCTTGGAAATGATATTGAAGGGCTATTACATATTTCAGAAATTAGTTGGAATAAAAATTTAAAAAACCCTAAAGATTTATTGACAATTGGTGATGAAATCAATGTTGAAGTAATCGAACTTGATGTAGAAAAAAGAAAATTAAGAGTAAGTTTAAAAAATCTTCAAGAAAAACCATTTACAAAATTTGTAAAAGAATACAAAGTTGGAGATGTAGTTGAAGGTAAAGTTGCTACTATCACAGATTTTGGTGCATTTGTTACTATTGGTGAAATTGATGCATTACTTCACAATGAAGAAGCTAGCTGGGATGTTAATACTAAATGTAAAGCATTACTAAAAAAAGGTGATACAGTAACAGCTAAAATCATCAAAATTGATACGGATAAAGAAAATGTTTCTATATCAATCAAAGATACAGTTGATTCGCCAACAGCTGATTTTGCTAAAAAACATGCAATCAATGACATAGTGAAAGCACCTATAAAAGATATTAAAGATTTTGGTATTTTTGTTGTGTTAGAAAATGGTATTGATGGTTTAGTAAGAGCTGAAGACTATGGTCAATTAAATGTTGAAGAGCTTAAAGCTGGTGATGAAATTGAAGCAGTTATCGTAAATATTGATACAAAAAGAAATAGAGTAAGACTATCAGCTAAAAAAGTTGAAATGCTAAAACAAAGAGAAACTTTAAAATCAATAAATGACGATTCTGGTATGACTCTTGGAGATATTTTAAGAGATCAAATGGGTCAAAATTAAGGGGAAGAAAAATGTTATATACAATTGTAGTTTGTGATCATATTCACCAAAAAGGTTTGAAATTACTTCAAAGTAATAGTCAAATCAACTATGTATATGCAGCAGATATTGATAAAACATCATTACTTGATGTTATCAAAGATGCAGATGTTTGTATCACTAGAAGTTCAACTGATGTTGATACAAAATTTTTAGATGCTGCCAAAAAACTAAAAGCTGTTGTAAGAGCTGGTGTTGGTGTAGATAATGTTGATTTAAATGAGTGTAGCAAAAGGGGCGTCATAGCAATGAATGTCCCAACTGCAAACACAATTGCTGCAGTTGAACTTACAATGGCTCATATGCTTTCATGTGCTAGAAAATTCCCATATGCTCATGCTCAATTAAAAAATGACCGTGTTTGGAAAAGAGAAGATTGGTATGGAACTGAATTATATGGCAAAAAATTAGGAGTTATTGGTTTTGGAAATATAGGTAGCCGTGTTGGAATTAGATCAAAAGCATTTGGTATGGATGTTATAGCTTATGACCCATATATAAATCCTTCAAAAGCTACTGATGTAGGTGTAACTTATACAAAAAACTTTGATGATATATTAGCTTGTGATATTATTACGATTCATACACCTAAAAACTCTGAAACTACTAATATGATAGATACTGATGAAATAGCAAAAATGAAAGATGGAGTAGTTCTTATAAACTGTGCTCGAGGTGGACTATACAATGAAGATGCATTAGTTAATGGATTAAAAAGTGGCAAAATTGCAATGGCTGGTATTGATGTATTTTCAAAAGAGCCTGCAACAAATCATCCAATCCTAGACCTCGATAATGTTACTGTTACAGCTCATCTTGGTGCAAATACACTTGAATCTCAAGAAAAGATTGCTATTCAAGCTGCTCAAAATGCAATCGAAGCAGCTTTAGGTGCTAGTTATCCAAATGCACTAAACCTTCCAATTGATGAGACAAAAATCCCATCATTTGTAAAACCATATCTTGAACTTACTCAAAAAATGGCTTATTTATTATCTCAAACAGATAAAAGTGCTATTAAATCTATTAAAATTGAAGCTACTGGTGATATAGCTGATTATTTAGATTCTATAGAAACATTTGCAACTGTTGGTGCTTTAAAATTATCTTTAGCTGAACAAATAAACTATATCAATGCTCCTTTTGTTGCAAAAGAGAGAGAAATAGAAGTAAGTTCATCTAAAGTAGCAAATACAAGTGGATACAAGAATAAAGTTTCAATTAAGATTACTACTCAAAATAGTACTTATTCAATTTCTGGGACAATATTTGATGAAGATGTACAAAGAATAGTTGAAATCAATAACTTTGCACTTGATGTAGAGCCAAATGGTCATATGATACTATTTAGCAACTCTGATGTACCTGGTGTAATTGGAGAAGTTGGTAAACTATTAGGTGACAACAACATAAATATAGCAGACTTTAGACTTGGTAGAAATACCAAAGGTGCTTTAGCTGTAATTATAGTTGATGAAGAAGTAAGTAGTGATATATTAACTAAATTATCATCTTTAAAAGCTGCAATTAGTGTAGCTTATGTAAATGTTTAAATATAATTAATAATGAATAACTTTGGTATGCCTTTGCCACAATTAATAATATACCAAAGTTTATTTATTGTTTACTAGTTAAAAAAGGAGTCAAATTGCTTTTAAATGAAAAATATTCACCTATGTATTTTCTTGCTGCTTTAGGAGCTGGAGGACTTAGCGTATCATTTTATATGTATTTGATGTTTCTAGTTCCTCACACAGATACTCCTATGGCTACTTATAACCATATAATGCCAATATTAAGTGAAGGTACTTTTATATCTTTTATATCAGCTTTTTCACTTGTTTTTATTGTAGCATTTGCATTTTTGCATTTTAAACTTCTAATTTGGAATGTCAAACAATATAAAGCTTTCAAAGCAACCACTGGATTTGAGAAATTAATGAATTCTAATGCTGAAGTTACCCTTTTGGCATTACCTCTTACTTTTGCAATGACGATAAATGTATTTTTTGTCTTAGGTGCTACATTTATACCAAATCTATGGACTATTATAGAATATATGTTCCCTTTTGCATTACTTGGATTTGGTATTGTTGGATATTATGCTCTCAAAATATTTCTTGAATACTTTTCAAGACTTATTAGTGGTGGAGAATTTGACTGTGATAGCAATAATAACTTATCACAAATGATTTCCATATTTGCATTTTCAATGATAGGTGTAGGTTTTGCAGCACCTGGTGCTATGAGTCATTATATATCTATTAATGCTATCGGTATATTTGGTGCAATATTATTTACATCAGTTGCGTTTTTATTACTTCTTCTTAAATTCGTAATTGGTTTTAGAAATATGATAAAAGATGGTATTGGAGTAGAAGCTTCCCCTTCACTTTGGATTATGATACCTATTTTGACATTAATCGGCATTACGCTAATTAGAATACAGTTTGGGTTGGAACATAACTTTGATAAAGTTGCAGATAAATCATCACTATTTACCCTAACAAGTGTTGTATTATCTTTACAACTAATATTTGGTGCTTTAGGTTTTATGGTTATGAAAAAAATTGGATATTTTGAAGAGTTTATACATTCAAATGAAAAGAAATCTCCCGTATCATTTGCATTAATTTGTCCTGGTGTGGCATTCTTTGTTTTTGGTATGTTTTTCATCAATTTAGGACTAGTATTCAATGGTATATTAGACAAATATTCAGTTGCTTATTATCTTTTAATGATTCCTTTTGTTTGGATTCAAGTAAAAACAATTGTTTATTTTTTCAAATTAAAATCAAAGTTTGATTTATAAAAATCAAACTTTTCACAATAAAAATTAAAAAAGGAAATTTATGGCTTATTCAATGAGTGATCTTAAAAAAGGTCTTAAAATAGAACTAGATGGTATTCCATACAAAATTACAGAATATCAACATGTAAAACCAGGTAAAGGTGCAGCCTTTGTTAGATGTAAAATCAAATCATTTATCAATGGAAAAGTAATAGAAAAAACATTCCATGCGGGTGACAAATGTGAGTCTCCAAACTTACAACAAAAAACAATGCAATATCTTTATGATGATGGTGAATTTTGTCAATTTATGGATACAGAAAACTATGAGCAAATAGCTCTTACTCATGATCAAGTTGGTGATACAATTGATTGGATTATTGATGGTATGAATTGTGATATTATGTTCTTCAATGGAGAAGCAATAACTGTTGAACCTCCAATGATAGTAGAACTTAAAATCGTAGAGACTCCACCAAACTTCAAAGGTGACTCACAAGGTGGTAAAAAACCTGCGACTTTAGAAAGTGGTGGTGTTGTTCAAATCCCATTTCATATACTTGAAGGTGATGTTATCAGAGTTGATACAAGAACTGGTGAGTACATCGAAAAAGTTAAGTAAGGTTAATTCCTTACTTATTCTTATATAAGATTATATTACGCCCACTATTTTTAGCTGTGTAAAGATATTTATCAGCTTGTTTTATTGCACTTTCTAAATTATCAAAATCTTCTCTTTGTATAATTCCTGCTGAAAATGTTACTTTCAATTTAATATTATCATATATAAATTTGCTTTTTACTATTAACTCTTTGATATTATCACAAAGTTTAAGAGATTCATCAATACCTTGTTCTTTTAGTACTATAACAAACTCTTCACCACCGTATCTAGCAACAATACCATCAGTGGATACTTTAGTTGTTAAAATCTTTCCAAATGTTGATAAGACAACATCTCCTGCATTATGACCATACGTGTCATTTATAGATTTGAAATGATCAATATCAATATATATAATAGAAAATGTCTTTCCAGATGTTTTATATTCATGTTCAATCTTTTTAAGTTCAATATCAAATTTTCTTCTAGTCATAAGTCCTGTTAGGAAGTCTGTAGAACTTTCTTTCTGTGCTACTTGAAGATTTGATTCTAAAGCATTAATTTTCTCTCTTAATACAGTAACTTCTTGTTTTTCTTTTATTAATTTTTGAGACAATTCAGTCATCTCATCTCTCATTGATGTATTTATATCAATCATCTTATTTTTTAAAGTTTCAAATGACGATGAAGTTATATCTTCATAACTAATGCCATTGAGTTCATCTAAAATTTTTGATAAATTTTTATTACTATCTCCACTTTTTTCTATAGTATTCTCAATAAAAGAGTTCATATTTTGAATAAGCTGATTTAGCTTTTGAGTTTTTTCAGTAATAGCACTTCTATCTTTATTTTTTCTTTGTTCTATCAAATTCTCAATATTTTTCTGAGTTTCCTCATCATCTAAAATACTTGGATTTTCTATAAGTTGTGTAGTAATTGTTTCAATATTAGATTCAAAATCATCATCATAAAAAGTTGGCACCAAAGATGCTATCATTAAAGATGCAAGCTTTTCTAAAGTAACTTCGGATAAAACTGGTCTTTGAGTAAGTAGTATATTTTCTTCTTTTTCTCTAAGTTTTTTTACAATAAAATCAAATAATGAATCAATATTATCAACTTTATTTTTTTCTAATTCTTCTTTTTCACTAATTGAAAGTTTATTCGCTAAAACTGATAATCTGTCACATTCGCCCATACTAAAGCCAAAATCTTTCGCTTTTTGACAAAATATTCTTCTATATTCTTCAGGTGTAGGTAATATTTTCTGTTTTTTTAACTCTTCAAGTACACTTTTTACTATATCTCTTATTGCTGTTGGCATTTTATTATCCTATGAGATTTTTTATATTTTATCATATTTTCTTTTTCAAAAACATAAGCTGATCATCACCTATTTGTTTTGAATAAAGTATTCTAAATTTTATATCTTTGAGTAGTATATCATTACTATTTTTAAAATTTGGTGAAACGAATAAAACAAGCATATCAACTTGATTTATCAAATTATTTAATAAATTATAACCACCCTCAATCATAGCAAATTTATTATTAAAATCTATTTTATCATTTATACTAACTTTTCTATTTTTTACATTAAATAATGGTATTGTTGTATCAAAATTCTTTGATTGCGAATAGATAAGAATATTTGGTGATTTTTCTGTATCAATAAATCTACAATCAAGTGTAGGCCTATCTATTCTTACTGTATTGCCACCAATAACTAATAAATCAATCACTGTTCGTATCTTATGTACATATTCTAAAGATTCTTTTGATGTGATATATCCACCATCTATAGAACCATTTACTCTTGAAGCTAATTTAAAGAATACAAAACTTTTTTTCTGGGTAAAGGACAAAAAAGGAAATAACAAATCCATTCCTTTGTCTTCAAGAACACCAGTGGTAACTTCAATATTAGCATTGATCAATTTTTCATATCCACCACTTGCATCGTTATTCGGGTCAAATACACTAAATATTACTCTTTTAGGCTTAATGGTAGACAATAAATCACTACATGCTGGAGTTTTTCCTATATGATTACATGGTTCTAAAGTGATATATATTTCACAATCATTAAAAAATCCATTATGATTTTCAATTAAAAACCTATGAATTTCTTTTGAATCTGTGATTTGTGCTAATAATGATTGTGGATTTTGTTTTAAATATGCGTATTTGAGGGCTAAAACCTCTGCGTGAGGTAAACCTGCTTTTTTGTGTGCCTCAATTGATAGTATCTCACCAGATTTAACTACAACAGAACCAACTGCAGGATTTGGAAATGTTAATAATTGGTTACCCCAAGCTTCATTGATTGCAAGGGACATATAAAAATTATCATCTATTACCATTGAAAATAAGTTTTAGCTTGTGATATATCACTATACATAAAAGATTGTGATGATTCATCACTAACTAATTCTATAGTCACTTTTTCATCATCAGCAGATATAATCTTACCTTTAGTTCTTTTTTTATCAAAATCTTTGATTTCTACAAGTTCACCAATACTTGATTTAAAGTGTTTAGGATTTTTTAATTTTCTCTCAATTCCAGGGGAGCTAACTTCAAGATTGTATTTACCAGACATTGGTTCATAAATATCTAAAATAGGTGAAATTACACTACTAACTTCTCCACATTTATCCAAATTTATCCCATTTGGTGATGTAATAGATACCCTTAAAATTGTATTTTCATTCTCTTTTAAGTTTTCAATATCATATACCTCAACACCACAACCTTCAATTGCAGTTTGTAGTGCATGATAGAGTTCATTATTATCCATTTTTCGTTCCCTTTGCTATCTCGTCAAATATCTTATCAATTTTTTTAATTTCTTCTAAGCTATCATCTTTTACAAATTTAAAATTAGGACATTTATACCAGCTAGTTGCTGCTAATACATGACTTCTAATTCTGCCATTTGCTTTAATTAATAAACCTATTATCTCTTTTATTTCACTTGGAGTATAATCGCTACCATCAAAATATACTGTAGCATCATATTTTCCATTTTTACAATCTATTGCTGTAATAGGGAGAGCATTAATTCTACTATCATTCAAATCACTTAATGCCTCAGGAACAAGCTCCATAAGTAAAGATTCTGTTCTTTGAATATTTACTGATTTCATATCTTAAATACCTTTTAGATTAAACAGTTGCTTGAGTTTTAGTTTGAATAAATGTTTCTATATAATCTCCAACTTGAATATCATTGAATTTTTCGAACATAATACCACACTCATAACCATTTGCAACTTCTTTAACATCATCTTTAAATCTTTTTAATGATGATATTTTTCCAGTGTATACAATTATACCATCTCTAATAATTCTTGCCATCTCGCCACGAATTACTTTTCCATCACTTACGATACATCCAGCAACTGTTCCAATTTTTGGAACTGTAAATGTTTCTCTAACTTGTGCTTGACCTGTATTTTCTTCTCTTACAACAGCACTCATCATACCTGATAATGTAGCTTTTACATCATCTAATAAGTCATATATGATTGTATATGTTTTGATTTCAACACCTAGTGATTTTGCCTTGTTTTTCACTTGACCTGTTGGTCTTATATTAAACCCAAGTATAATACAATTGCTACTTGCACTTGCTAATGCCAAGTCATTTTCACTAATTCCACCAATACCACTATGAATTACATTTACTTTAACTTCATCATTTCTAATCTCTTCTAATGATGATTTAATAGCTTCAAGAGATCCAGCAACATCAGCTTTTACTATAACTGGAAGTGATTTGATTTTACCCTCAGCTATTAATCCACTAAGTTCTTCTAAAGAAACTTTTGTAGATTTAGATAACTCTTTAGATCTTGCAATTTCAGCTCTTTTTGTAGCTATTTCTCTAGCTTCTTTTTCATTATCTTGAACAGCAACTATAGCACCTGCTATTGGAACTTCATTAAGTCCAAGGATTTGACCTGTTTGGCTAAGAGTTAACTCTTTTACTTTTTCACCTTTGTCATTGTGCATTGCTTTTATTTTACCATAAGTTGTATCTGCTACAATTGGATCGCCCACTCTTAAAGTTCCATTTTGAACAATAACAGTAGCAACTGGACCTCGTCCTATTTCTAATGATGCTTCAACAACTGCTGCTTTTGCTTTTGCTGTTGGGTTACCAGTTAGTTCTAACATCTCAGCTTGAATCAAAATTGTATCAAGTAAGTTATCTATTCCTGTATTTCTAAGAGCTGATACTTCAACGAACTCTGTATCTCCACCCCATTCTACTGGAGTCAAACCAATTTCAGCCATTTGAGCTTTAACCATATCTATATTTGCACCTGGTTTATCTACTTTATTAATAGCTACAATAATTGGACCTTTTGTAGATTTTGCATGAGATATAGCCTCTTTTGTTTGAGGTTTTACACCATCATCAGCAGCAACAACAATGATAACGATATCAGTAATACTTGCACCTCTTGCTCTCATAGCAGTAAATGCCGAGTGACCTGGAGTATCTACGAAAGTAATCTCTTCACCATTTTTTGTCACTGTATAAGCAGCAATATGCTGAGTAATCCCACCAGCTTCACCACGAGCTACATTCGTACTTCTAATAGTATCCAAAAGTGTTGTCTTACCATGGTCAACATGTCCCATAATAGTTACAACAGGAGGTCTTTTTACTAAATCAACTTCTAATTCTTCAGCTTCTTCCATATAATTTAAATCTTCTAAATCATCTTTTACATTGACTTCAATATCAAACTCATCAGCAAGAATTTCTATTGCATCACTATCTAAAAAGTCATTTTTAGTTACAAGCATTCCAAGACCAAATAAAACACTGACAACTTCAGATATTGTTTTGCCAATTTTTTCAGCAAATTCATATACTCTTATGTTTTCAGAAATATCAACTGTAGTTACTGCTTCAGCTGTTTTTGTCTCTTTTTGTCTTTTTCTTCTTTTACCTCTTCTTAGTGTTCTTGGTTGATTTACAAATGAACTTGGTCTTGATGTTCTTATATCTAGAGGTTTTGGTTCTTCAAAAAATTTATTGTTGATTTCAGTTTGATCCAAATCAAGTAGTACAACTTCATCAGCTTCTAGTAAATCATCAGAACTTTTAAACTCATCATTAGATCTATCCACATCTAGTCTGTGTCCATGTTCATGTGCTTTTGGAGGAACTCTTTTTTTCTCTTTTTTTGGTTTATTGTATTGTACTCTATTATCAAGCTTAGATTCCATATTTGAATCAAGTAGTTCACTAAGAGATTTTGTTTGTTTTTTTGGAGCTTCGTATACTTCAGGTTCAACAACAGTTTTTTTCTTAACTATCTTTAAACCTCTTCTTTTTGGCATTATTACACCATCGCTATTTCTATCACTATCATCAGCTTGAGTTGTGACTACATCAGTGTCATTTACTTTAGCTTCATTAGTTTCCACTTTTGGAGTGTTTTGTTTTTGCGTTGAAACTTCTTGTATCTCATCAGAAACATTTTCCACTTTTGGTTTTTGTATTTTTTTCTTAGGCTGTTCTACAACTTTCAATAATTTACTTTTACCAGTCATTATATAATTTGCAATCTCTTCAGCCTCTTCATATGATACTGCAGTTTGAGGTGATTTCAATTCAATCCCTAAAGCCTTAGCTTTATCTATAACTTCAGTGCTTGTTGCACCTGCTTCTTCTGCTATCTCATATACTCTTACTTTATCTAACATACACTACTACTCCGTGATATAATTTCTTGTAGGTTTTTAACCCTGCCTTTACAAACTCTTGCGAACTGTTTTTCTAGCTTTTTCAAATCTTCGCCTATACACTCTTTGCAGATGTAAAAACTTCTTTTTGTACCTGTAAATAAAACCAATGATTGTTCAAAACATTGTAGCCTTAAGAGCATCTTTTGCTCAAATCTGTTTCTACATACTATACACATTCTTATTTGTTGCACATTTTATCCAAAATAAACTTAATTTTCTATCACTATGCCATTATTATCAAATTCTAAGGTTAGTACTTGAAATCTTGTAAACTCTTTTGAGAGAATACCACTTAGTCTTTTTGCTTCATTTGCATAGCACATATTAAAAAATGTTGAGCCACTTCCAGATAATGTACTCATTAACGCCCCACTTTTTAATGCGACTTTTTGTACATCAAAAAGCTCTGGCATTTGTTTCATCCTAAAATATTGATGCATTCTATCAAGTGATGCTTCTCTTAAAACTTCCCACTTTTCACCCATAAAAGCAGCTGTCAAAAGTGATGAGTGAGAAAGATTAAATACTGTATCTTCTTTTGAGTATTTATATGGAAGTACTTTTCTAGAACTTGCCGTTGAAATGGGACGATTTGGGATTACAACTACAGCACTTAAAGAATTTGGCATCTCTTTTTTTATAAAACGCACTTCATTGTCTTTTAATATAGCAACATCAAATCCACCCATTACAGCTGGTGTGATATTGTCAGGATGAGATTCGTATGCAAGAGCTAGATTAAGGAGTTTTTGTTTATTTAGCTTTATTCCAGCACATGCGTAAGCTGATGCTATTGCACTTACTATAACAGCAGATGAGCTTCCAAGACCTCTTGAAATTGGAATCTCATTTAAAAACTCAAATCTATAATGTTGCCCTTTTGTAGTAAGGTTATTATAAAAATCATTAAAAATTGAGATAAACATATTGTTATCTTTTAAAACAGGATTATTAGCACCCTCACCTCTTAAAGAAACACTATGAAATTTTGAAGGCTTTATTACAACTGAGTTTTTCAAACTTAAAGCAACACCCAATGTATCAAATCCAGGCCCTAGATTTGCACTTGTTGCTGGAACACTAACTTTTAACACTTTTCTCCTTTTTGATTATTGCTCAAACAACTTAGAAAAAACTATTTCTAAACTGCAGGCAAAACATAGTTTGGAAGATTATCCAAACTTCTCTTTAAATTTTGTAAATACTGAGGTAATTCAAAATCTTTAATTACCGAATCATTCAAATCTGATAGTATAATCTTATCATCTTTTTGCATAAAATACTTTTTCCCAATAGCTTTTATAGGTGAATTTTGATTTAATTCAAAGCCATTGATAGCAATTAATGGAATATTGTTTACAATAGAAATTGTTTTTAAAAATATATAACTAACCTTTATAGACATATAGCTTCCAGGACCATTTACATAAAGTAATGACTTGATATGATATTGTTTTGATATTTCATCAAAAAGCTGTGGTAATATATCACTAGTTTTACCATCATTAGAAAAAGTTTGAATCAAAGTATCGTTTTCATAAACACCTACTAAAAGAGGGTTTGCAATAGAAACTACAACTACTTCAACTTCTTGCATACGCAACCTCAAACATCTCTTGATGAGCAATTGCAACTTCCAAATCAACTATTTCGTAATTCTCGGCTGATTCTAACACTTTTTTTGTAAGTAAATGATTTAGATGATGACTTCCAGCCATAGCGTTATAATGTCCTACCACAGTGTACCCAAGTAATGACAAATCACCTATAGCGTCTAGAATTTTATGTCTTACAAATTCATCTTCATATCTCAATCCTTCAGGATTTAAGATTTTATTTTCATCCAAAACAACAGCATTTTCCAAGCTACCACCAAGTGCTAGCCCGATACTTCGTAAGTATTGTACTTCATGCAAAAATCCAAATGTTCTAGCTCTCGAAATATTTTCTTTGTACTCTTTTAAACTATAATCAAAATGATATTTTTGCTCACCAATTACAGGATGGTCAAATTTTATTGCAAAATCAAATATAATATTACCTGATGGCTTAATAGTAACAAACTTACCTTTATCTTCTACGGTTATCTCTTTTTTGATAATCATAACTTTTTTTGAGCTTTCAAGCTCAGCAATACCAACTTCGTCAATAAGCATACAATATCCACTACTGCTTCCATCAAGAACTGGTACTTCATCATTATCTAATATAATTCTAAGATTATCAATTCCATAAGCATAAATAGCAGACAAAAGATGTTCTATAGTAGAAATTTTGACACCATTTTTGCCAATTACTGTTGCCATTTTAGTATCTATTACATTTTCAGGAGTCAAAGGGATAGTCACACCTTCATCTTTTCTATAAAAAACTATCCCCATATTACTCTCTAATGGCTCTAGCCTCATATTGACAGGAACTCCTTTATGAAGTCCAATTCCTACTATATCTATTGGTTTTTTTATAGTTCTTTGTTTCATTTACTATCTATTACCTTTTTAGAATTTTGTATAATATCTGTAATTCTAGTTTGTATCCAGTTTCTATCCATCCATTCAAGTGGATTTACCTCGATACCTTGTACAAGTATCCCAAAATGTAAATGATCCCCAAAAACAGCACCAGTTGCACCTGTATTTGCAATATGAGTATTTGCTTTTACACTTTGCCCAATATCTACCATTGCACTACTAAAATGTGCATATAAAGATGAAAGTCCCAAACCATGATCTATCATCAAAGTATTTCCATAAATTCCCAAATAATCTTTATATATAATTTTACCAGAATTACTTGTATGAATTGGAGCTTGTCTTACACTAGCCCAGTCAATACCTAAATGCCACTGAGTATCTATTTGCTGACCCTTATAAAAATAATTTCTTTGATCTCCATAACCAGCAAGGGTTTTAGAGTTTGCAAGCCTTTTAAAAGGGCTAATTTCAAAACTATTAACTCTTGCTACATCCATAGCATCTAAAGTAACTTTTTTGATAGTACTAATATTCTCACCACGAAGTTCTATATTTGAGCGTAAAAATCTTCTGATTAAATCCTCATCTATCTCTTTTCTAGAATTTTCTAACACAACAGTCGAAACATTATTGATAAAATCATCACTAATTTCTAAATTATCTGTTTTATATTTGTATTCTCTTACATACAAAGGTACTTTTGTTCTTGTAGTATTATTTGCTTTATCAGTTGCAATTAATGAAACTTGTTCAAAAGCTTCTATATCCATAGGCCAAGCGATCAAAGCTATATAAAAGCCATCTTTATAAAAAGGCGTTAATTCAAATCTAGTTTTATCATTAAATGTAATATACATATCTTGTAAGTTTTCATCTCTTACTTCAACAATTGCAACACTACTACCACCTCTACTAATTGCATAAGTATTTGCTATTGCATTTGCTATTGGTCTTTGTGTGTCAATTATAATATTTAAAGTAACCTGAATTGCATTACCATTCAAGAAATTCCATTTACTAATATCAGTAGCTTCAACTATAATTTTAACATCTTGACCTTTGTAGAACATCCCAACCTTAGGTGCATCTAAACTGAGGTCAATATTTTTTTCTCCATTATTTAATATTTTAGTACCCAATACGGTTTCATTTTCACCATCAATATATGTTACTTTATAATATTTAATACCTGTATCATCGGAAATATTAATATTTAACTTATCTCTTAAGTTCCAATATATTGTTTTTTCTGCGGATACAACTGGTTTATTTTGTTCAAAAGTATCTGATTGATATATATATACAACAGCACCTACAAGAACTAAAACAAAAAATAAAATAAAATAACCTGTAATACTGCTATTATTTCTTCTCATCAATTTCCTTTAATATCATATTTTTTGCTTCATTTATATCGAGTGTTGATATAGAACACCCTGAAGAGAACTTATGCCCACCTCCACCAAACTTGGCAGCAAGAGCTGATACATCATATCCATTTTTGCTTCTTAGTGATACTCTTGTTTTATTTCCTAAAACTCGAAAAAACATTGCAACATCAACAACACCAATGTTTAATGCCATATCAAGAGCATCTTCACACTCTCTCAAGCTAGCACCACACTCGTTTAATGTACTTTCTTCTACATAAATAGTTGCTACTCGACCTTCCTTATGCAGGGTCAATGTATCTAAAACTCTTGGAAGAATCCTGTATTTTGCTAATGAATCTTTTCGCAAAAGCTCGTCAGCAATAAATCCAGGATTTACACCAGTGCCAACTAAGTGAGAAA
This sequence comes from Arcobacteraceae bacterium, assembly GCA_023229945.1. GTDB lineage: Bacteria > Campylobacterota > Campylobacteria > Campylobacterales > Arcobacteraceae > UBA6211. The sequence continues at coordinate 270,497 of JALNYH010000001.1, read as the reverse complement.
TAATATCAAAAGTCTTCTTATTAGTCCTTGATGTAGCAAAACCTTGAGTGTCACTATAAATACCAACATACAATGCAGTTGCAATTTCTTTAGTGATTTGGATATTGTTTTCCATCAAAAAATCATATACTATCTCGGCAGTACTACCACGATTTGGCTCTACTAAATCTATTGTTCCAAAATCTTCATTTGATAAATGGTGGTCTATATTGATAATCTTTGTATCAGCCATAGGCTTAAATCCAAATCTTTTCATATCACCACAATCAACAGATATCACCAAATCATAAAATGTTGGCAACACATCACTAATTTTCTCAAATCTACTTAAAAACTTCAATGATTGGAATTTTTTGATATCACGGTTATATACCATATGTTTGATTTTTTGGTCAGCTAAAAAGTTGGAAATTGCAAGGGCAGAACTTATGGTATCTGGGTCTGGGTTTATATGAGTTACTATCAAAATATATTTAGAAGCCTTTATCAACTCCAATGAATCTGTCAAATCTTTCCTTTTTTGTGAGTGAATCATGAATCATAAAATAAAAGCTAATTTTTAGGCTAGTTCAAGGCGGGTGGGTTTTTAAATTGAGGAGTTTACATATAGTAAATGACGCAATTTTGAAAATCAACCCAACGCCGAAATAGCAAAAAAGTAGCTTTTAGTAAAGCATAGATTCATAATTTTTTAGTTAGTTCAAGGCGGATGAGTTTTTAAATTGAGGAGTTTACATATAGTAAATGACGAAAATTTAAAAACTCATCCAACGCCGAAATAGCAAAAAAGTATGAATCTATCAGTCGAATTTCATGGAGAAATCTAGCCAAGTCGCCTGATGTATTATCGAACCTGAGCTAATTGCATCCACACCACTGTTTGCATAATCTTTTATTGTATCTAAATTTATATTACCACTTGCTTCAAGGAGTATGTGTGGATAGTTTTCATTTCTAAATGAAACCACATCTTTTATCTCCTCAATACTCATATTATCACACATTATGATATCAGCTCCAGCGTCCATAGCAAGCTGAACTTGATCAAAAGTTTCGCACTCTATTTCTATTTTTGTTACCCAAGAAATTCTTTTTCTTGCAATCTTTACAAATTCTTTCAAATCAGGAATTGTTTTTAAGTGAGTATCTTTGAGCATCAAACAATCATCAAGTCCAAGTCTATGATTTATTGCCCCACCAACACGACTTGCATACTTTTCAAAATCCCTAAGCTGTGGTCTTGTTTTTCTTGTATCAAGTAGTGCCACACCTGTTCCTTCTATTAGCTGGGCATATTTACTTGCCATTGTAGCTATTCCGCTAGCGTGTTGAAGCATATTTAAAAAAGTTCTTTCACTACTGAGGAGAATTGAAGCTTTACCTTCAAGCTCAGCAATAATATCACCTTTTTTTAGCTCATCACCATCTCGCTTTAAAAACCTACAATCAAACTTTTCAGTTCTTGCCAAGATTCTTGCATATTTCACACCAGCAAGGATTCCTTCATCTTTACAAATAGCACGGGCTGTAAACCTTCCCTTCGGGGCTATATCAAAAAATAAATCCCCTCTACCATTATCTTCAACGATAGCTTGTTTTACAAATTTCCGAATATTTATCATTTGTTACCTCAGTTTATTTCAAACATTCGCTCTAAAGCGATTTTAGCATAATGTACCACTTCAGCATCTACAAAAATCTCATTTTTTGGATTTCCATCTTCAATAGACTTTAATGTATCATACAAATCTTGTAATGTAGTTTCATTCATAGTAGGACACTCTGGCTTTGTACTGCTTAATATATAAGTATTTTTCTCTCTTAGACGATTTACCATATTGTATTCTGTACCAACTACTACTTTTTGTTCCAACGGCAATTCTTTGATAAATTTAATAAGCTGTGATGTACTACCTACAAAATCAGCTTTTGCAACTACTTTTATATCACACTCAGGATGAACTGCTACTATAATATCAGGATATTTTGCACGATAAAAATCTATATCTTCAGGTGTAAAAAGCTGATGAACAGAACAAAAACCATCATAACATATAATATCAGATTCTTTTGGATCTGTTCCATCCCCAATAACACAAGATTTTAATCCCATTTTTATAGCAAAATTTTGTCCCAGACAGCGATCTGGTACAAAAAATATCTTTTTACCACTTTTTAAACCTTGTTCTATTATCTTAAAAGCATTTGAACTAGTACATACCATTCCACCCATTTGACCGACTCTCGCCTTTACTTCCGCACTTGAGTTTATATATGTAATTGGCAATATATCATCATTACTTATACCATAAGAATTGAGTTTTGCTAAATTGTCATCAAAATACGCTACATCTATCATTCTTGCCATCGCACAACAAGCAATTCTAGGCATCAAAACTCTTTTTTGAGGTGCTATTATTTTGACACTTTGCCCCATAAATCCAACACCACAAAATACTATAAATTCTGTATTTGTAGTAGAAGCTTTTTTTGCTAACTCTAGGCTATCTCCTGTAATATCAGCAAGCTCAAACACTTCATCTTTTTGATAAAAGTGAGCTACTACTGTAACATCAAGTTTTGCTTTTAATTTTTTAATCTCTTCTCTTAAATCCAACGCTTAACCTTTATGTTAGGTAAAAGGTAAAAGGTAAAAGGTAAAAACCTACCTACCAACATTACAAACCTACTTACTTTAACTAATCTTTATCTAAATATAACAAATTTTTAGTTACAATCACATAAATTGACTTAATAAAAGAATTGAAGGATTAAAGTGGAGTTTTTTGGTAACATTAATATAATATTTTTTATAGTAGCTTATTTGGTGGGTTCTATACCTTTTGGTGTGATTTTGGCAAAACAATTTGCAGGTGTTGATGTGACATCTAGTGGAAGCAAAAGTATAGGTGCTACAAATGTTCTAAGAGTTGTCAAAGAAACAAATCCTAGCTTAGCAAAAAAGCTAGGAATTGCTACTTTGGCACTTGATGCCCTAAAAGGGACACTTATAGTAGTACTTGGTATGGTTGTGGGCTTAAGTCAAGAAACACTTTGGGGTGTAGCAATTTTAGCACTTTTGGGACATTGCTATAGTGCTTATTTGAAGCTTGAAGGTGGTAAGGGTGTAGCTACGGCTTTGGGTGTGCTAATAGTTCTTATACCAATACCTACAATAATAGGTGGCATAGTATGGGGATTAAGTGCAAAACTACTCAAAATATCTTCACTTTCATCACTTTTAGGTCTTTTGGGAGTAATAGTAGGTACTTGGATATTTGCTTATGGTTTGGGAGTTGAATCGAATATCCCACTTTACCTGATAGCTTTTATAGTAGTATATAAACATATTCCAAATATTATAAGACTTATTAAGGGTGAAGAGAAGAAAATAGAAATTAATAACTAACAATGAATAACGAATAACTATTGAGTGACTTTGTCACAAACAATAATCGCGAAGCGATACCTAAATTATTAATTATTAGTTGTTAGTTATTAATTAAAAAAGGTTTTTTATGAAAATATATATCGAAGATTTAACATTTGATTGCATTATAGGTGTGTTAGAACACGAAAGAGTTACTCCTCAAAAAGTGATTATAAACTTTTCTTGTGAGTATGATTTTGCTGATGGTGTATATCTAGATTATGCAACAATTGCTAGTGATATTCAAAATATTATGCTCAAAGGTGAATTTCATCTTCTTGAAGATTCTATAAAAGCTATTATAGATGGATTAAAACAAGAATATAATATATCAGATATTTTGATAAAAATCACAAAACCTGATATATTGCCAAATATGAGAGTAAGTGTTAGTAATTAAGACACAAACCAGTTAAAGCTGGTATTCCATTCTCTGGAATGCCAAATTTATCTGGTTGAAAATACTTAGTTAAAATTTATATCTTAAATTTGCATATGCATATCTGCCAGGCTCATTAAGAAGCATTACTCCATCAGCAGTTCCAGCCAATGTCAAATCTTGATATGTGTTTGATACAGCATATGTTTTATCCAAAATATTATCCATTCCTACTGTAATATCAAAGTTTTTAGATACTTTATAGTTATATTTAGCATTTAAGACAGCATATCCTGGAAGTGCTTGTTCCCCATTGTCTTCATCATATTTATTCCAATCTTTAGTAGCAGTCATTTCTAATCTTACCAAATGAGAAGCTTTTTCATAATTTAAACCAATATTAGTCTTAAGTGGTACAATATCCGCTAAATCTTTATCAGTTTGTCCTGCAAGTGCTTTATCTTTTTTACCTCTTTGATAACTAGCCATAAAATCTAAAGATAACTCATCTGTAAAATAACTATATCCAGACAACTCAACTCCATATATTTTTGCATCTAAATTTACATATTTTGTATCATCTGTATTGTAATAAATATAATCTTTTAACTTACTATAAAAAACTTTTGATTTTATGCCATAATTATTATCAATATAATCAAATCCAATATCGATTTCTCTATTTTTAGTTTGATTCACATCACCGTTTGCTTTAGCTGTTCCTCCCATATATAACTCTTTTGCATCAGGAACCCTTGCACTTTGTCCAATACCAGTAAAAATATCCAAATTATCATTAACTGCATAAGTCGCCAGTATATTAGCAGATAATGATTTATAATCAATATCTCTATCAGCAGTAGCACTCATAGATTTTGCAACTTCATTTGCTTTTACATTTGTATTATCATATCTTATGCCCATAGCTATTTCAGTATCACCTATTTGTGTAGTAGATTTTGCAAAAATTGCTTTATTTTTTGTATCCACATCAGGCATAAAATATCTATCTGTCATCCCAGCGGTCATACCAGTATAACCATTTATTGAATGATATTTATTACCATTCCAATTTCTTTTACTTGTATCTACACCTATATCTATTTTTGACTCATTTATATCAAAAGAGTTTTTAACTTTAAGACCTTTTATTTCACTCTCCACATAAGCATCCATATATGCTAAAGGATTAGGAATTGCTCTATACTTTGTACTCATAAGATGTTCAACAGTTGATTTATATGCCTCTATTTTTAAAGCATCTGAATATTGACCTATGTTTCTTACTGTAGTCCCTAAAGTATAAATATCACTATCATCATATATTGCATCCATAGTACTTGAAGGGTATAATATATCATCACTTCTATTTGATGTATATCCAAATCTTATTTCACTATTTTCAGTTGGATTTACGAAAAGTTTGAGAGTATTCGTTTTTTTAGTATATGCTTCCATGTCAAGCTTAGAAGTTGCATATTTTTGTGTTGGTGTACTTACTTGTGAGTTTAACTGCTCAGCCATAGTCATACCACTTCCATCTTCATATTGGTCACTAGATTCATAAGATGAGCTCACAAGCAATCTTACTAAATCAGTCCCACCACTGAATCCTGCACTGAGTTTGTTATAGCCATAACTTCCAGCATTTAGATTAACTTCACCATTAAAGCCCTTTTTTGGGTCTTTTGTTTTGATTTTTGCTATACCACTTAAAGTCCCAGCATATTCCACATCAAAAGGACCTCCAATGATTTCAATATCTTCAACACTATTTGTAACAATATGTGAAGTTGGTGGATCCATTCTATTAGGACATGCACCACATACTTTTGCATCATCAATCATCACTACTATATTATCTTTTTTTTGACTTCTAATCAAAACATCATTTGCAATACCACTTCGTCTTATCAAGTTCACACTTGAACTGTTTTTACTCAATGCCTCAGCCAAATCCGCTGATTTTAGTTCTTCACCACTTACATTTTCAATTTTTTGTGTCACACCATCTGTTGTCACATCAATAGTGCCAAGATTTGCTTCATTTGCAAAAATGGCCGATGCTGCGATTACTGAAATAACTAATGTTTTTTTCATAATTTGCCTTTTATAATAATATTTTGGCAAATTGTATCAAAGGAGTGTTAATTATATGTTAATTGGTAATTAAACTTCATAAAAGTCTGTAGAATCAGGATGTAAGTAGATTATATAACCTTTAATATTGCTATTATTTGTGATTTTTTTGATTGCTTTTTTATATGTTGAGACTTGTTTTATATAAATATCATGATGAGTTTTACTAGTTTTATAATCAACAACTATATATTCATTTTCTTTGATTATCAAAAGGTCTAAATATTTGATTTCACCATTATATATCAAAGGTTGTTCAGTTTTTAGATATTTAGCATCTTTAATTAACTCTTTGAAAGTATTGTTTTCAAAAAGAGATTCAAGAGATTTAGTAATTTGTTGGAAATCATTTATTGATAAAATTCCCAAAAACCTCTGTTTTGAAAGGTCAACCAATGTTTGGATTTCACTAGGATGAAAAGTTTGCCCATTTTCAAGACAAAAGTGAGTAGCAATTCCATAATACTTTGACCTCAAATCACCAAAATCTTCACTATAAGTCTTGAGTTTAATATCTTGTATTCCCATATTTATAAGATTGTAGTGGATTTGTATTTTATCTTTATTGGATACTTTTGCGTTAGAAGATGCTTCTAGTTTTCCTCTTTGCATATCACCAAGTCCAAGCACATCAAATATAGAGTTTTTCTCTTTTTTTATTACAAAAAGATTGTGTTTTGCACGAGTTAATGCTACATACAAAACATTTATTGTATCGATTCTTTGAAGTTCGGCTTCTTTTAAAAGCGCCTTTGCATAATCCTCATCAAACAACTCTTTGTTTTTGATTTTGTAATGGATATGATTTAATGCAATTTTGTCATATTCAAATAAAAATGCTTCGCTACTATGGCTATCTCTTTTGAGCTTATCCAAGACAATAACACTCTCATACTCCAATCCCTTAGATTTAAAAATAGTCAATATTGAAATACCTATTTTTTCTGGGCTTGTCATTGAAGCATCAAGATTATCAATATCATAAACAAAATCAAATATATCCCCAAACTGGTCACTTAGTTCAATAAGCTTTATGATATTTTCATCAGTGATATTTAAACTATTTGCAATATCTTTTAAGGCTTTTTGTAAAGATATATTTTTGATATCAATATCAAGTTCCAAACTATCTTGTGTATCTTTTCCAAGAAGAGCCAAAGTGTTGATTTTATATATATTTTCCTGAAAGAAAATATATTTTACAGCATTAATCAGTGCTTTGACATTTTGCTGATTGATAAGTTTTGAACTCATCTCTGTAGTGATAGGATAATTCAAATCTGATTCAATCAGATAGTAATATAGATTTAGTACCTCTTCATTAGTAGAAACCAAAATAGCCAAATTATCCAAATCCACACCACTTTGACGCATAAATTTAATCTTTTCCAAAATACCAGAATATGGGCTATCCCCATCAAGCCCTATATCAGTTACAACTTCTACATATCCGCCATTTGAGATACTTTTTTGGTTTATATATTCATAATTAGCAACTTTTAAAAAAGTATCATTTACAAATTCTACTACTTCTTTTTTACTTCTATAATTAGTATCTAGATTTAATTCTTCAATTTGTGGATAAAAGTTGATTACATAATCAAAAAGTTCTCTTTTCCCTCCACGAAATCTATAAATAGATTGTTTAGTATCTCCCACATAAAAAAATGTTCTGAAATCATTAGGATTGCCACCCAAAGACTCTTCTATAAGAGGTAAGATTATATTAAATTGCTCCACAGAAGTATCTTGAAATTCATCAATTAATATATGTTTATATCTAGCATCCAATCTAAAATATAAAAAATCTTTGTCTATTACTTCACTCAAAAGTTTATTTGCAAAATTCGTAATATCATTAAACTCTAAATATCTTTTTTTGATAATATATTCTTGCCTAAATTTCCTAAATTTCTCAAATAACAATGCAAAAGCTAGTGTTGAATTGTTTGATCTGATTTTATAATACTCTTTTAACTTCAATCTAATTTGAGAAAATATTGAAGAGCTAATCCCATCTTCAAATTTTTTTAAATCTCTATACTCAGACAAAGACTCTCTACCAATCCAAGTTTTAGATAACAAATCATCCAAATTATCAAATTCCAAACTTTTCTTCGCATTCACACCCATTTGCTCTTCGTAAGTCAAATAAATATGAGCTTTTAAGCTAGATGCAAGGTCAAATACTTCACTTGTTAGTTCAGATATATCTTTATCATAGATTTTCAAATCAAACTCTAGTGATGATTCTTTTTGGATAAAAAATTTAAATAAAGAGATTAAAGAGTTTAGTTTTTTATTCTCACTCATATAAATACGGACAAACTCTTCAAATGTTTTTTCATCCAATGAATTCAGAAAATAATAGCTCAACTCATCAATATTATCAGCTTTTACCTCATATGTATCAAATATCCCTAAATATCCACTAAATTCTTTTAGAATCTGATTTATGAATTTATCAATCGTAAAAATTGACAAACTAGAACTTATAAAAAGTTGTTGTATTTTATATTTTTCTTTTTGAATCTCATCTATACTCTTGCCACACTGCAAGGATATTTGCTCCAAATAAGCTCTATCTTCACCAAGATTTAATATTGTATGAAATATCCTCTCTTTCATCTCATTTGCAGCTTTATTTGTAAATGTAAGGGTAAGTATTTCATGAGGTTTTGCACCAAGAAATATTAATGATATATAACGCACAGTCAATGCAAAGGTTTTGCCACTTCCAGCACTTGCCTTTAGTGCTACATACTCTTCCATCATCCACCAATCCCACAAGCTATTTTATAAGGGCAATAACTACAATATGACTTTTGTACAGTCTTCTCAAAATTTACACTTGTAGTATGCAGTGATTGCAATATAGTATCAAGTAGCTCTAATTTTTCTTCCAACATCTCTTCTTTTATAAGTTTGCCTTTGTTGATATCATAATAAGCAACATCTGCAATATTATTTTGACCACATCCAAGATAATAAAATTCCAATTGAAAATCACAACTTGTTTGATATGTTTTTAGTGTATCAACTTTGAGATTTTGTGATGTTTTATAGTCAATTATATAAAACTTTCCTTCTTTTTCATCTATCCTATCTATTTTACCATTTAGTGATATACCATTATGTTTGATCAAAAAACTTTTTTCAATATCAAAAATTCTATATCCATCATAATATCTTTTGACTTCTTGAGTTGAGAGTAAATAAAGCTTTTGTTTGTAAATTTCAAGCTCAAGACTAAGCATTGGATTATTGACTTGATTTTTGATAATATTTATCTCATAATCAACAAAACTTTTAAACTCATCCTCACTTCTTATTTCTTTATGGTTTGAATATAAATTTTGTAACACACTATGTACCAAAGTCCCAATTTCATAACCTTGCGGCATCAACGAAATATTATGCTCTTTGATTTTTTGGATATGCTTATAAAAATATCTTCTTTTACACTCCAAAAAGTCTTTTAAAGAAGTTGCACTAAAACTATATTTTGATAAGTCAATATCCAATATATACTCTTTATCACTAAATTGCAATTTATTACTACCATATAAAATTGATTTATATACATCATCATAAGTATTTTGATCAAATGTTTTGAAAATCTCTTTTGCAAATCTACTGATACTATTTTGTTCATCTTTTACATAAGATACATAAACCTCTTTTGCATTATCAATAAGTGTTTTGTAATAGTACTTTTGTAGATTTTGTCTATTAGTCAAAGTAGGCATTGAAGCTAATTCTTTGATATGAGATGATAAAAATTTATCTTTTATACTAGATTTAGGTGCTTTATCATCATTAAAATCAACTATTATGACTCCTTCAAACCCTTTCATATCACCATATCTAACACCTCTAGTCTCCAATAATCCCATAACAGTAACTTTACCACCACCCACATCATCTTGTGTGATATTAGCAATACTTTCTTGTATCAATTTTATTCCACTTGATAACATCAGCTCTTCATCTAATGAAAAAAATAAAATATTTAGTTTATACAATATCTCATCAATTTTTTCTTTTATCTCAGTATCTAAATCACTCATATCCAAAAACTCAATAAATAAATCTAGAGTATGCCTTGTGATTTGTTTATTATAATTTGAGCGTATATTTTTATCTAATAATTCTCTATCAATTTCATAATATTTCAATTTTTCTTTACTTTTATGGTCACTATCTGCTAAATATGAAATAATTGCATTTAGTTTTTTATAAAAAATAGTTTCACTAATACCCCTACCCATAGCAAAGTTGAAATATCTTTCACTATCAAAAAGCTCCAAATATTTAGCAAAAGTTTCATCAGGCAAAACAATCACAATATTTTCTGGCAATATACCAGATTGTGTCATTTTATAAATTGATTCTTTTATAAATGCAATTTGATTTGTTCTAGAACTAAACCCTTTTATTACTGGTTCTATGATATTTTTTGTTGAGATTTTATTTGTTGAAAGGACAACTGAATTGGTTACATTATAGATGACTTGTGTATCTAATTCAACTATTAAATTCTCAAAATTTACCTTTTTGAGATAATCTTCATTGTAACGATTGATTTCAAATACAAGATTAGTATTTTTATATTTAGATATTTGTTTGATTACACTAAGCTCAAATTTAGTTAAATATCCAGATATAAAAATAGTAATTGAATCATATTTTGATATAAAATTATGATTAACTTCATAATGTTTATATAAATTTATCTTATCTACCAAATCTAAAGCTTCTAGGTTTTTGATAAACTCCCTTTGTAAATTTTGTAATATTGTCAAATGTTCTACATATTCATCATATATGTCTACCATTTTCAAATCTTCAATATCTACCATCTCACCACTTAACTCATCAAAAAATCTGAATATATAATCACTTTGTTTCAAAAATGCTGTAAATTTCTTTGAAATTGCTAATTTATCTAAATCAATATTTTCTGCTGTTTCTTTAAGTAGTAGAAATCTTTTTTCATTATCTATAAAAGCTTTGTTGGGAGTTGTAGAAGAGTTTTTAAAAAAATCTCCAATAGTTATAGTCGGCGGTAAAAATGTGTCACAAATTTCCAAACTAGAAATATAATCTCTTATACCCCTAGCAGTAGGAAATACGAATAGCTCATTTTGCATTAGTTTTTATAAAAAAGTACCCTTTATCATCACCAACGGTAACGATACCATTAACATTCCAGTTAGCCTCACGAGGCACTGTAAAAGTTTTTGTGAATTTATTATCCACTACTTCAAAGCTAGTCAAATCTATATCATTTGTATTATTACTAGCAATTGTTACCATAGCATGAATATCTACATTTTCTGGAATTGTATTAGTGTTTTTATCCAAAATATATACTTCTAATATATTTTCGCCAATATTCAAAAAGTTTTTAGATTCACCCCGTTGCTGTATAACTGTTTGAGACAAGAATAAATCACTCATATCAAGTGTAGATTCATTTGTGTTGTTATATACAAATTTAATATCATATTTATTTAAAAATACTTTATTAGATTCAGCCATATCATTAAACTTATCATCTATCCCTTTTTTTGTATCAAAAAAAGTTTTATCAAGTTGTACAGGAAGATTAACTGCTTTAAATATTGTCCATAACACAAGTCCAAAACCTAATACAAATAGTGATAATATATAAATAGCTGACCAATTTTGTTTTTTCATTAAAATCCCTTATTTCCGTCTTTTCATAATAGCATATGTGTAAACAATAATACCACCAAATACTAGAAAATACATTACTACTTTCCAAATAGTACCAGCTGTTTTACCACCACTTCCTATACTACTATCTAATTCTATACCTTTAGCATCAGCTAATCTATCACCAATTTCTGCATAACCATTTAGCAAGGCTGCACTTGTTTTTGCAATTAACGAATTTTTATCAAACGATGCTAGCAATGGTACAACATAACCATTTAATATCTCATTTTTATTTAATATTGTTTTTAAATCATCAGACATAAGTAAGTTTACATGTGTTTGATCCAACGACATAGTAAGAACTACGAATGGTTTTTTTAACTCTTTTATTATATTATCTTCGATTTCTTTAATCTTCTCAAATTTTATTTTTGGATCTACATCCATACTGATATCATAATTCTCTTTTGCATAGACATAAATATCTACACCTAATTTTGTTTTTACTTCACTACCAATTTCATAGATTTTATCTGCTGCTCTTAAATCTATAAGACTATAATCACTTAGGATATAAGGATTTGTTTGATTCGCACTTAAGATTTGTGCAAAAAATAAAAAGAAGAGGGCAAAAACCCTCTTCTTAAGAAATAATTCTACTCTCATATTATCCAATATAAATTCTACTTGGATCAAGGAATGATAAATAAATTGATAGTAGAGCAGATACTACCAATAAAACTCCGATAATTTTATCCATAATAAGCTCCTTATTTAGATGGTGAATAGTCTACATTTTTATATTGCTCATCTGAAGGAGCAATAAATTTTAGACCATTAATATCTTGGTTTACTGTATATGGATTTTGAGCCTCTCCAGCTTGTACCATTATTGAACTAACTACCAAAACTCCAAGTATTGAAAGAAGTAATACAACTGCAATCAAAAATCCACTCAAACCATGAAGACTAAAAAGTCCTCTTTCGTTTTCATTCATTTGTGTATTTCCAGCCATATTATTCTCCTATACTTCTAAGATAACTAGCAAGTGCTTTGTATTGAGTCTCATTTAGCATGCCTTTAAATGAAGGCATTATACCAATTTGACCTTTTTTACCACTATCAAGTACTGCTGTAACTATAGCATCATTGTAAGATACTATACTAGGAGCTACAAATTCCATACCAGCACCATCAGCTCCATGACAACTTGCACAGTTAGCTTCAAAACTTTCAGCTCCAGCATGACCTGAAGGCATACCTTTTGCTACAAAATCAGCTACCATGTTTATTTCATTAGCATCAGATAATAAGCCAGCTGGCATACCTGAAGGATAATGATTTACAAAATTATTTCCACCATTTTCTATAGCATAAGCTACAGAATCTTTTGAAATTCTTTTTGTTAGCATTTGAGCTTTTCCATCAATACCTTGTGCATCTACACCGTGGCAAGGAGCACATTGTACTAGATATAAAGATTCACCCATAGCTTTTAATGTAGCTTCATCAGCGTTAGCCCACTTAGCTGCATATTTATCATTATATTCTATAACTTCTTCGTTATATTGACCAATTTGAGAAAATCCATTTGTAGGATATCCAATTGTCCAATACCAAAAAAGCCAAACCAAAGTACCAATAAATGCAAGACCCCATCCTGTTGGAATAGGATTTTTATATTCACCAATACCATCCCATTTATCTTCAGCTAGGTCACCACTAGCTTTATCATTTTTAATTTGCTGAATATACTTCATAGCAACGAATACTGTAATAGTAATAATTGCAAATCCAGCTAACATTGTAAGGTCGTTTACATAATCCTCACCAAGCTTAAAAGCATCACCTGCAACGATGTAGGTTCCTGCCATTAATGCAACAATAAGAATTATACCACCTATCCACATAGATTTCATATCAGCTCTCCTTATCTTTTTTTGCGCTGTTTTCTTTTCTACTTTCTAAAGGCTTAGATTCTATACTATCATCTAATACAAGTTTAGAATATTTTTCAAAATCCCTTTCGCCTGTTTTGTTTCTTTTATAAAGTGAGTAAGCATAGCTATAAAAAACTATAAATACTACTAAAATAAGAAAAAACTTAGCATAACCTTGTATAGTCAATAGTGTTTCGTAATCCATTTAAGCCCCTATTTCAGTGAATTCAAATAAGCAATTAATGCAACAATCTCAGGAATCTCACCACGAGCAACTGCGTCTTTTACATCTTGATTTTTCATACCAGCAGCAATTACTTTTGCTTCTTCTAAAGCCATAGCTTTTGCTTCTTCATATGTACCAAGTTTAGGCATATCAGGTTGATCGTAAGGTGTATTAAATACCGCTTTAACTGTATAAGCTTCCGCATATGCAGTATCAACATCAGCTATATTTGTAAAATGATGTTTGTATGCTGGCATAATAGATCCTGGAACAACTGATTTTGGATCCCACATATGGTTTTCATGCCAATCTGTAGTTCTATAGTTTCCTACTCTCCATAAATCTGGACCAGTTCTTTTTGAACCCCATAAGAAAGGTCTATCATATGCATACTCACCACTTAATGAATACATACCATATCTATCAGTTTCTGATTTAAATGGTCTAATTAACTGTGAATGGCAAGCATTACAGCTATCTTTAATATATACATGTCTTCCAGTAAGTTCCAAAATTGAATACGGTTTCGTACCAACTATTGGTTTACTTTGTTTAGCAAAATCTGGAATTACTTCAATAATACCTGCAAATGCAACTGTCAAAAATACTGCTACCGCGAAGAAAAACGGTCTTTGTTCTAACCAATGAAACATTTTATACCCCCTTCACTTAAGCTGCCATAGGCGATGCATTAACAGGTTCTTTATCAAGAACTCTACCTGCAGTAGCCGTTTTGTACATATTGTACGCAAACATAAAGAAACCAATTAAATACAACAATCCACCAACAGCTCTAATAGTGTAGTAAGGTTGAAGTACTGTAACAGTATCAATAAATGAGTAAACTAAAGAACCATATTCATCATATGCTCTCCACATCATACCTTGTGTGATACCAGCGATCCACATAGATGTAAAGTAAAGAACGATTGCTGTTGTTTGTAACCAAAATTGTGTTTCCATTAATGATTTAGAATAGATTTCTCTACCATACATTCTTGGAGCCATATGGAACAATGCAGCCATAATCATAAATACAACCCATCCTAAAACACCATCATGTACATGTCCTGGAATCCAGTCAGTAAAGTGTGCAATAGCATTAACAGATTTAATTGATTGAATTGGACCTTCTATAGTACTTAACATATAGAATGTTGACGCAAGAATCATAAATTTAATCAATGGATTTGTTTGTAACTGATTCCACTCACCTTTCATAGTTAAAAGCATATTAATAGCTGAACCCCATGATGGTAAAATAAGAACGATAGACATAACTGAACCCATAGTTTGCATCCAATCTGGAACAGTACTATAAATCAAGTGGTGTCCACCTGCCCATAGATAAACAAACAATAGACCCCAGAAAGCAAGTATTGAAAGTTTATATGAATAAACATTTTGTGCAGATTCTTTTGGTAAGAAGTAATAAATCATAGCAATAATTGGAACAGTAAATACGAAACCAACTGCGTTGTGTCCATACCACCATTGAACTAGAGCGTCATTTGTACCTGCATACATAGAAACTGAGTGTAAAATAGAACCATATCCAGAAACAAGTGCAGTTGGAACTGCCATATTGTTAAATAGATAAAGCATAGCAACAGCTAAGAAAGATGCTATATAGTACCATACAGATATATAAAGAGTTCTTTCTCTTCTAATACCAATAAGTCCGAATATAGAAACACCCCATAATACCCACCATACAACAACAAGTAAATCTAAAGGCCACTCAAGTTCTGCATATTCTTTTGAAGTAGTAATACCCATAAATAGAGTAACAACTGCTAAAAGAATAGTGATGAAGTAAAGTGCGAAATGCAACTTTGCAACACCCATCAAAAATGGAGACTCTTTAAGAGAAACTTTTAATACTCTTTGACCTACATAATACCATGTAGCAAAGATACCACTAAGAGTAAAACCAAAAGCAACACCGTTAGTGTGAAGTGGTCTTAATCTTGAAAAAGTACCATATTCCCCAGCTAAATAATTTAGCTCTGGAAACGCTAATTGGAATGCTAATACAACACCTATTACCATACCAATGATACCAAACAAAATTGTCGCAAACGTAAACGCTTTTGCAACTGAGTAATCGTACTCAATTTTTGCACCGTTTTGCATCAATCTCCTCCTAAATTTTTAAGATACAAGTAGACGTTAGTCAACTTATCGTTATAATCTTAACGAAAGTCATCTAAAATTAAGCTTAATGTATATTAGATTTTTAATTATTATTTTAAGAAAAGATTAAGGTTAAATATTATTTATTTTTAGTTGTATCTAACTTTACTAACTACTCACTTAAGGCTCAACGCCTAACTCCTAGCCTTTAAAAAAGTCTTTAAGAGCCGATTGTGTCTCTCTTTTTAAATCAGATTGTTTTAAAGATTCTCTTTTATCATAAAGTTTTTTCCCCTCAGCGGTTGCAATTTCTACTTTTATTTTATTATTATCATTAAAATATAATCTCAAAGGAACTATTGTAATACCTTCTTTGGTTACTTTTTGATACAATTTACTTATCTCTTTTTTATGAAGGAGGAGTTTTCGACTTCTTGTTTCATCTGGTCTATAAGTTGCATGTGTTGTATCAAGATAAGAAATATGCATATTCAATAAAAAAACTTCTCCTTTTATTATACGAATAAAACTATCTTTAAGATTTATTCTTCCCGCACGAATAGCTTTTACTTCGCTTCCAAGAAGCTCAATACCAGCTTCATATTTGTCTAATATAAAATAATCATGTAATGCTTTCTTATTTTTAAACTCTAGTCTTGTATTTTTTTTATCTTTAGACATTTTATTACCTTATAAATCTTTAACTGTGAAAAATGAGCTTCCGCTACCGCTGAAATAGGTGGTAGGTGGTAGGTGGTAGGTGGTAGGTAATTGAGGATAAAGAGTAATCGCAGGAAGATATAAATCATTAGCTTTATCAATACCAAGCTCTTTTAATATATCAATACTTTTCATACTAAACAATCTATTTTTTTCCGCTAATGATAACTCTTTATAAAACTTTTCTCTAAATATAGTAAAAACTTTTGCAGTATTGCACTCTATTTTTGGAGTAAATACCTCAATATCAAGTGTATTTTCATCAAATTCTTCTACCACTTCACCAATTCCACTTACATTGGCACTTTCAAATCCATATACAAAAAATGGTACATCTGCACCTATTTCACACCCAATTTGTGCTAACTTATCTTTTGATAGTCCTAGATTGCAATAAACATTGCTCATATTTAAAAATGTCGCCACATCACTGCTACCACCACCAAGTCCAGCAAACTCTGGTATGTTTTTGGTTACTTTGACTGAATACTTTTTGAAAAACTCTTCAATTTTAGGACTAAGTTCAAAAAGCTTTAGATACCCTTTATATATAGTGTTTTTTTCTGTGGGACATCCAAATTCTCCAATTAAGTTGAACTCATTGGGATAATCTTCAATAAATTCTATCTCATCAAAAAGGTTTTTTACTATCATAAATCTAGAAACAATTTCATGATAATTATCTCTTCTACCTGAGATTTTGAGAAAAATATTTACTTTTGCATAAGCAATTTGTTTCATAATAACACTTTATTCAAAATATAATCCACTTCTTCATTTTGAATTTGGATTATACTGAAAAAATCATCAAAAACAACTATATATTCTCCATCATCTCTACAATCAAAATATGAAATATCCAATCTCTTCCCATCAAAAAACCACTCCCTAGAACCACTATACCCAATAATCGGCATTCCCAAAGCCTCAATAGGATTTAGAGCTTTTTCATCTTCATAAATAAACTTTCCCTCATTTAATCTTTCCAAATAACTCAAAGTTCCAATTACACCCAATTTATCACAAATAAGCTGTGCCAAACTTCTTATATAACTCCCCTCACTCACACTTGCTTCAAATGTAATAAACGGATGAGAATATGAAATAAATTTAATATCACTTATATTCATAATACTTTTTTTGATTTCAAATTCTTCACCACTTCTAGCTAGCTCATAAGCTCTCATTCCATTGATTTTTTTTGCACTATATTTTGGTGGTGTGTATTCTATAGCACCCATAAAGATATTTAAAACTTCTTTGATGCTATTTTTATCTTTAATTTTCTCAACTATATCAATACTAGTAACATTTTCTATATCATAAGAATCACTCTGAACACCAAGCCAAATAACAGCTCGATATGTTTTTGGAGTTTTTTGCAAAAACTGAAAAAGCTTAGAATATTGACCAAAAGCAACAATCAAAGTACCACAAGCAAAAGGGTCTAAAGTACCACTAAATCCACCTTTTTTGACCTTGTATTTTTTCTTTAGTCTATGCAAAAAACTATTTGAACTGACAAATATTGGTTTGTTTGCAACAAAAATTCTGTTTTGGAGTGGCTGAGGTACTGAGGTACTGAGGTGATGAGACAAATTCTTCCTTTTTTATTTAATTTTACACTACCTAAATTTAATTTTAAAGAAATAGTTTCAAAGAAGTTCAAGGCAAAGTTCAAAAAAATCTAGGAGTTTACTATAGTAAGTGACAACGATTTTTTTGAACTTTAGCGCAGAAATTAAAAGAAATATAGTTCTTTAAAACTAAATTTTAGATTTTTTCTACGAATGATGATAGTATATCCCTCTTACTTCCACCAAAATTAATAGTAAGCTTGAGCTCTTTTCCTGCTTTTTGAACACCAACAACTCTACCCATTCCAAAGATTTTGTGTTTTATCAAATCACCATTTTTATATGCTGAAGATTTTTGGATATTTAAAGAGCCTTCTATAAGTCCAGATTCTGTCAAAAATCTACTTTTTTGCAAATCTGCTCTTCTTCCTTTATAAAATCTACTATGAACAAAGCTCAAAGTTAATTCATCTTTGGCTCTTGTAAATGCAACATATCCAAGTCTTCTTTCTTCTTCAATATCGCTTCCATCACCAATTAATGGGAAAAAGCCTTCTTCCATTCCTATTATAAATATGTGTTTATACTCAAGACCTTTACTAGCATGAATACTCATCATAGATACACCATCAATATCAAGATTATCTTGATCACTTTCTAAAGCTACATTTGCCAAAAAGTCTTCAAGTTTCAAATGCCCATTGGCTATAAAAAAATCTCTTACATAACCATTAAACTCATCAATATTGGCTATTTTATCATATCCATCAGGAAGTTTCAAATATTGTTCTTTAAAATCAAAAGTTTCTTCAAACAAATCTAAAAATCTCATTTTAGACTCTTTTAAAACATCTTGCAAATCCATAACTGAAGCCAAGAATACTTTTAATGTTCTTGCATTTTTTTGACCAACTATTTCACTAAGCTGGGCTGGAGTTGATTCATTTATGATATTATAAATTGATTTTCTTTGCTCTATTGATTCCATATCAAGCTTATCAATTGTTGTTTTACCAATGCCACGCTTTGGTTTATTTATAATTCTTTTAAATGAGAAATTATCATTTGCATTGGTAATTACCCTAAAATATGCAATCAAATCTTTTATTTCTGCTCTTTCATAAAACTTCATTCCACCAACTAAGTTATAGCCAATTCCAGATTTATTAAACCCTTCTTCTAGGGAACGGCTTAGTGCATTGACTCTAAACAAGATTGCAATATCTTTAGGATTAGCACCATTATTGACCAATGATTTTATATCACTGATAATCTTTCTTGTCTCTTCTGATTCGTCATGTGATTCATATACTTTTATGTCCTCACCTTTAGACCTTGTACCTTTTAGTAACTTACCAAGTCTATCACGATTATGTTCAATCAACATATTCGCATGTTTTAATATTGTATCAGTTGATCGATAATTTTCTTCAAGTTTGATAACTTTAGTGTTTTCGAATTGTTCTGAAAAATTTAATATATTTTTTATCGTAGCCCCACGCCATCCATAAATGGACTGATCATCATCACCAACAACACATAAATTATTATGAGATGAACACAATTGTTGCAAAAGTTTATATTGCAACTCATTTGTATCTTGATACTCATCAACCATAATATATCTATACTTATCACTTATTTTAGTAGCTAATTCTGGATTTGACTCTAATATACGATAAGGCAACAACAATAAATCATCAAAATCAACTAAATTGTTTTCTAAAAGGTAGTTTTCATATTTTTCATAAATATCTGCTATTTGTTTATATATTTTTTGCTCTGTTGCATTTTTTGCCATAACTGGTGTGATTAAAGAATTTTTATATCTTGATATTTCAGATGATACAAGTGCTGGAGTTAGCTCTTTTTCTATATTTTTTATAATCTTTTTTTTGTCATCACTATCTATTATCACAAAATTGTTTTTTCTTCCAAGTAATGATATATTAAATTTCAAAAACAAAAGTCCAAACTTATGAAAAGTACAAAGAAGTGGTGGATATATAGTATTATTGTCAAGCATAGAAGTTGCACGACTTTGCATTTCACGGGCTGCTTTATTGGTAAATGTTAGGGTAAGTATAGAGGATGGGTCTATCCCTATAGAAATCAAATAAGCAACACGAGTTGTTATAGTTTTTGTTTTACCACTTCCAGCTCCTGCTAAAATTAGCATAGCTCCATCAATGTGTTGAACCGCTTTTGATTGAGATTCATTAAGTGTTTTTAAAATAGTTTCAGACATAATAGCAAACTTCTTTTTGGTTTTATTTTGTGTATTTATTATAACATAAAAGAGATAAAATTAAAAATTCTTTAAAAAATTCTCACTTTAATTGATTTTTTTATAATTTTATGTTATCATTAGCATAATTAAATCATATACAAGGAACTGAAACTATGTTATCAGATTTTTCAAAATTAGAGACTTTTTTAACAGTAGTAAGGGAGAGAAGTTTTTCAAAAGCATCAGCTAAGTTAGGTATTTCACAACCAGCAGTAACTCAACAAATCAAGTTTATAGAAGACTATCTTGATACAAAAGTTGTTGATAGAAAGAAAAATGGCATAAGACTTACAAAGGAAGGTGAACAATTTTTGACAATTGTTCAAAAAATTGAAAAAGTGATAGCAAACTCAGAAAAAGAATTATTGAAAATCATTAACAAAGATATAAATTTTATTCTTGCAACATCATTTATGATTGGTAATTACATATTACCAAAATTTTTAAATGAGATAAAAGCAAAAATAAATAATGATGTTAGTGTAAATGTATCTGTTTCTAGAGAGGCTATTGAACAGTTACTTGATAAGAAAGTAGATTTAGCACTAATCGAAAGTCCTATTTTTGAAGAAGGAATTATTTATAGAGAATGGATTGAAGATGAATTGGTAATTTTCAGTAATCAAAAAATCCCTAAAAGATTAAAAAATGAGAATTTATTATCATATAAATGGATATGTAGAAATAGGGACTCTCATACAAGAATACTATTTAAAGAAGCTCTTGATGCTGCTGGTATGACTGATTGTGATAGTTTTAATATGGTAAGTGAAGCTACAAGTCCAACAACTATAGTGCAAACTGTACTTCATAGTTCAAAAGATGATACACCAACTTGTTCTATTGTTTCAAGACACGCATTAACAGATTATGTAAAATCAGGAATGTTGCATGAAGCTAGAATAAGTGGTGTGAATATGAAAAGAAAATTATATATTGCATATCTAAAAGACAGAAAACATGATGCTTTTATAGACCATGTAGTAAACTATCTTCTAACAATCAAAGTTTAGTAAAATATAGGTTATGTATCAGTAATATTGCTGATACATAACCTCTTTTCTCACTCTCTAACTAATAAAATCTTTTAGTGCTTTTTGAATATCTTCTTTATTAATTACTGTTTTATGAATAATCTCTTTTGAAAAAACTTCTTTTATAACATCAGGTATTTTTGCATTGAATTTACTCTCAATTTCATTTAAAGCTTCAATATCATGATATTTCACTTTATCTTCTTTTAGTGCATTTAAAACTGTAGGAGAAAATTTTGTCCACTCAGCAGTTGAATAAACTACTACCTTTAAATCTTTTTCTTTTATTGTTTCATAAGATTTTATACAAGTTGCAGTATGCGGATCCATCATATACCCATCTATTAAATATTTATTAATTGTTGTTTTACAATACTCATCATCACAGTAAGTTGCATCAAAATCTTCTCTTAAAATACTAAGTTCATTACTATCTAAACTAAAACAGTTTTTGTCATTTAAATCATCCATTAACTCTTTTGTTCTTTTGCTTCCAAATTTATCAAAAAGTATTCTTTCAATATTTGAAGATTTTAAAATATCCATAGCTGGGGAATTGGTCATAATTAGTTGCTTGTTGTTTAAATCATAGCTTCCTTCATTTATCCAATGTGTTAGAATATTGTTTTGATTTGAAGCAATTAAGATTTTTTCTATAGGAAGCCCCATTTTTTTGGCATAATAAGCTCCCAAAGCATTTCCAAAATTACCACTTGGAACTATCAAATAAATTTTTTCACCTAAAGTTATCTCTTGTTGATTTAACAATTCAATATAACTCCAGAAATGATAGACTATTTGGAATATAATTCTTCCAAAGTTTACAGAATTTGCCGCACTTAGCTTTATATTTAAAGATTTTAACTCTTCTTTAAAACTCTCACTTGAGAGAAGATTTTTGAGTGCATTTTGTGCATCATCAAAATTGCCTTTGATTCCTATAACTTTGAGATTAGTTCCATCTTCTGTAACCATTTGAAGTCTTTGGACATCACTAGTTCCACCATCAGGATAAAGACATCCAACTTTTATATTTGATTTGTTTTTAAAAGTATTTAAAGCCGCTGGTCCTGTATCTCCACTAGTAGCTGCAAGGATTAGATAATTATCTCCTTGTTTTTTTGCTAATGTAGATAAAATATGACCAAATGGTTGTAGTGCCATATCTTTAAAAGCACGAGTTGGACCATGATATAACTCACTTACAAATAAATCATCTTTCACTTTTACTACAGGAGCTGGGTTCTTGCTATCATCAAACTTATCATAAAGCCCTACTGCTTCATCAAAAGTATTTTTATCTATATCAATTTCAAATATGCCATTTAATACAAAAGAAGCAACCTCTTTGTAACTTAAATTTCTTAACTTATCAATATCATTCAAATTTAATATTGGCAAATTCTTTGGTACATAAAGTCCACCAAACGATGCACTTGGACTTAAAATTGCCTGTGAAAATGTCACCTCTTGAGGTTTTACATTATCATTTCCTCTTGTTTCTATAAAATTCATTCTTTTCCTTTAGTAATAAGGATGAAGGATAAAGGATGAAGGATAAAGGGAAAGCATCTCCCTACAACCTACAACCTACAACCTACAACCTAAATAATATCTATTTTTGTAAAAATTGTGTTCCTATACCATCACTTGTAAAAAGTTCAAGTAATATTGAGTGTTCTACTCTACCATCTATTATATGAGCTTTTTGAACACCATTATAAATAGCATCTATACAAGCATCAACTTTTGGAATCATACCACCAGCTATTGTACCATCAGCTTTATATCTTGCTACATCATCACGATCAAGTGAGTTTAATAAATTCTTTTCTTTATCAAGTACACCTATAGTATCTGTCAAAAATATTACTTTTTTTGCTTTTAGGGCAATTGCTATTTTACTAGCAGCAATATCAGCATTTATATTAAATCCTGGGTGATTAGCGATTGCACTATCAGCGATAGGGGCAATTACTGGTATGAACTTTTCTGCAATTAAGTTGTGTATCACTTCAGCTTTTATATGACTAATACTGCCAGTGTAGCCAAACTTACCGTTATCTTTTGGTACAGCTTTGATACAGCTAGAGTCCTTACCACTAATCCCTATAGCTTTTGCTCCATGATGGTTTAGCAAAGATGTAATATTTTTATTAATCTCCCCGCTCAAAACCATTTCAACAACCTTCATACTCTCTTCACAAGTAACTCTATGCCCATCAACAAATTCTGATTTAATATCAAGTTTTGCCAAAAGTTCATTGATTTTAGGTCCACCACCATGTACTATGACAGGTTTGATTCCAACAAGAGACAAAAGAACTATATCTTGTGCAAACTTATCTCTAAGTTCAGGTGTAAGTTGAGCTGCACCACCATATTTGATAACAACTATTTCACCACTAAACTCTTTGATATAAGGCAAAGCATCAAGAAGTGTTTTTACTTGAGCAGACTTTTTTTGCATATATTTCTCCCGTTAAAAGTATGATATTATACTCAAAAACTAATAAAAAACTAATAATACATCTCGAAGTGATACAATAGTTATTAATTGTTAGGTATTAACTATTAATTAAATTCTAGCGTTCCATCTATTGAGAAGTTTGCTCTTGAGTCAAGTTCTGCGTGACTTAATACTGCCACATCAAGTCCAAATTTCTCAAAAATTTCTGAAATTCTTTTTCTAAGAAGTGGGTCAACAACCATTACAACTTTTTGAGTACCATTACCTTCAATTTTGACTACAAGTTCTTTGGTTTTAGTTACTAAAGAATTGATTTCACCTATACTTAAAAGCAATTGTGTCACACCATGTTGTTCTTTTAATTTCGTAATAAATTGTTGCTCAAGTTCTGGTTTG
Source organism: Arcobacteraceae bacterium (assembly GCA_023229945.1). Taxonomy (GTDB): domain Bacteria; phylum Campylobacterota; class Campylobacteria; order Campylobacterales; family Arcobacteraceae; genus UBA6211. Next base: position 246,074 of record JALNYH010000001.1, on the reverse strand, counting down.
ATTGTAACAATATGCAATACTCCATCACTATTTTTGAATTTTTCTGTAATAAGTCTATAGAGTTTTGCTCTAACATGCTCTACTAAAACATCTGGAACTCTAGTATATTCAGATATATCGGCCACAGATTCTATGATGGTGAGCATATCTACAATTGGTATTTTTTCATGTAGAAGTTCTTTACACACTTTTAGTAATGTTCCATAACTGGTCACTTTCATAGCTTCTTCAATAACAACTGGGAAATCTTTTTTTAATCCATCTATTATATCAACTATATCTTGTCGTGTTATGATATCTTCTGCATGTTTTTTGATGATTTCACTAATATGAGTTGATATAATAGTAGCTGCATCAACAACAGTATATCCCTTCATCAACGCATCTTCTTTATTTTCAGGACTTATCCATACAGAATCAAGTCCAAAAACTGGCTCTTTGACTTTTTTGCCTTCTAGTTTTTGACCATTTATCCCACCCATTGCAAGAAGTTTATCAACTTCCACATTTCCTTTGGCAATATTTATTCTTTTTAACTGTAAAGCATATTGGTTATAATCTAAACCAGCATCATCAGATATTTTTATTTGTGGGACAATAAACCCAAGTTCCCCAGCAATTGTTTTTCTAATACCTCTAATTTTATCAAGTAATTCATTATCACCTTGTAAAAGCTTAAGTAGCCTAATTCCAAGTTTAAGTTCTAAAATATCCATTTTCATAATATTTTCCAAAAGTTCACTCTCGTTTGGTTTTGTTGCTTTTAGTTTTTGTTCTTTTAATTCTTCAACACTTCCAAGTTTTGCTTTTGGAGATTTTAAAGGTGTTGTTTGGAAAAATCTTGTGACTGCATTATCTTGTTTTTCATCTATCATAAAAATTGTATATCCTACAAAAATCAGAAGAACACCCATAACAAATAAAATTCCCGTAGGGAATCCTGGTAAAAATCCAAATAATAAAAGACCAAGACCTACTATCATTAAAGATTTACTATCTTTAATAAGTTGTGATATTGATTGATTTGCAAATCTCTCTTCATCCATATTTGAACGAGTGATGATAATAGCAGTTGCAGTAGATAAAATAAGTGCTGGAATTTGTGCAACAAGACCATCACCAATAGTTAAAATTGTATATATTTCTCCACTCTCACTCACACCCATATCGTGTTGAAATACTCCTATCAAAAGCCCACCTATTAGATTGACAAGCGTAATAATAATACCTGCAACCGCATCACCTTTGACAAACTTAGATGACCCATCCATAGCTCCATAAAAATTCGCTTCAGAGATAAGCTCTTTTCTTCTTTTTTGTGCTTCTATATCATCTATAAAGCCAGCATTTAAATCAGCATCAATAGCCATTTGCTTTCCAGGCATAGAATCAAGTGTAAATCTAGCAGTTACCTCAGCAACCCTTGTAGCACCTTTGGTTACAACCATAAAATTAATCAATACCAATATGATAAATACTATAATACCAATAACTAAATTTCCACCAACAACAAAATCACCAAAAGCTGATATGATAGAACTAACAGCGTCTGGACCATTGTGCCCTTCACTCAAGATTGATCTTGTAGTAGCAATATTTAATGCAAGTCTAAAAAGAGCAAGTATCAAAATAAGAGTTGGGAAAGTGGTCAGATCAGATGGTTTTTGAATATATAATGATATAAGTAAAATCAATAAAGCCATGGATAAGGATATAATCAAAAAGAAATCCAATGCCATTTTTGGCAAAGGTACTATTATAATAGTAAGAATTGCTACAAATAGTGCAACAGTAATTAAATCTTTTGAAAATATCCTTTTTATTAAATCCATTTAACTTTACTATCACCTAACTTATAAATTTAATAAGTGATAAATCATTCATTTTTGATATTGTTGTATAAAGAGCTGAATAAGTCATCTCTAAAGCTTTTGATTCCATAGCAAGTTTTGCCATATCAGAAGCTGCTGTTTCTTGATACAAAATATTAAAATGCGTAAGCTGAGTTGTAACATTATCAAGTGCATTATTAAAAATATTATTTCTAGCTCCAAGTTTTGCATGGGCAACATTTGAAGCATCATAAATTGATTTTACACTGTCAAGTTTTTCCCTAATAGCCTCATTTTGAGCATCAGCACTTGCTAATTGAGTCATACCATCAGGCTCAACACCATTTAATGCTGTAATGATTTGATTCATATCATCAAAAAAGTTTCTTTTTGATTCAAGTAATAATCCGTCTTGTGTAATAGGGTCTGTTGTATATGTACCGTCAAGATTATCAGTAATAGGTAAAACATTTGTTGTTGCATTACCATTAATATCATATTGCTGTAAGTCTGTACCAACAACTCTCCATTCCAAACCACCACCATCAACAACTCTATCAGTTGCACTGAATGTTAATGCTTCACCTTTTACTGCACTACTTGTGGTATAAAACATCACATCAAATCCATGTACACCACGATCACGATAATTGTTTGGAGCTACTGCAACTTCTCTAAGTATTGCATCACCTTGATATTCAATCTTACCATACTCAGGATCTCCAGCTATATCAAAACCATCTGCTTTCTTGAATGGTTGAATTGTAGTATCAGACCCACTAAATAAATACTCACCATCTACAGTTTCATTGATAAGCATCAAAAGATTATCTCTCATACCTTCCATTGACTTTGCAACAGCTTTTTTATCACTTGGATCCATTCCAGCATTAAGTGCTTTTAGCATCTCAACTTGAACTGATTCTAATGTTGTTTTAATTTGAGATACACTTATATCTGATACATTATTATATGCAGTTGTTTTTTCAATTTGTTTTTTTAGACCATCATAAGTTCTTAGTCTATCATTGATATGAAGTTCTTTAGAAAAAACAACACTATCATCACTACCTCTTTCTAAAATCTTTCCTGATGACATTTGATAGCTTACTCTTCTATACTCATCATTTAGATTACTTAATCTATGCATCATTTGGTCAGATAAATTAATCATAATACTACCTCCTTCAATAACTTTACGGTTTCTCCGTAATCATACTTTTCCTCTTGAGCCTGAGATAAAAAGGTATAAATCTTCTCTTTTTTTGCAAGAGCCAAATCAAGCTCTTTATCCATCCCAGACTTATAAGCACCAACTCGAACTAGCACTTCATTTTCTTTTATAAGAGATAATACCTTTTTTAACTTTAAAAAACAATTATAATGATCTTTTAATACAACTTTATCCATAACTCTTGAAGCTGACTGCAAAATATCAATCGGAGGATAAAGTCCACTTTGGGTTAATTCTCTTGTCAAAACTATGTGCCCATCGAGGATTGACCTACTTTGATCTGCTATTGGGTCATTCATATCATCACCATCGACCAAAACTGTAAAAAAAGCTGTGATTGAACCTAATTTATTATTACCAGCTCTTTCCATAAGCTGTGGAAGAAGTGAAAAAACTGATGGCGGATATCCACGACTCACTGGTGGCTCACCCGTACTAAGACCAATTTCTCTTTGAGCCATAGCAAATCTTGTCACACTATCCATAATAAGCAATACATCATGTCCTCTATCACGGAAGAACTCTGCAATACTCATAGCTGTAAATGCCCCGTATTTTCTCATCAAAGATGATTCATCACTAGTTGCTGCAACTATCACTGTATTTTCAAGATTTCCTTCTAGATTATAATGAATAAATTCTGGTATCTCACGCCCTCTTTCACCAATTAGTGCAATTACTTTAATTTGAGCAACACACCCTTTTACTATCATCCCCATCAAAGTTGATTTTCCAACTCCACTTCCAGCAAAAATACCAACTTTTTGACCTTTACCACTTGTAAGCATAGAATCTATTGCTTTTACGCCTGTAGCAAATACTTTATCAATTACTCCACGGTCAAGTGCTGGAATACTTGGTTTATTTATTGGTTCGTTAAAAGGTACATCATACAACTTTCCAAGGCTGTCTATTGGCTCTCCCAAAGCATTTAAAACTCGCCCCAAAAGTCCATAGCCACACTTTACACTAAGACCTTCTCTTTGTAAAAAAACTCTATCATTTATCCTAAATCCATCTACAAAAGAAAAGGGAACTATTTTGAAATAATCACCATCTATAGAAGTAACCATTCCTAAAACTTTGTATAAATTCAACTCAGACTCTATTCTAACTGTATCCCCTACAGCTACATCTATCCCATTTGCGGTAATTGTAGTTGCTGATATATTTTTTATTCTTCCAAAAGGAATAACAAGCATTGCACTATCAAGTGAATTTATATATTTCTCAAAATCAACCATTATAGTCTTTTACACATTTGTTGGTATAAATTATCTTTAAGCCCTTCAACTTCTGTACATTTGAGGACTGATTCCTTCATTAAATCTTCCTGATTTAAACTTTTATGATTTTTTGCTTTTTCATAAAAAAGTTGTACTTTCAAATCTGGCTTAATATATCTACTTTTACTTAATCCCTCTTCAAGATATACTAAAGCCTCAGTAAAATTATTTTTATCACTTTCATATTTAGCAAGCTCCATTTCTACGAAAGGAGAATAAACCCTAGCTTTAAATTCTATTTGCTTATTATAAAGTTTTTGTAAGATATCATATGCATCAAAACTAAATCCATTATTTAAAAGATAGAAATAATACCTATAATAAAAATCAATGATTACAGGTTGTTCCAAATTTGCATTTATTAAAATAGGGTTATTCTTTGTATTTTGGAAAAATCTCTCTAATAAGAATTGATCGTTTTTTTGTGTAAGAATTAAAAATTTATATAAAAACTCTTGATTTAATATATCTTTATTTCCAACCATGTCAACTTTCTGAGACATCCCATAAGCCTCATCAAATAAACCTAAATTCAAAGCAATTTGTTCTAAATAAAGATATATTTCCGCATCTCTTGAACTATTAAAACTCTCTTTTGCAATAAAATAAGCTTTTTCATGTGGATAATCTACTAAACATTTAAAAAGTTCTCTTGAAACACTTTTTTCCTCTATAAGTATTTGAAAAGTTTTTGGAGTTGTGTAATCAATAACATCTACCAATTCTTTACAACTATCTTTTGCTAAATAGTCTTTTATCATCTGAGCCGTTATAATATCAAATAACTCTTGTATGTTGTCATATCCAAATCTTTTTGCTATGGGGTCTGGTATCTTATCATATATACTTTTGGCTCTTAATATATTTTCATAATCTTTAATATCAGCAAGATTTAAAAGCTCTTGAAGCAAAACTTTTTGTTCCATAGAAAAAGATTCTGGATAACGCTCAGCCAAAACTGAAGGTTCTATTCTTCTTTCACGCATTAAAATCTCATCAAGACTCATTTTGGCTTCCACAGAATACTTACCATCTCTAAAGTCATTATAAATATCTTCAAATAATTCTTTTGCTTTTGATAAATAATTACTATTTATAGTGTACATGTCCATATAAGCGACACCAAGACGAAATTTAAACTCTTCTACTAAAAATGGATTTTTTGTTTGTTCTAAAATAGCTTCTAAAATTTTAGCTGCAAATTCAGCCATACCATTTTCTTGAAGCTTTTTTACTTTTTGTAATGCTTCAAAACTATTATTTACATAATATTGTATGTTGTTCTCAACAACTTGCTTTATTAATTCATGTGCTTTATCTTTTTGATCATTTAAAATAAATACATCAAAAAGTTCATGAGCCACTACCGTAGCTACATCTAAACTCTTTGTTTGGGTTAAAATTTCATAAAGCATTCTAGTACTTTTTTCAAATTCTTTTTTATTGGTGATAATTTTAGATTGATAAATTTTCCCATATGCATTTACTAATGGGTCATCAAAGCTTTTTTCCAACATATCAGCGAAATATTGAGCCTCATCTACTTTATTTATTTTTATCAATAAATCAATAAGAGTCATATAAGCCCTCGGCAAATCATCTTCATGAATTTGAGATGAATTAATAGCTCTTTCAAGATAGATAGCGCCTTCAATAGCAAACCTTCTTGCCTCTTTTTTAAGCATAATCTCACTTCTTAATATCATAATAGGAGACTTTAATATATCTATAGTATTATTTGATTCTAATTCTAAAATCCTATCATAAGCTACATCCACATCACCTTCTTTTAAAATTGTTGCAATTGCATTTAAGTGATCATAACCATCCAATATTTTTTGTTTTTGTGAATGAGAAATTTGTTGTCCAGATATATCAATAAAACTATATGTAAAATTTTTATTAGCATACAATATACATATAGAAAACAATAAACCAAATATTAATCTCATTTTTTACCTTTTTTTAACTCATAAACATAACTAAAAATCTCAGCCATAGCTTTATAAAACTCTTCAGAAATCTCTGTATCCACATCAACTTGAGCATAAATAGCTCGAGCTAAAGGAGGATTTTCTATTATAGGAATATTATGCTCTTTAGCAATTTCCCTAATTCTTAATGCCAAGAAATCAATCCCTTTTGCAACAACCTTTGGTGCTGCATTTTTAGTATTATCATACTGTAAAGCAACTGCATAATGGTTTGGATTAGTTATAACCACATCAGCTTCAGGAACACTTGACATCATTCTTTTCATCGCCATTTTCATCTGAATTTGACGAATCCTAGACTTTACCAAAGGATCCCCTTCCATATTTTTATACTCATCTTTAATCTCTTGTTTACTCATTCTAAGAGACTTCATAAAATAAAAATGGGTAAAATAATAGTCTATTATAGCAAAAATTATAATAATTAGCAAAATTGTAGATAAAAAATATATTAAAAGCTCATGAATTGATTCCAATGTATATCCCAAACTTTTATCCATCATCTGTAAAATATCACTACCAAAAATCATAAACAAAACAACCATGACAATAAAAATTATACTCAATTTAATAGTTAGCTTCAAAGCCTCCAATAACTTTTTAAAACTAAAAACATTTTGCAAACCTTTTATAGGGTCAAGTTTTTCAAATTTTAATTTAATAGGTGTTACAACTAAACCAAACTGAACTAAATTTGAAACAATAGCAAAAAATAAAATAAGAATCAATAATGGTGACATAGCAAACATAATAGACTCAAATGTGTAAGAGATTATATGTAAATATGTTTTTGAATCTATTTCTTGACCAATAAAAGAATAAATATACAACATCATTTTTTGAATTTCTACAAATAAAAACCCAGAAAAGAATAATAAGAATAATGTCCCAAAAAATAAAACTGTAGCCCCTACTATTTCCATAGATTTTGGTACATTGCCATCATTTTTGGCATCATCTATTTTCTTCTGGGTGGGTTCTTCGGTTTTGTCTTCATCATCTGCCATTTATCACATCCCAATCAATAAGTAAACATTTCTATAAAATAATCACGAAATGCATTCACAAAAAAATCTAACCCAAACATCAAAAATAAAAAAATTAAAGCAAATTTTAATTGGAATGTTATAACAAAAGGTGAAAATGCAGGCATAGATTTTGTGCCATATCCATAATAAATATCAAGTATAAACGCAATAAAAAAAAGTGGAAATGCAAACGCAAAAGCAAAGGCAAACATTCTTTTAATCTCTGTAATAGCTATAGCAATACCATCAACACTATAAATATCAAATGTTCCAAGCTCTACCATATTAAAACTAGTTGCAAGCATCAAAATAGTTGTTTCATACATTCCTGTTGTAAAAAATACAAAAATAGCTACTATATAAAGTAATCTACTAACCAAACTTTCTTGTGTTCCTGTAGCTGGATCAAACATATTTGCCATTGATAGTGCTGTAGCATAAGCTACAAAATCACCAATTATTCTAACTGCAGAAAAAAGTACTGTAAAAAATAATGACCCTACAAGACCTAATGTAATTTCACCAACCAAACCATCTAAAAAGGTTGATTGAGTAATGTTTTCATTAATACTAACAATTGGAAATAAAAAAATTGCCAAATAAAATGCAAGTGATACTCTAATAGTTGGACTCACACTAGTATGCCCAAAAATTGGCATAAAGGCTACAAATGCCAAAATTCTTGCAAGTAGCAATAAAAAATTATATAGTGTTGTTTCGTCTAGTAAAGATAGTAGCTCTTGCATAATTTAGACTAAAAATATGTACCATTTTTTTGCTCTTGTGAAGTTGGTATATCTTCAAAAGTTTCTCTATCATTAGTAGTATTATTTTGTTGTTCTTGTTGAGTATTTTCAAAACTACTATTATTACTATTAGACGAACTATCTGAATCTAATTTAAAATCTAATTCAAAAGTATGTTTATCATCAAAAGTTTTACTTAATGCATTTCTTAATTCATTTTGATTTGCCACAACTGATTCTAATGTAGAACTATTTGACATATTCATACTAATACTTAAAGAATTATCACTTCTTTGACTTCTTATCAAAATTGCTATTTGACCAAGATTAGCTGGATTTAAAAAGATTTTAAATGCCGTATGAGGTGGTTTATAGTTTTCATACATAGCTTTTGCTACACTTGACATCATGGAACCAAGTTGTTGTCTTGCCCCAATTATCCTATTTTGTATAGTTAAAACTTCCGCATCACTAATAACAACTTCAACTATTTTTTGTGTAGCATTATTTGTATTAGTTTTTATTTCTTGAGTTGAAACTACTTTTTTACTATCATCTAAAATCTGAGTATCATTCTTCACTAAAATATCTTGTTTTGAAATATTTTTTTCTAAAAATGCTCTATTTACTTGAGAACTTGTATCTTTTTTATTTTCTGTAGTAGCATCACTCATCTCTTGATCTGACACTTTTTGGATGCTTTCTAGATTAAGTCCTAGCATATCAGAACTTTTTTGAACATCAGTTACAGAACTTGCATTTTTTGCAATATCTTTTGCCATTGTGACATTATGCATAGCAGCTATAGAGATATTTTTGGAAACAGAACTTTTATACATATTTTCCATTAAATCACTTTTAACTTGAGTATCTTTTATTTTTACCTCATCAAGCAACATTTCACTTTTCTTCACTTCCACATTTGACAACGGAGTTTCAGCTTTTGATATCTTCAAAGAATCTTCTATTAGTTTATCCAATAAACTATTTTGTGGCTTTGTAGTTGGTTGAGGCTGATTTGCCACTTTTGGCTCTTCTATTTTAATATCTAGTTTTTTGCCTAAATCATCACTATTGAGTTTTACAAATTTCTCACCAGCTAATTGTTTATTAGTTGGTTCAGCAATAGTTTTGTCACCAGAAATAGGCGATGACAAATTTGAATCTGTTACGATTGGAGTAGCCGTAGAAAGTTTAGAATCTAATGGTATTTCAACTTTTGATTTTACTTCTTGATTAGGTTTTATCTGTACTACTTGAGGGATTTGTGCATCAATACTATTATCAGATATTATTGTATCTTGCGTTGATATAACTGGTGTTGTAATTGTTGTAGGTATTGATGTATCTATATTCTTATTTTGAGTTGGTAGATTATTTGAAATTGGATTAATACTTGTTAGCTCATCAAATAAACTACTTTTAGCAACAGTTGACGGAGTAGTAGATACAACACCACTATCTATTGGTTTTTGTTGGATTTTCTCTTCATTACTTATAGATTGTGATACATTGTCAATATTTTCTACTTGAATAACTGGAGTAACAATTGTATTTATATCACCTTTTACTTGTTTTGTATTTGATGATTGTATATCAGTGCTTTGAACTATGATTTTATTGTCATTTAAAATAGTTTCTTTATTGTTTTGAGATACTGAATCTTTTATTGTATTGTCAATCTGTGTAATATTGTTATTTTTAGAATCTATTGTTTCATTACTTGTCACAGGTTTAGTTGTAGATGGTAAATCTATTTTTATTTCTACTTTTGTATCAGTTTCTAATAATGGAGGAATACTTACCTGAATTGATGAAGTATTTGTTGGAGTTGTTTTATTTTCAATATTAGTACTAACTTCTTTTATCTTTGTAGTATCAAGATTTGATTTATTTTGATTTATCTCACCATCTACCTCAACACCTAAATCTGATGAAGAAGTTTTAAGCAATGAGCTATCTGTTTTATTACTAGATATTGTATCTGTAGAGTCTATTTTGTGTATTTTAGATAAAGGAATAGTTATACCTTTATCAATCAAAATTCTTTCTATTTCACTAAGAGGCTTTTGATTTTTGATTTGTTCGTTATCAAGTATAGATGTTGTTCTATATGCTTTAAACTCTCCATCATCTAGTATCTTTGATTCATTTTTTATTTCATGTTTTGATTTTGAAACTACTTCTTCATCAACTAATTGTTTTTTTGGTGATGGTTTGATATTTGTTTCACTCTCAACAGAGAGTTTTTCTGTTTCATTTACTTCAACTACACCTGTAGCTTGACTTATCGTAGATGATTGTTGTGTTGGAGTTTCAATTTTTACTTTTTGAGAATCATTTAAAATTATTGCATTAGAAGATGAGGTAACTGACCCATTTGATGTTTGTGTTGGTTTATTGTCACTATTTTCATTTGTAACTATGTTACTTGGATTATTTACGATTTTTGAATTTGTTGTACTTTGATTTGTTATATCACTATTATTTGTATTAGTAGCTACTGTTTGTTGTTTAACAAGTTCTATCACAGAAGAAGTATTTTTATCACCTTTATTTGTAGAACTATCTTGTGCTGTAGTAGAAGTTTGAACACTTTTTAATAAATTATCAAATAAAGAACTTCCCTCTTTAGAAGTTTGACCTTCACCTTGAGGCTTAGTTGTATTTGTATTTGTTGATAGCAGTGTATCAAATAAAGATAGTTCTTGTGTCATAACTTATCCTTTATTTCTTATGGTTTTAAAATCTCTATAGTTTTATTATCCATAGTTTTATGTGTTTGAAATGCAGCAATATTTGCTTCATAACTTCTCATTGCCTCTATCAAATCTGTCATTTCCACTACAGGGTTGATATCTGGGTATGCAACATAACCTTTTTCATTTGCTTCAGGGTGATGTGGTTCATATCTCATTACAGGATTACCTTTGGACTCTATAACAGTTTTTACGCCAACTCCTCGTAGAGTCAATTCTTCATTATTAAATTTATTATTAGTTGAACCACTTCTTTCTTGCTCTTTCACAAGCATTTCTTGAAATACAACATTTTGTTTTTGATATGGACCACCACCAACAGTATTTGTAGTTTGTGCATTTGCTAAATTGGCACTTACTACATTTATTCTAGCTCTTTGAGCACTCATACCACTTGTTGAAATATTATAACCATCAAAAAAACCCATGATAACTCCTTCTTTTATTTAGGTGTTAGGTTGTAGGTGTTAGGGATTAGAGAAGAAGAAAAAAAGCTCCCATTCTCTACCCTCTACCAACTAACTATTAAATTTGCATTTTAATAATCTCTTTATATGATGCTATTGCTTTGTTCTTAACTTCTAGCGCAAATTTTAAGCTAAGCTCAGCTTCTTCAATTTTTTGAACAGCTTCTTGAAGATTTTTTACATCTCCAGTTGCAATCCCTCTCATAGCTTCGTACCCTTGTACTTGGGTTTTATTTACCTCTTGCAAACTGTTTTTCAACATACTGGCAAATGATTCACCAGCAGGTTCTTGAGCTTTATTAATCCCACCTACAACATTACCTAAACCAAGAGAATTTGATATGCCATCAATCTTAATCATCTTTTAGCCCCTTTTGGGATATTTTTATGTTCATTTGCTGCTGATTCTTTCAATACCAAATCAGCTAGCATCTGCTCTATTTGAGTTGTTTTTGTATAAAATTCAAGTTCAGATTTTTTGTTGTCAAGGTTAAAAAATATTATCACTAAAGATAATATCAAATACGAAAATCCTTTAAGTGCTATCGTAGCTAATACTACACCAATCAACATCTCCATAGGAGTAAAATGACTAGCATTAATTACAAAAAATAAAAGTGTAGCAAAAAAACCTATGGCTACATAAAGCCTTAGTAATCCACTACCAATTACACTTTGAGAAAATCTCTCAACTATCATGACAACATAGTCCTACACCCTTAAATTGTTTAATAAATTATCAACAACCAATCTTAATTCCAAAGTTGTTTGGTCATCACCAAACTCTTTTGAAAACAACTTCCTCAAACGACCAGTTGTCGCAATATTTTGCGACATAGAAACGCTTCCTATATATTTTAGCATAAAATTACTGTTAAGTCTATTTTTTTGAGCCAAATTTTTGATTGACTCAGTAATTGTTGAGCCTGTTTGATAATTTTTGGTATGATTAAATGTCAAGAGTAAAGATTCTTTATAAGTACTTACCATTTTCATCAATGCATAAACATCTGTTAAAGCACTAGGATCTGTTGTAGTAACTGCCAAAATATTAGGGCTAATATCTAAAAATTCTTTTACATATTCATTAAGACCTGCCCCTGTATCTATCAATAAAATGTCAAACTTATCTAGTTCTAATATAGTTTCTACTATTTGTGTAAATACAAAACTACTAGCTTTTGAAGAGTACTCATATCCACTCTTTCCAGCAATTAGTGTAATATTTTTATACTCAGTTTGAGTAAAAACCTCTTCAATATTATCAAATTTACCTTCTATATAATCAAAAAAAGTACGCTCTGGTTTGACATTGAAAAGTACTTGCATATTAGCAAGCCCAATATCGGCATCCAATACTGCCACTTTATACCCAAAATCCCCCAACAGATAAGCAATATTTGCAGTGAATGTAGACTTTCCTACACCGCCTTTTCCTGAAGTTATGGTGACTACTTTGGTTTTAGAGTTTAACTTGCTTTTTGTTGCAAGATTTACCAAATTTTTGGCTTGAGTTGATATCGTATTAAACATCATTATCTCTTGGGTAAGTGTTGATTCATAAAACACTCTATCAAATAGTTTGAATCAGCCACTATTAAATCATCTGGTACATTTTGACCTACACTAAAATAAGTAACAGATTTTTTTGTTTTATGGGCAAAAGATATTAGATTTCCAAAACTTTTTGTTTCATCAAGTTTTGTAAATGTTAGATAATTTATTCCAACTCTTGAATAACTCTTATAAATATCTTGTAAATCTGTTTGCTTGATATTAGCTGGTAAAACTAATGTTTTCTCAATTGATATCTCTTCAAGATGTGTTTGATACTCATTTATCAAATCTATTTTATCAAAATCATATTGACTACTTCCTGCTGTATCAATAAAAATATAATTACAATCTTTCAATCTTATAATAGCCTCTATAAGCTCTTCTGGCTTTTTGACAACCTCCAAAGGCAATCTCATAATAGTAGTATATGCACGAAGTTGCTCAATTGCACCTACTCTAAAAGAATCTAAAGTAATAATACCTACTTTATAGTCCATATCCAACTTATATGCACAACGAGCTGCTAGTTTGGCTATGGTAGTAGTTTTTCCTACACCTGTAGGTCCTACAAACATCACTATCTTTCTTTGATTTTTTCGCAAAGGAACTTCATGTTTTATTGGTATGATTCTTCTAAGAATTAACTTGAAGAAATCTCTTATTTTAGTTGGATGAGCTTTTAGTGTAGGAGGGAGTTGTTGTATCGTTTTTTTCAAAATCGTATAAGTCATCTCAGTATCAAACTCATTTTGTTCAAATAAATTATAAATATCTACAAATTCTATAGGAATAGTCAAATCAAACAGCTGGCTTTTTGGACTCCATAGAGATTTTTGCACATTTAAAATCGTCTCTTGCATTTTCAAAATTTCTGCTTTAAAGTCATAAAATTGAGCAATAAATTCTGTTTGTGTTACATCATTAACTTGAGTTTGTTTCACCATTCTTTGTTTTGGCATTTTTTGATGTTTTTCATACTCTTCCTCAAGAGCAACAACAACTTCATACATATCTTTACCACTTGTTTTTTTATCTGCAATTTTTTTAGTAGATATTACTATAGCATCTTCACCACACTCTTTTTGAGCATTTCTTAAAGCAATTGTAGGAGTTTCACCTAAGAATGAGAGCATATTCATCTATCTCGTCCATCTTTATAAATTTTATGTACACTTCCATCATGTTTTTTTATGGTTATATATTCATCTGTCTCGTGAATAATCTCACCATCTGTTTTGATTTCTAATATTCCAAAATCAAATACTACAGAATTGGACTCATATACTTGTAAATCTTTTTTACAAATAACACTACCAGCTCTTATATATTTTGATGCAAAATATTTATTTGTTTCAATATCATCAATACTAACAAGCTCACAAGTTCTAGGAATTTCAGATGGGTTGATAAAAACAACATTAAAATGTTCTTTTGTTAAAATATCTTTAAAGCTTATGTTACTTTTAGCAGTTAAAACATTTTGTCCATATATGTTTGATATCAATAAAATCAATAAAACAAAAAACTTCATTATGCTTTCACCTCTATTATACTACTTCCATATTCGCATACTATATCATCTACTATTTCTTTATACATTTTTCTAACAGGTTCTACAATAGAACCAAGTCTTGCATTTAATAGATAAAGTTTTTTCAATTCAATTTCCAATTGATCAACACTTGCTCTATATTGATTAATATCTTCATTGTTTTGTATTGCATGGTGGAGAGCTTTGTTTAATTCTACTTTTTTTGATGCTAAATTTTGCATCATTTCAAGCTTATCTTCATTTCTATCTAAAAGTTTTTCATGATTAGCAGCTTTTATATCTTCAATATCTTCCAATATATGACCTTGAAGCTTTAAAGTTTGTTCTAACATATCATTAATTAAATCTGCTACCATTTGTTATCCTTTTTGTATGCTTGATTCGTAAACCATGTGTTGTACGGTAAGTAGTTAAGATATGCCATACTAATCAAAACTTACGACTTTAATTTGTTATTTTCTATTAAAAATCTAAATAACATATCACTAATACCTAAATTACCACCCGTTGATTTTGACATAGCTTCACTATACATACCTTTTACTATATCACTTCCTGCACCTTCACCACCAAGAGTACTTGATTGTAATGATATATCAAGAAGTTGTTGCATAAAAAATGATTCAAAATCATCACATGCTTCTCGTAACTTTTTTGACTCTAAATTTGTTGGTGCTTCAAACTTTGTTATAGTTGAAATTGTATTTAAACTTTCCATATTTTACTCCAATCTATCAAAGAAATTTTCTTGTGCAAAAACATCATTTTGACCTCGTTCTGAAAAAAACCTCATCTCAACTCTTCTATTTTCAGTTGCTATATCACTTTTTGGCTTATAAGAAGCATGAGCTGATACTTTTAGCTGTGCGGGATCAATTCTATTCTTTATAAGCTCTTTTACTACAGAAATAGATCTCAAAGCTGATATATCCCAATTATCTCTTGGAATATCATTACTTTTATACCTACTTCTATCAGTATGCCCTATTATCTCTACACTAAATGTATTTGGCATAGTCCTTATTACTCTTGCTACTTTTGCAATAAAAGCTTTTGCATCCGTATTTGTAAGCTCATATTCATCATCACGGAATAAAAGAGTAGTTGGAATATCCAAAATAAACTCATTTTGACTTTTAACAATCTCGATCTGTTCACTTTGCATTTGAGATACTTCATTCATCTGCTTTACAACCTCTTCAACTTCTTCAGCAGCTTCATTCATCTGAGATGACTGACTATCTTCAGGGTCTTGTTGGCTATCTTCTCCTTGACTTTGATTTAGCTCTTCACTTTGATCATCTAAATTAGTAGTTTTATCCAAAAAACCCATAGCTTTCTTCATAATTGTGAAGTACTCTTCAACTTTTTTCTTATCCATTACTGCCATAGAAAGTAATAGAATAAAAAATACAAGTAAAAGTGACATCAAATCACCAAATTGTACAAGCCATCCTGGAAGACATTTTGGACAATCTGGGCATTTTCCTTTTGCCATTATTCAGCCTCAGGCACTAAAATAGCATTTAGCTTCATCTTAATGTTACCTATAGATTCTTCTGCTGCAATCATAGTAGAACCTAGAATTATTATCTCACAAGAATTTACTTCAACTTTATGTTTTTGTGTTAACTTATTCTCAAAGATACCTGCGAATAATGTCCCTGTTAATGCCCCATATAATGTAGTTAATAAGGCAACTGCCATTGCAGGACCTACAGCTGCAGGGTCACTTAAGTTTGCAAGCATAGCAACAAGACCAACCAATGTTCCTGCCATACCCATAGCACCTGCTGTTCCTCCAATATTACTTAATATTTGATGGATAGCACCATGTCTTTTATCCATATGTTCCAGTTTTGTCTCAAGCAAAGGTTGCAATAAATCAGGCTTAGTACCATCTACAAGAAGTTGAAAAGCCTCTTTAAAAAATGGATTTGTTTCAGCTAAGACTTTTTGTTCAATACTCATCACACCATGTTTTTTGATTTCTGTTGCATAAAATATGATTTTTTCTATAAGCTCTGGAACTGGTTCTGATTTATTTTCATTAAAAGCAATTTTTAAAGCTTTACCAAATCTTTTTAAATCATTTGCTTCAAATTGCCCTACAGTAACAAGTGCAGTACCACCAAAAACTATAAAAACAGATGGTATATCAATATATGGACCAAAACCAACCCCACCAAGAATAATGGCTATTGCTATAATAACCCAAGCACCAGCAAATCCAATAACGGTCGTTTTATCCATGCTTATGCCATACCTATTTTTTTGAATTTAGTTTTCATATCACCAATATACTTCACTTTTAAACCAAATTTACCCTCCACAACAACAGCTTCACCTTCACCAACTTTGACACCATTTACCAAAATATCTAAAGGCTCATTTACCATTTGCTCAAGTTCAATAATTTCTCCAACATCCCATCGTAAGATGTCTTTTAGCAATAAAACTTTAGTACCAAGTCTAACACTTAATTTTAACTTGATATCAAATAAAAGTTTTAAGTTTGTAATAGAATGTTCATCTAGTAAAGATGATAGCTCTGAATTTTGTATATTTGTTCCTGTATTTAATGTAGCTGTAGCAGACTGTGTTTTTGGATGTTCTTGAGCAACAGATACAACACCACTAATAGAACCAATATATGGCTTTATAATATCATCAAAAGAAATATATAAATCCAAACCTTCACCTTCTAAATCAAGGTTTATTTTATATATATTATCAAATGTTTTAATTTTATCCAAATCAGCTATCGATACACTAGATACTTCAGTTTTAACTTTTCCTAAATCTTCAAAATCTTGTGCATTTATTGAAGTTGCCATACTTCCGCAAACATTTGATATTATCTCTTTAATAGCATCACTTGTTTCATCATCAAGACTCTCTTTAAGGTCGCCCATACCTCCAAGCATAAGGTATTCAAACTTTACACCAGCAGTTGTAGGAATAATAAAATTCCAACTAGATGTAATATTTTTAAACTCTAATTTTGTTTCGACAAGAACAGATTGTTCTATACTACCACTTGATTTATCAAAAGCAACTATATCTTTAATTGTGGCCTTTTTTGACAATAACTGTTCTATGGTATTTGAGAGTTCACTTTTTAATATATTAGTTAAATCAGCTGCCAAGTAACCAACCTTTTAGTAAATTTCGAATTTGTTCCATTGTACTCAAGACTTATCAATATCCATAGCTTTAAGTAAACTAGCTTTTAACTTCATCATATCATCAGTTGGATATTTATTCTCTATCCCGCCTCTTTTAACCTTTACAAAAAAATCTTTTGTCTCTTTGTTATATCCAAAACTTACATTATCCAACATTACTTCATTTTGTGTATTAGCTTCTTTTGAAAGAACTTTTTTATGTTGTTCATTTGGGTCAATTTTTTGACTATTATCAGTTTCCTGTACCTTTTGTGCTTTGCTAACTGCGTTTACTTTTGCATTATCAATCTCTGCGACTCTACCTAGTTCCATATATAGCCTCCTATTAACGGTTTGAATAAATCAAACATAAAGTAACCAACCCTAAATCGGGAAATGTATTTCCCTTGGCCTAGCTAAGAGAAATTTGGTAAATTATACCACAGTTAAGGTAAAAAGTAAAAGGTAAAAAGTAAAAAAAATATTAAAGTTATATTTTATTTACTGTTTTTCTAAGAATTTATCAAAACCAACTAATTCAAAATCAATTAAAGCATCTTCATAAGGAGCTTTAAAATATTGATTTATACTTGATAATTTTAGTTCGTTTATTAGCAAAACTCCTGTCAAATAATCAGCTCCATTGTCTTTTAGTAAACCTTTTATAAGCGAAATTGTCAAAATCGCTTCATTTGGCATTCCAGCTTGTAAATATGCTGCGACTTGCAAATACAAAGTAAACTTATCTTCCATATTATAATTTACCTGTAAATTTTCCAAAATATCAAGGGCTACTTTTGGATCACCAATATGAATCTCTTTTAATGCTTGAGTTCTTAAATATGTTGGGCTTTTATCTCCATATATCTCAAAATTTGCAAAAGAAATCATCCCTACACTTTTAAGCATATCCATATAAAAATCAGTTATAAGTAATGGACCTTGTAAAAAATTATTATTAAATTTCAGAGGTATCTTATCTTGCAATCTTGAAAAATATTGAAAATCATTTTCCTCACTTTTTTTCAATGAAATACTTAGTAAATATACTAGTGGATCTTTTGTATGTTCTTTTAATAATCTACTGTTCTTTGGAATTCCTTTTTCTTCTTGCATACTTTGCAAAAATTCTAATGATTTCACAAAAATGGTATCCCCAAAAGCTGGGTCTCTTTCCATAATCTTAACTTGTAAGTTTGGATTAGCACCTAGTTTATAAAGCATTTGTCCAAAATAGTTATATAGACCATTCCCACTCAACATATTTGCTTCAATATATTTTTTCTCTTTGATATTAAGGCTTATTCTTTTTGCACTTATTAATGTCATTGCTGCATACATTTTATTACCTGGATTGAGCATATATGCACGGGAGAAATTTTTGTAAGCATTATGAAAATCAAAAGTTTGTGCATAAGCAAGTCCAAGATTATAAAATTCATATGATTTAGAGTTTGTTTTAATAAGCTTTGATAATTCATTAACCCTAATCACTGGGTCTTTTTTTATATTCTCAAGTAATGCAAGATTATATTCCATCATACTATCAAGCCTATTCAAACTTTGTTTGGATTTATAAATAAAGCCTTTTGCTGTATCAAAAATAATCTCTTGAGTATCAGAAAAAATAAAAGGTGCAAAATAAAACAAAAAATCAGTTACTCTGGTCTCGTCAAAATTTGTAACTCTTTGTAAATATGTAAGATTCGAATATTTTTGTTTATTAAAACTTATGATAAGAGGAAGTTCAAAATGTGCTTTAAACCTTTCTTTATCTTTTTCTATAGCAGTCAAATGTTCTAAAAGCTTCTCTAAACTATTAGTTTTAAGATCATGATAAACCATCAACCATAAAATTCTTTGTTTTAACTCTGGGTTTAGTGTTTTATTATTGGCTCTTTCAAGATACAAATTTGCCTGTGCAAAGTCTTGAACTTTCAAATATAATAAAGCTTTTTTAAAATCATACTCATATTCCATACTATCAAGTACAACTAATGCTTGATGATATTCTTTTAAAAGTATCAAAGTATCAACCAAAAGAGCTTTTGTTTGTTCATTTAAAGTATTTGCTCTTTTTGATGTAGCCATAATTGCTTCTAAATATTTATCATCATTTGTTAATTGATAGAGATAATAGCTAGCACTCATATACGCATATGACTCATCATATACATTTTGTGGATTATTAAATATTAATTCAAAATATTCTTTTGCATCGTCAAATCTTTCCAATCCATAATAAGCTATTGCAATATTTAAATATGATGGTATTTCTAAAATTGATATACTCTTTTCAAAGCTTTGTATCGCTTCAATGTATTTTTTTTGTTCCATCAATAATACTGCTTTATTAAACTCTAACTGCATACCCAGTTTATCTTGAGAATCTTTTAAGTTTTTATAATCAAATAAAATATTTGGTTGAGAGTTTAGTACAGATGTACTATTTGAAAAAAGTGAAGTTACAAAAAAACAAATAATTAAAATTCTTATCATCTTATACCATAGTATTTACTTGAGCATATAACTCATCTACTTTGTTTTGTAAACTAGTAACTTTATGTTTTAGCTCAGTATTTTCAAGACGAAGTTTTTGCAAATCTTCTCGTGCCACATGTAAATTATGATGACTATCTTCCAAAGATTGCACAGAACCTTTGACTTGTTTTTCACTTTTGTTTATAAGGTCTTGTATTTTGATATTTTGTTCTTGAAGCATATCTTTTTCTTCATTTACTTTTTTGTACAAAGATACATATACATTTTTACTAGCAAAAAAATAAAGTGCAAGTACACCTAGAACGATAGTTAGTAAAAAACTTTCCAAATAAAAACCCTTTTAAATTAATAATTAACAACTAATAATTAATAACTATGGTATCGCTAAAGCGATATCTAAAACTGTTACGAAGCAACACATAAGTTGTTAGTTGTTAATTATTAGTTATTCATTTTAAAACTGCTTGGAAATTCCAAGCAGTTTTAATTATCTTTTCAGATTAATCAATGTATTTAGCAACTCATCACTTGTTGTAATACTTTTTGCATTAGCTTCAAAAGCTCTTTGGAAAACCATTAGATTTACCAGTGACTCTGACAAGTCAGCAGTTGAAAGCTCTAGTGTTCTAGCTTCAATTTTAGCAGTTTTGTCATTGTTTACATTGAATATCGGCTCACCTGATTCATTTGATTTTCTCACCAAGTTATCACCAATAGGTATTAGTCCTCGTTCATTATTAAATAACGCAACAGCAACTTGACCAATAGCATATTCAGCACCATCTTGCATCATAGTAATAAGACCAGAACTGTCAACATTAAACTCACCAAATGCACTATCAGAGATATTTAATACATCAAGACGAAGTTGTAATCCACCTTGTGAAGCTGTTTGGTCAATTGTATTTATCATTTGTATAAATTCTGCCCCAGCTCCTGTAAATCCACTATATGATGAATTTTTTTCTCTAGTAGCAGGTATAGAACCACTTGTCGTTTCAACAGATTCACCAAATGTAATACCAGCACTAGTTGCTGAGTCAATATTCGCTACATTGCCCATATCATTTGCATAAGTTACCGTTAGTGTTGTTCCGCCCCCGGTAATACTTAATATTTGTTTTGCTGCATTATCAACATCACCATTCCATGCAGCAATAATAGCAGCTGAATCAGCAAGAATATTTGTAACGGTATCAGCAGCTGTATCAAGAGCTGCTGAGCCTGCCACAACTGAACCTAAAAAGCTAACTGCACCAGTTGCTGTACCAGTTACTTCCACAGTTTGAACTTCACTAACAGCATTTGTTTGTGCTAATGTACCATTAATTTTATAACCAGCTAATTCATCTTTTGCTTGAATAACTAAAGCACCATTTACATTCTTTGCTTCTACATAATTCGCCAAATATGCCCCTGCACCAACATTACCATTTATCGCTGTAACTATATCATCTACTGTCGTAGCAGCAGTAATAGTAAGCGGAATAGCAGGAACATCTATATTTGTTTTTAACTCTGGACTATAAATACTCAATTGATAAGTAAAGTTTGTTGCTGTATCCAAAACTTCATCACTATCTAAATCAGCCCCAAGGTCAGATAATGTATATACATCTTTTTGCATACCACTTACAGCTTTCAAAAGCGCTTCTTGAGCACTTTTAACTGCACCAAATCCAGTTCCTGCAATTGCATCTACACCTTGACTTGTTACAACACTTCCAACAGAAGTTGTTACTCCTGAGCTTTCAGCTACTTCACCAAGTGTAAAGAGTTTTCCTGGTATTAGTGATTCTATTTTAAGATATCCTGGATTTGTTGCTAATTCATCAGTAGTTTCAGTCAAGTTTGGTGGTGTTCCAGCCGCAGTATATGCTACAAATCCTGGAATTGCAGATATTTGATCAGCAAGTTTTTTCAAAGTTGCCATTCTATTCTCATCATCTGTTTTTGCGGCATCATATTCAAAACTTTGAGAATATTTAGTACCATTTAAATACACATACATCTGATCACCCTCCGCACTTGCAGTATCCATTGGATATTTTACATAGCTAATTTGTGCTTGTGATGGTGATGAAGTAGCCGCTGGATTTGACTGATAGGCTGTAAGTTTTAGATTGTAGTCACTTATCAAAGTCTCTACATCTATGATTTTAGCCGATTTTGTTTTAAGCCCTGCACCACTAAATACTGTAGTACTATCAGCAACTGCAACTTGATTATAATCTGTCATTTTTGCTGTAATAGTTTCTACTTTATTGTTGTGTCTTATTATTTTTGAAGCACCTAGCTTAATATAATCATTTGTAAATGAAGTTACATTGGGATTTGTTGATTTTACATCCACATCAGCATCAACATCTCTCATCGCCCATCCTTGGACTTTGTTTCCTGCTGCGTCTTGTAGTGAGCCATCTTCACCCATACGGAAGTTTCCAGCCCTTGTATAAAAAGTCTCACTAGCTCCACTACTTCTAGTATTTGCTACAGCAAAAAATCCACTACCACTTAGTGCCATGTCAAAGCTTACTCCAGTAACTTTTAAGTTACCTTGAACATAAAGCTTTTCTGCATCAAGTACTTTTGAACCTTTTCCTATTTTATCTTGATACATCTGATCTGCAAAAGAGATTCTAGATGCTTTATATCCTACTGTATTAACATTGGCAATATTAGTTGCTTCATTATCCAAAGCTTTTTGGTGTGAAGACAACCCCGAAATTCCTGTCCATAGTGCGCCAATCATTTTAAATCCTTTGTATTTAAGGTAAAAGGTAAAAGGTAAAAGGTAAAACTACCCTAGCCTTTACCGTCTGAACAAACAATGTTCATAATTTAACTCTAAACTTAGAGCTAAACTAAAAACATACCAAGCAAAAGGTATCTCTACCCTCTACTCTCTACAAACTACCACCTATTTCTTAAGCTGTATAGCAATATTCAAAAACTCATCACTTGTAGTAATACTTTTTGAATTAGCCTCAAATGCTCTTTGATATACCATCAAGTTCGTCAAGCTACTTCCAAGCTCTGCATTACTCATTTCCAAGATACTACCTTCCACTTTATTTAACTCTCCAGCATAAATAGGGTCACCACTAGCAAATGTTTTTCCAAATAAGTTATCTCCTAATGGCTTTAGGCTATTTGTATCATTAAAATAAGCTGTACTAACTTTACCTACTACAAAGGAATGATCCCCTTGATTCATCAGAACCACTCCATTGACAACTTCTGGTGTTCCAAAACCATTATCACTAAAACCTAAATTATCAAGTTTTAATTGTATTGGATTCACATTTAAAGTGGATGCTCCTGTTAAATCTAATCCATTAGTAAGTTCCAAGAACTCTGCACCTGCTCTCTCTACTGCTATTTGTAAAGCAGTTCTTGCACTATCAACTGCTCCTTGCCCACTTCCCTTTACTGCATCAACTGTTACCACATTATAAGGTTCTTCATTAATTAATGGACTCCCTACTATTGTTTTTTGACCAGGGATTAATGACTCTATAGTCAATAATCCATTTGTATCTACACTACTAGTCAACCCTTTTGTAGCTGATATTTGATCTGAAAACTTCTTCATAGTAGTTTGTGCGTCTGTATCAAAAGCTTGTCTAAATACAGCATTACCTATAAAAATCTCTACAAAATCACCTTCATTAGCAAGCCTTGTATTAAAATCACTAAAATCAACTGTGCTTTGTTGTGTAGTACTTGTAATACTTGTTCCTATTGTTGCAGAAAGTTCAGATAACCTTTGTCTATAATCAGCTGAAAGTGCTTCAATATCTGCAATCTTAGCACCTGCAGTTTTATATCCTGCTCCACTCATCGTAGTATAATCATCAAGATTTACTGGCAATGATGCACTTGACACATAATCCGTAGACCTAGCATTTATTGTAAATACTTGATCTTGATTGATAACCACTTGAGAACCAAGATATTTGTCATACATGGAAGAAAACTGTTGTGCACTTGGATTTGTTGCATTTACGGTAGCTGCACTTGTAGCAAAGCCCATTACATTCAGTCCACTTGAAGTTTGAAGCCCACCATCAGTACCCATTCTAAAATCACCCGCTCTAGTATAATAAACCTCTGGTTTATCACCTTGAACCATGAAAAAACCCTTACCATCTATTGCCATATCATAAGGATTGCCGGTCAGTTTAAGATTACCTTGTGTAAAGTCTTTTTGAACAGATTGTAAAACAGACCCTTTCCCAACACCATTTTGATACATCATATCCGCAAATGTCACACTATCACTTTTATATCCAGCAGTATTTACATTTGAAATATTATTTGATTCACTATTGAGTGCTTGTTGAAAAGCATTTAATCCAGAAATCCCGTTGTATAATGCACCTATCATGGTAAATCCTTAATTAATCTTTGTGACACTATTAAAGTTTATTAATTGTTTTTCTTCCGACATTATAAACTCTGAAGTTTCATCATCATATCCAACAACCTCATAAGCATGAAGCATAATATCTCCATCAACAGATTCAACAGCACCAATAAAGTACTCTTTATAAGCACCAGTATCACCATACTCACCATTTTCAACTATTGAACCAATTAAATTTGCTGATTGTGCCAATGCACTTTGGGCAAATGATTGTTGTAACGCTTTCATAGTTTCAATAGTTTGCAAGTTTGTCTCAATTGCACTCATTTGCATTTGAGATTGAAGCATATTTGCTGAATCCATCGGTTTTGTAGGATCTTGCATTTGAAGTTCTGTTAGCATAAGCTTTAAGAAATCATCATTTGTCAATTTATCATTTGATATAGCCGCTGTGTAAGAATTACCATATGCATCAGCCTTTGTTGAAGTTTGAACATTATCTACTGCCATTTTTTGCTCCTTAATTAAGACCTTCGTCAAAAAAATATCTAACAACATTATCAGAATCCATAGCATCTTGAACACGAACTGCTAATTTTTCATCCATCACAATAATATCGCCAGTGCCGATTATTCTTTTGTTGACATAAATATCACCGCCAGCTCCTGCTGTTTTGTCAAGTGATACAATATCTCCTTCGCTTAAATCCAAAAACTCTTTCATACTAATATGGCAAGCTCCAAGCATAACATCAACAACAATCTCAGTATCTACCAAGACATCATAATCTCTTTCGCTTATATCCATAAAGTACCTTTCACAATTTTTTGAACAAATAAACTTTTATTTGCATTAATTATATCATAAAAGTAATAAGTTTGAATACTAATTATTGTCTTTTTTATAAAGTTAAACTAAGATTAAGAAAGATTTATTTATTTCTAAATGAAATATTAAAGATTACATTAGTGTATCAAGAGACTCTGTCATAGAAGCTATTTTTGCCTCTATATTTCCATCAAAATTACCAAGATCACTAGCAATTACAACTCCACCTGCTGTAACATTTGGATCTTCATTTAGTATAATAAAAGGTTGTAATTGCAAGTCATTTTTTAGTACTACATAGTCTTTTGGATTTAAGTGAATTGTAATTTTTGAAGCAGATTTAATTTTTGCGAGAATATTTGTAATAGTCTCTTTTGCTATTTTGGAAGAGTTTTCACCAACTTCAATAGAAATAATTTTTTTAGCTATAGATATAGAAGTTTTTAATATTTTTGATTCAAGAGCAAATGTAGCTTGTTCAAAAAAAGATGCATATTGCTTCAACTCTTTTATTGCATTTATTACTTGTTTATCAAGCTCTCTTGAACCAACTCCATGTGATTCTATATTTTCAATTTTTGTTTTTATAAATGTAAGTTCTTCTAATATTTTCGATATATCAACGCTATGAGACATATTGGTATTAGCATCATTATGAGATTGAAGAACAACATTTGGAGATTTTTGTAACTGTGATAAATCTTCCTTATTCACTCCACCAACAAAAGCACCAAGTTGATATGCACTCACACCAGTTTCTTGCTGTTTTACTATTTTTGCTCCAGTTGTTACATTATTAATAGCCATTATTCTTCCATTCCTCTATCAATTACACCATCTTCAATAAGTTTTTGGGCAACATCAAGCATTTTTCTTTGTGCTATTTCTATATCTTTAATTTTAACTTTTGTTAACATTTCAGACTCTTCCAAAAATCTATCTTTTGCTCTTTGGCTAAGTGCTGAAGTAATTTTATCTATATCTTCAGGTGCTGCATTTTTCATAGCAATTGCAACATCTGCCATATCTACATTTTGTAGTATTTTTTGAACATATTCTGTGTCAAGTCTAACCAAATCTTCAAAAACAAACATATTTTCTTTGATTCTCTGAGAAAGTGCACTATCAACACCTTCTATATTTTTCAAAATATCCTGAGCTTTTGGACCTAGACGATTAAGCATATCTGCAACTACCTTTACCCCACCAACATCTACAATAGAAGACAATAAAGATTCTAGTTTCTTCTCTAGTACCACGGACATTGTTCGTACAACATCAGGTGAGACATCTTTAATAGTAGCCATTTGCATAGTAACTTTCACCTTAATATCTTCATCAAGTTGACTCAAAACATCTGCAGCTTTTGGAGCTTCCATATGGGACAATATTACAGCTATTGTTTGAGGAGATTCATCTTTTATGAAATCTGCTAGTTGCTTAGGATTGATTGCATTTAAGTATGTAAAAGATTGTGATGCCATATGTAACTTAGATAGTTTTGCCAAAATCCTTTCAGCTTCTTCTTTGCCCAAAGTTTTATATAAAATATCTTTAGCATAATCAAATCCACCAGAATTTATAAACCCACTAGATCTTGCTAGTACATGAAATTCATTTAAAATTGCTAGTGATACTTCTTTATCAACTGTTCTAATAGTTGAAATTGCGGTAGAAATTCTTTCAACAGTATCCTTAGGAAGATGTTGAAATATTTTAATAGTAGCTTCTTCGCCTATAAGGACACAAAAATTTGCAACCTTTTCTAGCATAGACATACCTCTTAGTGCATCTTTATCTTCAGCCATTATCTACCTTTCATTTTAGAGCCACCACCATCAGCTTCATTTAAAAGTAATGATATCATATTTGCTATATCTTGAGGTTTTGTATGAATTTGTTTATCCAAATCTTCAATTAATACTTCATATTTTGCAGCTGATTCTTCATCTAAGCCTTGTAAATTATTCATAATTTGACTTTTAACTTTTGCTTTTAGCCTATTGTGTGCACTATTTTGATCAAACTCTTCTTCAAAACTATAATCTTCATTGAAATTATTTTGTACATTTCGACCCTGATGAGTACTTAATCCACCAACTTTTGAATCACCAAGAACTATAATTTCATGATTGGCAATAAACTTTTTATAAAATACAAAAAGAATTATTGCCGCAATTAAATATTGTATATACTCACCAAATTCTTGAAGTATAATCTTTACTTTTGTCATAGTATCTACACCACTACCAGAATCAACTTCAGCATTTCCATCACCTGAACCATCTGCCACACCAGCATTAGCAACAATAAATCTAAAATCTTTTACAGATACATTGTCACCTCTTTTGTCATTAAAGCCTATTGCATCTTGTACAATTGATTGCATAGATTGTGTAAACTCATCTTTATTCACATTTTCATCTAAAATAGCCGAATCAAAAGTTACTGCTGCATTAATTCTACTCAATGTTCCAAATCCATTATCTTTTTTACTAACAATTCTTTTAGTAATTTCAAAATTTGTTGTAGTTTGTGCCTCTTCTGAAGAACTTTTAACTGCCATAGAATTCGCATCATTATTTGGGTCTTGGATATTACTTTCTACTCCAGGAACTCCGCCTGCTGTTGGGTCTCTTCCTTGTGTTTGGCTTATAATCTCATTTGTTTGTTGACTTCTTATAGTACCTTCTGGGTCATATATCTCTTCATGACTTTCAAACTTTGTATAATCAATTTCAACACTAACTCTTGCAACTACTCTACCCACACCAACAAAAGGCTCAAGCAATGAGATGATTTTTTCTTCATAATCTTTTTCTACTTTTTTCTTATAATCAGATTGTGTTTTAAACAACTGTCCTTCTGTCTCTTCTGCTGATTTTTCTAATAACTCACCTTCTTGATCTATTAAATTAATATTTTCAGGCTCTAGGTCACTAACAGCTGAGGCAATGAAATTTTTGATACCCTCTATTTGCTTTTTTGTTAAAAACACTCCACTTCTCAATGTCAAAACAGCAGAAGCACTAGGTAGTGATTTTTGTTGGGTGAATATTGTCTCTTTTGGGAATGCAATTTTTACATTTGCTCTTATAACACCATTTAATGACTCTAAAGAACGACCAAGTTCCCCTTCTAATGCTCTTAAATATTTTACTTTATTTTCAAAATTTGTAGTTCCAAGTGAAGATTTTTCAAATATCTCCCAACCTGAATGTGTACTTGAACTTGAATCACTTGTAATAAGTTTTATTTTTGCAATATTAATAAAGTCTTTATTGGTTTTGATAGTTAAATCATTACCACTTCCAACAATAGCAAAAGGTATTCCAGCAGATTCTAACTCACTACTTGCTAACATTACTTGACTTTTTGTTAAACTAGTAGCAACAGTATATGTTAGTTTTTCACCTTCAGCTTTGAAGCTTGAATATATCAAAAGTCCAATAAGAAACATAAATAATACTGAAAAACCTCCAACAACTACTGCTCTTTGTGCACCGTTTAAATTATTGATAAACTTTAAAAGTTGATCCATTAATTTTTACCTGATGAATCTATAACTGATTTAAACAATAGTGAATCCTTTTTAATTGCTGCTTGTAATGCTTGAAACATCATATTATTTTTTGCCATTTCTGCCATTTCTCTATCTAAACTCACATTATTACCATCATTTTGAACTTGTAAGTTTTCTACTTCATAAATATTTTGTTTTGCTAATATATTATTACTTTGAGGTATGATATGATTTGGATTAGTGACATTCAAAGATAACTTATTTTTATTACTAGCTTTACTAAGTTCATCTGCAAACTCTACATCTTTAGTTTTATATCCAGGTGTATCACGATTTGCAATATTACTTGATATTATATTTTGCCTATCGGCTCTATAACTTAAGTTTTTAAATAGTTGGTCTGTTATTGTACTAGCTTGCATGTATTACTCACTTTTCTTATGATGGTCTTCCAACTTTATCAACTAAGCTTTCACTCAATTGACTCATCCCCTCAATCACCTTTTGTGCTTGTCCTAATCTTCTATGTGCATCAATCAAAGCTATCATAGAAGTTACACCATTTACATTTGATTTTTCTAATGCACCTTGAATCACAATTCCTTCGTTAACTACAATATTATCTGCTAAAAACTCATCTTTAATAGTATAGTTGTTATCACCCATTTTTTCTAAATTTGTATAATTTGTTTTTACAAGACCCAATTGTAATGCAACATTCTCTTCTTCAGCCATAATTGGCTCATTCTGAGCATTTAAAACTTCGAAACCATTTTTTGATACTACTCTATCTTCTAAAATATGAAATGTCCCATCACGAGTTAGAACTATATCACCATTTGAATCCCTTAGTTTAAAAAAAGTATCATTTTCCTTCAAAGCAAAATCTAGCGTATTTCCAGTTTGTGTTATTGGACCAGTTCGTTCATCTATATAATTACCATTTATTTTTGGCATAGTATTAGTAATAGAATCTATTGTTGTAGGAGTAAATCCTTTTTCTTGTGCTTCTTTTAGATAATTATTAAAAGTTCCTTCAGTCACACCCTCTTGTTTAAATCCAGTTGTATTTTGGTTGGCAAGATTATGTGATATTTTATCAACACGATTAAACTGATTTATCATTGATGCGGCTAACTGATGGACGGCTTTATTCATAATCTAATCCTTTGTCTTTATTGTTTGTTAAACTCAGCTATCAAAGCTTCTAGGTCATCACCACCAACAAGGTCTGAATTCTCATCACCATGAATATGTTTTGCAACTGCTACTTCTTTATGGCTACCATCATCTTCAAATAAATTATTTAAGTATCCAGAAAGTTTTCTAATAACAGCCATTACTCGTTCAATTTTTTGTCTATTAATATCATGAAACTGCATAAGTTCCATTGCCTCAAAAAGTTGCATATTTTCAGCATCTACTCTTGAATTGATAATTTTAACACTATTTTTAAGTTCTAATGCTGATTGATGATTAGCATCAAAAACAGCTATATTTGGGAACTTATTTGATAGTGCTTGCATCAAAGCTATTTGTTTATTCAAGAACTCATCAAGTTTTTTTGACTCTTGTTGAATAACATTATTTTCATCCAAAATAAAACTCAAAACATCAAAGATTTTTGAAGCTTTTTCTTCACTATCATTTGCAACTTCACTAAGTTGGTTTAAAGGTTTATGATCTTTTGCAGCGGGGTATGGGAAAATCCCTTCTTCTACTTTTTTGGATGCCCAACTACTACCTATTTCCTCAATCTCTTTGTGATTATCTTGAACAGTTTTTGCTGTCTGTGCTTGTTTCTTTGGTTGCTCCACAACTTTTACTGGTGTAGGAGTCTCAGTAATACCACCAATTGATGCCAACATTGCTTCAATATCATCATCGTTTATTGTAGTATTACTATCATCTTCAGCTATCGTGGGTTCTTCTGCCACATCATCTGCTGTAACATTATTTTGACTAATTAGGCTTTCAATATCATCCTCAGATAAAACCTCAGATGGTACTTCTTGCATATTGTCTTCTGGTGTATCATCAACTACTGGTTCCTCATCATCAGAATCCCCAGCATCCAACTCAATTCCATTCATTAAGGCTTCTATTTCTTCTTGACTCATACTCATAATAAGACCTTTAAACTTTTAACAGTTGTTAATTTATTTTTTCATTACACCGTCTAGTTTTTCTTTTAGAATTTCAGCACTAAAAGGTTTAACTATATAATTATTTACACCAGCTTTTAAAGCAGTAACAACTTCAGCTTTACCACCTTCAGTAGTAATCATAATAATTGGTATTTTAGTATGAGTACCTTCTTTTCTTATCTTCTGTACCAATTCTAAACCATTCATATTTGGCATATTCCAATCTGTTAGAACAATATCATAAGTACCTTCAGTAAGTAACTTCCAAGCTTTTACTCCGTCTTCTGCTTCATCAAAGTCGCTTTTGCTAAACCCGAGTTGCATTACAACATTACCTATGATTCTTCTCATTGTAGAACTATCATCAACTATTAAAATTTTCATAAAACTACCTTTGATTTTTTTAAAACTTTGAGCTTATTATAATAAAAAGCATTTGAATATATCCTTAAGCTATAATAATATTTATAAAAAATATATAAAATCTATCAAACAGCCAAATTAAAATTTTGGTTCCAAACTTAAACTTATCAATCTCTTTTTTGAAATTAACCCAATTTTAACATTTATTTGAATATAATAATACAAATGA
This sequence comes from Arcobacteraceae bacterium, assembly GCA_023229945.1. Taxonomy (GTDB): domain Bacteria; phylum Campylobacterota; class Campylobacteria; order Campylobacterales; family Arcobacteraceae; genus UBA6211. The sequence continues at coordinate 214,490 of JALNYH010000001.1, read as the reverse complement.
TATCTTTCAAGGGGTTCACATGATACGAGGACTTTATACAGCAGCTTCTGGAATGCTTGCCCAGCAAACTCAAATTGATGTTACATCAAATAATATCTCAAATGTTAATACCACAGGATTCAAAAAAGATCGTGCAGAATTCCAAGATCTTATGTACGAATCACTAAATTACACTGGTGGTGCTACATCTGATATAAGCACAAATCCTACAGGTATTGATGTAGGGATGGGTGTTAGAGTTTCTGGTATTCAAAAAGCTTTTTTACAAGGTAATCTAAAACAAACTGGAAATGACCTTGATATTGCCATAGAAGGTAAAGGGTTTTTTCAAATTACTCTTCCAAATGGTGAAGCGGCATATACAAGAAATGGCTCTTTTAAAGTAGATGATGAAGGTGGTATAGTAAATGGTCAAGGTTTTAGACTTGAACCTGAAATTGTAATACCAGAGACACTTACAAATTTGTCAATTGCACAAGACGGCACAGTTTCAGCTATGAATCCTACAACTGGTGCTACTGAAGTTTTGGGGCAAATTACAATTATAGATTTTATAAATCCAGCAGGTCTTACTCCTTATGGTGATACCTTATTTATAGAAAGTGAAGCTTCTGGTGCTCCTATTGAAGGAATTCCTACTGTTGACGCTTTTGGAAGTCTTCGTCAAGGTATGATTGAGTCTTCAAATGTTGCACTAGTTACTGAAATGGTTGACTTAATAACTGCTCAGCGTGCTTATGAGGCAAACTCAAAAGCAATAACAACAACTGATGATATGCTAGATATCGTAAATAGATTGAAAAGATAAAAATAGGTAAATAATGAACCTAGAAGAGTTAAAAAAACGAAGAGAAGAAAATTTTTTAAGACATAAGAAGAAAAAGAGGGAGTATTATCTCAAGAAGAAAGTACAGCTTGAAGATATGAATTCCCCTGATGCAAAAACTCCAGTTGACTATGATAAAGAATTAAATAATCTAAGTATTGAAGATTTTGCGCTTAAAATAAAGGAAATTGCTAGAAAGCAAAAATCACATGTTGACGATAGAAAAGAGATAATAGTTGCAAAAATCAAAGAGTATAGAAGTAAAAAACAAAAATACTATGAAAATAATAAGAATAAACGCTTAGAATATGATAAAATATATCGTGAAAAAAAGAAAGAAGAATTAAAAGACTATAGGAAAGAATATTACAATAAAAATAGAGAAAAAATTTTAGCTAAACAAAAAGCTAAAAGAGAAGCTCTAAAAACCAATTAAAAGAGTTAATAGTGGCAACAGATGAAGAAGTAAAGCAAAATCAAAATCCTGAAGAAGAACAAGATATTGCCAATATGAATTCAGACCCATTAGAAAGTGGTCAAATAAATGCCTCTACTACTCAGCTACAAAACGATACAGATGACAAACTTTCAGAAGATATTCAAGATGAAAATTTAGATGATACTACACAAAAAAAGGCAAAATCAATCAATAAAATCCTTTTTATTGCCATTGGTGCTTTGGTATCTATAATTCTCATAATAATGATTTTATTTTTTATAGGTGTTTTTGATCCAAAAGTAGAGGCACCCCCACCAGTAGATCCAAATGACCCTACTGCTGTTGTAGTTGTCGAACCAGTCATTCCTGAAATACCTACTTATAATTTTCAAATGAGTGACATTAATGAAGAGAGGCTCAATAATAAACTATCTCTTCTAAAAAATAATGAGCCAACCATCATTTCAGATGTAGAAGAAAAAAAGCAATCTCTAAATCAACAAATAGAAAACAAAGATAATAATGCTTTTTATGATGAAGAGTTAGAATCACTTTTTGCAGAACAACCTACTGTTGAAATAACTGATAATCAAGAAAATATTGAAAATACTTCACTACAAGAGGCATTAACTAATGAAATAGTCGATAATAATGTAGATGAAAATCAGCTACTAGCAAATTCAATAACTGAAACAAATACTAAAGTGGAAGATGAAGCAAAAATAGAAACCGATATCAAAATAAAAGATGAAGAAATTAAAATAGATCCAATCTACAACAATCAATTTTTAAAATTTATTCAAGTAGCAACACTTAAATATAAACTCTATACACAATTCTTGCGTGAAATAAAAGCAGTTGATGCTAGAATTTCTATTTGTCAAAATGAACAAGGGAGAATACAAATCTTTATAGGTCCATTTTTAGATGATGGACAAAGAAGCTTTGTTTTGGAAAAAATTAACAAAAGCGTAGTAACAGATGCTTTTGCTTTAGAGTTTACACAAGAAGAGTTTTACAAAAGATGTGGGATTAACGACCCTAGTTAATCCAACTGTTTATAATATCATCTTTTAAAAAAAGTGAAGTTTTTAACATTGCACTTTTCGCTATAGAGATAAGTTGAGATGAAGCTAGTTCTAAATTGTCATTGATTATTATATAATCATACTTATCAATACTCTTAATCTCTATTTGAGAATTGTTTATCCTTTTTTCTATCACTTCCGATGAATCAGTAGCTCTTGAATTAAGTCTTTGTTTTAATATATCTAAACTAGGGGTTGTAATAAAAACAGATGTTACAAAGTCTTTTAATTGTGATTTTTTAACTATTTCTTGACCTTGTACATCTATATCAAAGATAACTAGTTTATTCTCTTCTATCGCATTTAATATAGGTTTTTTAGATGTTCCATAATAATTTCCATGTACACTAGCATATTCTAAGAAATCACCATTTTCTATCCCTTGTTCAAATTCATCTTTAGAAACAAATATATAATCAACTCCATTTTGCTCACCAACTCTAGGCTCTCTTGTAGTTGTAGAAATAGAAAAATAGTATTTATCTATTTGTTTATATAACTCTTTTAATAAAGTAGATTTACCACATCCACTAGGACCTGATAGGATTAAAATAGCTCCACTATTTAGGTGTACCATATTTAATCCTTAAGCTTCAATATCAAACTAATCTCTTTTCCGTCCGATAAATTGTCTATAACATTTTGATTTAGTTTTTGGAAAAGTGGCTTTAACTCATTTAAATTGTACTGTGATAGTATCAACTTTATAGGTTTATTTTCACTAAATTGATACCCTTTTACTTCTTCTAAAGCTTTGTCAATAATATCTGATAAGTCTAACCAATCATTTTCATCAAGTTCATCTATACTTGAAGGCTCTGTTTTAGAATCTAGTAAGCTCTTTATTTTATTAAGCTCTATACCATCCAATACTCCGCCTTGCTTAATGCTTGGCTTATGGATTATAGATTCATCACTTTCAAGCTCTATATCACTTGCAATATCATCTACAAGTGAATCCAGATAGCTTATTGTATTTTGTGTTTCATAATCTTTTATAAATTGTTTTTTACTATCTTTTTTTTCTTCAAATCTGATTTTTTCTATTTGTTGTGATAAAATTTGGGTTAATTGAGTAGGTAAAAAAGGTCTTTTGATAATAAAATCTTTTGCTTTTTCAAATGGCAAATCATCAGAACTTATAGCTCCTAGTTTTTTGCTATATTGTTTTATTATATTAAATCTATCGTCTATAAAATATGTATCAAGAACTATTATATCGTATTTATTTTTTATTTGTGTATCATCTTTTATTTCTAAATTAATAGATAACTTCTTGCAAACCAATGAAAAAATCTTTTGTACTATATCTTCTTTTGTAACTAATAATAAATTCATTTTATCTGTTCTAACCTTTGATTTTTTATTTCAAACACTCTATCACATCTAAATGCCAAATCCATTTCATGAGTTACTAAAACCATTGCCCCATTTACTAAATGAATATACTTAAATAAACTATCAAAAACTATTTTTGCAGTCTCTTTATCTAAATTTCCAGTTGGCTCATCTGCAAATATGATTTTTGGTTTTTTTGTCAAAATCCTAGCAATTGAAAGTCTTTGTTGCTGTCCACCAGAGAGTGTTCCTATGTTTTGGTTCATCACAAAATCAATATGAAGTAACTTCAACAACTCTTCATCAACTACTGTATCATTCAAAATACTAGAAATCTCCAGATTCTCTTTTGCATTAAATCCTCGAAACAAATAATGTGCTTGAAATATTATACCAAAATATTCTCTTCTTATCTTTAAAATATCATCATTTTTCAAAGAATAAATAGATTTCTTATTAAAAAGTACATCTCCATCTAGTGGTTTTAAAAGTGTTGATAGAATATTTAGTAGCGTAGATTTTCCACATCCACTACTTCCAATTATTGCAATTGATTGTGATTCGTATATATTGAGGTTGATATTTTTAAAAAGTGGATAATCAAAATTGTGAGATATATCTACAGCCTCCAAAAGGGGCTGTAAATTATTTGTATGTTCTATATTATCAATGTCTGAATTTAATTCAACACTCATAATTAAACATTCAACCTTGGTTATTAACCAAGTTGAGCTGCAACTTCAGAAGCAAAATCAGTTACTTGTTTTTCTATACCTTCACCAAGTTCAAATCTAATATAATCAACTAGTTTAATTGATGGGTCAGTATCAGCAATTGCTTGTTCTACTGTTTTTTTGTCATCCATTACATAAGCTTGAGATAAAAGTGCAAATCTTTGATCAAGTGGAGTATTATCAGTGATAAATCTCTCTATTTGACCTGGAAGTATATTGTCCCAAATTTTTTCTGGTTTACCACTAGCCTTTAAAGCTTCTTTCAAATTAGCTTCAACTTCAGCCATAATTGCTGGAGTTAATTGAGATTTACTTACAAACTCTGGAATTCTCTTTAGAGGTTTTTTCAATCTTGCAAATTCTTCGTTTTCTTTTTCTACTTCAGCTCTAATAGCTAAAAGTTCTTTTTCAACAAATTCTGAATCAAGTTCTGTATAGCTAAGAACAGTTGGTTTCATAGCACTTGCGTGCATTGCTATGCTTTTTAGTAATGCAACTGTTTTTTCTTTTGCCTCAGGAGCACAAACAGCACTTACTATTACACCAACTCTACCATTTGTATGAACATAACCATTTACAACACCACCAGTAGTACTAACAGTCGCCATTTTTCTAGCAACTAAGTTTTCACCAATTGTAGCTATTTTACTGTTCATATACTCTTCAAAAACTACACCATTGATTGTAGTTGTCATTAACTCTTCAGTTGATGATGCACCTGTTGCTTGAACATGTGCAGTTACTTCTTGAGTTAGGTTGATAAAGCCATCGTTTTTTGCAACGAAGTCTGTTTGAGAATTGATTTCTGTCATAGTTGCTTTTGTATTGTCAGCATTAACTACTATTGTAATCAAACCTTCAGCTGCAACATTTCCAGCTTTTTTAGCTGCTTTTCCAAGACCAGATTCTCTTAGTTTATCAACTGCAAGTTCCATATTTCCATCAGTTTCAACAAGAGCTTTTTTACAATCCATCATGCCGGCACCTGTAGATTCTCTTAGCTCTTTAACCATTGCTGCTGTAATTTCTGCCATCTTAGTCCTCCTTAGTGAAGTCTTCTTCACTTATATCACCAGCTTCTGCTAACGCTTCTTCTAGTACTTCTTGTGCTTCTTCTTCAGATACTGGAGCTGAATCAATAGTTCCACCATTTTCTAAATATATAGCTTTACCTTCATTCATAGCTTCTGCCATTTCTGAACAAAATAATTGAATTGATCTGATAGCATCATCATTTCCTGGGATTGGGAAATCTATAACATCTGGATCACAGTTTGTATCTATTGGAGCAATTACTGTAATACCAAGTCTTCTAGCTTCTGCGATTGCAATTTTCTCTTTTGCAGCATCAACTACGAACATCATATCTGGTAAAGTTTTCATATCTTTGATACCACCAAGATATAATTCTAATTTTTCTTCTTTTCTAGCAAGCATTAAAGCTTCTTTTTTTGTAAGAAGTGTAGTTTGACCTTCTTCTTTCATTTTTTTGATAACTTCAAGTTTTCTAATTGATTTTTTGATTGTTCCGTAGTTTGTAAGCATACCACCTAACCATCTGTAGTTAACATATGGCATACCACAGCTAATTGCAGCTTGTTTTACAGTATCGCTAGCTTGTTTTTTAGTCCCTACGAAAATCATAGTTTGACCTTGAGCAGCTTTATCTCTTACTACTGTATATGTATATCTAAAATATCTTAGAGTTTTTTGTAAATCTATGATATAGATATTTTTTCTTACACCAAATATGAATTTTTTCATTTTTGGGTTCCATCTTCTTGTTTGGTGTCCGAAGTGTACACCACATTCTAATAGGTCTTTCATTGTTACCATTGTTTGCTCCTTGCAATCATATTTTTGTTTTTTTGGTTTATGCCTCTGTATCCCTTAACACTTTCGTGCAACCAATTCAAGGATTGATACATGTGAGGTTTCTATTTTTGAAATAGAGTCTGCGATTTTATCTAAAAAAAACTAAAACTTATCTTAAACAATTATTTACATTTTTTATGGTATAATAGAAAAAATAGATTTACAAGGTAGAAGATGATTAAAGAAAAAGCTTATAAGTTATTGGCTATTCAAGAGGGGATAACAAACTCTAAGGCGAAAGAACTTATTGATAAAGGTTTGGTTACTGCAGCTGGTAAAAAAGTGATGATTGCTCGTGGAGAGATATCACCAACTACTATGTTCAAAGTAAAAGAGATGCCAAATATTAGAAAAATTTTTGAGGATAATGATATATTAGCTGTTGATAAACCAGCTCATATGAACACAAGTGAAGCTGAATCTATATATAAAGATTATATTTTATTAAATAGACTTGACCGTGATACTAGTGGGGTTATGCTTTTTGCTAAAAATAAAGAGTTTCAAGCTCGTGCAATTCAAGAATTTAAAGAACATAAAGTTTATAAAGAATATGTTGCTGTAGTGGAAGGTAAAATCATAGATGAAGCTGTGTGTGATTTGCCAATAAGTACAATCAAAGGAAAAACTGCAAAAAGTAGAATTGACCTTAGAACTGGTAAAAGTGCTAAAACTACAGTTTCTCCTCTTATGATAGAAGGAAATAAAAGTAAGGTTAAGATTGTTATTGAAACAGGAAGAACACATCAAATAAGAGTTCACTTAGCATATTTGAATATGCCAATTATTGGGGATACTCAATATGGTGTAAATTCTACAAAAGTTCATAGAATGTTACTTCATTCAAGAGTTACAAAAATATTTAACTACACTTTTGAATCTCCAGAACCAAAAGAATTTAGAACTTACGGTTTTTAACCTATATTAAAATTAAGATTTAATTAAGATGAAAAGCCCTAAAAATTGGGCTTTTCATTTTTTTATTACTTAAAATCTACTTAATTAATCTATTTTAAAGTTTTCATTTGATATTATTACGAAAAATTTATAATATATTAGGATAATGTAGTGTTTGAATTTATAACCGACTCCATAAAAACTACTGTTAATAAAATCAGATTCCAAGATGATGATAAAGCACTCAAAAATGCTATAGCAGAACTAAGAAAAGCTTTATTAAAAGCTGATGTTCACCATAAGACGACAAAACAACTATTAACCAATGTAGAAATAGAGACAAAAAAAGCTGGTATTGGGCAAAACTCATTTTTAAAAGCATTGAAAGATGAATTGACATCTGTACTAACTGCTAATGGAAATCAAGGTTTTGTATATGCTAGTTCATCACCTACAATTATACTTATGACTGGTCTTCAAGGAAGTGGAAAAACAACTACTACTGGAAAACTCGCAAATTATCTAAAAACTAGAAACAAAAAAGTTTTAGTTGCAGCTTGTGACTTACAAAGACTAGCAGCGGTTGAACAACTAAAACAAATTGCAGCTCAAATTGATGTGGATATATATTATGATGATAATGAAAAAGATCCAATCAAAATAGCACTATCGGCAAAAGAAAAAGCAAAAAAAGAGCTTTATGATGTACTTCTTATAGATACAGCTGGGCGACTTGCAATTGATGCTGAACTTATGGATGAGCTCAAAAATGTAAGAGATGCTATTAAACCTAGTGAAATATTTTATGTGGCAGATACACTAACAGGTCATGATGCTACTAGAACTGCTACTACATTTAAAGAGCTTATTGGAATTGATGGTGTTATATTATCAAAATATGATGGTGATACTAAAGGTGGTGTTGCACTATCTATTTCAAATCAAGTTGAAGTTCCACTAAGATTTATTGGTACTGGTGAAAAAATGCCTGATATTGAGGTATTTATCCCTGATAGAATAGTCAGTAGACTTCTTGGAGCTGGAGATATTGAAGGTCTTGCGGAAAAAACTGCAGCTGTAATGGATGAGAAAAAAGCAAAAATTGTTGCTAAAAAAATCCAGAAAGGTGAGTTTAACTTCAATGACTTTGTAGAGCAACTTGATATGATGAAAAAACTTGGAAGTTTGAAATCTTTGGTATCTATGATTCCAGGACTTTCACAAATGAGTGGAGCTTTGAAAGATATGGATTTGGAAAACTCTAAAGAAGTAGTTCAAATCAAAGCACTTATTGGTTCAATGACACCAAAAGAGAGAGAAAATCCTGATTTACTAAATGGAAGCAGAAAAAAAAGAATCTCAAATGGTGCAGGACTAAATGAAATGCAAGTTAACAAAATTCTAAAACAATTCAAAAATGCTTCAAAAATGGCTAAAAAGCTATCAAGTAAAGGCGGAATGAAAGGCTTTACAAATATGTTGGCTCAAGCACAAAAGGGAATACCTAGATAGCTTGTATAAGTAGTGACTTTTTACGACTCACTACTTACAACTCACAAAAATACTTATTAAAATTTTCATCAGAAAACTTTAATAAGTATTTTGAGAATACTAAAATTTAAGGAGAACAAAAACATGACAGTAATTAGACTTACAAGAATGGGTAGAAACAAAAAACCATTTTACAGAATAGTTGTAACAGATAGCAGAAAAAGAAGAGATAGTGGTTGGATAGAATCAATCGGATATTTCAATCCTGTAACTGAGCCAAAAGTTCTTAAACTTGATGAAGAAAGACTTAACTATTGGTTGGGCGTTGGTGCACAAATGAGTGAAAAAGTTAGAAAACTTTCTGGAAAATAATCTAGATGGTTGCCAACTTTATAGAAACCTATGCAAAACTAATTGCAGTTCATCCAGAACAAATATCAGTAAGTGTTAGTGAGATTAATGATGAATTTTATGAAGTCCTTATTCGTGCTCATCAGATAGATGTGGGTAAATTAATAGGTAAAAATGGCAATATGATAAATTCTTTAAAAACAATTATCAACGGCTGTAAAGCAAAAGATAATATATCTTATAAGATACAAGTAGTTGCTATAGATGAATAAAGTATATCTTGGTAAACTTGGTAAAACTGTCGGTCTAAATGGTTTAATAAAAATCTATTTAGACACAGATTTTGCGAACCACATAAAAAAAGGGACTGTTCTTTTAACTAATAAAAAAATCAGTTTAACTGTAGAAAAAATAGATTTAGACAAAGGAACTGCTCTTTTTGCAACATACAATGACTGCGATAGTGCCAAAAGACTTACAAATCTTGAGCTTTATACTACAATTGAAGCAACAAAAGAGTATTGCCAACTAAAAAAAGATGAATTTTTTTGGTTTGATATACAAAACTGTAGTGTATTTGAAAATGAAATATTACTTGGTAGTGTAACTGAAATTCATAGATTTCCACTAAATGATTATCTTGAAATAAATGTAAGTGAAGAACTACAAAAAAAAGATTTACCAAAAGTTTTTTTGATTCCATATATCAAAGATGAATATATTTTAGATGTTGATATAGCCTCAAAAACTATAAAAGTACAAAACTCATATCAAATATTGGAAAATAGCTAATAACTACTTCCCAATAAATTATCAATTGATAAAGATTAAACTTTCTTCAAAAAGCAAGTTTTTAGATAAATCTTAGTACCGTTTACTTTGCCTTCAATATGACCAGCCACATTTCCAAGACCTATTCCTTTGACTACTGTGCCTCTTTTTGCAGTAAATCCAGCACCTTTGACCTCTAAATCTTTGATAATAGTAACACTATCACCCTCAACTAAGATATTGCCATTTGCATCTTTTTTTATATCACCTGCATCTTCATCAGATACAAGTCCAGAATTTGCAATAGCTATTGCATCATCATCAAGATACATCATTTCAAGAAGCTCATTTGCCCATGATTCATTTAGTTGTTTTAAGACTCTGTAGCTTAGAATCTGAACTATTTGGTTTTCATTCCACATAGCATCATTTAAACATCTCCAATGGTTCTCATCTATTTCTTTTGGGCTATCTACATTTGAGTTACAAACACCACAAAGTAGTACACTACCATCAGTTCCCTCATCATTTAGATTTACTTGATATACTTTTAAATCTTCATTGCTTCCGCACAATTCACACACACCATTACTTCTTTTTTCTAAATTTTTTTCTATACTCATTTTTTTACCTATAAGTTCTTAATTTTTCTAAAAAAACATTAGCAGTCATTCCACCGACCAATGCTCTACCTATTCTCTCACCATCACTTTTTAGTACATAAAAAGTTGGTGTACCAAATGGAGTCAATCCTTGAGGGAAAGTCTCTTTTTTATTATAATCTACTTCATATACTACAAAATATGTATTTAAATACCCTGCTACATCTTTATTATCAAATACTACATCTTTCATATATTCACAAGCTGGACAATTTTCCATTGAAAACATTACTAAGATTTGTTTGTTTTCACTTTGAGCTTTTGTTTTTGCAGTTTCTATATCATATACGAAATCAACATTTGAAAAAGACAATGTCACAAATATACTAAGCAATAAGAATATCTTTTTAAACATTTTTACCCTCCCTTTGATCAATAGTATCTCTAATAATACCTATTTGTATTTTTACAGATTTGAGATTCCGTATCATGCACGGAATAACTGCTTATACAGATATTTCTAATCTATCTAATGATTTGCAAAAACTCTTGCGGAGATTTGTACCCAACAATTCTTTTTGATTTTAGCTCTTTGCCACCTTCAAAAAATAGTAATGCTGGAGGTCCAAAAAGTCCAAAATATTCAAGCAATTCTTTGTCTTGTTTTGTATTGTCTGAAATATCTATTTTATATACATCATAACTACTTAAAAACCCTATCACTTCAGTATCTTTCAAAGTAATACTATCAAGTTCTTTACAACTCACACACCAAGTGGCTGTGAATTTTATCATTATCGGTTTTGAGCTATTTTGTACAATATTTTCAAGCTCATTTACTGTTTTAATTTGACCAAAATTCAATCCTGACACAGCTACACCACTTGGCGTAGTAAATCTTTCATAAGGGTCTAGTGGTGAAGTTGCTCCGCTGAGAGATCCTACAAAAAATGAAATACCGAACAATAATAATACTATTTCAAATACTTTTTTTAACTTTTTCATCCCTTTACAAGACTCTTTTATAGGGTCAAATAACCCTAAATAAACAGCACTTCCAATAAGCAATAAAGCCCAAAGCATAAGTGTAAATGAAGGGTCTATCACACGATCTAGCATCCAAATAGCAAGTGCTAACATAATAACACCAAAAACTTTTGTGACACTTTCCATCCATCCACCAGGACGAGGCATAAATTTACCAGCTCCAGCACCTAAAATCAATAATGGCATACCCATACCTATACTCATCACAAATAAAGCCATCCCACCAAGGAGTGCATCACCTGTTTGACTAATATATACCAATGCTCCAGCAAGAGGTGGTGCTACACAAGGTCCTACAATAAGAGCAGATAAAAAGCCCATTATTGCTACACCTATTAGACCATTCTTTTCTTGACCATCTGTGGATTTATTGATTTTATTTTGGATAAAAGCAGGAACTCTCAACTCAAAAAATCCAAACATTGAAAAAGCTAATGCAACAAAAATTGCAGCAAAGATTGATAATACATAAGGGTTTTGTAACGCACTTTGTAAATTAGCACCAAAAACTCCAGCTATCATACCAGCAATTGCATATGCCAATGACATAGCCACCACATAAACAACTGAGATTAAAAATCCTTTTTTACCACTAATCCCACCCATAGTAGTATTTGACTGTGATACAAGGATACTTGATAGTATCGGTATCATAGGAAATACACATGGTGTCAAAGATAGCAACAATCCAAAACCAAAAAATGTAAGCAACATCAACCAAGCATTGGAACTTGAAAACATACTTGCAATTTGGTCTGTTTCGCTTAATACCTCATCAGATGATTTCACATCTTCTAAAGAAGCAGTAGCTGGTACAGTTGTCTCTTCGCTATAGAAAACACTCATAGGAGAGTAGCATAATCCAGCACTTGAACACCCTTGAAACACGAGCTCAAGAGAGTAGTTATCATCTTTGATTAAAGTTGTCACAACTTCAATCGGTACACTAATATTGGCTACATTAAATATAGCTTTTGAGTCTTGATAATCTACATATGCAGGAAGTTCTATCTTATCAGTAATTTCTATTTTTTGTGGAGATGTAATAAAAACTTTGAGTTGGTCTTGATATAAATATATATCTTGACCCAAAACAATCTCAAACTCTATGAAAGGACCTTCTTTAATCACACTTGTTTTAAAAGCTTCTTCTGGCTCTAAAAAACCACCAGCATTTCCAAAAGGCAATGCAAATAACGAGCTAATTAAAAGACAAAATGTGACTAAAAACTTACCCATGACTATTTTTTGCTCTCTTTTGCAGCTTTTAGTGCATCAATTAAAGCATCAATATTCTCATAAGGAATATGAGTTTTCCACTCTACATCTTCACCATTTAGAGCAATACCAATACTTACGACATCTGGAGTTCCACTACCATAAGGCTCTGTTACATTTGCCAATATGATAGCACCTTTTTTTGTTCCATTTAATTCTATTCTTGTCAATTCTGTTGTTGCCATTTGTTTTCCTTTTTTTCTAAGTTACTGAGATACTTTAGCTACTGAGGTACTGAGTTAAAATAGCTCAGCACCTCAGCATCTCATTAGCTCAGCACTTCTGCTACAATTGTGCCAAAACTTACTTTAGTATTTAATAAATTATTCAAATTTACAAAATCTTTTTCCCATACCATAAGTACAGTTGAACCCATTTTGAAATATCCTAGGCACTCACCTTTGCTGATATGTAAATCTTCGTATTCATATACTTTAATATTTTTATCATCACGGTTTGTTTCTACTCTTGGCTCAAAGGTAAATACCATTTCACCCACATTTAAAGCTCCAACAAATATCATATAAAATACTTTGTCTTCATCTGTGATACACTCTATAATAACTCTTTCATTTTTGATAAATAAATCTTGTTCTTTTTTGAGATATGGCTTATTTACAGGATATAGTTTGGCTGGTACATGGATAAGCTTTGTCACTTTTGCATAATATGAGCTATGGTATCTGTGATAATCTTTAGGGGATAGATAAAAGTTCATAAACTCACCATTTATAACTTTTGATAGATTATCAGTGCTTATATGCTCTGTCAAAAGCTCTTTTACACTATAACTCATCCCTTTGATTTGAAGTAATCTATCATTATCAAGTCTCCCAAGTTCTGTTACAAAACTATCTGCTGGAGAGATAAAATTGTCCAAACTTGTATCTATATGTCTTGGAACTTTTAACTCTCTTGTAAAAAGCTCATTTAGACTTTTGTAGCTACTTGGGCTATAAAATTCATTCATATTTAGCCCTAAAAGCTTAACATAAGAGTAATTTATAATATTTTGTATAGGTTTTGGGAAATGAAAGCTTGCAAACTTGCCAAAAGCTCTTGAAATTTTATTTGTAATATGCACGAAAATTATCCTTATAATTGTTTCAATGGAGTGATTTTAGCATAAGTATTCAATAGAAATGCTTAATTTCTAGTTTTAAGTTTGGTTAGATATAATAGTATAATTTTATTTGAGGTGATTTATGGTTGGTATTGAGTTACATTTAATAGTTATTGCATTTTTGATGCTTCTTAGTGTACTATCTAGTAAGTTATCAGATAAATTTGGTATTCCTGTACTTTTTATATTTTTAGGGCTTGGTATGCTTGCTGGCTCTGAAGGTATTCTTGGTATCCACTTTGACAATGCTCAAATAGCCCAAAAGGTGGGGACTGTAGCTCTTATTTATATCTTATTTGGTGGAGGTATGGATACTAAGTGGAGTGTCATTAAACCTGTATTAAAAGATGGGCTTTTATTAGCTACCGTTGGTGTTTTTTTAACTGCACTTTTTATTGCTTTTTTTGTTTATTATATACTTGATTTTACTTTCTTGGAAGCTTTGCTTGTTGGAGCTATTGTATCTTCTACAGATGCCGCAGCTGTTTTTGCAATACTCAGAGCCAAAGGAATAGCACTAAAAAAAGGCTTATCACCACTTTTAGAACTTGAATCTGGTAGCAATGACCCGATGGCAATTTTCTTGACTGTAGCTATTTTACAGGTTATTATTATGCCACAAAGTAGTTCTTTGGGTGATTGGGTATGGATGTTTTTTATGCAGTTTTTTCTTGGTTCATTAATAGGGATTCTTTTTGGACTTTTGCTACCAAGAATATTAAATAAAATGCACTTTAGTTTTTATGGACTTTATCCAGTATTTACTATAGCTTGGGTTATGCTAGTGTTTAGTATTGCTCAAATTATTGACGGTAATGGGTTTTTGGCTGTTTATTTAGCTGGAATATTTGCAAATACAAAAGAGTTTGTTTATAAAAAAAATCTAGTCGGATTCCATGATGGTGTATCATGGGTTATGCAAATTACTGTATTTTTAATATTAGGACTTTTGGTATTCCCTTCACAATTGCCTGATGTTGCACTAAATGGATTTTTGATTGCACTTTGTTTGATATTTGTTGCTAGACCAGCTGGAGTGTTTTTGAGTATGATATTTAGTAGGTTTTCATTTAAAGAAAAAGCTTTTATTTCATGGGTAGGACTTAGAGGAGCTGTGCCTATAGTTTTGGCACTATACCCATATATAGATGGTCTTGAAAATGCTCCTTTGATTTTTAATACAGTTTTTTTTGTTGTTTTATTATCAATATTAATTCAAGGTACTACTTTACCTATTATGGCAAAAATATTTAAAGTAGAGCAAAAAGATAACAACGAAGATAAAACTCTTGTATCTTCTCCCCTTTTGTATCATACTTTAAAACAATTCGCTATAAATAAAAACTCAAAAGTAATAGGTACAAGTATTGCCGAACTTGAGTTACCTAATGATTTTTTAATTTTACTTATAAGAAGAGATGACGAATATATTAGACCTGTTGGCTCTACCATATTTTATGAAAATGATATTTTATTGATACAATGTGATAAATCTACTAAATACAAAAAGATTCTAAGAAAAACATTTGGAGGTGGTAACTAAGATATAAATATCTTAGTTAATCACCAGATATTTGTAGTCTAGATAAAATAATACTATATCCCATAACCATAATCATTGGGAAAACTGACGCAAATGCAATAAGCCCAAATCCATCAGTTAAAGAATCTCGACCTTCTATATTATTCGCTAAAAATAAACCAAAAGCTGTCACAATAGGAAGTGTAACAACAGTAATAGATACACCTCCCAAATCAAAAGCAAATGCAACTATCTCTTTTGGTGCAAAAACTGCTAACAAAATTACGAACATATATAAACCTGTGATTAATAACCATATATCATAACCATTAACTAATCTATAAGTACCTATCAAAATACCTACACCTATCCCAATCGCAACTAAAATCCTAAACATTGTGACATTCATTCTACGCTCTGACATCATATCAGCTTGTTTAATTGTAGCCAATAAAGCAGGTTCTGCCATAGTAGTAGCAAAACCTATCAAGAATGCAAAAAGATAAATATATAATTGGTTATTTTGGCTTAACAAGCTACTTGCAATAGCTTCACCTATTGGGAACAAACCTAGTTTTATACCTACAATAAATGAGTATAACCCTATAACAAGAAAGATTAAGCCAAAAATAACCCCATTAATATTCGGTAATGGCTTTTTTATAATTACATATTGAAAAAATAAAATTGTCAATATAATAGGCACTAAATTTAAAAATGTATAGAATAAGTCTTGGACAATACCAAATAACGTAAGACCTTCTTTATAATGTGCATTATCTTCTACACTATTCACTGTAGGCATCACAACTTCTAATCCAACTTCAATACCAAATGCAAAAATACCATAAATCATAATAGTAAGAATTGGAGCTATTACGGCTAATGCTACAAAACCAAAACCATCTTTTAATACACTTCTACCTGCTATTGCAGACGTAATACCTATACCTATAGCAACTATTAAAGGAACCGTAGCAACATTTGTAGCAATAGAGCCAGAATCAACTGCTAACCCTATAATTTGGGCTGGAGTAAAAAATGCGATTACTAATACCACAATATATCCAAAAATTATAATATTTGCTATTGACCACCCTAATATTGTTCTTATAATACCAAAAGCTGTTATTATACCAACACTAAATGCAATGAGAATCCTTAACACTAATGGGTCTAATTTGCCATTGGTTACCGTTCCCGCTTGAGATGCTATTGAAATAATAGCAGGTTCTGCTATGGAAGCACCAAAACCCAAAGAAAAACCGAATAAGGCAAACCAAAACAAAGATTTTCTTGCTAAAAATTCACTTGATAAATTATTACCTAACGGGAAAATACCTATTTCAAGTCCCATCAAAAAAAATGTTGCTCCTATCACAAGGATGAAAAACCCAAATGCGATAGAAAATAAATCATTAGGAACAGTATGAAATACAAAAAGGTAAAATCCCGTAACTACCAATATAATAGGTAGCAAATTTATTACTGACTCAAAAAAGGTATTTTTAAATTTCTTGATTAATTCAACCAAATTTTAATCCACCCATGTAAGCAAATAATGTGTCAAATCTGTTAATGACAATACACCCTTTAACTCGTTATTATCAGTTACTACAACCCTTTTTATGTTGTATTCTATCATAGTTTTTGCTGCAAATTTAACATCAATTTTAGCCGATACGCTAAAAGCAGGTTTTTTGTAAATATCATATACATTAAGAAGCTCTATATCGCCATCTTCTGCCAAAATAGCTTTAAGTATTTGAGTATTTGTAATAAGTCCATAAGCATCGCTTGGTGAGTTTTTATCTACCACCAAAGCCTTTAGATTATGTTTTTTCATAAGCTGTAAAGCTTCCTTTAGTGTTGCATATGGCTTTATAGTAACCACACTTGTTCTCATAATATTTTCAACTAACATCTTCGCTCCTTATAAATCTTCTTCGTTTTTTATACACTCTTCAAACTTTTTGAGTACCTCTTTATCAAGACCTATTATATGTGATATTGGCATTGTAAAAGCAACACAATCTGTTTTGGTGGTCTCAATCTCTTTATTTATAGCCTTTAAAACTGTTTTTGATAGTTTTTCTTCCAAAACATACAAAATAACAGTCTGACTACCCTCAAAAGTCAAAGCAAAAAAGCTTTTTTTCTCTCCAGAGCTACTTCCACGTGCTTGTATAACAGTAGCACTATCAGCACCAGCACTTTTTGCCACAGCTTTTAGTGTATCTTCATACTCGCTTGATGTTATAACCAATAATGCAACAAATTTCATATTGACTCCTGATTAGTTAATTTTAAAGATTATTACATCTTTTGATGATTTTTCAAGTAAATCAAAAGAAAAAATACTAAAACTTCCACTTGTAGAAAGACTTAGTAAATCTATATTATTAAATTCTATTGATTCTTGTACCATTGTATTAATATCTAGGTACTTTTTGGCTTTTGAAAATACTTTTATAGTATCTGGTAATGATAAAGTTTCTATAAACTCATCAAGATGATGTTCTGCTTCTACTTTGTAGTGATTGATAAATCTTCTAGCTTCATCGCTATCAAATCCATACAATCTCATCCTATCTTCAAAAAATGCTTTATAATAATGCTCTATATAAAAGTGAGCTTGAGGAAATAATGATGCTAGATACTCTATATTTTTTTTTGAACTTGGCGATAAATCTGTTGGAATCAAGATATTGTTATACACTGGTTCGTTTTCAGTTTTTATTACAAGCACTGGGATATTTGTTTTTCTTACAATTGAATTCAAGTGTGAGCCATCAGTAATATCTTCGATAAAAGTTCTATCTCTTTTGAACCCTACTATAAGTGCTGATATATCATTTTGTTCTATATGTTCTTGAATCGTAGGTATAAAATCCCCACATTTACAAAAAACATTTGCTTTTGAGCCATATTTTTCTTCTAAAATAGTTTTACATTTGTCCAAAGAGAATTGTGTTTTTTCTTTGAAAAAATCTAAAAAAGACTTCTCTTCAATATGAAGTATATCCAAAGTTTTTTTGTATTGATTTGATATAAATAATGCTTTTTTAGCCACCACATCACTGAAATCTCTAAGATCACTCAATACTAATATTTTTTTTCTATTCACGACATACTCCTTCAAAATATTAAGTGTAGTATATCATATTAACTTTAATATTTACTAAAATTTTGAGTTCAATTTTTATTTATTGATTATTTATGAAAACTAAGTGAGGAGTGAAGTTTGATTGGGGATGCAACTTAAAATTAGATACATAATTAAAAAGCTATAAAACAATTTTTTAGATTCCGTGTCAAGCACGGAATGACGGATGAGGACATGATGATGAGGGTTTTGTGACTGGAAAATCATCAAGATTCTATGTCAAGCACGGAATGACGGATGGTGGCGTGGGGTTCTGTTGTAGGACGATGATGATGAGGGTTTTGCGATGAATGAAAGTACTGTGTCAAGGCACTAAATGACGAATTTGGTCTCATAATTAGTACCAAATGACAAATCCATCGTCATAGTGATACTGAAACTGTCATATTGCAAAATATTTTGCTTCATCGTGTGGTACGACTATGGCACATGTACTTTGTTCTGGTACTATTTGGAATGTTTCGCTTAGAGTTATACCAAATTCTTCTGGGCGAAGTAAATCAAATATTTCACGATTTAGTTCAAGCTCTGGACACGCTGGATACCCTGGGGAAAATCTGCATCCTGTATATTGCTTCATTCTTACATCATTTAGGCTTGTACCTTCATTTTTTGCAATTCCAAGGTCAAGTCTTATTTGTTTGTGTACTATTTCAGCTAAGGCTTCAGCTAGTTCTACCCCTAATCCATGCACTAAGTAATATTCACTAAATTCACCACGGTCATATAACTCTTTTTCAAATTCACTCAAAATCTTCCCAGCACTTACACAACTAAATGCTATCACATCCATTTTATCGCTTTCAAAATAATCGACTATATTTCTATGCGGTATATACTCACTTCTTGGTAAATCAATAGTTTTGATAGCTTTACTTCTTATGCTATCAAGTGGCATAGCATTTAAATCTGAACCATTATGATAGATAAATTCATCATCAAAAATAAGCAAACTATCACCATCTCTTCTACAAGGATAGTATCCATATAGTGCTATTGGGTCAAACAACCCTTTTTCAAAAAACAGATTTTTGAGTCTATCATAAAGTGGTTTTACTACTTTTTCTTCTTGAGCCAAAAACTCATCAGTAGTTTTCCCTTTTTTTCTATATCCCCATCTTTGGCGGAAAAGTACCCTATGGTTTATCCACTTGTATGCTAACTCTTCTAAATGTGGGATTTTCAGCACTCTTCTACCCCAAAAAGGCGGCACTAAAACTTTCTCTTTTTTAGAGGGCATAGTTATATCATCATAGTGAGGGATTGGTGCTTTTTTTACTTTAGGGACAAACTCTTTTTTGTTTTCATCTATTACGACTTTATCCAAGCTAGTATCAAGTTCTCCACCTTTTTCTATTCTTTGCATAGAGATAACACCATCAAAGGCATCACGACAATAAAATATATCACCATCATATACAGGGCGACAAAAATCATCAATAAACCCTTTTGTAAGAGCAGCCCCACCTAGAAGTACAGGTACTTTGATACCTAATTTTTGTAACTCCTCAAGATTTTCTTTCATCACTGCCGTACTTTTTACCAATAATCCACTCATCCCTATAGCATCTGCATTATGGTCTTTAAGTGCTTTTACAAACTCACCTAAATCTGCTTTTATACCGATATTTATCACCTTAAAGCCATTGTTTGAAAGGATTATATCTACTAGATTTTTGCCCACATCATGAACATCACCTTTTACAGTACCAAGGACTAAAGTGGTGTTTGTATCTTTTTCTTTTTTTGGTAAATATGGCTTTAGGAAATCAACAGTAGCTTTCATAGTCTCTGCACTTTGCAAAACAAAAGGCAACTGCATAGCACCACTTCCAAAAAGCTCACCTATTACTTTCATACCGTCTATTAGCCACTCATTTACTATAAGCTCTGGTGAAACTTCATCTTTTATGGTATCTACAAGAGGTATCAGCCTTTGTTTATCCCCATCTATTAAAAGCTTTTTGACTTTTTCTTCGTTGCTTAAAAGCTCAAATCCATCATCTTTTGCGGTATCCACTTTTGATTTGGTAGAAAAATGGTCTATAAATTTAAATAATGGGTCACTTTCAGTTCTATTGTCAAACAATAAATCTTCACAAACTTTTAAATCCTCTTTGCTTATCTTAGCAATAGGCAATAAGTGGGCAACATTTACTATGGCACTTGTAAGTCCAGCTTTTACACAATGGTGTAAAAATACGCTATTTAGATAAATCCTAGCATTTGCACTTAGTCCAAAGCTGATATTAGACAGCCCCAAAGTAGTCCCAATTTCTGGGTGCATTGTGCTAAATTCTCTTATAGCTTCTATAGTTTGTATAGCTGCATCTCGGTATTCATCATCACCGCTTCCTACGGTAAACACAAGCATATCAAAGACCAAATCCCTTGGGTCTATGCCGTGCTTTTGGGTAGCAAGCTGATAAATACGCTGGGCTACTTCCACTTTTCTTTTTGCGGTTTTTGCCATACCCTCTTCATCTATCACAAGACAAACCAAACTTGCACCGAATTTCTTAGCCAAGATACACACTTCATCAAATTTTTCTATACCGTCTTCTAAGTTTACGGAGTTGATGATAGGTTTCCCACCTATTTGTTTGAGTGCTATTTCTAGTGATTTGGTCTGTGTACTATCTGGCATAAGAGGCAAAGGTATCTTTTGAGAATAAAGGGCAACTATTTTGTCCATATCTTTTGACTCATCTCGTCCTGCAAAACCTACACTCACATCAAGAATATGAGCTCCGCTTCGCACTTGTGCTTGAGCCACACTCAAAGTTCCTTCATAGTCACTATTTAGTAATAAATCTCTAAAAGCCTTACTTCCTGTAGCATTACTTCGCTCACCTATCAAAAGTGGAGCTGGCTCTTGTTTGAGAGTAACCACATTGAAAAGTGATGCAAGAGATTTGTCATGGCTACCTGTTGGCTTTTTTGGTGCTATATCTTGTACAGCGTCACTTAGGGCTTTGATATGTTGAGGAGTAGTACCACAACATCCTCCCAAAAAGCTAACACCATCTAGCTCTAAAAACTCTTTTTGCAATGCACTAAATTCATTTGGTCCCATAGGATAATATGTATATCCACCTTTATTTTGAGGAAGTCCTGCATTTGAGTGGATTGAGATGAGTCCGTGATAGTTTTGGCTTAATACCTTTAGATGTTTTGCCACTTGTTCTGGTCCAGTTCCACAATTAAACCCAAGAGATAATATATCAAAAGGCTCTAATATAGTAGTAATAGTCTGAGCATCAGTACCTATTAGCATAGAGCCACTTAGTTCTATGGTTACACTTACCATTATAGGAAGTAGTTGATGGCTGATGGTTGATGGTTGATAGGAAGGATACTCTTTTTGGGCATCGTTGATTGCGTGGATTGCTGCTTTTATTTGTAATGGGTCTTGGCAAGTCTCTAACAAAAACACATCCACTCCACCATCTATCAAACCACGAGCTACTATTTTGTACCCCTCATACATCTCATCATATGTAATATGCCCTAGACTTGGAAGCTTAGTACCAGGTCCTATAGAGCCTAAAACAAATCTAGGTTTAGTTGGAGTTGAATATTTATCGCATATATCTTTTACAAGCTCTGCTCCAAGTTTTGATAACTCATAAGCTTTGTCACCCAATCCATACTCATCAAGTACCCATGGCTGTGTACCAAAGGTGTTAGTCTTAATCATATCTGCATCTGCGTACGCATAGGCATTGTGAATTTTGGAGATGATTTGGGGTGCTGTGATATTTAAAAGTTCGTTACAACCCTCAAGATTCTGTCCTTCATAAATCCAAGCACTATCAGGCACTTTATATGTTTGTATTTGTGTCCCCATCGCACCATCTATAATAAGTGGTCTGTGGTTTAAAATTTCTAATATTTGGTTTTTTATATTTTTGTTCATAATTACTATACTTTTACCTTTTATTATACAAAATATCTTATAGAAGCAAACCCATCAGCTTTTGTGGAATGTATGCTTTTTATATGTTCATCAGTTACTATTCCACCAAGAGCAAAAATCAAAATACCACTCACTTCTTCTTTTGCTTTATTTATCTCTTCAAGCCCTATAGTCTTACCTTTATCAGGTGTATCAAAAACTGGTGAATATGTCACACCATCAGCTCCTAAGCTTTTGGCTTTTTTAATCTCATCTATACTATGACAACTAATCATTACGAAAAGTCCAGCATCTTTTGCTTTTGCTATCTCATCAAACTGTGAAGATGTGAGATGAACACCATCTGCTTTGTACTGGATAGCCAAATCTATATAAGAGTTTATCAAAATATTGTTTATATCCAACTTTTTACATATATTTACAAAGGTTTTTATTAGTTCGTCTAAGTTTGAGGAAGTTTTATCTCTAAAACAAGCATAATCTATCTTGTGTTTTTGCAATACATTAGATAATGTATTACCAAAAGTTTGTGGATTATTGGTATAATATTTTGGGTCTGTAATCAAATAGTTTTTCATAGTAAGTCCTCCCAGCTAATCACCAATAAAAAAAGGAGAACACCAATTTGTCCTCCTTTTTTAGTTTTTCTTATAATATAAGACTGCCCTGCCGTATGCCCGTACACTAGCGTTCGCACATGGGCATCGTCTTGCCTGACCGTATGCTCATTCTCGCTTCGCTCAAATATGAGCATCGGTTTGCGGGACACGAAAACAACAAGCAGTTGTTGTTTTCTTAGTGTCCCTCTTCTTCCATCATGATAGATCCTGCGATATATACATAAGTAAGAATCATAAATATAAACCCTTGTAAAAATGCCATAGCAAATAACAAGAAAAATGCAGGTAAAGGTAAAATCCAAGGAGCAAGCATCAATAATACAAGTAAGAACAAGTCATCACCTTTGATGTTACCAAAAAGCCTGAAAGAAAGAGAAAATATTCTTGAAAGGTGAGAAACTATCTCGATAGGGAACATCAACGGAGCAAGTGCTGGAACTGGACCCATAAAGTGTTTGAAATAGTTAATTACACCATTTTTCTTGATACCAAGATAATTATAGTAAATAAATACTATCAAAGCCAATGCTAATGTAAAGTTAATATCACTTGTAGCAGCTTCAAAAAGTGGTAAAATACCAAGAAGATTTGATACTACAATAACTAAACCTAAACTTCCAATAAGTGGTAAATATCTTCTTGAGTTTTCTTCACCCATTGTATCTTTACCCATAGCTATAACACCAGCGGTATAAGCTTCTAAAATATTTTGAGAACCTGTTGGAACTAATTGCATTTTTTTTGTAGCAAATCTTGCCATCATAAAAATAATTGCAATTGCTAAAAGTGCGTGAGCTATGATTATAAAAACATGATCATGGCTTATTTGACCTAGCAATAAATATACTCTATCTTGCATCGTTATCCTTTAATTTTGACTTCAACCTCTAAGGACTGTTAAGGTTTTTGGTCTTTTTTTATTTTTGTTCGAGATTTTACTAAAACTTAACTTTAAAGTTCTTTAAATCTATATCCATTCGATTTTAACATCATTCTAATTTCTTCTTGATGTGCTTCACCTTTTGTTTCCAAGGCTATCGTGATATTTGCATCACCAAAGTCAAGCTGAACTGAATTTCTATCATAATCTATTTGAACTATATTAGCATAACACTCTCTAAATATCTCAGTTAATCTAGTAAGTGAGCCTGGTTTGTCAACCAAAGTAACCATTAAGTTCATTTTTCGACTTGATTTAAGAAGTCCTTTTTCTATAATAATAGAAAGCATTGTAACATCTATATTACCACCGCTTAGTGGCAATGCAATTTTCATACCATCTGTATCAATCTTACCATGCATCACAGCAGCAACTCCAGCAGCCCCTGCACCTTCAACTACAAGTTTTTGTTTTTCTAGTAAAAATAAAATTGCATTTGCGATCTCTTTATCTTCAACTTCAACCACTTCATCCACATATTCTAGAACAAAATCTAACATTTTTGGCGTAATATCACGAACGGCTATACCATCAGCAATAGTCTTTACATCTACTGAATCAATAGGAGTTTTGGCATCATAGGATTGTTTCATAGCTCTAGCTCCACTTGCTACTACACCTATGATTTTGATTTTGGGATTTAGTGCTTTTGCTGCTATTGCTATACCGCTTATCAATCCTCCACCACCAATAGGCACTACAAACACATCTATATCAGGAACACACTCTAATATTTCTAGTGCAATAGTCCCTTGCCCTGCTATTACTTCATCATCTGCATAAGGGTGTACGAAAGTTTTATTATTTTGTGTTGCATACTCTTTTGCATACATATAAGCTTCATCATATTTGCTCCCCTTTAAAACTACCTCAGCCCCCAAGTCCATAACGCCACTAACTTTTGTAAGTGGGGTAGTCTCTGGCATAAAAATAACTGCTTTAATTCCAAAATGTTTTGCAGCAAATGCAACACCTTGAGCATGATTGCCAGCACTTGAAGCTACAACTCCAGCATCTTTTTGTTCTTGAGTCAAAAGTGCTATTTTATTGAAAGCTCCTCGAAGTTTGAAACTTCCTGTTAGTTGAAGGTTCTCTTTTTTGATATAAATTTGTCCACCATGATTTTTACTCAAAGTTGGTGCAAATGCAAGTGGAGTTTTGTGTATTATTCCATCTAATCTATTCTTAGCATCTTTAATATCTTGTAATGTTACCATTTTTTCTACTTTATATAATTTGGTGTTTATTCTATCTAAAGTAAGATTACAATATAATAAAAGTGTTAAGTGTTAAGTGTTAAGTGTTAAGTGTTAAGTGTTAAGTGTTAAGTGTTAAGAATGAAGAATGAAGGTAAAAGGGATGAAATTTACATTTGTGACGCTATTTTCAAATTTGATAGAGTTTTATTTCAAAGATTCTATATTGAAAAAAGCTATTGAAAAAGATTTAATAAACTATGAATTTTACAATCCAAGAGAATTTTCTACAAACAAACACAAAAAAGTAGATGATTATTTGTGTAGTGGTGGGGCTGGGCTTTTGATGACTCCACAACCTCTTTTTGATACTTTGGATGAGATAAAATCAAAAAATCCAGATGCTTATATAGTATTTCCACTTGCATCTGCAAAACAATTTCGTCAAAATGATGCAAAAAGACTCGCAAAGAAAAAAAATATTGTTTTTGTTTGTGGTAGATATGAGGGAATTGATGAAAGAGTAATAGAAGAATATGCTGATGAAGTATTTAGTATAGGGGAATATATACTAACTGGTGGGGAATTGGCATCTTTGGTGATGTGTGATGCAATTGCTAGAAATATTGATGGAGTACTAGGAAATCAAGAATCTTTGGATATGGAAAGCTATGAATCTGACCTTTTAGAAGCCCCATCTTTTACAAAACCTGAAAATTTTCAAAATTTAAGTGTTCCTTCAGCTTTCTTAAAGGGAAATCATAGTAAAATTGCCAACTTAAAATTTCAGATGTCGCTTTGTAAAACACAATACTACAGACCTGATAAAGGAAAAAACAATGAAAAATAGAATTATCGAGAGCTTTGAAGCAGCACAACTTGCTTCTAAAACCGTTCCTTTCTTTAAAGCTGGTGATACACTAAGACTTGGTGTTGAAATCAAAGAGGGTAACAAAACTAGGATTCAAGCATTTGAAGGTGTAGTAATTGGCAGACACGGAAATGGTGTTGATGCTACTTTTACTATTAGAAAAATAGGCGCAAATAGTGTTGGAGTTGAAAGAATCTTCCCATTATATAGCGATTCTTTAAAAGAAGTTACACTACTAAGAAGTGGTAGAGTAAGAAGAGCTAAACTAAACTACTTAAGAGAAAGAACAGGTAAAGCTGCTAAAATCAAAGAGCTTAGAAAATAGTTTTTATAAACTACTTGTAAAAAAGGTTCGTGGTCAAAAGCCACGAACCTTTTTTTATGCTTGTTGATTTGCATAAAACTCAGCTCTAAATTCAAGCCAACGACCTTCTAGTATTGCATTTCTTGCATCTTTCATCAAATTTAAATAGTAATATAGATTATGTATTGTTGCTAGTCTAAAATATGTAATCTCACGAGAACGGAATAGATGGTTTAGATAACCTCTTGAATAGTTTTGACATGTGTAACAATTACATTTCTCATCTATTGGAGTCATATCATCTTTGTATTTTGCTGATTTGATATTTACTTTTCCAAAAGTGGTAAAAAGTGTACC
This sequence comes from Arcobacteraceae bacterium, assembly GCA_023229945.1. GTDB lineage: Bacteria > Campylobacterota > Campylobacteria > Campylobacterales > Arcobacteraceae > UBA6211. The sequence continues at coordinate 187,735 of JALNYH010000001.1, read as the reverse complement.
ATTTCTTGCATTTCGTGTAGGCATAACACAGTCAAACATATCTACACCTCTATGGATATTTTCTATCAAGTCTGTTGGAGTCCCTACTCCCATAAGATATCTTGGTTTGTGTGTAGGCATAAATGAAGTTGTCCACTCTACTGTATCGTACATTTCATTATTTAGCTCACCAACACTAAGTCCCCCTATGGCAAATCCATCATAGTCTTCCATCTCACAAAGAGCTTCAGCTGACATTTTTCTGAATTCCCTATCAATTCCACCTTGGATAATAGCAAAAATATTTTGATTTAGTCCTATCCCTTTGCTTTGTTGCGATTTATGGTACTCTATTGCTTCTTTTGCCCACTGTGTCGTTCTATCAATACTTAGTTTGATTCTTTCTCTTGTGTTTGGTAATGCTACCAAATCATCTAAAATCATCATAATATCGCTGTTGAGATTGTATTGAATATCAAGAACTTTTTGTGGAGTGAAGTAATGTTTGCTTCCATCAATATGGCTTTTGAACATTATTCCGTTTTTGTCTGCTTTGCTTATATCGCTTAGACTAAATGCTTGAAATCCTCCGCTATCAGTGAGGAAACTTTTGGGAAATTTACTAAATCCATGAAGTCCTCCAAAGTTTTTGACTAGCTCATCACCTGGACGAAGGTATAGATGATAAGTGTTACCAAGGATTATCTGGGCTCCAAGACTAAGCATATCATTTGCATCTAGTGCTTTTACACATCCAACAGTTCCAACTGGCATAAATACAGGTGTTTGAATAGTAGAATGGGCTGTTTTGATGGTACATGCTCTTGCATTTTGATCAATTTTGTCTATTTTAAATTCCATTTGGGTATAATATCCTTTTTAAAATTGAGGTGAATATTTGAAACAAATTTTAGTAATACTTGATGGTATTGTAGCGAAAAAACTATTAGAAAGAATGGTGCAAGCTAATACCCTTGATAACTTATATGATATAGTATATACTGACAAATCTTTACTTGATGATGATTACCCTGTGAATTTTAGATTTTATGAATTTGATTCAACATCGCTTTTTAAGCTAGAAACTCTTTTACAAAAAATATTTCCAAGCGAAGTTTTAATTGTACTTGATAGCAAAGACGATACCATATATACAATTAAGAATATCAGACATATAAAATATAATCTTGAAATTATAGTGTATGACCCTTGGGGTCTTGACTGCCAAGATGATGGACATATTTATAAATATGATAGTACTCAAATTTCTGCTAATGGATTGGTTGAGAGATTACCAAATATTCCTATAGTTGCTCAAAATATTGGTTTAAGAGCTGGTGAGATTATGGAAATAAAAATCCCATTTGGAAGTAGTTTTGCTTATAGATATATTGGTAGTATTGAGCAAATTGAGTGGAAAATATTTGGACTTTATAGAAATCAAAAAATGATTCCTATCCGACCATCACTTATTTTAAAGCCAGAAGATATTATTTTAGTTATTGGAAAACCTCAAGTTTTAATGCAAGTTTATAGTGCTATTTCAAAAAATGATGGTATGTTCCCTATGCCTTTTGGTCAAAATATATTTTTATTTATTGATATGTATATACAAGAAGAAGATGAAATCAAAGATGCAGTCAATGAATCTTTGATACTTCATAAAAGATTAAACAACAAAAAATTTATTATAAAAATAGCTCGCCCTACAACACTAGAACTTATCAACAAAATCAAAAATATGGCTTTAGAATTTGATAATGTTATTGTTGAAGTGGACTATTATAATTTAGGATTTAAAAATATTATCAAAAATGATATCAAAAAATACAATATTGGAATGATGATACTTACTTCTACTCTAATGAAATTTAAAGAAGCAATTGTAGATATTTTTGCCCTTAGAATACCTATTTTGAAACTTGCTACTTCAAATCTAAGTCTTGCTAAAAAAAGTGTCATATTTTTGAATGATGTAAAAAGCTACGAGCAAATTTCCCCTGTAATTATGGATATATCAAATCAACTGAAACTTGATATTAATGTATTTGATTATGACCCTATGGGTGGAGGTCATAGTAGTGTAAGCAATAGAAGTGAGTTACTAAAACATTTTGAGAATCTATCAAAAATATTTTCAAAAGAAGTCAAAATCGTCTCAAATGGTAAAAACCCAATTAGAGAGCTTAAATCATATAACGATGCTTTACAAATTTTACCTTTGAAAAAAAATATGTTAAAGAATCGTTGGCTAAAAATATTTTCTACCGATAGTGATATTATTGCTTATGAATTAACTAATATAAATCAGTTGTTGATACCGATCATAGAAGAGTAGGTACTGAGGTGCTGAGTTCTTAGGTGCTGAGATTGAGAGAATAAGAAAAATGTATGAAGAATAAAGGATTTTAGATGAAATTTGAGAAGTATCCATTTGAGAAATTGACAGAGTTATTGGAAGGAATTGTGCCAAATAGCGATTATACTCCTAGTAGTTTGACTATTGGGGAGCCTCAGTTTGATACACCTTTTTTTATTCAAGAAGCTTTGAAAAATAGTACTAGTTTATTAAATAAATATCCAAAAAGTGCTGGTGAGGATTATTTAAAAAGTGCGATGATTGAGTTTAATCAAAAAAGATTTGGTGTCGAACTTAATAAATCACAACTTATTCCAACATTTGGGACTAGAGAGGTGCTTTTTAATATGCCTCAATACCTCCTTTTTGATAAATCTGAGCCTGTGATGGCATATACTAATCCGTTTTATCAGATATACGAAGGTGCTGCAATTGCAAGTAGGGCTAAGGTGTATCATCTTGATTTGACTGCACAAAACGATTTCAAACCACAAATTAATGATGAAGTGCTAAAAAAATGTGATTTGGTAATATTAAACTTTCCAAATAACCCAACTTCCGCAACTCTTGAACTTGATGAGCTAGTAATTTGGGTCAAAAAAGCATTGGAATTTGATTTTGTTTTGATAAATGATGAGTGTTATAGTGAGCTTTATTTTGATGAAGAAAACAAACCTGTGAGTATATTAAACGCTTCTATAAAAGCTGGTAATCCATCTTTTAAAAATATCATAGCACTAAATTCTATATCCAAAAGAAGCTCAGCACCAGGGCTTAGAAGTGGGTTTGTGTGTGGTGATGAAGAGATACTAAAAGGGTATATGCAATATCGTACATATATAGGATGTGCTGTACCTCTTCCTATACAAGAAGCTTCAAGTGTGGCTTGGAATGATATGGAACATGTAAAATATTTCCAAGATACATATAAAGAAAACTTTTTGATAGCTCGTGAGATTTTGGGAATTGATATGCCAAAAGCAACTTTTTATATTTGGCTTGAAGTTGGCGATGAGTTGGAGTTTACCAAAGAGCTTTATAGGCAAAAAAATGTCAAAGTTTTACCTGGGAGTTTTCTTGGGCGAAATGGGATAGGCAAAGGGTATGTAAGAATTGCACTTGTTGAAGATGCGAAAAAAACTAGAGAAGTGTTATCAAGAATAGCGGATTTTAGATTAGATTTTAGTTTGTAGATGGTAGGTTGTAGGTGGTAGAGATTAGATTCATCACCACAACTCACGACTCACTATTTACTACTCACAAAAAAGGAACAAAAATGGAAGCAAACGAATTACACGAAGCAAGAACCAATCCAGAATTTTTAAAGTTTTTGGCTGAAAAAGAAGAAAATGCTTTAAAAAACAAGAATTTAAAAGAATTATATGAAGTTCTTGATTCTACATTTATATTGGATTTAGATAGTAAAAAAATAGATTCTTTATATGAAGAAATTTTGCAAATAGCTTTTACTAAAATAGAACAAAATCTTTTTAATGGTACACCTTTGGATTTAAATAGTGAAGATTTTTATTCTGCAAGGGCATTGTATGAGTATGCTATAGAACAATGGAGCAACCAAAACACAAAAGGTGCAAAAGAGTTACTTTTTATTTTACTAAGTCTTCTACAAGATGAGATTCTACACAATTCATTGATGGTTCATATAATTCATGCTCATAAAAATACATCATTAGATGATTTTTATACAATACTTGCAAATGATAAGCAAAATGAAGATGAAAAATATGGTTACTTTATAACGAATTTTAATTTTGATATAACTAAATATTTAGCTACAAATCAGCAAATAATAGATGAAATCAACAATGAACTAGCTAACTTAGTGGAGAAATAATTGAAAGTACATTTTATTGGAATTGGTGGTATAGGACTAAGTGCGATTGCTAGATTCTTGAATTTTAGTGGTCATAGTATCAGTGGTAGTGATATAAAAGAATCTCATCTTACAAACAAACTACAAGCTGAAGGAATCAAGGTAATCACTCCACATCATCAAGATTGTATAGAAAATCAAGATTTGGTAATATATAGTGCTGCGGTAAAACAAAACAACTGTGAGCTTCAAATGGCTAGAGAAAAAGACCTAAAAATTGTATCTCGAAAAGATGCTTTGCCCCTTATTCTTAGTGAAAGTAAGAACTATTGTGTTGCAGGAGCTCATGGGAAAAGTACAACTACTGCTATACTTACGGCTATATTACAAAATACAGCTTTGATAGGTGCAGAATCAAAAGAGTTTGATTCAAATTTTCGTTTTGTAGATGAAAAAATAGTTAGTTTTGAAGCTGATGAGAGTGATGGAAGCTTCCTAAACTCAAATCCTTATTGTGCAATAGTAACAAATGCTGAGCCTGAACATATGGAGCATTATGGATATGATTTAGATAAGTTTTATGGAGCATATGAAAGTTTTTTGAAACTTAGTAAAATAAGAGTAATTAATGCTGAAGATGAATTTATGGCTACATTGGACGAGCTTGATGCCATAAGACTTTATCCATCAAAAGATATTAAAAATATTACATTTGGTCTCAAAAAAGACGAGCCTTATACAAGATTTGAACTCAAAGATTTGGGTGAATTTGAAGTTTATGGATTTGGATTTCATATAGCACTTGATGCTTCTTTAGCGATATTAGCAGCACTTAATGAAATGAGCCTACCAAAAATAAAAGAAAATATAAAAAAATATAAAGGTATCAAAAAAAGATTCGATGTACTTCAAAAGTGTGACCATTTTATACTAATAGATGATTATGCTCACCATCCAACAGAAGTAGAAGCTACTATCAAATCTGTAAACTTATATAAAGAACTTAGTGGAATAAAAGAATCTATTGCCATATGGCAACCACATAAATATAGTAGAACTATAAATAATTTAGAACATTTTAAAAGATGTTTTAATGGTATAGATACACTTATTATTTTACCAGTTTATAGTGCTGGTGAAGAAACTCAAGAAATTGATTTTGAAAAAGAGTTTGCTTTTTATAATCCTTTATTTGCAACTCATATAAAATCTGATAATTGCAAAGTAGAAATTTATAATAATGATACACTTATAGCATCTCTTACAAATGGTATTATTTGTGGCTTTGGTGCTGGTGATATAACTTATCAGTTAAGGGGTAAATAAAAAAGTTAATATTGAATAACTATTGTGTACCTTTGGCACTTTTTATTATTGACTGATTTTCTCCACATTATATTTGAAAATTTGTGGTTTATTGTTTAAGCAATTACCACTAAGTCCTGCTTTTTGACATAATGCTTGAAAAAAATCTTCAAAATTTGGGAGGCTTTCCCAAACTTGAGGTAAAAATGTAGCTTGGTTGTAGCCACTTTTCAGGATGATTCCATCTATCCCTTTTGCAACTTTTGACTTCAAATCAGCGATATTAGTATATTCTATAGGTTGAGGTGTAGTCAATAATGAAATCTCAATTTTAGTATTTTTAAATTCTTCTTTTGTAAGTGGTCTAAATCTTGGGTCACCAAAGGCTGCTGATTTGGCATTGTGTATAATGTCATCTATTAGGGTTCTGTGAGCTATTAGTGAGCCTATACAACCTCTTAAATTACCATTGATTGTAAGTGTTACAAATGTAGCAGTTGGGTTTTGAAGATGAGGATAATTAACTAGCAATTTATTTATATCGATACTATCTCTTCCATCAAAATAGTCATTTATTGCCTGATTGGCAATATTTAATAAAATCTTATTCAACATAACCTTTTACTAGCTCCTCTATAACTTCACAAAATCTATTTGTATCATTTGGACAATGGCAAACCTTATATTCCTCTATACCTATTTTATGTGCAATCTCTTTGTATTCAATCCCTAATTCAAAGATTGTTTCACTATTATCTATAGTAAAACTGATAGGGTAAATCAATACTTTTTGCCCTTTGAACTCTTTTAATTTCTTTCCTAATGATGGCGTAAGCCATTTCATAAAACCTACCTTTGATTGATAAGCTAAAGATATGGATTTGAATCTAATATCATTATATGCGAACATTGCAGTTAACAATCTTACATGTTTTTTCATTTGCTTCTCATAAGGGTCACCATTATCTACTATTTTTTGTGGTAGCCCATGAGCTGAAAAGATTAGATTATATTCTTCACTTTTATCTAGTAAAAGTGTATCTCTAATGCTATATACAACGCAAACATTGAAAATCTCTTTATCATAAAAAGGTTCTATTACTTTAATATCAAATTTATCACCACTTGCTTCTATAAAATCTTCTACACTTGATTTTGTCGTAGTTGTAGAATATTGTGGATACAAAGGAAGTAAAACAACCTCTTTTATCCCTTTTTCTTCAAGTTCTTTTACAACCTGAGATGCAAAAGGTGGTGTATATCTCATAGCCCATGTAATATGAAATACTTCCAGTCTATGAGTTAATTTTTCTATTAATTTTTCTGTTAAGTGATTGATTGGTGAGCTTCCACCTATTGCTAGATAATTCTCCCATGCGGAGTTTTTTCTACTAAGAACTATCAATGCAGCTAGTAATGATCTTAAAAAATTGTTTTTAATAGTTAGTATATTTGGGTCATTGAACATATTTCGTAAAAACATTTCAAATTCTTCTTTATTTCTAGGTCCACCCATATTTAATAAAACTAAAGCTTTTTCCATATCCTACCCTTTTATCTCTATAATCTTATCGCTACACCACGAGGCTAAATCTTTGTCATGTGTTATTAGTAATATACCAAATTTATCCAAAAATGAAACTAAAAGTTTCATCACCTCTAATGATGTGATATTATCCAATGCACTTGTTGGCTCATCTGCCAATAAAAGATCAGGTTTCATTAATAAAGCTCTCAAAATTGAGCATCTTTGAAGTTGCCCACCTGATAGTTCTTTTGGTTTTTTGTATAAAAGAGACTTATCAATGACAAGCTTTTCTATAAAGAAATCTATATCCTTGTCTAATCCATCACTTTTTACAACATCTTTTATTTGTTCTATTATACTATAAGTTGGATGGAAGCTTGTATAGGGGTCTTGATAGATGGTAGCAATTTTTTGTGTTTTAATACTTCCGCCAAAAGGTTTTAAATTTTTAGTAATCAACTCAAAAAGTGTACTTTTACCACTTCCACTCACTCCAACGATTGATACTACCTCACTTTTATTTAAAGTTAATGAAAAATCTTTATATATAAGCTTAGATTTATTATAACCAAAAGAGAGGTTTTGTATGTCAAGAACTGGTATCATAATTAGTTATTTTTGTTCCGCCATTTTTTTATCTACATCACTTAGTATATCTTCACCTTTTGCCCAATTTTCACGGCTTACCTCATCAAAAACTATATAACAACTAGGTTTTGGTTTGCCACAAACTCTAAGCATTGTATCAGATATATCATTGGCAATTTCTCTTTTTTGTTCTATAGTCAAACTTCCTGCGACTTTTACATTTATGTAAGGCATTATATTCCCTTTAGAAATTTTTGACAAATTGTAACATATTTTATTAAAAACTTAAGCTTATTAAAAAACACAACATTATTTAAACTTAGATTTGATAGAATTGTCATTGAATAAATTTTCAAGGAGATAAAATGAAGAAAGTAATTTTGAGTGTTGTTGCAGCTTCTGTAGTAGCTATTAGTGCGAGTGCAACAGATCTTTATAAACCATGCGTTGCTTGTCATGGTGCAAATGCAGAAAAAGCTGCATTAAATAAATCACAAATTGTAAAAGGTTGGGATGTACAAAAACTTGTAGATGCAATGAAGGGTTATAAAGATGGAAGTTATGGTGGACCTATGAAAGGTGTTATGAAAGGTCAAGTTGCTAAACTTAGCGATGCTCAAATTTTAGAACTTGCTAATTACATAAACAAACTGTAATCTCTCTAATTCACTCACCACTTAGGTGAGTGAATTTTTCTACAAAATCTTTTAAAAATCTTTTTTTAATTCCTAAATTTGGTATTATTCTCAATATTGGTTGATTCACTGTTGGTTGGCGAATAGCACCTACTAAAAAACCTTTATTTTTAAGCTCTTGTTGTAATTGTAAAACTTTTTTATTTGTTTTTACTGGTATTGTAAATATTAATGAATTATTTTGTTGATTAAATACTTTATTGAGTTTCTTTATATTTGTATCAATCTTTTTTCTTAATTTAGTAGATTTTTTTTGGATATACTCTAAAGTATGATAACCCAATGCTGTATCAAATATTGATGGTGCTGTACTATAAATGATAGGTTTTGCACGATTTACCAAAAAAGATATAATCTCATTTGAAGCTAAAATATAAGCTCCATAACTTCCATAAGCTTTGCCAAGTGTTCCCATTTTGATATGATTTGGTTTTGGTTTTATTTGATAATAATCAAAAATACCTAATAATTTCTCCCCCAAAACTCCACTACTATGAGCTTCATCTACTATCAAGATTGCATTATATTCATCAGCTATATCAAATATCTCTTTTTTAGGTAATCCTCCACTCATCGAGTAAACACCTTCTATTGCTATAATTATCCTCTTAAATTCTTGATTTGTAGATATTAGCTCTTTTAGATGGGATATATCATTGTGTCTAAAAAATTGCACTTTTGCCATACTTAATTTTGAAGCTAAAATTCCACTTGCATGATACTCCTCATCAATTAAAAACAAATCTTTTTTTCTAGCCAAACTTTCGAAAAGTGAGATATTTGCCAAAAACCCACTACCTACAACAATAGCATCTTCAAAATTGTGTAGTTCTTTTAATTTATCTTCAAAAAGTTTGTGTATTTTGCTATAACCATTGACTAGCATTGATGCTCTTGGGCTTTGATATAGTTCTTTTTTGGTAGTTTGGTATGCTTTCTTTAGGAGTTTTTTATTTTTAGAAAGTCCTAAATAATCATTAGATGCCAAATCTACAAGGTTATCATCAAATATTACTCTATTTCTTAATCTATTGGCTTTTTTGATAGCTTGGAGTTCATCATCGTAAAACATTTATTTCCTATAAAGTGATATTTTCTATTAAATCTATTTTATTATCATATACTATTATAGCATCTATACAAAACTTTACATCAAGGTTTTTGACTTTTAGATAGTAATAAATACTTTTTATAAGTTTATGGAGTTTTGATGGAGTTATATTATAGATAGCATCATAACTTGTACCACTTTTTACTTCAACAAAATGATAAACATCTCCTTTTGTGGCAATAATATCAATCTCACCCATTTTTTTGGCATAATAGTTTTGTTCTATTATGGTAAATCCTTTTTGTTTGAGAAATTCTACAGCTTTATTTTCTGCTATGTTGCCTTTTAATCGACTCATGAAAAAACTCCGTTTTTAATAATTTTGAATTTTGAATTTTAAATGTTGAATTAAAATATCCACCATTCAAAATTCATCATTCAAAATTCAACATTCATCACTACTCACTTCCACTTTCAACGACTTAAATCTAGCCGTCTTGGTCAATTCATCTGATTCATCACCAAATATATAGTTGATTTTACTTTTTGCATGATGAAAAGATGTAAACATAGTTCCAGTTTTGATACTTTTTGAAAATTTTATCTCTAAAGGTGCGGATTGTCCATATTGGGTTTTAAGAACCACTTTTGATGATGTAAACTTATCTTGGTCATCTATACTAACTAACAAAATATCATTAGGATGTTTTTCATTTAATCTTGGTGATTCTTTTGTTTGAGCTGAGTTGTTATAATGGACTAAAACTCTACCAGATGTTAGATAAAAATGATTTTTAAGACTTTCACAATTATCTAAAATTTCTTTTATTTGACCTCTTAAAATATATGAATTATAAGTAAGATTACCTAAACCATCATCAGTTCGAAAATCATCAAGGTGAAGTATCGGTGTATCATCTTTATCTATTGGCCATTGCATACCTTTACTTCTATGTTTGCTTAGCTTCATATAACTAGCTCCCTTGTACCTTGAGACATCAGCCCTTACGGCATCCCAAACTTGCTCGCTTGATTCATATAAAAAATCACCTTTTAGTTTGTTTTCTATATCTCTTAAAACTTCCCAATCATCTGGTAAATCACATTCAACAAGAGGTTGAGATAAATGAAGTCTTCTCATAGCATTTACATAAACACCTGTTTTCTCATAAGCACTTTTTACACCAAAAACAATATCACTTTTATTCGCAATTTCATTCATAAAAAGCTCTTGGGTTACTATAAACTCAAGATTATCTAATGCTTTATTTATTTTATTTTGATTTGGATGGATATGTGCAATATCTTCACCCATGATATACATTGATTTTATTTCCCCATCAAGCATTGCATTTATCAAATCTGGTGTCATAAGACCTATTTCTTGAGGTGTTTGATAATCTGGTGCATAATAAGGAAGACAACCTACATCACAGGTACCTTGAACATTGTTTTGTCCACGAAGAGGCATAAGCCCAGCTCCAGTTTGTCCAATATTTCCTGTCATTAGGGCTAGATTTGCTATAGCCATCACAGCTTTACTACCATCAATATGTTCACTTATTCCAAGACCCCAAAAAATCATAGATCTTTTTGTAGCATATTCTCTAGCAATTACTGGTATCAGCTGGGCTAAATCTTCATATCCTTTCAATTTCTCAAAAAACTTTGGATTTGCAAACTCATCATTTAAAATAGAGTTTTTATACTCTTCAAACCCTTTACATCTTGTGTTTATAAATCTTGTATTATAAAGATTTTCACTAAGTATAACATATGCCATCATATTCAAAACTAATAAATTTGCCTCATAAGGGATGACCGCATTGTATTTTGCAAATTTTCCAAGATGAATTTCTCTCACATCAATTACAGCAATGTCCACAATCTTATCTCTTGATGCTTCTATCATTCTATTTGCTACTATTGGATGGGCATCTGTTGTGTTTGAACCAATTACAAGTAAAAATTCACTTTTGAATATATCATCATAAGGATTTGTTGCAGCTCCTTCTCCAATTGTAGTTTTGAGCCCTTTTAGACTTGGGCTATGACAGACTCTTGCACAGTTATCTATATGAGGTGACTCCATAGTCTCTCTTGTAAACTTTTGAAGCATCCAACCACTTTCACAGCTTGTTCTTGCTCCTCCTGTGGCACAAAAGCTATGTCTTCCATATTGTTGCTTTAGAACATCGAGCTTCCAAGCTACAAGAGATGTTGCAAATTCATAGTTTGACTCATACCAAATATCATCTAATTGAATAAGCCTTTTTGACCTAGCTTTTAGCTCTGTTGGCAAAGCATCAAAGTTTTTTTCTATAAAACTTTTTTTGATTCTTGGTGTTCTGATTCTATTAGGGGAATCTACAAAATCAAAGCCATATTTACCTTTGATACAAAGTTTACCTCTACTTACATACCCATCACTTTGAGCGTAAATTTTTGTTATTTTATTATTATGTACAACTGCTGTTATATCACAGCCCACTCCACAATAAGTACAAACCGAGTTAATATCAGTTGTCATTAAAACCTCTCATTAAAATTAATTTTAGGCAAATCATCCTCCGCCAACAAATTGTAAAAGTTCTATTTTATCACCATCTTTTGGTATAAAAGTATTCCATTCATCTTTTTTTACTATATTCATATTAACCGCAACTGCCATCACTTTATCAATAATTTGTAAATCATTCATTACATCATATACAGTTTTATTATCATTAACTGTTCTTATTTCACCATTGATTATCAAATCCATTGTTACCCTTTGATAAAATTTTATCGTAAGATAACAAAGTTTTGCTTGAATTTTCATGTAAAAAATGAATTAACCAAAAAATAAATCATGATTTCTTACAAATTCTATACTTTCTTAATCTAAATATAAAAATCATTCTATTATAATTAGATTTTATATTTATTTAAGGTAATAACAAATGAACAGCTTTGCAAATAAACTCAGAATATCAACAAAAATACTTCTTCCTGCAATAATAATGATTTTTGCATCCAATATTATAACTACATATATTTCAACAAATAAAATGGAACAATTGGCATATACGAATACTAAAGAATCCTTATCTATGCTTACAGATTCTATTTTCTTGACTCTAAGAAATGCTATGAATAGTGGTGACCCTGAAGTTATCAAAAAAGCTGAGTTTGATAGTAGAGAAGGTATTAAAGGTTTACAAAGATTGTATGTAGCAAAAAGTCAAGAAACCATAGAGTTTTATAGTCCTGGAGAAAACTTTACAAATGATAAAGATGTATTAGATGTATTTAATACCAAAAAAGAGTTAGTTTTGGAAGTTCTAGACAATGGTCACTCTGGGCTTAGAATTCTTCGTCCTATGATAGCTACTAATGAATGTTTGATGTGTCATGCCAATCAAAAAGAAGGTGATGTTATTGGGGTAATGGATTTAACTTTTTCATTAGATAGTGCTAAACAACTTATAAATGATACTATTTTTAGTCTATCTTCTATTGCATTGGTTATCATTATTTTAATAAGTTCAATGATACTATTTATTACAAAAAAAGCAACACAACCTATAGAAGACTTTAAAATGGGACTAATAAACTTTTTTGACTATATATCTAAAAAGAAAAACTCAATTGAACCTTTGCAAGTACATACTATGGATGAAATAGGTGAAATGGTAGTAGTTGTAAATGAAAATATAAATAAAACGATACAAGGTTTGCACCAAGATGAAATTGCAATAAAAGAAAGTTCAGAAATTTGTCAACAAGCTTCACTTGGTCAAATAAATGTAAAAATAAATGCCAAAGCTTCAAATCCTGAAATCAATAATCTTATAAATATAGTTAATAAAATGTTAGATGCTATGAATTATAATGTAATTAGAGTTTTAAAAGTTCTTGAAGGTTATAGTAACGATAACTATGAATTAAGAATCAATTCAAAAGGCTCAACCAAAGGTGAATTTAAAGAGTTATTTGACAAAGTAGATATGCTAGGGAGTACTTTGGTCAAACTAAGTGGACAAAATCTCAAAAATGGTCTTGCTCTTCAACAAGATTCTAAAATACTAGCCCAAAATGTAGAACAACTAACTTTATCTTCAAAAGAACAAGCTAACTCTTTGAAAGATACCACAGTACTAATAGCAGATATTGCAAAATCAATCCATTCAGCTACGGTAAATGCGTCAAAAATGGCTTCTTTGGCACAAGAGGTAACACAATCTTCAAATAGTGGTCTTAAACTTGCTAATGATACTACAACCTCTATGGATGATATTAATACTAAAATCAAATCAATTAGTGATGCAATAACCGTAATAGAACAAATTGCATTTCAAACAAATATCCTATCTTTAAATGCTGCCGTTGAAGCAGCAACAGCTGGAGAAGCTGGGAAAGGGTTTGCAGTAGTTGCTGCCGAAGTTAGAAATCTTGCATCAAGAAGTGCTGAAGCTGCTAGAGAAATCAATACTTTAGTGACAAGTGCTACGCTTACCGCAAACAATGGTAAAGAGATGGCTAATAATATGATTAGTGGTTACCATAAATTAAATCAGAATATAACATCAACTATTGCGATTATTGATGAAGTTACAAGAGATAGTAAAGAACAACAAACAAAAATTGAAGTTATCAATAATGCTATAAACGACATTGATACAAAAACACAAAAAAATGCCCAAATAGCTATAGAAACAAATATTGTTGCACAACAAACAAATGATATTGCTGGACTAATAGTCGAAGATGCGAAAGGAAAAAAGTTTGATGGTAAAGGTGATATAAAGGTGCGAAAAGAAATTATTGACCCAAGCTATAATGGTGTTGAAAAAAGAAGAATTGAAGGACTTATTAAAAATGGTACTTTAGATAGACCATAGTCAATGGAATAGTTTTTGTATGTACTGGTATTACTAGGAGCATACACATGATACAAGAAAAAGATAGATATATCACCTTTGAGAATATTGACTGCTATAAAAATGCAATAGATGTACTTGATGCTATGAATGAACTTTTTGAGATGATACCAGAATCCAAAAATGACTTTTGGGTTAGATTTATGGGATTTATCCCTGAGAATTATAAAGATATTTTTTCAAAAGAAGGTGATAATAAAGATATCTTATATCATGTGTGTGGAAATATCTTTTATATATGGGATTTATTTGACGAGTATGACTTTGAAAAAGGGCAAGAAATACTGAACTGTGCTGAAATGGAGTGCTGTTAAATACAGACTCTATTTCTACCATTTTCTTTTGCTATATAGAGCTGTTCATCAGCTTTTGCATAAATTTTAATTTCATTGGTTATATCTTGACCTTTTTGAACTACCAATCCAAATGAAGCTGTAATATATTTACTTGCACTATTTTGACTATGTGGAATTCTTAGATTTTCAATATTTTGCCTTATTTTATTTACAAATTCAAAAGATTTATTTTCATCTATACCTTTAAAAAGAATACCAAATTCCTCACCACCTATCCTAAACACATAATCATTCCCCCTAGCGATACTTCCTTGCAAACATGAAGCAACTTGAATCAATACATTATCACCTTCTTGATGTCCATATGTATCATTATATTGTTTGAAAAAATCAATATCAAGGATTACAAATGATACATAGTCATTTTCTCTTTTACAAATATTTAAAAACTTTGGCAATACTTCATTGAAATATCTTCTATTATAAATCCCTGTTAATCCATCACTAATAAGAAGTTCTTGAACTTTTTTCTCATTTGTTATATCTTGAAAAACAGCAGTATATCCTGTTTTAATCCATTTTTTATCAATAATTGGCGAGATTGAGCCTCTTATCCAATAAATACCACCATCTTTCTTAATATTTTTTAGCTCACCTTCCCATATTTGATTTTGGGATAACTTATCCCACAAATTAGCATATATGCCTTTATTAATATCTGGGCTTTTCATTTCTTTATGGGTTTTACCAATGAGCTCTTTCTTGGAATATCCACTGATATTTGCAAATGCTTGCGAAGCATATTTTATTTCACCTTCTAAGTTACATTCAGAAGTGATGATATTTGTATCAATAATTGTAGTGAATTTTTTTAACTTCTCATATGAGTCTTCTAGTCTTGAAATTATACTATTAAATCCAAAATTAATAATCAAAAATACACTCACACCAGATAAAATAAAAATTGTCAAAAATACTTTTCTACTTTCCATATAAGATAAATATTCTTGTGTTAAATCATTTAAAAATACAAATTCCCCTAGTTTATGCCCTTTTAAATCAAAAATATGAAAGGAATATGCACAATAAAGGTCACCATTTTTCATTATATCTGTATGTTCTTTATGCCCAAAGTGATTTGGTAAGTTTGCTATAAGCTTAGGGTCATGAATTGTGCTAAATTGGATAGATTTTCTATTTTCTTTAAGTCCTTGTTGGTCTATATATAGTAACCCTTGTATATCATTGAAATAAGTTACTAAATCTAAAGCTTTTTTTGGAGATATACCAAATTCTAATGCACCAACATAAATATCATTATGAAATATAGGGGTTACTACCCTATAAGAAAGTGCATGTAAGCCCATTTCAAAACCAGCTAAAAGTTTTTTTTCTCTATGAACAGTACCTATCATTGGACGCAAGGTAGCTATCTCATCACCATAAATATTTGGTTTATGCACCCTTAAAAAAGATGTCCCATCACTAAGATGAAAATGCATTTGCTCAAAATAAGGGTCTTGAATGCGTAAATTTTTGTAAATATCTTGTACTAAAGAATATACAAGCTCTCTATCTTGAGCAATAAATGCTTCGACAATTTTATCAGTTAAAACAATTTTTGCATTGCTAGAATAAATATCTTCAAAATTCTTAGCAAGACTTTTGTAGTATGATGTTTCAACTTTTAGGAAATGGTCATATTTAATCTTTGCTAGTCTCTCATCTTGAAAATTATCCATAATATATAAAAATGTTCCTAATGTACATATAAAGACTAAAAAGATAAACAGTAATGTTTTATTTTTGACACTAAGAGTTTCCATTACCTACCCATTTTGAAATTATTTTTTATACAATCTAAATCATAACTACTTAAACCTTTGAGAAAAATAAAAGTTTTATACTTTTTAAATAACTATTGTTTATCTAATATTACTCAATAATAAAATCATTACAATGGCCTATTTGAGGGAATTCAATAACAAATGAAGCTCCAAAAGATTCTTCATTCTCAATATTTTGCTCAAAAATCTTCCCATGGAAATGGTTGTGAATGATTTGAGAACTCATATAAAGCCCCAAACCAGTACCTTGAGATTGGTGTTTTGTGGTAAAATATGGGTCAAAAATCTTATCTTTTATATCTTCACTTATACCACCTGCATTATCTGTGATAGTGATTTTAATATTGTTATTTTCTTCTATAAGAAAAATTGATACTCTTTTATTTTCAATATTATTTTGTATAAAAGCATCTTTTGAATTAGCTAATATATTTAAAATCACTTGTGACAATAAATTGTCACTACCATAATAATAAATACTAGCATCTAACTTTGTATCAATTTTTATGAAATGACTATCATATGAAGCTTTGATAATACTTATAGTATCATTAATAGCATCTATAACAAAAAACTTCCTTTTTGGCTGATCTTTTCTAAAGAAGTTTCTAAAGTTATCTATAGTATGTGATAAAAATTCAGCATTGTGCATAACACAATCATTTGCTTCAATAATATCTTGAGGTTCCAATATACCATATTCATGTTTTAGTTTCAATCCACTCACACTTGAAGTAATAGCACTAAGAGGTTGCCGCCACTGATGAGCAATATTTCCCATCATTTCACCAATTGCTGCTAATCTAGATTGATGTTGCAGTAATACATCTTTTTGACGATTTTTTTCTACTTCTTGTACAACTTTTTCTTCAAGATTTATGTTTAAAGTGTGTAGTTCTTTAGTTTTATTTTCTACTTCAAGTTCTAAGTTGAGTTCATATTCTTTTATAAAACTAATATCTCTAAAAACAACTACAGCATCTCCATCACTTGTAGGTGCAACAGTAAGACTTACAGGGAAAAATGTACCATCTTTTTTGATAAATACTTCTTCACATTTTCTAATCTTTCTATCATTTACCGTATTGTAAATTGGACACTCACTCACATCATAATGTTCACCTGATGGTTTATGATGATGGAATAACTCATGTTGGTTTTTGAGTAATACCTCATCTGCACTAAAGCCCAACATCTCAAGTGCTGTTTGATTGATAAACATACAATTTCCATCTTTATCAACCCCATATACACCATCAGCTATACTATCAAGTAACACTGCTCTATCTTGAATTTTTTTTGTATACTCTAATAACTCTTTGTAAATTTGTATAAAATATTTTATGTTAAATGATACAATCAAGATTAAAAACAATGATGATACAAAAATCAAAATATTGATTTTATCAATAATATCTTCTTGTGAACTATCAAGCTCTAAGATAATTTGTTGTAAAAAAAATGATATGTCTTCATAATCAGTTCTAACCATATCTAATACTTTTAAAGCTTCTAATTCATTATTCTCTATAAATAAAGATGAAGCTTGAACACTTAGTTTAAATAAATCCAAATATGAATGATATATCTTACTTGTGTCGTATCCAATTGAATCTAATGTATCTAAAGAAGATTTAATAGATTGGGAGTTTTTAGCACTTAATACTAAATAGCTCATTTGTTTTGATATATAACTTTGATATAAGTTTGTATTCATCATAGATAAATCATACTCAATTTGCTTTACATATTGCTTCGCTTCAATCATCTCTTTTGATTGATAATTTAGGAATTGATATATAGAGTAAAAAACACTAAAAACAAATATTACAATCAAAATATTTGGAATAATAATCTTAAGTAGTGGGCTATTATTCACTTCTAACTCCAATAAAGTAATGATTCGCTAACTCTTTTTGAGCAATCTCTTCTATCATCCAGTTGGCAAAATCGATAGCTTTTTGATTGTTTTTTTGATATATAAGATTTAATTCTCTAGTTAATGGATAAATTCTGTTGATTATATTTTCTTTAGAAAACTCCATACCCTCTATAGGAATTATTTTGATTGGCATACCTTGGTTGATTGCTTCAATTGCATTGCCATATGAAATAAAACCTATACTATTTTCTAAGCCTCCAACCCATACTAATACATCATTATTGGCTTGACCTATCCAAGCTTCTTTGGTGATTTGTTTTGAGATATCACTGTTTGTTGGATTTTGATGACTGTAGAGTCCTAAAAAATCTTCAAAAATAGAAAGACTCCCTCTACCGTAACCTTTTGTTGTTGCTATAATATTCTGATTTTGACCATTTAGCTCTAGCCAATTATTAACTGTTCCAGAATATATATTGACAAGTTGTTCTTTTGTGATAAACTTGATAGGATTAGTTTCATTTACAATAATTACTAATACATCAAATCCTATAGTCATACAAGAAAACTCTTCTTTTTCTTTTGTACTCAAAGATCTCGCAATCATACCAATATCAGCAGTATTAGAAGCTATAGACTGTACACCAGCACTACTACCACCACCTGATATAATAAGATTAATATCTGCTATCTTTTTGTAATCATCCTGTAATCCATGAATTATAGGCTGAATAGTAGTAGCACCAACAACTTTTAAACTTTCTCCATATACAAAACCAAAGGACAACATAAACACTATAATTAAACTTTTCAATCTTATTACCTTATTTGATTTAACCATTATTATACATAAAATCATCTTATTATTAACAAAAATATTACAAAAATAGAGTCATATTTATATGTAATTTATATAATTACAAAGAATATTGACATATCTATATAACCATTTTCTATAAATTAATTAAAATTTGATATAATTAGCAAAAAGGCGATATTATAAAATTCTCGAAAGTATATATAGAACTTACAAATATTTGTGGTTTAAATTGTTTTTTTTGTCCTCCAAGTGAAAGAAAATCTGAGATTATGTCACTAGAGCTTTTTGATAAGATTTGCTCGGAAGTAAAAGATTTTACAAATGAGATCTATTACCATATTATCGGTGACCCTTGTGTTTTATCTAATTTAAATGAGTATTTGAATATTTCATATAAACACAATCTAAAAGTCAATATTACTACAAGTGGGTTTTATATAGACCCTACCAAATTCGAGCTTCTTACCCACAAAGCAATAAAACAAATCAATTTCTCACTAAATAGTTTTAATGCAAATGATACAAAAAAATCTTTTGATGAATATATAGATACGATATTAGATTTTTGTAAGTACAAAATAAATTGTCCAAATAATATATTTATCAATCTGAGACTCTGGAATCTAGATAGTAGCCAAAGTGCAAATGAGTACAATACAAAAGTTTTTTCTAAAATACAAAATTTCTTTGGGATAGAATATATTGATATTTCAAAAGATAATATACGAGTGGACAATAAAGTATTGGTTTGTTTTGATGAGTATTTTGAATGGCCAAGTCTTAATAATACTTATGTAGAAGAAAATGGATATTGCTTAGGTTTGAAATCTCACATAGGTATTACAAATAATGGAATAGTTGTACCTTGTTGTCTAGATAAAGATGTGATAATTAATCTTGGAGATTTAAAAACACAAAGCCTAAAAGATATTTTAAAGTCACAAAAAGCAACAAATATAATAAATGGTTTTAAAAATCACATTGCCGTAGAAGCTCTTTGCAAAAAGTGTACTTACAAAAAAAGATTTAACGATTTTGGGAGTTGATTAGCATAATCATACCATTATTTCCAGCTTCTATAGCAAAATCAATCGGCTTCATTGCAAAATTATTTTCTACATCTACTTTTACACCATAAGAGGTAAATAACTCAAACATTTCTGTTCTATTCTTATGTGCCATTTGATGAAGGGGAGTATTTCCTATGTTGTTTTTTGTATTTGGATTTGCACCTTGGCTCAAAAGTAATGTAGCAATTGGTATATGATTCATCACAACAGCATAATATAAAGGTGAAAATCCTTTATCATCTTGAGCTTCTATATCAGCACCTTGGTCTAATAAATACTTTATCAAATCAATATCTCGCTTTTTGATAGCAATATGCAATGGTGTCAAACCAACTTTTGTAGTAGAGTCAATATCATAAGTTTTTAATAAAAGTTCTACTTTTGATTTATCTCCTTGATAGATGGCAAGATGCAAATCATTCCAACCATTATTGGAGTCTACATTAGAAGAAAATGCCAAATTTAATAATACGATTATTAGAAAAATAATTTTTATCATAGTAAAACCTTAACTTTATAGTATAGTTGTAAAGTTACCATAAATAAAGTAAGATAAACTAAAAGTATAATTTTTAAAGTATTAATATAAGGTAATATTATAATTTTTAAACTCAATAATAATTAGTATCAAACTATAAAGTCACTTTAAGTATTTCGGAGTAGAATTCCGAGCTGATTTTGACTCATATAAGTCAAAACATTATTAAATGAGGTGTATAAATGAAAAACTTAGTTATGATTGCTTTAAGCGCAATGTTGGTTTTAGGATTCGCTGGATGCGATAAAAAAGAAGAAGTAAAAACTGAAGTTGAAACTCCAACTCAAGAAGTTACAACAACTACTTCAGAGGTTGTAGAAGTTAAAACTCCAACTGAAGAAACAGCTGTAATAGATGAAGAAGATCCAGTTGTAAAAGCTACTGAAGATGAAGATGCTGTATTAGAAGAAGTAACTCCAGAAGCTACTACTACAACTACGACAACTGAGCAAAACTAATATTTAAATATATTAGCAAGTTTAAGTCCTAGATTTTCTAGGACTTATTCGCTATCTCCGCTTTAGGCTCGGATATATAATAACCTTGTGTATAATCAACCCCAAGTTCTACCATAATATCTTGTATCTCTTTACTTGATACAAACTCAGCTATAGTTTTCATACCTTGAGAAGTTGCAAATTGTGTAATAATTTTTACGACTTCATAAGCATCTTTATCGTTATTAATATTTTTTATCAAAGAACCATCTATTTTTACATAGTCAGCTTTGAGTTTTAGTAAGTATTCAAAGTTTGAATACCCTGTGCCAAAGTCATCAATTGCTATTTTACACCCTTGTATTTTAGCATTTTTTATAAAAGAAATAATATCATCAAAATTTTTAAATCCTTCAGATTCAACTATCTCAAATACTACTTTATCTTTAATATTTGGATATTTTTCAAATTGAGCCATAATAAATTCTTTAATCTCATTGCTTTCTATATCTTCAGCGGATAAATTGATAGAAAACTCATAATCTTTGTCATTAAAATATGCAAAACTTTTTTCTACTATTATTTTTGTAAGCTTTTTATACAGTTTAGTTTTCTTTGCAATATCTAAGAAAAACCAAGGACTAATAGCTTTATCATCATCAAGGAGTCTCATTAGTACTTCATATTTCTCAATTTTTAGAGTTTTGTTATTGTAAATTGGTTGATAATATGGCACTATTTTATCATCTTTGATAGCAGCTTTTACTTTATGAGCCCATAAAATATTGTTTTTATATTTTTCAGCTTCTACTGTACTAGAATCATCACATTCACTCATAAAGACACCATGTCTCTTCGCTGTTTTTAAGGCTATATCAGCATCTTTTAAAGTATTATCATGATAGCTATGTAAAGAAATACCAGCAGTTAAATTTACACTAATTTCAATATTATCAATACTAAAATATGTATCACTTATCTCATCTATAAAGTGTCTAACTTCTTGTTTGATATCATCATCTGATATTTTAGAAGGATTAAATAATAAAGCATATTCATCAGATGGCATTTTATATACTTTTGCTTGAATATCAAAATATGATTTGATTTTTTGTGATACAAGAAGCAATATTTCATCTCCTGTATAATGTCCATAAAAATCATTTATTTCTTTGAAAGAATCTATATTTAAAAGTACCAACTTATTAGATTCTCCATTTTCTAAATCTGCTAATAATTGATTTCTATTTGGTAGCTTAGTCAAAGAATCATAATAATATGACTCTTCCAAGTCTTTTTTGGCTTGCATAATATCTGTAATATCATTTCTTACAGCAATATACTCTTTGATTTTTTTATTCATATCAAATATTGGTACTATTGTAGTCTTTACATAATAACCTTTACCATCTTTTGTCCTATTTTTTATAACACCTTTATAAATTTCCCCTCTAATAATAGTATTCCAAAGGTTAGCAAATACATTCTTTTGAGTATCAGGATGTTTAAATATAGAATGGGCTTTACCAATAATTTCTTCTTTAGTATAACCAGTTCTTTCACAAAGTTTATTATTTACATATGTTATTAAACCATTTAAATCTGATTTAGAAACCAAAGAAGTTTCATCAAGGGCTATTTGATAAGCTTTTAGCTGAGATATCATATTTTCTAGTTCTTTATTAGCAAGTTTTTGTTCTTGACTTTTTAGATAAAGTTCAGTTTCTTTATCTAATATAATATTTGTCATATCATAAAAAGCTTTTTGGAACACTGCAAATTCATCATTTAATTGTATATTTTTATTAGATATTTGATTTGTTTGTCTAAAATCTTTGATATCTTCCAAAAGTTTTTCTATTGGGTTGTTGATATATTTTTTTATAAATAAGTATCCAAAAGAAAACATTAAAAATATTATAATTATTAAAGATATAAAGATAGCATTTTTCAATGTCTCGATAGTAGATTCTAGATTATTATAATAACTCAAATAAATGATATCTAATTCATCAAATAACCCTTTTTCTTCAATCCATATTTTCTTATTTGCTATTTTGAAATTTTCAGATTTTTGTAATAAAGTTTTTTCAATATCTACCTTATATTCTTCTAATTCATCTGGTAATGCATAAAATAAGTTTTGATATCTTACTATCAATGTCAAATCTTGCATATTTTTAAAAGAGCTTAAAAATCTTTCATCAATTAATTTAAATGATACAATAGAACCAATTTTGGTATTTTTGTTACTATAAATATCATTAAAAACGACAAAAAACAAATCATTCTCATAATTGATTATATTCTTTTTATTATCATTCTCAAATAAATATTTTGTAAAAAAGTCTAACTTAGTTGCTTGAGTTGTTTTAGTTTCAAAATTATTACCATTTAAGGGTTTAGATAGAATAATTCTTTGATTGTCTTCATACAATGTATATCCAACACAAGATTCACCAGTTGAACTCACATATTCAGAATTATAAAAAGTCACTGGTCTATTATTTGCATCAAAAATAACTAAGAAATCTGAATCTAAAATTTGTGAAGATATTACCAAATCTGATGCAATAGAATGTCTAAGTTCCTCAAAAGTTGAATACCCATCATACTCTTTCAAAATAGATAAGTTAGCAATTAGCTCTTCATTATCCCCTATAACATCAATTGCTGAATACATTTTTTTGATATATATTTCAAATGTATGTGTGAGGTTTTGATGTATTATATTGAGTTCATTTTGAGTATTATTTTTATGAAAAGTCATTAAATTAATTATAAATATAAAAGAAACACATGACATAGTAATAATAACTGTAACTATACCAGTGAATAAAATTCTTTTCCTTAGTCCAAATAACATTAAGACCTCTTATTGTAAATTATTTGACGAGATTATCGAAAAAATAATAAAAAGCTACTTAATACAGCAAATATATTTTTATAACCATAGCTTTATAAAACTGTTGATATAATATAAAATAATTACTAAATATTACAAGGTTTCACTAATATGTCACAAATTCGGAAATTTACCCATCTTCACTTACATACAGAATATTCTTTACTTGATGGGGCAAATAAAATCAAAGAATTAGCAAAAAAAGTCAAAGAATATGGCATGGATAGTGTTGCTATGACAGACCACGGCAATATGTTTGGGGCTATTGATTTTTATAAGACTATGAAAGGTGCTGGAGTCAAGCCAATTATTGGGATGGAAGCATACTTACATAATAGCGAACAACTTGATGATAAAAGCACAAAACAAAGATTTCACTTATGTTTATATGCAAAGGACTTTGAAGGGTACCAAAACTTAATGTATTTGAGTTCTCAAGCATATCTAAACGGCTTTTATTACTACCCAAGAATCAATAAAAAACTACTAAAGAGTCACAGCAAAGGGCTTATTTGTAGTGCTGCGTGTTTGCAAGGGGAAATTAACTGGCATCTAAATCTTGCAAATGAAAGAAATGTAAAATTTGGTGCAAAAGGATATGATAGAGCAAAAGAGATTGCATATGAGTATAAAGAGATTTTTGGTGATGACTTTTATCTTGAAATTATGCGTCACGGTATTGGAGATCAACACTACATAGATGAACAAATACTAAGATTATCTCGTGAAACTGGTATCAAAATAATAGCAACAAATGATACCCACTACCTAAGCCAAAAAGATGCTCAACCACATGAGGCATTTATGTGTATAGCTATGAATAAATCTTTTGATGACCCAAATCGTCTAAAACACTCTGTTCATGAATTTTATCTCAAAACTCCAGAACAAATAGCAAAACTTTATGCAGATATCCCATGTGTTATCTCAAATACTCAAGAAATAGCAGACAAATGTAATCTGGAGCTAAAGCTAGGAGACCCAACACCACCAAACTTCAAATTTACAAGAGATTTTGCTCAAAAAAATGGACTTACACTACCTGATGGTGATATAGAATACTCACTAGAAAATGACAAAATTTTATTTATTTATGAATGTGAAAAAGGGCTTGTGGATAGACTAAAGCTTGTACCTTTAGAAAAACACGAAGAATATAAACAAAGACTTCAAGTAGAAATTGATATTATTAACAATATGAAATTCCCTGGATATATGCTTATAGTTTGGGATTTCGTGCGTGAAGCCAAAGAGTTAGGGATTCCAGTAGGACCTGGGCGTGGAAGTGCGGCTGGAAGCTTGGTAGCATTTGCACTAAAGATAACAGATATTGACCCTATGAAATATGATTTGCTTTTTGAGCGGTTTCTAAATCCAGAGCGTGTTTCGATGCCCGATATTGATATGGACTTTTGTCAAGCACGCCGTCAAGAAGTAATTGACTATGTGGTAGATAAGTATGGTCGTGTGAATGTGGCTCAGATTATAACTTTTGGTAAACTTCTTGCAAAAGGGGTGATTAGAGATGTTGCAAGGGTACTTGATGTACCTTATGCAAAAGCTGATGCTATGGCAAAACTAATCCCTGATGAGCTTGGAATTGATTTGAAGAAATCATATGAAAAAGAGCCAAATATCAAAGAACTGTGCGATAATGATGCCACAGCTCAAAGGGTATGGGATTTTGCACTAGCCCTTGAAGGACTCAATCGTAATGCAGGAACACACGCAGCTGGAGTTGTAATAAGTAATGAGCCTTTATGGAAAAAAACACCACTTTTCAAACCAAGTGGGATGGATACCATAGCGACACAATACAGTGGTAAATATGTAGAAGATGTGGATTTGATCAAATTCGACTTTCTTGGGCTTAAAACTCTCACAGTTATCGAAGAAGCCAATAAGCTAGTAGAATCTCGCCATGGCAATAGGGTAGATTTTGCCACATGTGATGTGGATGATAAAAAAGTATATGACCTTATCCAAACTGGTAATACTATAGGGTTATTTCAAATAGAATCTAGCGGTATGCAACAACTAAACTCAAAGCTAAAGCCCAACAACTTTGAAGATATTATAGCCGTTCTTGCCCTTTATAGACCAGGGCCTATGGAAAGTGGTATGCTTGATGACTTTATCGAGAGAAAGCATGGAAGAGCTGAGATAGAGTATATGTTCCCTGAACTTGAGCCAATTCTAAAGCCAACTTATGGGGTAATCGTATATCAAGAGCAAGTTATGCAGATAGTTCAAACTATTGGTGGATTTTCTCTTGGTGGAGCGGATTTGGTTCGTCGTGCTATGGGTAAAAAAATCAAAGAAGAGATGGACAAACTAAAAAGCCAATTTGCTGATGGTGCATCACAAAAAGGTTTTGACAAACTAAAAGCAGAAGAACTATTTGACTTGATTGTGAAATTTGCTGGATATGGTTTCAACAAATCTCATTCAGCTGCATATGCCATGGTTACCTTTTATACTAGTTACCTCAAAGCATACTATCCAACAGAATTTATGGCAGCACTTCTTACAAGTGAAAAAGACAAAACAGAAAAAGTTGTAAAATATGTAGATGAAGTCAAACGCTTAGGAATTGACCTTTTGCCTCCTGATATAAATAAATCTGAACTAGTCTTTAGTGCTAGTAATGTAAATGATAAAAGTGCTATTTTATTTGGACTAGGGGCAATAAAAGGTTCTGGAGAGGTTGCAATAGAGTCTATTATCAAATGCCGTGGGGATAAACCTTTTGAGAATCTAAGTGATTTTATTGGAAGAATTGATGGTTCTAAGGTAAATAAGAAGGTTATAGAATCTCTTATCAAATCTGGTGCTATGGATTGTTTTGGATATTCTAGAAAAGCAATGCTGTCTCAAATGGATACTATTTTGGAAGTTTCTTCAAAAGTAGCAAGTGCAAAAAAAATGGCTACTGGTTCACTCTTTGGTGATGCGCAAGAGATGGTTACTGTAGAATTAGAGATAAGCCAAATGGAAGAATACGAAGCAAAAGAGATATTAGAACTTGAAAAAGAGACTTTAGGTTTTTATGTCTCAGGTCATCCTCTTGATAAATATAGAGAAATTTTAGACAAAATGAACTACACACTAAGCTCTCAAATAGATGAGCTTGAAGATAATTCCCAAGCACTTTTTATAGGCAAAATAGAAGAAATCACTACAAAAATCTCAAAAAAAGGGAATAAATTTGGAATTGCAAGTATCATGGACTTGCATGGGAATATCGAACTAATGCTTTTTGAATCAAAAATGGAAGAGTTAAAAGCTTTCAACCTTGATGACCCACTAGGATTTAAAGTCAAGATTACAAAAGATGGTGATTTTACAAGAATGAATCTACTCAAAATAGAATCTCTCGATGATGCCAAAAAAGAAAAAATAAAACAAAAAAAAGTAGAAGCCCCAATAGACCCACTTTATATTGAAGTTCATCTAAATGATAGTGACAAAGTATTGTATGATTTGTTTGAAGTAGTCTCTAGAAATCAAGGAAGACAAGAGCTATTTATCACAATAAAATCAAAACTAGCTGACATAGTACTTCAAAGTGGATACAAACTAGACCCAAAAGCCCACCAACTACTCAAAGGTGTTGATGGGGTGTTAGTATTGTAAACCAAAAATATCTCTTTATATATTGTATTGTAAAGTAATATTTTTATATAATACACTCATGAAACATATACTTATAACAAATGATGATGGATATGAGGCTGTTGGGATAAAAGCCCTTATTGAAGCACTCAGTCCTATTGCAAAAATTACTGTTGTAGCACCTGCTACTCAAAAAAGTGCGTGTGGTCATTCTTTGACTCTTACAAGACCTTTGAGACTCATGAGCATTGATGATGATTTTTATAAAGTTGATGATGGGACTCCTACTGATTGTGTGTTTATTTCTCTTCATTCACTTTTTAAAGAAGGTAAAAAACCAGATTTGATAGTAAGTGGGATAAATGCAGGGTCTAATATGGGTGAAGATATCACTTATAGTGGAACTGCTAGCGCTGCTATGGAAGGTGTTTTGCATGGGATTCCATCTATTGCCATATCACAAGTGTGCAATAGTAACTGCAAAGATATAGATAATAGTTGGGATTTTGCTTTGGCAAAGCAGACTATTGCTAAAATAGTAAAAAAAATATTTGCAGATGAATTTCCACTTGGCAATAGAAAATTTTTGAATATAAATATACCACCTATTTCACCTCAGGAGTGTTCAGGAATAAAAGTTACAAAAGCTGGTTATAGACTATATGGTGATGATGTGCATAGACACACAAACCCTAGAGGTGAAGAGTATTATTGGGTAGGGCTTCATCCATTACTTTGGAAAGCTAGTGTTGATGAGATGTGTGATTTTGAAGCGATTAAAAACAATTTTGTTTCAATAACACCAGTTCATCTTGATATGACGAGTTATAATGATTTGAAAGAATTAGGAGAATGGCTGTGATAGATATTTTAGGTGCGTTGTCTAGTAATATTAAGATATTACAAGGTGAATTAAAAAGTGAAAAAGAGCTAATAGCAATACTAAAAAAAAGACTTACAAAAAAAGAATTTAAAGTCTTTTGTGCAATAGAAGAAGGTATAGAAGAGAGCAAAATAGCTGATAGTGTAAAAATGGATGTAGATGGTGTAATGGAAACTTACAAAACTGCTATAAAAAAACTAAATCAAGAAAAGTTGAAACACGAACTTATTCAATGAATTATATAAAACTTTTTACCCCTTTTGTTTTGATAATCTTATTTTTGGGAGGGTGTACTCAAAAATATGAAAAGTTTGATTTTTCAAATGCAAATTTGGTACAATCATCTTGGAATGAAATAAAAGGGTTTGAAAATGTTGATTTTCAAGGCTCACTTGATGCTTTTTTGCAAGGATGTCAAAGAAGTGCTAGGTTTGAGCTTCTTAAATCTTCTTGTGAAAATGCAAAAATCTCAACAAATCCAAAAGAGTTTTTTACTAAAAACTTCACTCCTTACAAAATGTATGATGATAAACACTCAAATACTGGTCTTATGACTGGATATTTTGAGTCTATGCTATATGGAAGCTTAATAAAAACAGATCGATATAAATATCCCATTTACAAAATACCAAATGATATATTTATAATAGATATGAGTGAAGTTTATCCAGAACTTGGTAAATATAGACTAAGAGGAAGAATACAAGGGAATAAAATAGTTCCATATTATTCAAGGGAAGAAATCAATAATCGTGATGAAAAGAATTATGAAGTGATTGCCTATGTGGATGATGAAGTTGAACTGTTTTTTTTACATATTCAAGGCTCAGGCAAAGTGAAGTTTGAAGATGGAACTATCATAAATGTGGGATACGGGATACAAAATGGACATAAATACTACGCTATAGGAAGAACTCTTGTACAAATGGGTGAATTAGACCAAACCAATGTAAGCTTACAAACTATTGCCTCATGGATTCAAGACAATCCAGACAAAAAAGATGAAATACTCAACCAAAATCAAAGTTATATATTTTTTACTACCAATAAAAAAGGTGCAACTGGATCACTTGGGACTGAGCTAATCGCCAAAAAGAATATAGCCGTAGATAGGACTTTCATACCTCTTGGGTTGCCAGTATTTATCAACACTTCTCATCCTATTACAAAAGAACCTATAGATGATATAGTAATAGCTACAGATACTGGTGGAGCTATAAAAGGTGAGATTAGAGCTGATTTCTTTTGGGGATATGGAAAAGAAGCCAAAGAAGCTGCAGGGGTGATGAAAGAGCCTTTTGAGATGTATATTTTTGTCCCAAATGATATCAAAGACCAAAGGAAATAAATGGGTGAAATAATAGCTTGGATAGTCAAAACTGTTGGGGATTTGGGATATATTGGAATATTTGTAATGATGTTTTTGGAAAGTTCTTTTTTCCCATTTCCTTCTGAAGTAGTGATGATTCCAGCTGGATATCTTGCATACAAAGGTGAGATGAATTTGGCACTTGCCATTGCGTGTGGTATTGGTGGAAGTCTTGCTGGGGCTTTGTTTAATTATTATCTAGCCCTTCGTTTTGGTAGAGCATTTTTGGCACGATATGGCAAATATGTTTTGATAAAAGAAGAATCTTTACAAAAAATGGAAGATTTCTTTGCTCGTCATGGTCATATTTCTACTTTTAGCGGAAGACTAATACCAGCTGTGAGACAATATATTTCACTTCCTGCTGGTCTTGCACGGATGGATTTACTCAAATTTAGTATTTATACATCCCTTGGAGCTGGGATTTGGGTTGCTATTTTGGCACTTTTGGGGTATTATATAGGGCATAATGAAGTTCTACTAAAAGAGTATTTACAAACTATTATTATATCAATTTTGGTTTTGTTGGTTGTTGGTGCTATATTTTATATACGATTACAAATTAAAAAAGGAATTATTAGCAAGAAAAAATAAATTCTACTTTTATTGAAACTATGTTAAGATTGCATTTTATATAGGAGTGTGTAATGGAATTCAAAATTGACGACAAAGAAGGTATCAAAAAGATACTAGAACAAAGAGTTCAAGAGACTTTAGCATCCAAAAATTATGCTAAAAAACCAAATAATGATAATGCTACTGCTGATACTATAAAGAACCCTAGTATTACAAATTATATTTTATTTGGTATTGTACTATTTCTTGCCACAATTATCAGTTTTTATGTAGGTACAACTACTTCAAAAACATCACAAACAAATGTCGCAATTCCAACCACAGATAATGCCAATGTAACGGTAGAACAATACAATCAAAACACACAAGAATTACTAACTACTATTGCT
Source organism: Arcobacteraceae bacterium (assembly GCA_023229945.1). Classification (GTDB taxonomy): domain Bacteria; phylum Campylobacterota; class Campylobacteria; order Campylobacterales; family Arcobacteraceae; genus UBA6211. The sequence goes on along the minus strand of JALNYH010000001.1, from coordinate 156,847 downwards.
GATTTGAAAGAACTCCTTAAGACAAAAGAAGCAGAAGCTACAAAGAAAGTGACTCCGACAAAAGAAGTTGTAACAAAGCCTGAAGTTGCCAAAACAATACCTCAAACTGTCAAACCAATAGCACCAGTTATTGAAACAATAAGTGAAAATACAAATACTGATTATGAACCTATTAGCTCAACTGATGAATTTAACCTTTTCAAATGTTATGAAGCAAAAGTTGGTTCATTTATGGTGCCAGATAGATGTCTTGAGAATATTTCACAATTCCTAAATGATAATAAAAGTGCATCTAAATTTGAGATTATTGGTGTAGTAAATGATGATGACAAAATCTATCTAAAATCATTTTTCAAAGAAACAGCTACAGCAAATATGGTAGAGTTTGCATCTATGGGATTATCACGCCATAGAGTAGTAGAAGCTAGCTGGAAAGCAAAAGAGATAATTGGAGAAGATATCAACCTAACTCCAGTAAACTATACAATCAACTCAAAAATAAGCCGTGGATTTGTAATAAGAGCGTACAAGTAATATATACTTATTAGTAGAGACTCCGAATCTAGTTCGGAGTGACTATTTATATTTGATATCACTAAGCTTCAATTCTACCTTAGCATATTTCTCATCACCTTTTACCTTCACCACATTATCCAACACCACAATTTGCTCTTGCAAAACACTATTACTATTAAGATATTTTTCAATATTTACCACCCTTTGTTTTGCTAGATCTTCCAAAGATTTAGGTTCTACAACTTGTTTGAGTATTAAAAAGTTTGAAAGTTCTTCTTTGTAGAGTCTTTCATCAAATTCTTTATCTTTTGTATATTTTTGTTTTACTTTCTCAAAATCACCACCAAAAGATGTGTAGCTCTTTTCTAAGTATGAAATATATTCTTTATCATATTCTTCAGGTTTGACTTCTTTTAGTGCTTCTTTGAGAATTTGTGTAAATACTATTTTTTGAATAGCTTGTAAATCTTCCTTTGCATCATAAGAAGGGTTGATTTCGATAGCTAGCTTTGGTCTACTTTGTAGGATTTGTGCTATCTTGTCTAAAGATTCTTTTTGGACAGGTGTAATATCAGAATTTCCAAAATAAAAAGGAACACTATTTATTTCATCTTCCCCAAAACCAAACAATGACCCAAGCAATGAAAATGGAGCTGTAATTGCTTTTGCAAGAATATTTGTAAAAGCCTGCCAAACTATAGGAGCTATACTAAACTGCGGATTATCCAAATCACCTTTGATAGGGAGCTTTATATCTATAATTCCATTTCTATCTTCCAAAATAGCAATAGCCAGTTCCAAAGGCAAACTTACAGCTTCTTCGCTTTCTATTTTATCACCTAGTTTAATTTGACTTATCACTAAATTATTCTTCGCATCAAGTTTTGATTTTTCTATATAATATTTCAAATCCAAAGTAAGCTTACCATCTTCTATCTTCCTTCCCACAAACTTACCAGAATATCCAGATAGTTCATTTAAAGCTATATTATCAAAATCAATTTTTAGATTTGTATAACTTTTTAAATCATTATGTACCAAATCTCCATTGATTTTCATATATCCATATTGACCTATACTACCATCAAGTTTTATAATTGTAGGCTTGGTACTTTTGGTATCAAATTCAGAAAAAGTACCATTAATATCTCTATTTGAGAGTTTAAAATGTATTGGTAATGTCAAATCTTCAAAATCCATTGCACCCTTTTTAATATCCAAAGAACCGACCTTTATATTCATAGGCGTAGATTCATTTTGTGATGGTTTTGTATTGTTATTTTTATTTAATTTTGTAAAATTAAGATTCTTATTTTTATCAATCTGTGCAAAAATATATGGGGATTTTATATCTATATGTTTTATATCAAGTTGATTTTTGGATTGGTCAAAACTTAGATTATTTACAAAAATATTTTCTGTTTCTACTAGTCTAATATCATTATTATAAATACTAAGCTTATCCAAAGAAATATCTGTTGTTGCTAGAATATTATTATTTGCATATACTACTTTTCCCTTAGCATTCAAAAAAGCTGATTTTATATCCAAAAACATCATTTTAGACAAAATATCATTTACAATATCTAAAGATACATTTTCCAGTTGATAATCAACCTCTGCACTCAATGGTTCTATCTTGATTAGAGAATTTGTTATAATTTTACCACTGTCTATTTGCAAAATTGAATCTGTTGCTAAGATTTTTGTATTTGGAGTTTGTGGGTATTTTAAGTTCAATTCATTAATAGCAAAATTATTCAATGATATAATAGTTGAATTATCTTTTTCTGTGATATGAAAATTTTTTAGATTTATAGTTGTGTCATTTAAAATAATAGTTGGTTCACCATCTAAGTGCAAAGCAAAACCCACTTTTGTATCCAATATTAAATCTTTACCAATTTCAATATTAGCTTGATTTTTTATAGAATCCCATATTGAAGATAGTTTAAAATTCTCAAGTTCTAAAATCCCGTATGCTTTCAGTGCGTCCAAAGAAAGTCCACCCTTGTATCGCAAATAAGAATCTTCGTTTATGGTGATAGTTATATTTTGCGATGCAATGGTATTTGCTAGCGTACTTAAATCTCTTAAAGTATAGTTAATATTATCAAGATTGAAATTTAAAGGAGTTGTAAAAGAATAATCACTAAAATTTATATTACCACTTATTATATTAAATTTATCAAGTTTCAGTTTGATTAATTCATTGTCTGGTTGTTGTTTTTGTTGTGTAGTATCGTTTGATTTAGATGGTATCAAACTCAAAAGGTTTAATTCTTTGTTTTGATTAATTTGTATATTGATATATGGTTTATTTAAAGTAAGTTCTTCAAAATTTAGATATTTATTGGATATAGTTTGCATCAAATCAAAATCAACCAATATATTTTCAAAAGAAATTATTGTTTCACCACTATCTTTTAAAGATATATTATTAATATCAATATTAAATAAAAATGGATTAAATGAGATTTTCTCAATATCTAACTCTTTGTTTAGATTTTCTTGAACATAATTTATTGCTTGTGACTTGATAATATATGGTAATACCAAAAATCCTAGAAAAGTATAAGTTAAAAATATACCAGCAATTGTATAAAAAATCTTTTTCAACATATTACACCCCCACTTTAGCTAAGTATATTATAACAAAATAAACGCTATTTGGGTATATATAGAAGAGTCAATATATAGTTTTATTTGGCTTTTCACTCCATAGTCTAAAAACACTAAGGCACGATGCTCTATCAATACTTCTTATATTTTGATGTTCTTCATCATAAAATAACTTGTCTCTAAAGCCTAAACTTTGGGCATCTTCACTTGTAGCACCATAGTAAATATTGGATATATTAGCCCATCTAATAGCACCCATACACATAGGACAAGGCATACAAGTAGTATATATATCACATCCACTTAAGTCAAAAGTTTGAAGTTTTTTGGAAGCTTTTTTGATTGCATTTATTTCAGCATGAGAAGTTGGATCGTTTGATTTTAGGACTTGATTGTGTGCGGTAGATACTATTTCACCATTTTTGACAATAACAGCTCCAAAAGGACCACCATGATTTTGGTTAACCCCTTTTATAGCTTCATTTATGGCTTTTTTCATGTATTTGTTCATTTAAAACCTTAGTTCTGAGGTACTGAGGTACTAAGGTTCTGAGCTAATACAAGACTCAGTACCTCAGCACTTAGTGCTTAGTACCTCTAATTAATTACTCAACTTCCGCATCGATTACATCATCATCTTTTTTCTTTTTGTTATCATTTGGGTTACAACTTCCATCTGCACATCCGCCTTGCTCTTTTTTGTACATAGCTTCAGCTAGTTTGTGGCTTGCAGTTGTAAGGTCTTGTACTTTTGCATCAATTTCTTCTTTTGTTGCATTGTCATTTTTCAATACTTCTTCCAAAGCAGCACCAGCATCAATGATAGCTTGTTCTTCTTCTGGAGTTACTACGCCTTTGTTTTCTTCTAAAGATTTTTTAGTGCTATGCAATAAGCTTTCCGCTTGATTTTTTGTTTCAATCAACTCTTTTTTCTTTTGGTCAACTTCTTTATTTGCTTCAGCTTCGTTTACCATTCTTTGGATTTCATCATCACTTAGTCCTGAACTTCCGCTAATAGTAATTTTGCTCTCTTTTCCAGTACCTTTATCTTTTGCTGATACATTAAGTACACCATTTGCATCTATATCAAATGTAACTTCGATTTGAGGTACACCTCTTCTAGCTGCTGGGATATCTCTTAGTTCAAACATACCTAAAGATTTGTTATCTTTAGCAAACTCTCTCTCACCTTGCACTACATGTATTGAAACTGCTGGTTGATTGTCTTCTGCTGTTGAGAAAACTTGAGATTTTTTAACAGGTATTGTTGTACCTTTATCTATTAGTTTCGTAGCAACTCCACCTAAAGTCTCGATACCAAGGCTTAGTGGCGTAACATCAAGTAATAACACATCTTTTACATCACCTTTTAATACCCCACCTTGAACCGCAGCACCAGCAGCTACAACCTCATCAGGATTTACACTTTTGTTTAGTTCTTTTCCGAAGAAATTTTTCACTACTTCTTGAACTTTTGGAATTCTTATACTTCCACCAACCATGATAATCTCTTGAATTTCACCTTTGCCAAGACCTGAGTCTTTTAATGCTGTATTGATGTGAGCTAATGTTTCAGATACCAAATCTTCAGTCATTGACTCAAATTTTGCTCTTGTCAATGTTTTTACAAGGTGTTTTGGACCACTTGCATCTGCTGTAATAAATGGTAAGTTGATTTCAGTTTCAGCTGCACTTGAAAGCTCTTTTTTAGCATTTTCAGCCGCATCTTTTAATCTTTGTAATGCCATTTTATCAGATTTCAAATCTATTCCATAATCACTTTTAAACTCACTAGCCAACCAGTCAATGATTCTATTGTCAAAGTCATCTCCACCTAAGAACGCATTTCCATCAGTTGAAAGAACTTCAAATGTACCATCACCAATTTCAAGTACAGTAACATCAAATGTTCCTCCACCTAGGTCATAAACCATTACTTTTTCTTCACCTTTTTTGTCAAGTCCATAAGCTAGTGATGCAGCTGTTGGCTCATTGATGATTCTTAGTACATTTAATCCTGCAATTGTTCCTGCTTCTTGAGTTGCTTTTCTTTGTGCATCGTTGAAATAAGCTGGTACTGTAATAACAGCGTCAGTTACGCTCTGTCCAAGATAACTTTCTGCATCAGATTTTAGTTTACCTAAAATTTTTGCACTGATTTCTTGTGGAGTATAAACTTTTCCACCTACTTCAACAGCCGCTGCACCATTTCTATTTACTATCTTGTACCCAACTTTGCTTTGAGCTGATTGAGCATTTTTTTCATCCATCATTAATCCCATAATTCTTTTGATAGAATATATAGTTTTTTCTGGATTTGTGATAGCTTGTCTTTTTGCTGGATCACCAACTAAAACCTCACCTTTATCTGTGAAAGCTACAACTGAAGGAGTTGTGTTTTTACCCTCTTTATTTTGGATAATTTTCGCTTCACCACCCTCGTAAATAGCCATACAAGAGTTTGTTGTTCCTAAATCTATTCCTATTACTTTACTCATTTTATATCCTTTTCTTTCTTTAATTTTGAATTTTAAATTTTTAATTTTGAATTATTTTCTAGTTTAACGACATCTCGGTCATCTTAAGACAAGCCCGACTGAAGTCGGGGTTCCACAAAACCTTAGAAATTTATATTTTTGAGGCAGTTCAAGGCGGAGAAAAAGTTTAAAATAGGAGCTTACTAAAGTAAGTGACTGTTTTAAACTTTTTCTCCAACGCAGAAATGTCCAAAAAGATAAATTTCTAAACTACTTTTTACAGATTGATACCATCGCTGGTCTTAGCAACCTCTCTTTATACTTATACCCTTTTTGAAGTACTTGTACTATCTCGCCATCATCGTGATTGTCACTCTCAGCGTGCATTACTGCATCATGAAGATTTGGGTCAAATCCACTATCTACATCTACTAGCTCAATCCCGTGCTTTTCAAATGTAGTTTTGAAGCTTCTAATAGTTAGCTCCAATCCTTCTTTGATTTTTGTTACTAGTTCAGCTGGATTAGCATCTGGGTTTTGTGTACTTGCTATTGCAAACTCTAGTGAGTCTATTGGGTTTAGTAAATCTTTTGCAAATCTTTCACTAGCATACTCAATTGCTTGGATTTTATCTTTTTCTAGCCTTTTTTTGATATTCTCAAAATCAGCATGAACTCTTAGATATTTCTCTTCAGCTTCTTGAAGCTTGGCTTTTAAAATAGCAACTTCATCTATCTCTATACCCTCTTTATTCTCAACTTCACATTCAATATCTTCACCGATTATCTCTTCTGTTGTCTCTAAATTGTCTAAATTTTCTTTATTTTCACTCATGCAGCTATCCTTTCATAAAAATTAATATAATCTTTTGTTAGATTTCCCATCACTAACATTTTTGTATTTTTGCCATTTATTTTACTAGTACTACATATTCCCATATGTCCACTTGGTAGTAAATTTTCAAAATACAATCCATCTTTGAGAGTATCAAAAATTGTACCATTTAAAAAACTTGATACTACTCCATCACTTATATCATATGATAATGCCAAAGATAAATACTCTTTTACATTTATTATCTCATATGAACTATAATGCAATTTATTTGACAACTCCCCATAAAGCTCACTAGCTCCTACTTGTCTAGCAACTGATAATAACTGCTCTACATCTAGCCCTATCATATCTTGCAAAAATTTATATATTGCATTTGTGTATTTTATAGTGATACCAAAATCTTGAAATCTCAAAAATATATAATTCCTATTGATATCCAATACCTCAACCAATATAGAATCCAAGTCTTGCTTCAAAGCCACACTCAAACCAAAAATTTTTGCATATCGTTGTAATAACTGATAATCAATAGCCTCTTTTGAAAAGTCCAAATTAAGAGCCCAATAATTCTTCAATGCTTCAATAGAAGGAATCCTTCCACTGCTCACATGTTCTTGAATCAAAAACCCCTCATCACCTAACTTTTTGAAATATCCTCTAATAGTAGCACTAGAGTATTCCAAATCATACATTTGCTTAAGCTGTGACGAGCCTATTGGCTCTAAGTTTAGTATATAAGCTTTTATAATAGATTCTAACAAAAACCCTTTTTTATCAATCATACTAAATCTCTTTTTGTTTGTTTTAGCACTCATATATCTGAACTGCTAAAGAATTATACAATATTGAGTCTATATTTGTCAAGTGGTATATTTAAATTTTTATTAGATAAAATACTAAAACTACTAAAATATTTAGAAACGAGGATTTGTAATGTCACAAATTTCTATTGCTCACTCACCAGATGCTGATGATATCTTTATGTATTATGCTATAAAGTTTGGTTGGGTAGAATGTAATAATACAAGCTTTTCTAATATCGCTTTGGATATAGAAACACTTAATCAAGAAGCACTCAAAGGTACATATGATATAAGTGCTATAAGCTTTGGGTTGTATCCTTTTATAAAAGATGATTATGCCTTGCTTCGTACTGCTGTAAGCTTTGGCAATGGATATGGACCAAAACTAGTAAAACTAAAAGACAAAAAACTAAAACAAAACTTCAAAGTAGCCCTAAGTGGACAATATACCACAAATGCACTACTTTTTAAAATAGCTTATCCAAATGCAAGAATCACATATATGAATTTTCTTGAGATTGAAAAAGCTGTATTAGATGGCGAGGTAGATGCTGGAGTGCTAATTCATGAATCTATACTACAATATAGTGAATTATTGGAAGTGGAGAGAGAGATTTGGGATATATGGGTAGAAATAGCAGGGGAAGGTATTCCTCTCCCTCTTGGTGGAATGGCAATAAGACGCTCAATCCCTTTGCATAAAGCAATAGATTATGAAGAAACTCTAATAAAAGCAGTAAAAGTCGCTCATAACAATAAACACCTTATGTCAAAGATGTTAATTGAGCGAGATTTGGTAAGAGTTGATTATGATACTTTGCAAACTTACCTAAATCTTTATGCCAATGAAGAATCTATTGAGCTAAATGAGCAACAAATACAAGCTATAAATATACTATATAAAATAGGATATGAAAAAGGTTTTTACAAAGAACCAATAATAGCGAGTGATTATATGATACCAAAAGAGTATAAGAATTTAAGATATGAAGATTGATTTTTCTAAATATAGTTCTATAGGTGTAGGTCCTAGCTGTGATGTACTTGAAATTGAAGAAATTGGTGATTATAGTGATTATTATATCATAGGACGAGCAAACAATCTTCTTGTAGGAAACTGTGACAAAAAACTGGCAGTTTTGGGTAAAAGCTTTGATTATATAGAGTATCGTGATGGGTTAGTGTATGTTGGATGTGCTACAAAAAGCTCAAAACTTTATAACTATACCAAAAAACACGACTTTGCAAACTTAGAATTTTTAGCTCATTTACCAGGATGTTTGGGTGGACTTGTCAAGATGAATGCAGGGCTAAAAGAATGGGAAATCTTCAATTATCTTGTGATGATAAAAGCTCAAAATGGCTACCTAAATAAAGAAGATATCAAATATGGCTACCGATATACAAATATTGATGAGATAGTTTATGAAGTGGTGTTTGATTTAGAAAAAGGTTTTGATATATCAAAATATGAGATGTTTACATCAATGAGAGCCAACCAACCCAAAGGTAAAAGTGCTGGAAGTTGCTTCAAAAACCCTACTGGAGACTATGCAGGAAGACTTATACAAGAAGTTGGACTAAAGGGATACAGAATTGGTGATATGGGATTTAGTGATATTCATGCCAATTTCTTGATGAACTATGGCAATGGAACATATGAAGATGCTATCTCTTTGATAAATATGGCTAAAAATGAAATAAAAGATAAATTTGATATAATTTTAGAAGAAGAGATAATAATATTGTAAGTTTATATTTGCTAAACTTAAGAAAATTATTTGAGGTTATTTAAATGAAGTATGAAGTAGTCGTACCATTAGCTGGATTTGAAAGTGATAGTAGTTTCATATATGAAAAATTTGATAACTTCTTTTCATCTATCAAAAGCGAAGAAAGTGGGATAGAACTCAAAATGATGAATTTTGATGTTTTAAAAAATCTTGATTTTGAATTACCTGAGTGGTTTGTCGAAAAACTTGACATAAAAAATCCTGAAGATGTATCTATATATTTTATATTTGTGTTGCAATCACCAGCAACAAGTTCTGTTGTAAATCTCTTTGCACCAGTAATTATGAATAATATAAATCTTAAAATGGGACAAATCCAACTTGACCTTGATGAAGCCAAATTAGAAACTATCGAAAATCTTATTTGTAGTTAAGCCCTAATTATAGTACCAAAGGTCTATATGGTCTTGGTCCTGCATTAGTATTTGAGCTCTCAATACTTGTTTCATACCCTTCTAAACCCAAAATCTCAGTTGTTAGTGGTGTCGCTGTTGATGTAGATGATTTTATAATACCAGTTTCTAAATCAATTACTTTTAAAAATATCATCAATCTATCAGTAGTAATTGCATAAGTTCCTATTACAATATTGGAATTTTCTTCCACTACTTTTGATTTAAGTTCATCTAGTTCTCTTGTGAGGATTTTAGAACCATTTCTTCCTAATTTTATATTTTTCCCAAGTTCTATCTCTTTGATAGTCAAATCAGAACAAACTTTAAAGAAATTAGATTTAAGATGATTGGACAAAATAAAACCTAATTGAGATTTATTTTCTAAATTCTCAATATTTACAAAATCGACCACATAAAAATCTTTTCCCAAATCTTCTTGTACTATATTTTTGCATATTTGTGTCACCATATTATAAGATATTTTATCAAAGTTGGTTTGAGTTGTTAGATTTAACATAGGTCTTTCTAAAATATTATAACACCCAGAAAAAAAAAGTACTATCAATAAACTACTAAAAAATATATTTCTCATTTATCCCTCACAATATCAACATATTTTTTCTGCTTTGCATCTGTCTTCTTTATATTGTTAAACGCATATATAGATGATGCCGTAGCATATATATCACCATTTGAAAAGTCTATTATTCTCACATTGATAGAAGACAAGTTCTCATTTATAGCTGAATAAGTACCTATTAGTACATATGACGCTTCTATCTCATCTGGAAGTTTTTTGATATCTCTTGTGATATGAAATTCGCCTTGAGCGTTGATACTAATGGCACTTTGCCCTCTATATTCTTTGACTCTAAAGCCTTTCATATGGAGTTTACTTATCATATTTTCAGACAATAACCTACCAAAATCACTAGAGCTATTGAGCTGATTTAAATCTACAAAAGAAGTAACTAATATATTGTTTGTATCTAGGCTCAAATGATTTGCTAATAACTGATCACACAAATCATCAATAAGGTCATTGATATTAGTTTTTATTTCTTTATTGGGGGCATATGTAGGAGTGGGTTCTATTTTTTCTGTTTTTTTAAGGTTGAAAATATTGAATTTATCTGTACAACCACTGACAAAGAAAGTCAAAAAAATCACTAGTAAAAGGGATAACTTCATAATATAATATCTCCATTTTAAATTATGAAGATATTATAACCATATTTTTATAAATTCTTATTTAGGACACTCTTTTGTAGAACAATTATCAGTAGTAAGTTTAATCATCTTTGGTTTTACACCTTTTGAAACTGTTGTTTTAGGTGTAGATAAAGTTGTAGCACAAGTCTCAAATAAATCACAATTTGGAGTAATATTATAAATACTTCTTGCACTTGCAACTACCTTGCCATCACTATTGTCTATAATTCTAGCATTTACTACAATCCCTTTGCCAAATATTGCATAAGTTCCTACCAAAACATAGCTATTTTTCACTTCAGTTGAAAGTTTTTTTACATCTCTTGTAATAAAAAACTCTCCAGTCGCATTTACACTAATAGCATTTTGTCCTCTAAAATCTAGTACATTAAAGCCTCTTAAGAAAAGTTCATTATAAAATGACTCACTTAATACTCTTCCAAATTTTGTCGTTTTGTTTAATTGGTTTAAATCAACAAAAGCTGTAATTGCAATTTCATTTGGCAATATATTAGCTAATTTATTACTTTGTTGTAGTTGATTTGAAATATCCAAAACAAGCTCATCAATCTGGTCAAATGCCTTTACCTTATAAACAATCTTTTCTTTTTCTATAATCTGTGGTTCAATATTTTTAGCACAACCACCCAATAACAACAAACCACAACTTAAAACTAAACTTCTAATTAATAAAGTTTTCATAACTGACACCTTTTATTTTCGACATTATATTTTGTTATCTTAATATAACATTTCTTAATATTAGCTTAATTATAAGTTGTTCTGATATAATTAGTCTGTTATTTTAGTAATCAACTCTTTTGCTTGGTCTAATGCTACATTTACATTATCTCTATCATAGGTAAGAACTACAGCCATTCTTCTACCAACATGACTTTGAGGCTTGCCAAATACTCTTAAAAAGCTTGTTTTTGTAAATACTCCAGCGTCTGCTTCTATTATAGGAGAGAAAGTATCCCCTTTTGCTTTGTATGCTGCACTTGCTCCCGTACCATAAGTAATAAAATCAAGTGGGAGTCCAAGAACTGCTCTTACATGAAGTGCAAATTCACTTTGGCTTTGAGTAATCATAGTAACCATTCCAGTATCATGTGGTCTAGGGCTTACCTCTGAGAAATATACCTCATCACCGCTTACGAATAGCTCCACACCAAATAGCCCTCTTCCACCAAGTCCATCAGTGATTTTCTTTGCTATTTCTTTTGATTTATCAAGTGCTGTTTGGCTCATTTGCATAGGTTGCCATGAGAAAATATAATCACCGTCTTTTTGGATATGACCTATTGGCTCACAAAATGTAGTTTCAAGCTGATTTCTTACTGTCAAAAGAGTGATTTCATAATCAAACTTGATAAACTCCTCTACAATAAGCTCACTCGCATCACCTCTTGCCTCTTTTGCCATTTCCCAAGATGCAATCAAATCATCTTTACTTCTAGCTACACTTTGCCCATGACCGCTACTACTCATAACAGGCTTGATAACACAAGGATATCCTAGCGTATCAGCCGATTTTACAAGTTCTTCGTATGTTTTTACAAAGAAATATTTGCTTGTTTTTAGTCCCAAATCCTCAGCTGCAAATTTTCTGATATTTTTTCTGTTCATAGTTTTGTTTACCGCTTCGGCATTCGGTATAACGCAAAATCCCATCTCTTCAGCTGCAAAAAGGGCATCTATACTGATAGCTTCGATTTCCGGCAATATAAAATCAGGTTTTTCTCTTTTGATTACTTCCAAAACTTCGTTTTTGTTTTTCATATTGATAACATAAGATTTGTTTGCTACAAGTGAAGCCGGAGCATTTACATAGCTATCAACTGCAACAGTCTCAATACCTAGTCTTTGAGCCTCTATAATGACCTCTTTACCAAGCTCACCGCTTCCAAGAAGAAGAATTTTTGATGAATTTGACTTTAATGGTGCTGGGAATTTCATATATAAGTTCCTTTGGATATTTTTGATAATGATATTATGCTATAAAAGGGGTTAAAGAAGTTTTAAGTGGGTGAATCTTGATTTTATTCATTGTTTTTAAAAAACTTACAAATATCTACATTTAGAGCTTTTGAGATTTTATAAAGTTGTTCTAAATTATAGTGTTTATTTTCAAGATTTGCTTCAATCTTTCCAATTGTACTCATAGACTTGTGTCCTATTGTAAGAGCCAACTCTGTTTGGGTAATGTTTTTTTCTTTCCGTATGCGTTTTACATTTTGAGCAACACCATTTTGAAATACCTTAATATCATTTTCATCAATATCTAAAAATTCTAGCATAATTATTCCCTATAGTAAACTTTTCTTTTAAGTTTATTATGGATATAATTTATTTCATATTCCCTATAGTAAATAATATTTTAATTAAAGCAAAATGAGTAGATTTAATACAAAAGGAGAAAATTATTATGAAAAACAAAATTATCACAGGAGAGTTAAAATGGGTTTTATAAACAATATGTCAATTAAAATTAAATTAATGCTTTTCCCAGCGTTATTTATAGGTTTGTTTATAGTATTAGGAGTTGTATATAGCTATTACAACAATTTAGCACAGTCAAGAAATGATATTGCAATACAAACAGATAAGTTTGTGCAACAAGTACTAAAAGGTAGAATTTCGGTATATCAATTTCTTAAAAATCCAAATACAGATACAGCACAAAAAGTTAGAACAGATTTTGCTGTATTATCAAAAAATGTAAATGAAATCAAATCTAAACTCAGTTTAGAAGAAAATAGAAACCTAGTGGATTCAATTATATCTTTATCAAAAGAATATATAAGTGATTTTGATAAATTTGCTGACCTTAGAATAAAAGATTTTTCAAATGGAATAAAAGACGAATCTACTGAAATAAAATCTGTCATTGCAAATATGGTCAAAACTGGTTTAGCATTAGAAAAAGAGCTTGATAAGATTAATAATAGTGCAAGTGTATTAAAAGAAAATGCTTTTAGCACAATGAATAATACAATAGTAATTATTAGTATGATATCTATTATAATTTTTATAATATTATCATTCTATATTAGTCAACTAATAACATCTACATTGTCATCATTCCAAAATGGACTATTTAGTTTCTTTGCCTATCTTAATAGAGAAAAAACAAAAGCAGAACTTATATCTATTAATTCAAAAGATGAATTTGGACAAATGGCTAGTGTAGTGAATGAAAACATCATAAAGACTCAAAAGAATGTTGAAGAAGACAGACAAGTTATCAATGATACTATTATAGTACTAAATGAATTTGAACAAGGTGATTTATGCCAAAGAGTAAGCACTAAAAGCAATAACCCTGCATTAAAAGAACTCACTACACTATTAAATCAAATGGGTTCAAATATGGAAACAAATATAGATAATGTTTTAAATATCCTTGAACAATATTCAAATAGTAATTATATGAATAGAGTAAAAACAGATGGTATTAAAGAACATTTATTAAAACTTGCAAGTGGGGTAAATGCTCTAGGTGATGCAATCACTCAAATGCTAATAGATAATAAACAAAATGGTCTAACTCTTGATGAGAGTAGTAATATCTTACTTGCAAATGTAGATAAACTAAACCAAAGTTCAAATGAAGCCGCAGCAAGTCTTGAAGAAACAGCAGCAGCACTAGAAGAAATGACTAGTACAATAGTAAGTAATACGGAAAATGTAGTTAAGATGGCAGGATTTGCACATGAACTTAGTGCTTCAGCTAAAGACGGTATGAAACTAGCTCAAGATACAAATGTATCTATGGATGAGATAAATACTCAAGTAACAGCTATAAATGATGCTATAGCAGTAATTGACCAAATAGCATTTCAGACAAATATTCTTTCACTTAATGCTGCCGTTGAAGCGGCAACTGCAGGAGAAGCTGGAAAAGGTTTTGCAGTGGTTGCAGGAGAAGTAAGAAATCTAGCATCAAGAAGTGCAGAAGCTGCAAAAGAGATAAAAGGGATAGTTCAACGAGCTACTTCAAAAGCAAATGAGGGTAAATCTATAGCTGATAAGATGATTACAGGATATGGAGGATTAAATGAAAATATTTCCAAAACAATTGAACTTATTTCAGATATAGAATCAGCCAGTAAAGAACAACAAAGTGGTATAGAACAAATAAATGATGCAGTAACACAACTAGACCAACAAACACAACAAAATGCAATGGTAGCAGGGCAAACACATGATATTGCAATGTTGACAGATAAAATTGCGAAACTAGTAGTAAGTACCGCTGATGAAAAAGAGTTTCATGGTAAAAATACAGTCAAAGCACAATCTATGGATCAAAGCTCATCACATATAAAAGTTCCTGAGATAAAGAAAACAGTTGCAAAAAAGATAAGCCCGACTAAAGTCGGGGTTCCTGTCAAAACCATTACAGCTAGCTCCCAATCATCAGATTCTGAATGGGAAGCATTTTAGACTTATGGAACGCCGGATGTCTCACAGAGAGTGCTAGCACAAAATCCGGTTTCTTCCAAGACAAGCCCAGATGAATCTGGGGTTTCGAAATAGGGAACGCCAGATTTATTTGCTTAAATACAAAGTAAATATGAAAAAAGTTATAGAATATTAGCCTTAAACATCTAATTAAATCTTTAAATCTTCTTGTTTGATTTAAATATATTCTACTCCCTAAAAAACATTATTTTTTATAATTTATACCATATATTCATTGATATTAAGATTATTTATTATTCTATGTATAACTACAATTTATAATAAGAAATATATTAAATTATTTATAAGTACTTATACAGTAAAATCCCGATTGAAATAATAAAATTCAAGGGGGTATTATATGTTGGATTCAATGGGGATTAAAACAAAATTAGGTTCACTTACAGGTATGTTCGTGATAGGTTTGATAATATTAAGTCTTTATTTGGGGTTTAATATCTCAGGATTGGCTTCTAAATATAAACAATATGAAACTTTAAATGACATAAGAAGTTCAGTTAGTTCTGCAGCAACGAATGGTTTACAAATCACTTCAGCTATTAGAGGTATGGTTCTTGATTCAAATGATGCAAAAACATTAGAAAATCTACAAGGTGCTGTAAAAGCGATGGATAATGATATTCAAAAGCTTCAAAGTGAAGAGTACAAAAACTTTTCTCAAGGTTTAACTAAATTTAATATAGTTCCATTATATGAAGATTATCAAAATGATATTAACAAAATATTATCCTTGGCAGAATCTAAATCTTTGGATAAGGATACTGTGACTATACATATCAGAACAATATGGAGACCATTAAAAGATGCATTAGGTGAATGGCGAAAAGCAAATATGAAGAAAAATAAAGAATTTATCACAGATATTGAAGATTCTATAGGTTCTTTATTACTTCATTTAGTAATTGCTTCAACTTTTATTGTCATTTTATCACTAATCGTTGCTGTTATGATTGTAAAATCTATAATCTCAACACTAAATAATCTACAAATTGGCTTAGTTACATTTTTTGATTACCTAAATAGAAAAACAAGTTTAGTCCAAACTATCACTATAAATTCAAAAGATGAATTTGGTAATATGGCTGAATTAATCAATACAAATGTAAAAGATATTCAAAATGGTCTTATGAAAGATTCTAAAGCTGTTGAGAATTCACTTTCTGAAGTAGAAAGAGCAAAGGCTGGATATTTAGATATTTATATCAAAGAAACACCAAATAACCCTCAACTACTTCAACTAAGAGATGCTATCAACTCTATGGCAAGTGGAATAAAATCTAATATAGATGATATCCAAAAAGTTCTTCGTGAATTTGCTCAATATCAATTTGTATCAAAAGTTGATCCAAAAAGTACTCAAGGTGATATAGCAGAATTGATTAAAAATGTAAACTTCTTGACTGATGATATATCAAATCTTTTAAAACAGTCTTTAACAGTAGGTAAAACTCTGGATAAAGCTTCAGATAATCTGACTATCAATGTAGATATATTAAGTCGTAGTTCAAATGAAGCAGCTGCTGCACTTGAAGAAACAGCTGCTGCATTGGAAGAAATAACTTCTACTGTTGTAAGTAATGCAAACAATGTTTCACAAATGTCAACTTACTCAAATCAAGTAAGTATTTCAGCTAAAAAGGGTCAAGAATTAGCAAAAAATACTACTACTGCTATGGATGAAATAACATCTCAAGTAAGCCTTATAAATGAAGCTATCACAGTAATAGACCAAATAGCATTCCAAACAAATATTCTATCTCTTAATGCTGCAGTTGAAGCTGCAACTGCTGGAGAAGCGGGAAAAGGATTTGCTGTTGTTGCAGCGGAAGTTAGAAATCTAGCTTCAAGAAGTGCTGAAGCTGCTAAAGAGATAAAAAATATAGTTGAAAATGCTACAAACAAAGCAAATCAAGGGAAATCTATCAGTAATGAGATGATAAAAGGATATGATGAATTGTTAAGTAATATTAATAAAACTACAGAGATGATTCATGAAATTTCAAATGCTTCAAAAGAACAAGAAGCAGGTATAACTCAAATTAATGATACTATTACTGGATTAGACCGCCAAACACAAGAAAATGCTTCAATCGCAAATCAAACTAGAGATATAGCACTTCAAACAGATAGTATAGCAAAAGATATAGTCGCAGATGCTATGAAAAAAGAGTTTATTGGGAAAGATGAAGTTATAAATAAAATGACAACAACATCAAATTCAGTTGCTAGGAATACAAACTCAATCAAAACAGTTACTCCAGCAAAAATAACAACTTCAGGTGCTAAATCTCAACCAAGTCCAGATAAATCTACTATGCCTATAAAAACTATAGCTCCTAGTAAAAAATCATCAGATGAAGAGTGGGAAAGCTTTTAACAATTTAACACTAGCTTACTAAAAGCTAGTGTTATTCTTCGATATTTTTATCTCTTCTATTTAAGTCCTAAAACCCATAACTCAACTTTTTCATTTTCTCTTGAATCTGTCCGTTGTGTTTTTTTGGATGAGGCTCGGACTTCTCTTCTTAGGTGTAGCTCTTTTCTAAAGCGATTGTTGTTTCTTAGTTCTTCTATTATTGGATGGGGACTTTCTTCGTCTACTACTTGAGCTAGATTTGAAAATATTAGGACTATTTTGCCATTGGGGGTGAGGTGTTGTTGTGCTTGGGTGAAAAATCTTGGGAATAAATCTTCTTCATAATAAATAGCTTTATCGATACCCTCTTCCAATTTGTGTTTGGCTAGTAACCACGGAGGGTTAAAAACTATCACATCAGCTTTTACATCACAGTTTTCAAACAAATCACCGTGATTTAGTATTATTTTATTTTCATAGCCCAATCTTTTGATTTCTTGAGCGACACCAATAATTGCATTTTTGTTTGTATCAGTTGCAAAAATATTTTCAAAACCATTTTGGATTAATTGAAACGACAAAATACCACTTCCTACACCTATCTCTATTGCTTGATGTTTTGAACCTTCATATTTTTTGAGCCATTTGTCAAATAGTTTTAGGTGATCAAAGCGTGTTGGAAAGTATGTGCCATAAAAAGGATGAAGAGTAATATCTAAAGTCTTCACTTCAATCCCTTTTTGATACCACTGCCATGAGCTATTCATCCCTTGCACCTCAGGAAAAGATACATAAAATTCTGAAATCTCAGGATACAATAATGCAAGCCAGCCAATATCAGGAGATTTTTTCACAAGAAGTTTATTGTCTTTTACTTTTAATAATAACCTATGAGAAGCTTCTCTAAATGCACTACGATAATCACGCTGACCTTGAAAACTTTTGTCTGTAAATTTACGCAAAAGGTTTCTTTTGAGTTCAGATAAAACTTCCAAACCATTGCTATAATACTCTTCAACTATCACATACTTACCACCAACCATTTCCTCAACAGTAGCCTTTGTATCCATTTTGCGATAGTAGCTTATAGCGTCAATCTGTGTAGTTATAATCGCTGGTCTATCTGCTTGTATAGGTACTAAATCTTTATTCATGTAATTTTGCCTTTTATATTATGTGGCAGTTTAGTATATAAAGACTTTGGGATAGTTTTGTTTTTATTATATTTCTCAGTACTTGTAAATTATTGTCATCTTTTTGGAAGTGAGGCTTTAGCCTCGCATTTGTGTGCGGGACTAAAGTCCCACTTCCTTTTTTATGATACTACTGATTTATATATGGGTTGCTATTTCTTTCTCATATATAAAACTCTATCTTTTATTTGAAAACAACTTTAATAATTTTTAAAATACTATATATCTTGGAATAAGCTTATATATTATACAATGATGAATTAAAATCATAGAAGGGAAAATAAAATGAATACTTATTTGTCTAAACTATCAATTCGTACCAAAATGCTTATGGGCTACCTACTTACTTTTCTTGTGTCAGTAGTGTTGGGTAATCTAATCATTTTTATGGTTACGCATAAAACTATAGAAAATAATACCGAGCAAGAATTGATGAATAGTACAAATATTATTATGAATATGGTCAAAAGTGCGTCAGATGCCTCAATCAAAAACCACTTACGCGCAGTTGCCGAGAAGAATAGAGATATTGTACAATACTACTATAATGAGTATAAATTAGGAAAAATGAGTGAAGACGAAGCACAAAAAAAAGCAAGTGAAGTTTTATTAACTCAGGTCATAGGCAAGACTGGATATATATACTGTGTTAATAGTCAAGGTGTATTAAAAGTACATCCAAAAATAAACGGTGCGGATTTGGCCAAATATGATTTTATACATCAACAAACTCTAACTAGAGAAGGATATATTGAGTATGAATGGGCAAATCCAGGAGAAGAATTGCCCCGCCTAAAAGCACTATATATGACATATTTTGGTCCTTGGGATTGGATAATATCCGTATCATCATATCGTGAGGAGTTCAAAAATTTATTTAGAGTGAGTGATTTTAGAGATGATATTTTGGCTGTATCTTTTGGTAAGACAGGTTATCCATATGTGATGGATAGTAAAGGAAATTTGATTATCCATCCTAAATTACAAGGGCATAATATATATGATTCTAAAGATTCAAACGGACGAGAGTTTGTCAAAGAAATGTGTGCTCAAAAAAGTGGTAAAATAATCTATCCGTGGCAAAACCCTGGAGAAAACTACTTACGAGACAAGCTAGTAATATTTAATTATATTCCCGAATTTGACTGGATTGTAGCATCTTCAAGCTACTTAGAAGAATTTAATGGTCCTCTTGTAACGATAGGCTACGCTTCATTAATAACTCTTACATTGGTCATTTTACTTATTGTACCTATTACTTTAATTATTAGTAACTCTATAAATAAACCTATTCAAGAGATTATACAAGGGTTTTCATTGGGAGCACGCGGAGATTATTCTAGTAGAATACATACCAAAAATCAAGATGAAATGGGGAAACTAGCAGATTATTACAATGAATTTATGAGTAAGCTTTCAGAATCGAGCCGTAGTCTTCAAGCATCTGAAGAGAGATTTAGACTACTTTTTGAAAATGCCGTAGAGGGAGTTTTTACAATCAATGCTGATGGTAAATTTATAAGCGTAAATCCATCTATGGCTAAAATGTTGGGCTATGATGGAAGAAAAAATTTAATAAGGGAAGTATCAGACTTTGGAGCTAAAGCTTATATAGAATTATCTGAACAAAATCGTTTGATTGCAGAATTAAAACGAACGGGAACTATCAACGGATTTGAAACGATGTACAAAAGACGCGATGGTAGTAGTATTTGGATATCTCTAAATGCCCGTGCTTACTCGGATAGTAATGGTGATTTAACTACTATTGATGTATTTTGTAGCGATATAACAGAAAAGAAAAAAGCAGAAGATGCACAAAATCGCATAAAAGAAGAATTGGAACAAAGGGTAGAAGAAAGAACTTCACAGTTATCTGACTATATTAATATACTTGAGCAAAGAAACACTCATGAGTCATTATTACGGGAAATGGGAGAAATGCTTCAAGTGTGCCAAAGTGTCGATGAATCGTTCCTTATAATTAATCAATATGTAGGTCTATTCTTTCCAAAGCAAAACGGTGCACTCTTTTTATTTGCAGATACAAACACACTCAAAAGCGTAGTTTCTTGGGGGAATACGGATGACATAGAAATGCAATTTAATCGTGATGAATGTTGGGCATTGAGACAAGGAAAAATTTATAGTATTTGTAAGGATAGCAATCAACTCCCGTGTGAGCATATTCAAAGAAAAGAAAACCTTGCATATTTGTGTTTACCTATTATCGCCCAAGGTGAAGTTCTAGGGTTGTTACATATAGTACAGCCTTGCATAAGTAGTGATATAGTATGTATAGAACAAAACTTAAAAGCTATAGCTACAACTTTTACCGACCATCTCGGACTGTCTCTTGCAAATCTAAAACTTCAGGAAAAATTACGAAATCAGTCTATGACAGACCCCCTTACAGGACTTTATAATAGACGCTTTATGGAAGAATTCGGACGAAAAGAGCTTTTACGCGTCAAACGCAACGCTACTTCATTTTCTATGATTATACTTGATGTTGACCATTTCAAAAATTTTAATGATACTTATGGTCATGATGCCGGAGATTTAGTACTACAAGAAATATCATTCTACTTCAAAAAACATTGTAGAACAAGTGATATAGTATGCCGATATGGAGGAGAGGAGTTTGTCATATTATTACCTAATTGTTCAGCAAATGATGCTATGGATTTGGCTGAAAAACTCTGTAAAGGGGTGCGAGAACATGTACGCATTCCATACCACAATGCAACGCTTTCAGTCACTATTTCTATGGGTGTAGCCTCAATACCAGTACATGGTGAAGAACTAGATGAAATGCTAAAAGCTGCTGACAGAGCTTTGTATCAAGCCAAAGGCAATGGACGAGATAGGGTTATTATGGCTATATGAGATTATAAGTCGTAAGCTTATATACTCATATCATAAAGCTCTTTGAAGATATAAGCTTCTACTATATCTTCTATATATCGCTGAGTTGGGGCTATCAAAACGGCGATGCCTTGCTCCATATATGGCCATACATATTCTTTTTCGTTTTGGACTATGACACAATCTATCATATCTGTTATCTCATTTTGGCTTTTGTAGATGTTTAGGCTTTGCATCCTTCCCTCAGCCATCACCATATGCCCCCAAAACTGAGCATCATTTAAAGTTGTAAGTTTTGCTTCATCTTCTATATCGCTATCAAGTGGTAATAAAATATTCATCCATATTCCTTGTATCTTGTTTTTACTATTATAACAAAATATCTTAAATGAAAAGTGGATATAATCGTATCCTTATTACAAACTTTAAAAAGGAGGAAAAGATGTTACACGCTAAAAAATACTTTAGTTTCTTTGGAATGCTAGCAAATAGTGTAAATGCAAAACTGATGCAATTAAATTCATGTTTCAAACAATTACAACAAATTGTAATGCCACTGGTTACCAAAACAGAACTCAGACTCAAAAACGCCGTAAAAAATCAAACAAAAATACAAAAATAAAAATAAGGATAAATAAATGACACAAAAAATCTCAATAAGCTTAGTTGCAAGCTTGATAATAGCAACATATTCACAAGCAAATACACAAAACATAGGGACTATAGAAGTCGTAAGTGCAACCAAATCAAACCAATCAATCAAAGATGTTACAAGTAATGTAGAAATTATCACGGGTGAAGAACTTGAAGAAAAACATATCAAAACTGTTCTTGATGCACTTAAATCTAGAGGTATCTCAACTACTCAAAGTGGTGGCATAGGGCAACAAAGCTCACTTTTCTTGAGAGGATTTAGCAGTGGGAATACTTTGGTTTTAATAGATGGAATAAGCTACAATGACCCAACCACAACAGAAGGACAAGCAAATTTAGAACACCTAATGATAAGTGATATAGAAAGAATTGAGATAATCAAAGGGGCTCAAAGTGGGATATGGGGTGCAAATGCAGTTGCTGGTGTGATAAATATCATCACAAAAAAAGCTTCACAAGAATTACACACAAATGCCAATATAGAATTTGGTTCAAACAATACAAAAAACTATCAATTTTCTATTTCACAAAAAGTAGATAAATTTAGCTACTATTTAGGAGCAAACTATACTTCAACTGATGGTATATCTGCGAGAACTCCATACAATATAAATCCAAAAAACTATGAAGATGATGGATACAAAAATAAAACTATCAATGCAAAAATTGGTTATGATATAAATGACAACAACCAAATAGGATTTAATATCACAGATATTGATGCAAAAACAGAGTTTGATAGAAATAATCCTGATGATAATCAAGATGAGCTAACACAAAAAAATAGATTATATGGGATAAATTATATCTTTAATACAGATAAATATGACATAACTGCCAAATATGAAAAAACAAAATTCAAAAAAGAAGACCCAACCGCACCTATGTTTTGGACTCCAGAATTTGAAGGAACAATTGATAAATATATTTTAAATAGCAAAATCAATTATCTTCAAGATAGTTTTGTATTAATTGGAGCGGACAAACAAATTTCCAAAGATAAAATCAACGACAATACAATAGAAAACAAAGGATTATTTGTAACAAATTCTAATCAATTTGGTAATCTAATACTAAGCGAATCTTTGAGAAATGATAGGTTTGATAAATTTCAAAATAAAACAACAGGTAAAATAGGAGCAAAATATTTTATCAATGATGATGTAAATTTAAGTGCGAATTATGGCACAGCGTATAAAGCTCCTGCACTATATGAGCTATATGATGGGTTTAGTGGCAATATTAATCTCAAACCATCTGAGGTAAAAAGTAAAGATATCTCAATGGAATACAAAAACCTTAAATTAACTTACTTTACAAATAAAATCACCAATGAAATCTTATATTCAAGTACACTATGGTCATACTATAATGAAAATGGTACATCAAGAATAAAAGGTTATGAAGTATCATTTAATAGTGAGATTTATGAAAATTTACTTTTTGGTACAAACTATATCAAATATGATGCCAAAGATAAAGATGGCTACCAGTTAGCAAAAAGACCAAAATATGTACTCGGTGCTTCACTTGATTATTATGGGATAAGTTCTTTACATCTTGGTATCAATGCAAAACATATTGGTAAAAGAGTTGAATATACATGGGGAACACATAACATATCAGAGCAAACAGGAAAATATACACTAATTGATACTGTCGTAAACTATGATATCACCAAAAATCTTAAAACTTATCTAAAAATTGATAATATTACAGATAGAAGATATCAAGAAACTGCTGGTTATGCAACTTATGGCAGAGTTTACAAAGTAGGACTAAATGCAAAATTCTAAACTAACCATACAAAAAAGAGAGTTTATTAGCTACAAGCTTCTAAACTCCTTTTTTGGGGGTATTGCTATGGGGACTGTTTTTACTATATATGGTGAGCTAAATCCGTCTGTTTTTTCAATAGGTGGGATAGCTCTTGCTATAGGGCTTTTGGTGGTTGCCAAGCTATATACCAAAATCATAAATATTGAGTACTTTTATAAAATCTCTATGGCGGTTGAGGCTGTCATGCTTTTTGCTGTTATTTACTTTTTATTATTTCCGTATAATTACACAACAGCTCTTTTGGTATATATTGGTTACCAGTTTACCTTTGTGTTTGGTGGATACCTTATCAGAGCTGAAACTGTTTTTTTAAGTCGTGCTAAGATTTTGAGCTTTTTAGATGTTGCCAAGCAAAAGGGGTATTTAGCGGGGATGTTTTTTGCTTATGTTTTTTATAAAGGATTGGAGTATTTAGATATCACATCAAATCAAGAGCATGTTTATAACATACACTTTTTTTTATTAGTTATACAAATAGGTATAATCTATATATTACAAAAATCTTTCAAAAAATCTATTTAAGGGTCAAAAAATCTTCCATATTTGATAAAGGCAAAGGCTTAGAATAATAAAATCCTTGAATAGAATCAATACCATGTTCTTTCAAGAAACCAAGCTCATCTTCACTTTCGACACCTTCAGCTAGAACTTGGATAGATAACCCTTTTGCCAAAGATATAATAGTTTTTACAATAGTTTGATTTTTGGGGTCATTTGTAATATTTCTTATGAAGGATTGGTCTATTTTCAATTTATCTATTGGTAAGTTTTTCAAATACGACAATGAAGAATACCCAGTCCCAAAATCATCCATAGATATGTAAAAACCTTTATCTTTGAGTTTTTGTAAGAGTTCTATCGCTTGTGTTGGATTTTCTAAAATAGAGCTTTCCGTAATCTCCAACTCTATCCAAGATGGGTCGCATTGTGTATCTTTGATGATTTTATCAAGATTTCTTATGAAATCCAAGTGATTTAACTGTTTTGGGGATATATTTATGGCTACTTTACCATTTAATAACCCCATATTATGCCATTTTACGGCAGTTGTACATCCTTGAATCAATACAATATTACCAACTTCTATAATAAGCCCTGTCTCTTCTGCTATTGGAATAAATACTGATGGTGGAATCATCCCATTTGATGAATGCCATCTAAGTAATGCTTCAACCCCTATAATATCACTAGTATAGGCATCATTTTGTGATTGGAAATATAATTCTAAAGCATTGCTTTCCATAGCTTTTTTGAGATTTGTTGCAATTTGTGTGTGAATTAACGCATCTTGTGTGAATTTTGAATCATAGAAGCTATATGTATTTTTTCCTATTTTTTTTGCATTATACATAGCTGAATCTGCTTCTTGCAAAAGGTCTTCTATAGAATTGGATTTTGTGCTGAATTTATGAATAGAAATCCCAATACTTGTAGTAACATAAACATCAGTTTCTTCAACTTCAAAAGCTCGATTTAGTCTAATTCTTAATTTATCCATAAATGCGATAATAGAATCTTTACTATCAGAATCTAATATTATTGCGAACTCATCCCCACCCATACGAGAAATCATAGCATCTTTATCAAAAACTTCTTTTAAAACATTGGCAACTCCAACCAATAACTTATCTCCAAATCTATGCCCGTAAGAATCATTTATTATCTTGAAGCCATCCAAATCTAATAAAATCAAAGAAAATGGTTCTTCTTGTTCACATTTTTTTGCCAATACTTCTGCCATATGTATTCTATTTGGTAGCTTGGTCAGTAAATCATGATGAGCTAATTCATAAAGTTCTTGTTTTGATTGTATTAGATATTCTTCATGCTGTTTTTGTATAGTAATATCTCTTGAAATACCAAAAACTCCAAATACCTCCCCATTATCAGTAAATAAAGGTCCTTTGGTCAGTAAAAAAGGTTTTGTTAATCCAAAATTTGTAGTAATTTCTTCTTCTTTTGTCTGTATAGTTTTTGTACTTATAACTTCTTGATCATCCAAACGCACTTTTAAGGCTACACTATCTGGAAAAATCATAGAATCTGTTTGTCCAATTACTTGTTCTTTCGCTATACCTACAATATTCGAGGCACTTTCATTAAATAAAATATATCTTCCATCTAAATCTTTGGCAAATATAGCATCTGGGGAGTAGTCAACTATTGCTCTTACTAAGGCATCATTTTTGGATATTTCTTTTTGATGCTTTTCTTTTAGTATCATTTGTTTTAAATATTGGATATAACTACTTTTAAAAAACCGATAAGTCAATATATATAAAAGAATAGTTGTTATAAAAACAAAAAACCATCCTTTGTATGTCTGCATAATAGTTATTTGGTTTGGATTTATAGTAGAACTAGCAACAACATTATCAGATATTATTATCCAAGCTACCCCAAAAATAAAATATATTAAAGAAATAAAAAAAGCACTTTTATAACTTTGAGAATCTTTTATTTCCATTTTTATCCTTTGAGAAAACAAACATTTTGATTTGTATATCATTGTATAATAACTACCCTTAAATAAAAAATAAAAGCTCTTTAAGCTATAATTTCAAGAGGAAAAACAAATGTCAATAATAGGTAAATGTCCATATTGTAAAGATGGCGTAGTAAGCTACGAACAAAAGTTAGTTCGTGGGAAAAATACAAAAGTTTATACTTGTAGCAATGCTTCATGGAGAAGTGAAGATGGTGAGATGTTTGAGCTATCTCCAACTGCAACTTGTAGTTTCAGAATTTGGGGCAACTCCTTGCTTCGGTGGGGCAAAAGAGGCATAGGTCCCATAGAAGTCAGAAAACTCATCAATGGTGAAGATGTGATAGTACAACTTTATAGTTTCACCGCCAAAAAAGAGTATTATAAATATATAGCACTTGATAAGGAATATGGCATTAGCGTGGTATGGGATATTGATGTGGAAGAAACACAGGAGAATAGAAATGTTTGAAGAAGAATTAGATTTAACAAAATTCAGAACAACTCTTAAAAAAGTGATACAAAATCTTGAAGAGTTGGAGGATATTCCACTAGATGACTTGAAAGATGAAGTTGAAAATGCTTTTGGAACATATCACTATGATGGTGTAGATGATATAAAATTTTGCGAAAAATGGAACTGTATTGATTGTGACGGTGAATATGTGCTAAATGTAGGGATAGATCACCCTCACGCTTATGAATTTAGTGTATATTTAACTATCAAAAACAATTTAGTAACTATTACAAATGTATTATGATTTTTCAAAGTAAACTAGCTTATTATATCTCTTTATTTGTAAGTATAGTTTCTATAATAGTTTTTGTATATATTGGTTTTAGTGCATTTTTTATAGCCAAAAACCAATTTATTGATATAGATGGTGCTACTTATGTAAATCAAGTAAGAACTGATGATTTTACCAAACACCTAGCCCTTCATCTAAGTCAAAACTGCCAAGATGATCTATGCAAAGTACAAAGAATGCTTGATTTCGTCACAGCAATTCCCTACAAAGAAAACCATTTTGTAGCAAGAAGCCCAAAAAACACAGTAGAGCAAAACTTCGGTGATTGTGATGATAAAAGTAATCTTTTAATTTCAATGCTTCATGTGAGTGGATTTGAAAGCTATTTTGTCACCGTTCCAAAACATATATTTGTGATAGTCAAACTAAAAGACACGAGGCTAAAAAACACAAAAGGGCTATATGTAAACGGTGAGAAATATTATATACTAGAAAGTACAGCCCAAGGCTCAAGAGTAGGATTTGAACTCAAATATAAAATCAATGAAATCAGCAAAATAATAGACCCATTCAAAAACAAAGCACTCAAAACTGAATCCTTGGAGTATAAGCTATGAGCTATAAAAACTGGTTTGATAACCACGCCCAAAAACACCAAAACATCATCAAAAAGCTAGAGAACAAAACCATAGATGAGATAATAGAGTATTTTAGATTTGAAAATATGCTCATACACGAAAAAGACTTCTGCCCTCTTTTTGCCAAAGGAGAGAAATGCCACGACACCAAAGAACTCAACTGCTACTTTTGTGGTTGCCCCCATTTTAGATTTGATGACAACGCCCCAAAAATAAAAAGTTTTTGTTCCATAGACTCAAAAGACGGCAAACAAATGGAATACAACACCATCACCCACCAAGACTGCTCAAAATGTACTGTACCACATAAGGAAAGCTATATCAAAAAACACTTTTCTTACTTTTGGAGTGAGGTTATGAGGGATGTGAGTTTAACCCAATTTATACAATAGAATTCAATAAATTAGTACCAATCATTTAGCATAGAGCATTTATAAAAAATCATCAATTAACCTTTTGGTTAATTGATGATTTTTTACAAACACCTTATATCTAAAGCATTAGCACTACTTTACAGTTTATATTGCATAATTTTGGGTTTGAGTTGCTAAAATTGTATTAGAGAGATTTAAAACTGTAATATAAAAAGACCACTATTTCTATTTATTAAATATTTGAATGGGATCGCAACTCTTTTTTGAGTAATATTTTAATAAGTGATTGATATGGAATATCAAATCTTTTGAGCATATTTAATTGTATTTGTCACCTTTTTTGTACGCTACAATAATATACTTATTTATTAAATATTGCAAATTGCAATATTTCCAAGAATAATTTTCAAAATATGTTAGGATAACAAAAATAAAATAGGACATAGTATGAATGAGCAATATATATCAAGTATGGTTATATATAGTGATGGAGAATTGGAACTAAATGTATCAGTAGAAAATGAAACTATTTGGCTTACTCAAAAACAAATAGCAGAGCTTTTTAAAGTCACAAAACAAAATATTAGTCTTCATATAAATCGTATTTTTAAAGATGTTGAATTGCAAGAAAATTCAGTTGTCAAGTTTTCCTTGACAACTGCCAAAGATGGCAAATCCTATAACATCAAGCATTACAACCTTGATATGATTATTTCCATTGGATATAGAGTAAACTCTATCACCGCAACAAAATTTAGACAATGGTCTACATCCGTACTAAAATTTAATTGTAACTCATTTTTCATTTTTTTTCATCGCTTTAGCGATACCGCTTCCTCTTTGTGGCACTTTGCTTTTTTAAGAAAAAGATTTTTTGAAGAAATTTCGTTAAGAAAACTCAACTGTTTGAACGAAGTGAGTTTTGAGTTTTTAGAAATTTATTCAAAAAATCCTTAAAAAAGCAACTCGTGCCACGATTTTTTGGGATACTTTTTTCTAAAAAAAGTATCAAAGAAGCCAAAACCATAGTTAGATAATACTTTTTTAGAAAAAGTATCCCAAAAGCGGTGCAAGAGGTTATAATTTTTGGAATTTATTGATACTTTTTCTAAAATTGTGAAACTCACTTCGTTCAAACAATCACAATTTCTTAACGAAAAAGTCCCAATAAATTTTAATCCAAAAATTATAAATTGCACCATTCTGCGGTATCGCTAAAGCGATAGTTGTTTGATATTCTTTGTTTTCATTTAAGTCTTTATTTGGCTTGATGAAAGTTTCATTTTGGGGTATTATCTTTTTTGGGATAAAGGAACCCCAGTCTATGACTGGGCTTGTCTTATGAATAAACCAGATAAATCTGGCGTTCCTTTATATTGTTTTAAAGACTTTTGAAGAATTTGTTTTCTAAAATTGTACCATTTTCCAATTTGCAATTAATTGGTATTCTGTCCCCAGATTTTGGTATTAAAATATATTGTGACTTGACCATATGTTCTATCAGAAATTTCATCTACAAATTTATTGATTTTTGAAAATGCTAACGCTTTGTTTTCTTCCATTAATGGTGCATTATACGAAGTTAAAATTACAAATAATGTAAATAATAGAGGAAATAATGTTTCAGTGAAGTTTTTATGAAAAATACTCTGAAAAAGAAAGCTTACAATTCCAAGTATATTTTGAAATAAAAAGGTAATTGTAGTCCAAACAAGTGCAATTATAGTAAATATCGATATTGGTCTATCAATATGAAACTTACCAAAACCTCCCCAAGGATAAAGAGACAATCCATAATCTCGATGTTCTGCTTCAAGGTCAAAGAAGTAAGGAATATATCGTACCAAAAAATAACATAACATAAGCCATACACATATATATATTACAATAGGGTCTATAATAGTAAACTTATTACCAAAAACTTCAATATTCTCACCTATTTCAATACCAGCAAAGCTTATTAAAAAAAGTATGATACCAGTAACTAATAAATTTCTTCTTTGTCTGATAAATGATTCATTCATTTATTTCCTTTTAGTTTAGTGTTCTATTAAATCATTTTAAATATTGAATTATATAGTTTTACTTCATTAGTTATTTAATACCTCATTAAATAACTTTTACTGGATAATTCTAACAAGGAACTAATAAATTGCTAGTATTGAACTTTATTGGCTCCACTGATTTGTTAGATTTATTGATATTTTGGTAATACAACATTAAAAAACTCCATCCAAAAAAATTTCATTTCTATTCCATAATTCTTAATATCATCTAATGAAATTTCTAGGTCAGATGTTACTAAGAATCCAAAATTATCTTTAAATAAATCTTCCCTTAATATCTTTAAATCATCATATGAGCGACCTTTCCCATGTTTTATTACATTGGATACTAATCTAAGTTCCTTATTAATTTTATACCAATGTGAATTTGCATTAGTAGCTATACCAAGTTCTTCTAATTTTTCTTTTAATGCTGTTCCATTGTCGTTAAGTAAAAAACACATTTTTTGACAATCTTTTTCAAATATATGAAATAGTAATGTTGCTTGATGATTTAAGAATTCTTGTTTCATCTCATTTTGTATCATATAATGTTGACCAGCTTTTGAAAAAGCATCTTCATAACATGAACCTACATCCATAGTATCTGGGTTAAATATTTTAACAAGCTCTGACAATCTAGCTTCTTCAATTCTTTTTGCTTCTTCTATTGAATCAAATGTAGGTAACAATCTTGCTGTTATTGTATTCACTATTATTTCTATTCTATCTAGTATTTCAATTTTGTCTGCTTCATAATAATTCATCTATAACCTTAATTTAACTATTCATTCAACCTGCATTATATAAAACATAACCTTAAAATAAACAAATAATATACATTAAAAATGCCATATATCAACACAACAGTAAATACCATAAATAAAGCAATTATAAAAAAATTTTAGTGAAAAACATTGCAATTTGATATATTCTTTAAATCAATTTTAATCTTTTGCTATAATTCTTATGTGTATTCAATTCATTTATAAGTATATTTAATTATTAGAAATTTATATTTCAAGAGTCCAATTAGATTTCTTCAAGTCTATTCCTCCATCTTTAATCTCAAACTCTCTATTAAATACAAATAAGCGATTACCAATTGTTTTTCCAAAAATATACATGAAGTATCTATTTTTTTCAGAATCATTGATTATTAACTGTTGATTCAAAAAGGCATTATCTCCATAATGAGATTTAAGATCTTCGATTATTTCATTTCTTGTTTGATAACTGTCTCTTGCTGTATAAATATATTGGCACTCACCTAATTTTGATGACACTACACCTGTTTCACCAAAAATATAATTTCTTGTATAACCATCATATATAACAGCTTGAATATCTAGTGCTAAAGCACTAGATTGGTTTTCAATTTTTATTTGAAATATTTTTGTATTTTTTTCTAGTAATTGTATGTACTCATTTCTTATTGAAGGAGGAAGATAAGTATTTTTTTTAAAATACTTAATTGCAGTTTTGTCATTGTCATTACTTTGAAAAATATTTATTCCATAGCTAAAATAAGGAAGCAAGGATAGCTCATTGATACGCCTTTGTTCATTTAATTGTTTTTCTGATGTTACACGTAACTTTCTTGTTTCATATGTATACCATAGAATTACTATTGCAACTCCCATTTGTACAATATAGTTAATATTTTCTATTGTAATAATGTTATTTTCCATATTTACCTCGTATTTTTATGTATATAATATTTAATTTTAGTGGTCAATGGTGTTTGACCAATTTATTATTTGAACTAAGTTTTAGCTTCTTTAAACTCTATAGCTAAAACTATCGCAAGTACTTTCTTGTTCACTTCTAAGATTTATTAGCATTTACCACTCATACCTACCTAATCCCATAGCCTGTGCTATTGGATAATAAATTGCCCCCCATCTGTAACCTGTAAACATGTTGTTACCACCACATTCAGTATGCAGTACCAATATTATATCAATACCTATATTTTCTAAATTGTGCAACATTGGTTCATAAATAATATCATCTGCAACAAAAATTATATTCTCTAAATTAAGAACTTTCATAAAGTATTCTTCTATATCTTGATAAATAAAACCATTGGTTTCATGAAAGTAAATTCTATTTTCTATGTTGTTATCAACAATAATATTTCCATTTACAACATGCGAACCATTAACATTTTCATTATAATTATATACATGAAAGTTTAAAATATTTTCTTCTGATTGAAATCTATTGTACATTGATGTAATATTCATACTAACACTTTCTATACTAGGTATTTGTAAATCTTTTTCTGGATACATTTTTTTATACATTTGGAATGTTTCAGAGATAACTCTATCTAAAAAAATACCATCAACAACAACTGATGTAAACTTTTTAATTTTTGTTCTTTCTAATAACCTATTGATTTTTTCTACAATCTTTTTGTCAAATTTTTTTATTTGAAATTTATCAGTTAATATGCTTTTTGATGTAAAAGATAATATATAATTATCAGTTGATAGATTCCATTGTTCTATATCTTCCTTAAAAAAGGTAAATAAATATTCTTTTTCTTTATCTATTTCATCAATAACATATAAAAATACAATAAAGTCATCTTTAACATAAGATTTATGTATTTTAATTGAATTTGTTGTTTCCTTTAATGTTCTACCTTTTGATTGTATCTTTAATATCTTAGAATAATAACTATCTATATTGTCTAAAATTAATAAGTCTGCACCTTTAATATCAAATGATGGTTTAGCCATATTAAACCCATATCTAAGCAATTTATTTTTAACATAGGATTCAGATTCTTCTTCAAATGGTTTATTGTCAATCAATACAGTTCCTTACTTATGTTAATGACCTACTTGAAAAAAGTGTGTCTTACTTCTAAAACTTTAACTATTTGGTTCTTAATTTATAATTGAATTGGCTATTTCACTGATTTTTCTTCCGAGGTATTGTTCGGAAACCTAATTGCAATTTAATAATTCTTCAATACTACATATATCAGAATTTTTATATCCTGCTGATTTTATAAGAAGTTGTGCTTCATTTATATTTTTACATTCAATAGGAAAATATTCCACTCCATTTGAAAGCAACCATATAATTCTTGTAATACCATCATTAATTGCAATATATGGTAATTTATTATTTTTATTTATATAACACACCATATTTGCCAATGGAACAGGATTACTTTTACCAAATGAAAAACCTTTTTCAGCATCTGCAAATTTTTTATCCATTTTCCAAATCTCTTTATTTCCAAAATTTAAATTTTTAGATAATGGATTCGGCTCATTCTGCCATAGTTTTAAAAATTTATTTGTTTCTACAATTACAACATATCTTGTATCATTCATATAATTTGTACAATCTGCGGACATGTAAACTATTCTATTATCAAGTTTTATTTCAAATATAGCACTTCTTTCCAATTTCTCAATTAGTGTAGTCATATTTTGTTTCCTAATGGTAGTATTCAAGATTCTATCTCAACATCAAGTAATTTCTAAAATTGTATCATAAATTTAAAGTATCATCAAGTCACTGTATTAGTCCACAACATACAATAACAATATAATATGCCAAAATAACTATAAACTAGTTCATCTCTCTACCCTCTCCCAAGATAAAATGCATACCCAAAAAAGAAACCTACTTCAAAAACGCCCGAAAGAACTTCCCTTTAATTTTATGAGTATTTAGCCCTTCTACTGCTTTGGTAGCCACATTTTCTTTTACGGCTACATAGGTACACATTTCTAGGGTGTTTATTTTGCCTATATCATCTTTGGTTAGTCCTATACTTGCAGTCAGTACTCCTACTATATCGCCTGCTCTTAGTTTGGTTTTTTTGCCTGCGTTGATGTAGATAGACCTCCATATAGACTCTAGTGTGAAGTTTTTATCTAGTGGTTCTTTTTTCATTATTTCTAGGTTGTTTGATAGATTTGCGTACTCTTTGACCTCATCAAAAAGCTTGATATTATCTACCAAAGAAATAGCTTTTCCAGTTTTGCCAGCTCTTGCGGTTCGCCCTATTCTGTGTGTGTAGTTTTGCATATCAAATGGCAAGTCATAGTTTATCACTAGCTCAATATCATCTATATCAAGACCCCTTGCTGCTACATCTGTGGCTATTAGTACTGGGTAGCTTTTGTTTGAAAATATTGCTAGTATCTCATTTCTATCTCTTTGCTCAAAATCACTATGAAGGACAAGTACAGGGATTGAATTTCGCTCCAAATCATCTGCTAGCTCGTCACAAGCTATCTTTGTATTGCAAAAAATCACGCAAGATGTGGGATTGTTGTCTTGCAATAGTTTCATTACGCTATATAGCTTATCAGAACTTGAACTTGCCTCATAAAACACTTGTTCTATAACTTGTGCTTGGTGTGTGGTATCGGCTTCTACTATCACTGGGTTGGTCATGATAGATTGGGCTAATTTCTTGATATTATCTGGATAAGTAGCACTAAAAAGCATTGTTTGACGATTTTTGGGTAAGAAATCAATAATAGAATGTATATCTTCGCTAAACCCCATATCAAGCATCTTATCAGCTTCATCAAGTACCAAAGTATTGATATTTTCTGTGCTAAATGACTTCTCTTGAAGATGCTTTAATACACGCCCAGGAGTTCCTACTATGATATGAGCTTGGTGAGATAATGAGTGAACTTGTGGGCGATATGGCATCCCTCCACAAAGTGTAGTTATCTTTATATTATGTGCAAACTTAGCCAGTTTTCGTAGCTCCATTGCTACTTGTTCGGCTAGTTCTCTAGTAGGACACAAGACTAATGTCTGAATACGAAATAGTTTAATATCAAGTTTGCTCAAAAGTGGTATACCAAATGCCGCAGTTTTACCGCTACCTGTCTTTGCTTTGGCTATCAAGTCTTGCCCATGAAGTGTATAAGGCAACGATTTTTCTTGGATTTGTGTAAGGTTTTTATACCCAATACTTTGTAAATTCTCCAACATTTGAGGAGATAATTTTAGATTTGTTATATTATTTTTCATTTTATATTATATCATATTAAATATTCACTTAGAATTAAGTTTTAATTAGATAAAATAATTATTACAATAATAAATTAATAAGGAAATATCAATGACAATATCAAAAAGACTTGTTGTATCTACAGTATTAGCATCATTGCTACTTGGAGGATGTGCAACGACTGAATTACAAACCAGTGCAAAAATGACACAAAGTATTTTTATAAATCCTGTTGCAAAAAGTAAAAGAACAATTTTTGTGGCTAGCAGAAATACAAGTGGACAAAATATAAATTTAGAAAATAAAATCTTAAATAATATAGAATCAAAAGGATATAAGGTAGTTGAAGATCCAGAACAAGCTACTTATATATTGATGATTAATGTTTTATATTGTGATAAAAAAATGGAAAACAATGCAGCAGGCGGAGCAGCAGCAGCAGGGATAGCTGGTGCAAGTGTTGGTGCATATAACTCTAATAGTGGAGGTAGTATTGCTGGTGCTACTATAGGAGCTGCTGTAGTTGGTGGGCTTTTGGCTAAACTTACTGAAGATACAATTTATCAAATGCAAGTTGATATTCTTATTAGAGAAAAAGCTAATGGTAAGGTTATAACACTAAACACAAATACAAGCGGTCAGGCTTCAGTAAATGACGAACAAAAAGCTGGATTTATGAATACATTTGCAGGATCTGTAAAAAATGTTGATGCAACTGGAAATTTAAATTCAAATCTTAACAATGCGAATACTCAACAATATGAAACTGACTTCATTGAGCATAAAACGATGTTATTTGCCGAAGCTACAAAAATGAAACTAACATTATCTGAAGCTATACCTATTCTTGAAGATAAAATATCAAGCCAAATAAGTGGATTATTTTAATTAAGGTTATACAACCTTAATTAAAACTAATTGTCTTGTATTTAGAATCTGTTATTCATAATTAGTAACCACTATCATCATTTTCTAATAGTGCTTACTTAATTTATTGTAAGTTCTAGTTTTTTTCTGATTCCCAGCCAACAAGATATGATACTTTTCCATCTATAAACTCAACATTTCTAGTAATAAATCTATCTTGCCAATATTTCCAAATATCACTATCTAAACTAGGAGTTTGATGAGAAGATGGATAACCTCTTGCAATAATTACCATTTCCTTTGTCATCCCAACAATCAAATGTCCGTATTTTATAGCATTTCGAACATTTCTTGGAAACTTACCTACATTAACTTTTGATTTTTTGAATATTCTTTCCATTAGTTGCGTTGTTTCCATCAATGAAAACTTTTTAATATTCTCAAATTTTAATTTTCTCTTATCTTTTACAATAATAAATTCTATTGTATTCACACCTACTTTATCAATTATAACTTCTGTATTTACAGGAATCAATAATCCTTTTGAATAATTAGTTGAGATGATTTTACTATTTTCTTCCCACATATTCACTTGAGTATAAAATTTACCTTTAATATCGACTTGAGCTTTCACGCTTAATACAAATACCATCAACAACCCAATAATATAAATCAACTTTTTCATACCTAAACATACCCTTTGACATTCTTTATAATCTTCACATAATAGATAATCACTCTATTTTAGAAAGGGTATTATAGCAAAATAATATATCATTTGTTCTAAAAATATTATATAAACTCATCCCAACCAAATGATTTGCAAATAGCTTGAAAACTTTCATCTAAATGGGCTTTAATTGTTAGCTCTTCTTGGGTGAAGGGGTGTTTGATTGTAAGTATATGTGCATGTAATAACATCCTATTACAGCCGTAAGTCTCTCTTATAAATTGATTATGCTCACCTCTTCCATATTTGGTATCGCCCAATAAATGGTGGGATAAGTGTTTCATATGCCTTCTTATTTGATGTTTTCTTCCAGTTTGTGGAGAGACTTCTACCAAAGAATATCTAGTTTGTGGATATTTACCTACAGCATAAGGAAGCTCAACAGTAGCTAGTCTTATATATTCACTCACAGCGTCTTGGGGCATTTTATCTTGAGAAGCATCACAGTCTGCTATTTTGTCAAGCTTATGACTAAGAGGATGGTCAATTAAGCCTTGCAATGGAGTATATCCACGAACTACTGCCAAATACTTTTTTTGTGGCTTAGTGGATACAAACTGGTCACTCAAAATCTTTGCACATTCACTACTAAGAGCAAAAAGCAACACACCAGAAGTTGGTCTATCGATTCTATGTACAGGATATACATACTTCCCAATCTGGTCTCTTAGCATCTTCACAGCAAAATATATCTCATGAGGGTCAAGCATAGATTTATGCACTAAAAGCCCAGTAGGTTTATTGATAGCTACGATATAATCATCTTGATATAGGATTTCTAATTTATAATTTTCAAACATAATGCAATCTTAGCATAAATATATATATGATATAATAAATCATGAAACTACCTGAACTCTTACACGGAAAACTAATCAAAAGATACAAAAGGTTTCTTGCTGATATCATCCTTGATAGCGGTGAGACTATAACTGCTCATGTACCAAATAGTGGAGCTATGACATCTACTATAGAAGCTGATTGTGAAGTATGGGTAAGCAAAAGTGACAATGAAAAACGAAAACTTGCATATACTCTAGAACTTACAAAAATAGGTAACCAGCTAATATGTACAAATACAAATATTGCAAACAAAATAGCCATAGAAGCTGTACAAAATGGAGTGATAAAAGAACTTATTGGATATGATAGTATAAAACCAGAACAAAAGTATGGGAAAAATAGTAGAATTGATATACTTCTTGAAAATGGTGATAAAAAATGCTTCGTAGAGGTAAAAAGTGTAACTCTGAGACTTGATAATACTCTAGCTTTCCCAGATGCAGTGACTTCAAGAGGAACAAAACATCTTGAAGAGTTGATGTCAATGGTAGAAGAGGGATATAGGGCTGTAATGCTTTATGTGATACAAAGAACAGATAAACTCCCCTTTAGAATTGCTAGTGAAATAGATAAAAAATACTATGAGAAATTCTTAGAAGTTACAGCAAAAGGGGTCGAAGTACTTATATATCAAGCTGAAATTTCATTGGAAGAGATAAAAATTACTTGATTACATGAGCTAAAAAAAGCTTTTTCGTGAAAATTTAAGCTTAAATTTATCAAACTAATACTAAAATTATTTTAACATTAAAATGTTAAAGCCAAACTTATCGTGAGGTAAGGACGGAAAGCCACGGGTCTTGATTGGAAGATAGCCGAGTTGCCATAGTAAGACTACTCAACTTATCTGTTTACGCAATCACCGACTCAAAAAAAGAGGGTGTTATGCAAAATTATTTTTACAAAAACGAAGACTATTTTCGTAGGAGAGAAGCTAAAAGGTGTGAAAACTGGAGCTTTATAAAGCAAAAAGAATCTCCAATATCAACTAAACTTTTAAGATTTAGTTTATATGTTTGTAGTTTTTCTCTATTTATCTACATTGGTTTTTTTTAGACCAAAGTAGATACTTTTTTATTCTTATCTCATATTTTCAAAAACAAGTGGTGCTTCCCAAGTCATTGAGCGAATTTTTGCAATAACTGCTTGTAAATCATCAAGCTTTGCCCCTTTTACCCTGATAGTATCCCCTTCTATTTGTGCATTGACTTTTAGTTTGAGATTTTTAATTTCCGCAACGATTTTTCTAGCTTCTTTTGACTCGATATAATCAACAATCTTAAAAGTAGCCTTTCTCATCCCACCACTTGCATCTTCTACCTTTTGTTCAGACAAAACCTGAGATGAAAGCCCTTGTTTTAGGAGTTTTGCTATTACTATATCTTTTAGAGCATCCAGTTTATAATCACTTTGAGTCACCAAAATAAGTAATTTATCTTTTTCTTTATAGTCAACTTCAGAATTAGTCCCTTTGAAGTCAAATCTATTAGTAACTTCCCTATCAACAAGATTGATAGCATCTTTAAAACTTTGCATATTTATCTTTGCACTAATATCAAATGAATACTCTTTTGCCATATTTTTTACCTCTATAGTTTAATTAAAAAGATTGTAACATATTTCAAATGTTAGTTTTATTAGCAAATATCCCAAGAACTATCAACAACTCAATTATTTACAACATTTGGAAGTAAATGGTTAAGATTTCTTTTTGAATATTTAATTTATAACTTACTATATCCAAAGCTCTTATATCTTGTGAATTTTGTAAAGTTTCAACATCATCCATAGTTTTATATCCAGCTTTATACTCTTCTTGATTCATAATCAATAGTTCATTATATAAACTAATATCTTCTTGTGCTAATTTTATCCTATCATTATAATTTGAAATAGTAATAAAAGTACTATCATACAAAAGTGTATTTTCTATAATAGCTTCTCTCAACTTTTGCTTACTAATAAGAAAATCTAACTTTTTTTGCTCCATATTACTTGATGCCGTATAACTCAGTGGCATACTTATACTCATTCCATAGTTATAATAATCATTGCCTATATTTCTATTTGTATCATTATAACCATAAGTTCCATTAAGACCAATTGTTGGTAAATAATCACTTTTTTTCATTTTATAAAGGTTCTCATTTACACTTATATTTACTTGTGCATAATTTATATTTGTAGAGTTTTTTAAGAAAATATCTTTTGAAATCATTTCTAACTGTGGTAATAAAATAGTTTCATAGTCTTTGTCTGTAAATTTCTTTATCTCATTTATATTTATCATTTTCGCAAGTTCTAACTCTTTTTTCTTGTCACTAAGTTGGTTTTTAGTCATAATTGCATTATTTAAATCACTTATATCCAAATCTCCAGCTTTATATTGAGACTTTTTATTTCGTATCTCTATTTCACTATTTCTTAAATTTAACATATTTTGCTTGAGTGCTATATCGTTGAGTTTGATGTTGATTAAACTTTCATATAAAGAATTCAAATCATCTTTTCTGGTAATTGTTAGATTCATTAATTCTAATTTTTTTAATTCTTTTGCATATTGTATTTGAGAGCTAATCCCACCAAATTTAAAAATATCTTGAGAAAATGATATTGAATAATCCCGTGTATTCAAGTCATCTTTATTTGTTGTGTAGTTGCCTTGTAGATTAAATTCTCCAATATAATCAAATTGATTTGAAATAGCTTTTTGTTCAATCTGTTTTTTTTCTAAGTCTAAAATTTGTTTTTTAGTATCTGAAAGCACTTCTACTTCGTCAGCATTTAGTAAAATACAAGCAAAAATTACAACAACTAAATAAACTCTCATTTTACGAACTCCACCTTTACAACTTTTCCGAAATTTTTATCATCCAACTTCAAAATAACTTTATGTGCAGATACAAAAGTGTCATCAAGTGTAATATCTACTTTATCAATAGTTGCTATCCCATCTTTTCCATCTATAAGTACTTTTTTATTGTTCAAATCCTTATAATCCTCACCACTCAAATAAACTACAATTTTTGATTTTGATATATCATAAGCTGTAGCAAGTTCCATTCCTATATTCACATAATCCTGCTTTTGTATTAGAAACTCTTTTATATAGAGATTTTTAACACTAATTGTCTTTTTCAAAATAGTGTCTTCTAACTCTTCTATAGTGATTTTCAAATTATTAATAGTAATCTTCATATCTATAACATCATAATACTTTTGATCTTTGTCTGTTTTGCTTTTTCCACTAATACCCAAAAAGTTTTTATAATTTTCTTCTAAAATTCTAAGTTTTTCATTGTATAGGTTTAATTGCATTTGATACAATTTCAAATGTTTTTGATCTAAACTATCATCAAGTTTGACTAAAATGCCTGTAACGACTTTTGTTTCATCTTCTTTATTAAGTTTTATAACCTGTCCTGATGTTTGAGAATATATTGTAAACTCTTCATAAGGCTCTATCTCTGCCATATAACTTTGTCCATATAACATAAAAGGTATCAATAAAAATAAAATATTTTTCATAAACTATTTTCCTTTTCTAAATTTTGTTTTGTAAATATCAAGGAACTATTATGAAAATTATACATAAATTAATCCCTTATCTTAAACAATGTTGCATATAAAGCTGGTACATACACAAGATTTAAGACCGTTCCCCAAGCTATACCAAAGCCCAGTGATACTGCAATTGGTTGTAACATCACAGATTCTCCTGTAGGGAAAAACATCAAAGTAAACAATCCTAACATAGTCGTAATTGATGTTATTAATATTGGTCTTACTCTTTGCTTTGCTCTTACAAAAAATTCGCTTTTGTTTTTTGTATCATGCAAAAAATCCAACATAATAATCCCATCATTTATGACAACTCCTGCCAAACCCAACATACCTATCATTGACTGAGAATTCAAATTTATACCAACAATGAAATGCCCAATAATTGGTCCTAAGATCGTAAAAGGGATTACAGAAAGTATAATAAATGCACTTTTAAATGAAGGAAAATTAATCAGTAATGTAATAAATATCAAAAACATTGCTATTAAAAATGCTTTAAGAAGATCAACTACTAACTGTTGACTTTTTTCTTGTTCCCCTCCAAAATCTACCTCTACACCATTGGCTTGTATATTTGCTATAGTATCATCTAATTTTTCCAATACTTCATTTGCATTTATCACATTATTATCAACATTTGCAAATACTTTTTTATATACTTTCCCATTTTCTTTTTCAATTCTCTCAAAATTTCTTTCAATCTTGAAATCAACAACTTCTTTTAACATCACATATTTGTTATCATCAAGAGGAATATAAAAATTTTCTAATTCATGTAAACTATTTTTATAAGTTGATTGTGTAATAATTTTAATAATTCCATCTTCATTAAAAGTATTTGCTTGTTCTTTTTCCATAAATAAAGAATTAAGAGCACTAGCAATTTTACCATCAGTCAGCCCTAAATTTTTTCCATATCCATTAACCACATATTTATATTCACTTTGTCCTAACTGTGTATTATCACTTACATCTTTTACGCCATTAATACTATTTAATTCTTTTTTTAATTTATCAATACTTGAAATAAGTATTTGTGCATCACTTGCACTCAATAAAATCTCTACATCCGTTTGTACTATTCCTATCCGTCTTGTAACAATATTAAACTCTTGTGCCTTGTCTTGTTGAGTTATTGGGGTAAGAAGCTCTCTAATTTGATTCATTGCATCATTTGTTTGAATAGGTCTTATTTTATCAGCTCTTTCAAAATCAAAACTAAAATTCAAAATTGGATTCACATAATTTTCTAAAAAATTGTCTTCTCTATAATCCTCCAATTCCAAAGCAAGAGTAAAACCATATTCTATAATCTCACTAGAACTCATAATATCACTATAACTCCCTACAGTTGTATTAATATTTTTTATATACAATTCTTTTTTCTTTTCCAAAAGTATTTTTTCATATTTCTTTACAATTTCGTTTGTTTTCTCAATAGGGATAGATTCATCTAGTTTTACAGATATCGTCACATTAGTAGAATCCATATCTGGAAAAAATTGAAATCTACTAGCACTCACAAGTAAAAAAGAGAGGATAGGTATTGTGATAAAAAATGTTACTAAAAAAGTTTTTTTATAGTGAATAACTTTATGTATAATTGTTTCATAAAAATCATATGCCTTTGTCCAATCAAGTTGTTTTTCATTTGCCTTTAAAATATGTTTTGCATGGAGTGGCAAAAACAAAAATGATTCAATAAGGGAAGAAAGTATCAAAC
The DNA here is from genome assembly GCA_023229945.1 of Arcobacteraceae bacterium. Classification (GTDB taxonomy): domain Bacteria; phylum Campylobacterota; class Campylobacteria; order Campylobacterales; family Arcobacteraceae; genus UBA6211. The sequence continues at coordinate 113,771 of JALNYH010000001.1, read as the reverse complement.
AAGAGATTACAATAGGGATAAGCTTCATCAACAATCCCATCTCTCCACTAATAAGCAACATAGGCAAAAAGGCAAATACAGTTGTCATGGCAGCTATAAGTACAGGTGCTATCATCTCTTTAGTACCATTTGTAACTGCATCTTGAATTGTATCTCCATTATCTAGATGCCTTTGTATATTTTCACTGACAATGATAGCATCATCTACTACAATACCCAAAGTAATCAACATAGCCATCATAGATATCATATTTAAACTATATCCCATCATCTCAATAAACAACAATCCAATAATAAAAGAAAATGGAATCCCCATAATAATCACAAATGATAATCTTGGACTTATCAAGATATACATAGAAAAACCAACCAAAATCAACCCTAATGTGATATTTGCTACTATTGTTTGAATTCTGTCGCTAATAGGTCCTGAAGTATCTCTAGAGATAATTAAAGATACACCATTATTTTCCTTCTCATATTGTAAAAATAATTCTTTAATATTATTGGCTATTTGTATACTATCTCCCACATCATCCTTATAAATAGAAAGTGAAATTGTATTTTCTCCGTTGAGCCTAGAAATTGTTTCATCAATAGGATAATCAATAGTAATAGTGGATATATCTCGAAGATATACTTTTTTATCTCCTATTTTTAAAATAGAGTTTTCCCAAAATTCACTATTAAATTTATCATTATTTGCACTTAAATAAATATGATTTCCTACCTGCTCAATATCCGCAACTGGATACATATAAGAAAGTTCACTGATAGCACTTGTTACAGAGGAGGTATTTAATCCATACATATTTATTTTTTTATGGTCAAGTTGTAAATCTATCTGTAAATCTGAATCACCAAAAATCTCTACTTCACTAATACTATCTATTTGCATTAATGATGATTTTAACTTATCACTAAGATTTAAAAGTGCTTTTTTATCAAGATTTGCAGAAGTCATTGAAACAGTCATAAGTGACATCTGTCTCTCAACACTTGTCACAGTTGGTTCATTCATATCACTTGGAAAATATTTTTTTGCACTACTAACTGCATCTTTGACTTCATTGACTTTATCAGTTTTATTTACACCATCTTGAAGCTCAATACTAATTGAAAAACTTCCAGCTGTTATCACCGAACTCACTTCTTCAAGTCCAGAGATAGACTCAATTTGATTTTCTATCTCTGTAACAGCAAAATTATTCAAACTATCAGCACTAGCACCACTATAGCCACCACTGACACGAATAGTTTCAAGCTCAACCGAAGGAAACATCTCTTTTGGAATCTTGATGTATGCAAATATACCCATTACAATTATGAAAACTAAAATGGTATAATTTAACCTGCTATTTTGTAAAAAATATTCTATTATCTTATTCATAGCTAAATTATATCAAAAAAATTTAAACGATAGGTAACAATTGATAGTGATATTAGTTATAAAATATCTAACCAAAGATAAGAAAGTATTAAATAGCATAACACTAGACTTCGTAAGAGAACAATATCTTCAAATTCTGGGCTCTAAAAACATACTTGTAGGTCTTATAGGTCAAAGAGGTGTAGGTAAAACAACTCTTTTAGTACAGTATCTTAAACTGAACTACAAACCATTTGAATATATTTATTTTAGTGCCGATGAGTTTTTAAGACTTGGGGGAAAGATTATAGTAATAGATGAAATACACAAATATCAAAACTGGTCAAATGAGATAAAAACCATTTATGATAGTTTCCCTGAGCTTATTATCAGGTTTAGTGGCAGTTCTATGCTAAATATATTGCATGAAAAGTTTGACTTAAGTAGAAGAGCAGTTATAGGATTAGAAAGTGGATTGATTATTGTATAGTATATATGGTGCGGATGAGAGGAGTCGAACCTCCACACCTTTCGGCACCAGATCCTAAGTCTGGCGTGTCTGCCAATTTCACCACATCCGCATATATAAGTGGTACGCCCTACACGATTCGAACGTGTGACCTACGCCTTAGAAGGGCGTTGCTCTATCCAGCTGAGCTAAGGACGCATAAAAGAAATGATATTTTAGCTATAAAACGCTAAAACCTAAATTAAATGGGGTAGATAATGGGGCTCGAACCCACGACCCTCGGAACCACAACCCGATGCTCTAACCAACTGAGCTATATCTACCATCAAAAAGTGGTCGGGGCGAGAGGATTCGAACCTCCGGCCCCCTGGTCCCAAACCAGGTGCGCTAACCAGACTGCGCTACGCCCCGAAAAAATCGCTACATACATTTAAAATGGAGTGGAATTATACCCTAAAGTTTTAGATTTGTCAATAGATTTTATGACAAATTTATAAAATTATACTACCACAAGATATAAGATAGTAAATTTACCTACTATCTTATATCAAAACTACTTGATTTCTGACTAAAACTGTATCAATCCATCAATAGGACTTGAAGCTGTAGCATATGGTTTTTTGGGAATTCTTCCAGCTTTATATCCTAGTCTTCCAGCAATTACTGCATATTTCATAGCTTCTGCCATTTTAATAGGATCATTTGCACAAGCTATGGCTGTATTTGTAAGAACTGCTTCAGCTCCTAGCTCCATAGCAATGCTCGCATCACTTGCACATCCTACCCCTGCATCTACAATAACAGGAACTCTTACTGCATCTTTGATAAATGCTATATTGTATCTATTTTGAATACCAAGACCACTTCCAATAGGAGCAGCCAAAGGCATGATAGCATCAGCTCCAGCATCTTCTAGTTTTTTGGCGATTATTGGGTCATCGCTAGTATATGCCATGATAGTAAAACCATCTTTTTTGAGGATTTCGCAAGCTTTTATTGTCTCTATTACATCAGGGTATAGTGTTTTTTTAGCATCACCTATTACTTCAAGTTTGATTATATCTATCCCAGTAGCTTCACGCATTAGTCTAAAAGTAGTAATTGCTTCTTCAGCTGTAAAACACCCTGCACTATTTGGCAATAATTTTACATTTGTATCTTTGAAATAATCAAGCAAATTTTCTTCATGTGGGTTTGTGATATTTACTCTTCTAATAGCTACAGTGATAAGTTCACTTCCACTAGCTAGTGTTGCATCTTTTGTAGTTTGAAAGTCTTTATATTTTCCACTTCCTACTATCAGCCTACTATTAAATTCATATTTGCCAATTCTTAAAATATTATCATTCATCTACATTCTCCTCTATCCATCTAAAATACTCATCACTACCATTTGTAATATCCAAGCATATAATTTCAGGCAAATTATATGAATGTGTAGCTTTGAGAAAGCTTTGTATTTCATCGTATTTTGATTTTTTAGTTTTTATGCTTATTATGTACTCATTGCTTTTGTTTACTTTGTCTTCATATGAATAAATTGATTTTATCTTATTTATTTGTATGCAAGCAGCTAGTTTTTTAGCAAGAAGCATAGTGGCTACCTTTTGAGCAATCTTTTTCTTATCGTATGTTGTTTGAATGACACAGTAACTCATATTTTTTTCACCTCTTCTATCAAATCTTGTGGTTTTAGGCTGTAGTTATTTAGCTTATAGTTTCTGCCACTTACAGCAAGTGCCAATGAGCCGTTGATAGCACTTTGTATTGCGGTGAAGTTTTGAGCTAAATATGAAGCAATAAAACCACTTAATACATCTCCACTTCCGCCTTGAGATAGGATATTTGTCCCTAGTGGGTTGATATAAACATTTTGATTTTGAGAGATAATGATATTTGAGCCTTTTAAAAGCAAGGTTACTTTTGGATATTTGCTACAAAATTTCTCTACATAATTAAATCTATTTTTTTGCAAAATATCTACACTAATATCATCTATTTCACAAATGCGTAGCAAACTAACGAACTCTTTTGGATGAGGAGTCAATACAACATTATCATTATGCAAAATATCCAAAATAAGTGGAGTATAAAATAAATCAGCATCACAAACTTTTGCCACATCCAAAGCCAAAATCTCTTTTATTTCACTTTCATCAAAATTACCAAGCCCCATACCAATAGCAATAGATGTTGTATTGTGAGGTATTTGGTGTGTGTGCATTATGTGATAAGGAAGTGGCATTTTATCATTATGGGTCATTATACTCACAAGTCCAGCTCCAAGAGCAAATCCAGCCTCACTAGAAAGCATACTAGCCCCTATTTTGTCCCCAGCAACTACAAGTAAATGACCGAAATTACCTTTGTGTGAAGATTTATTATCTCTAAAAGGCAAAACCAAATCTGATTTATCCAACACAAAATATCTACTATCATCTTCATACTTGTGGCTACTAAGCCCCAAATTAACAACTTTTATTTCACCTACATAGTTTTTTGCTATATCTGAATAAAGGGAAAGTTTACCTGAACCCATAGTACAAGTAATATCAGCTTTAAAACACCCTTGTGTTGCATTGCCATCAATATCAAGTCCACTTGGTATATCACAAGCTATTTTGACCCCATCAAGGTTATTTAAGGTATTGATTGTATCTATATAAAAGCTACTTAAGGATTTGTTGAGACCACTACCAAAAATTGCATCTACAATTACATCAAAATTTTTTGCTTCTATAGTATCTGTGATTTCAATCCCTAGCTTTATAGCTCTTTGAAGTTGGAGTTTTGCCATAGGGGATGTTGGTGGTGACAATACTACCAATGTGACTATATATTCTTCTTGCGCTAGTCTAGCAAGAGCCATCCCATCTGCACCGTTGTTGCCACTTCCGCAAACTATCAAGATTGTTTTGATATTTGGTAAGGTTTTGATATGATTATACATCCCCAAAGCTGCGTGTTCTTGAAGCAAATCTGCACTTAAATCATATCTTTCATAGCATTTTTTATCTAAATTTTCTACACTTTTATATACTTTTTTCATGGTCACTTCCTAAATTTCCAGCCATTTTTGATAAGGACTTCTTTGATTTTTTCTTGTAGTTCACCTTGAAGTTCTAGCCATTCATTATCTATTGTACCACCACAACCTAGTTTTGATTTGAGTAGTTTTAATACTTTTTTCTTCTCTTCGTCATCACACATAAATCTACCCACTATAGTAACCACTTTGCCGTTTCTTTTTTCTCTTTTGAAGACCAAAGGTTGCTGATGTGTTTGAATTGAGTCATTATTTGGTATATCTTTTGTGATTAGTCTACCATTTTTATCACTAGTCATATTTTCAAGCTTAGCACCTATTTCAAATAAATTGTTTTTCATACATCCCCTCAAAATAGCTTATTAATCTTATTATACCAAAAAATACTTTGTAGTCAATAAATATGATTCATCATATTTCTAAAGATATTTTTAATCTTATGATAATATTTATGTTATAATTCATTATATTAGAATTGTTATATTAATTATTACTGTAAAATTGGAGTGTAATCTTGAAAAGCAACTTTCTTATCTTTTTAATGATTTGTATTTTATATCCTATGTTAGCTATTTCTAAAGAAGTAGTTATATTTGGTATACTTGAAAATAGAACAAGAGACATTCAGCCAAACCATTATGATATTTTAGCTAAATATTTAAATGATAATTTAGAAGATTTTGAAATAAAAGTCAAAATAATGAAATTTGATGAAATCAATGAAGAAATGAACAAAAATCAAATAGATTTTTTGATGACAAGTCCTCTACACTATATACAATTAAAAGAACGAAATTTTGTATCAAGCACTATTGCAACTTTGGTTTACACAATTTATAAGAATTATTCTTCAAATTTAGGTGCAACTTTTATTGTACCTAGTTCGAGAGATGATATCACTACTATGGAAGATTTTAAAGACAAAAAAATAGCCACTATGGGAAAAGGGTTTTTTGCAGCTTATGATATACCCATATATGAATTTTATAAAAAAGGGATTATCCTAGATGAAGAAAATTTTGTTATCACATCTACCCATAAAGATTTTATTCAAGCTATATTAAGTGGCAAAGCTGATGTAGGTTTTGCAAGAAGTGGTGTTATTGAAAAGCTTATCGAACTAAACCTAGTCAATGAATCACAAATAAAATATATAAACGAACAAAATATCAACAACTTCCCATATAAAATTTCTACCCCTTTGTATCCAGAGATGCCAATTATTGCTACAACTAAAGTTGATATAAATTTAATAAGAAATGTAGCTTCACTACTTTTTGCTATCAGAGAAAATCATCCTGTATCACAAGCTCTTAATATTGGTGGATTTATTCCTCCAGCTGATTATACTATTATTGACCAACTAGCTAAAGATTTGAAGCTACCTCCTTATGATAAAAATCCACATATCAGACTAAATGATATCTGGCAACAATATAGTATATGGATTTTGCTTGGGGTTTTAATCTTTGTTGTACTTATAAGTTTACTTATTTATATAATATTGATTAATAAAAGAATAGAACAAACACGAGAAATGTATATTGAACAAAAAAATAGACTATTATCTATCATAGAGTTTATTCCTGATTTACTTTGGATGAAAGATGTTGAAGGCAAGTATATAATTTGTAATAGAAGATTTGAGCAATTGTATGCAACTCCCCAAAAAGATATTATAGGTAAAACTGATTATGATTTTGTCTCAAAAGAGTTATCTGATTTTTTTAAAAATCATGATAATTATGCTATGAATTCTCCATTTCCTTGTACAAATATTGAAGAACTTACTTTTGCAATAGATGGGCACACTGAACTTATTCAAACTACAAAAACTTTTATAAAAGATTCTCGTGGCAATAAATTGGGGGTATTAGGAATAGGCAGAGATATTACAAAACTAAAAGAACAAGAACTAAAACTACAAGAGCAAAAACAAGAATTACAAGAGATATTTCATACTACAAAAGATGGTATTGCTATACTTGATAGTGATAGTAAGTTTTTAAAAGTCAATCAAGCATATATTGATATTACAGGACTTAGTGAAGATGAACTATTGGCAACTTCATGTATTGAGCTTTCTATTGAAGATGATAAAGAAAAATCAAAAGATATAATTGATAGAGTTTTAAATGGTGAAATCATGGATAGCTTTGAAAAACATTGTCTTATCAAAGATAAAATTGTAACTGTAAGTATATCTTTAGCTCTTATGCCAAATAAAACACATCTTTTGGCAAGTATTAAAGATATATCTTATCTTAAAGCTATAGAAAGACAAGCAAAACTTGCTTCAATGGGTGAAATGATAGCTAATATCGCACATCAATGGAGGCAACCTCTAAGTGTAATAAGTGTTGTTGCAAGTGGGATTAAACTTAGACAAGAGTTTGGTGAGATTCAAGGATATAACATAAACGAAGATATGGATGAGATTGTCAATCAAACAAATTATCTATCAAAAACTATAGATGATTTTAGAAATTTTATCAAAGAGGATAATATTTCAACTTTTGAGTTACAAGCGAGTACCCTTATAAATAAAACTTTATCATTACTCAAATCATCTTTTACCAATCATCATATAGCTGTTGATGTTGATATTAAAGATGACCCTTATATAGATGGATATGAAAATGAACTAGTTCAGTCACTCATAAATATCATAAATAATGCCAAAGATGCAATAAAAGAACATGTACCAATTGAAGAGGATAGAATCATATTTATCAAAACTAGGAAAATTAATAATACAATTGAAATATCCGTGATTGACAATGGTGGGGGGATTGACCCACAAATTATACCAAGACTTTATGAACCTTATTTTACGACCAAACATCAAAGTGTAGGTACTGGACTTGGTTTGCCTATGGCATATCAAATCATTACCCAAAGACATCACGGTGATTTAAGAGTACAAAACTATACTTTTGAACACAATGGCAAAATCTTTAGGGGTGCAAAATTTACTATTATCTTAAATCTAAGCAATGAAAGAGAAAAATATGAAAAATAAACTTTTAATAGTATGGTCAAGTAGTGATATAGAAGTGGCTAGAAAACTTGTGTTATTGTATGGTAGTGTGATATTGCCTCGTGGGTATTGGGATGAGGCTACTATCATGATATGGGGTCCTAGTGCGAAGCTTTTGGCTGATAGTATTGAGCTTCAAGAAAAAGTAAAAAATATTATGTCTACTGGTGTGAAATTTAATGTTTGTGTGGTATGCAGTGATGAATATGGAGTATCTGATACACTCGCAGATCTTGGAGTCGAGCTAATTCACACTGGTGAAATGCTCACTCATGCTCTTCAAAGTGATTGGAAAGTAATCACTTTTTAAAAGCTTCAAAGCTACTTCTTGGACTAATATCCAAAGAGTTTATATCTATAAAGTCTTTTTGGTTGTATTGCTCTATCGCACATCGCCCAATCATAGCAGCATTATCACTACAAAATTCAAGTGGAGATAAAAGTAATTTACAATCATACTCCCTACAAAGCTTTTCTAGCTCTGAGCGAAGTCTAATATTGGCACTAGCTCCTCCTACTATTGCAAATGTACTAGGATGAGCTACTTTGAAATATTTTTTTAGTTTTTGTATGAGATGAGCTACTGCTGTGTGTTCAAATGAGGCACAAATATTAGAAGTTACTGAGGTGCTGAGGTGCTGAGGTACTGAGGGTGAAGATTTTAACTCAGTTTCTATTGCTAGTCTTACTGCGTTTTTTAGTCCGCTGTAGCTAAATTCTATATTTGGGATATTTTTTAGTGGAATTGGGAAATCGTATGCTTTTGCATCTCCATCTTGTGCCATCTTTTGTACTATTGGTCCTCCGGGGTATCCAAGACCTAGCATCTTTGCTACCTTGTCAAAACTCTCTCCAAAGCTATCATCTTGAGTTCTTGCTACTACTTTCATATTGTTTAGACTAGTTGCTTCTATGATTTGAGTATGTCCGCCGCTTACCAAAAGTACACTAAGAGGCATCAAAGCTTTTTGGCTGATAAAAAGTGAATAAATATGCCCTTTTAGATGATTGACCGCAATGAGTGGGATATTTAGACTAAGGCTCAATGCTTTTGCCATCATTACACCCTCTAAGAGTGTCACACTAAGACCTGGTTCATTTGTAACTGCTATTGCTTTGAGATGGGGAAAATACTCTTTACACTCTTCCAAAATCTTTGGTAAAGCCTCTGTATGGAGTCTAGCAGCAAGTTCAGGAACTACTCCACCATATACACTGTGTTCCAAATCTTGTGATATTTTTTTGTGGTATATTAGCTTATAGTCATCTATTTTGGTAATTGCTATCGAACTATCATCACATGAGGATTCTATACTTAAAATCATCTTTGTACCCACTCCAATGCACAAGATAACTCTCCAAAACCACTATCACGATTGATATGACCTGCATTTTCCATTATTTTCATCCCTATATTTAAGCTACTTTGAAGAGCTATTGCTTCATCTACACTTATATATGGGTCATTGTCTCCACATGCCATGATTGCCTCTTTTGCTCTTAAATCACTAGGAATTGGATATGGCAAGAAGCTCTGTAGCTCTTTCATCTCACACTTTTGAGAGACAGGAGCTACAAGCATAAGTTTATCTACCTCATCAATATGATATTTTTCTACCAAATGAAACCAAAGAAGATTTGCCAAAGAGTGGCATACTACAATATCAGGTTTGAAGTATTTTATCTCATTATACACAACTTCCAACCACTCATTCATATCTGGATTATCACGATTTGGAAGAGCTGGGAATGATACAGTATAGTTTAATTTTATAAGTTCTGATGCCAACCAAGACTGCCAATGAGGATAATCACTTCCTCCAAGTCCGTGTATAATTAGTACTTTTTTCATTCTCTATTCCTTTGATAACTTATATCCAACCATTTAAGACAAGCCCAGCTAAAGCTGGAGTTCCGATTCACAATTCACGCTCTTAATCAATATCCCTAACACATCTAACATATTTATGATAATCTCTATTGTAGTAATATGGTGTACCACTTATAAAGTTCATATACCAAGCATAAAAATTCAAAGTTCGAAGTACTTTGTTATTAGCCCAATATCCCTCCGCTAGTTTATTTTTAAAAACTCTATATATGTAATATGGTGAATTTTTCTTATCTACTATTAATTCTAGTTCTTTGATATCTGGCAATCTCCAATTCTCAAATCCACCAAGAGTAAGCTCTTCACAATATTTAACAGCTTCTTTGTGGGTAAACATCAACTCTACCACATCACTATTATCTTGCCACATGAGTAAATTACTCTTATCTACCACTGCAAAACTTGTTCTATAATAACTATTAGCAAAAATGCTTTGAAAAATCAAAAGTGTCAAAAGGAAGACCTTTAACACTCAAAATCCTTTACTTCAAATTTCCCTCTTGAGAGTCTATCTTGAATTTCACTTTTTAAAGTCTCAATACCTAACTTCCCATCTGTTTGAAAAACAAGTCCCACTAACTCTTTTGATGTTGATTTTTCTTTAGGCTCGGCTGATTGTTTGTATTTTTCTATTAATTCATCATAACTTTTTCGTAAATCAGATTCAAATCTTGCTCTACTTAGTATTAAGTATATAACAACTGCTGTTAGAATTACAAACGGTATTACTAAATCTTCCATGCCATTTCTCTCACTTGTTTATCAATCTCAAAAATATCATGAATATTTGATGCTTTTGTATCCAAAAACTTATCATAGCATTTAATAGTAGTTTTTGCAATATCTAAAAATCCTATTTCACCCTTTAAAAATCTATAAACCCCAACTTCATTGGCAGCATTTACCACAACTCCCCTATGAGGATTGGATAGTAAATCATCTTTTAGTTGCCAAATTGGGTATTTTTCAATCTCTATCTTTCTAAATTCTAATCCACCAATATCACACAAATCAATTTGTGGAACTATTTCTTCTGCAACTTTGCCAAGAAGTGCATAAGCTATAGGAAGTTGCATATTAGGAGTTGCAATATGAGCCGTTGTGCTACCATCTTTGAAATTCACTAGTGCATGTATGATAGATTTTGTTTCTATTATTGCATCAAGTTTATTTGTACCAAAAAGCCATTTTGCCTCTAGTAGCTCAAAAAGCTTATTTGTCATGGTTGCACTATCTATTGTGATTTTACTCCCCATAGACCAATTTGGATGATTTAGTGCTTCTTCTACGGTGACATTAGCCAACTTATCCATACTATAATCTCTAAACGAACCACCACTTGCAGTAATTGTCATACTAGATATTGGCTTATCATTTTGCAAATACCAAAGCCCAAAATGCTCACTATCTATTGGAATTATTTTGGAAGTATCCAAAAACTCCCCAGCAACTACCAAAGATTCTTTGTTTGCAAGTGCAACTTTTTTGCCACATTTTATAGCTGTCAAAGTAGGTGCAAGCCCCAAGAACCCAACCAACGCATTTACAACCATTTTTGAATCTGACTCTTCTATCGCATGAAGTATACTAGCATTTCCTGCACTAACATCACTATGGTTTACTTTTGGTATATCCTCACTATTGGCAACCACGACTTTTCTTGGAGAAAACTCTTTTATTTGCTCATTTAATAAATCTATTTTTGCACCAGCTACTAATATATCAATATTCAATCCAAATCTTTTGGCAATCCTTAATGAATTTACACCTATTGAGCCAGTAGAACCAAGTATTATCACACAAAAGCCTTAAGTAAAATATACATTACAATCGCACCAAAAAAGTATCCATCTCCTCTATCCAAAACTCCACCATGACCTGGGAAGATATCACCACTATCTTTTACATCTGCCATTCTTTTTAGATAGCTTTCAAATAAATCTCCAAATACACTAACAATACTTACCAAAAATGAAGCTATTAATATAATCCAAACTGAAATATCCAAAAACAAAAATGCGAATCCTACAAGTGTACCCAATATAATACCACCAGCTACACCTTCTAAGGTTTTGTTTGGTGATGTTTCACAAAATTTTGTTTTTCCAAGTCTTCTTCCAGCAAAATAAGCTCCCACATCAGTAGCTGAAACTACCAACATCAACCACAATAATACAAACATTCCAAAATCTTTGTAAAGAGCCAACATAAATAAAAATGGGATTAGTGGATAAAGCATTGGTATAAAAAATCTTTTATCAAAATTTTGTGTATATGCTAAAATTGAAGCAAATACTATAAATACCAAAAAGACTAAATCTTGAGGATTTGGATAGAAATAAGAACCCAACCATACCACACTAGCGTATATATAAAGTTTATTTTCATTTATTTTTGTCAAAGTTTGCATCTCTTTAAGACCAATCAACATCAAAAGCCCTAAAGCCACCCATGTGACAAAATATGAATTCACAAATCCTACCAATAATACAACACCAAGCATTATAAAACTTGTCTGAATTCTCACAGAACTTGACTTAATAATATCCCACATCAATCTACCCTTATTTTCATAGTTTTGTAGTTATTATACAGAACATTGGCTTTTGTTTGTATTTTAAGCTCTCTTCGTTTTGTATAATCTACCAAATAATCTCCACCAAAAGGTGAGTTGAATTTGGCACAAAGTAAAGCTGCTTGATATATTATATGTTCTGGTAAATCTTTTTTTTGAGTTGGAACTATCACATGAGATGATGGAATATCTTGCAAATGAAACCAAAAATCATTTGCTTTTGCATTTTCCAAAAGTTCAATATTTTCCCTCTCATTTCTCCCTAACATAATCTTATATCCATCTATCACAAAACTTTGATAGTTTTGCTCTTTTTTAGTTTTGGTTTGGTTTTTCTCTTTTTTTGGCATATAAAATTCCAAACTCTCTATAGTAGAACAATTCTCTACTATTTGGCTAGTTCGTCTCACAAACTCTAGTTTTTGTTCAAGATTTTCTTTTTCAATATAAAGATTTGAGGCTTTTTGTTTTAGTTTTTTTGCATTTGAGAAAAGTTTATTTACATAGTTTGAAATACTTTGTACTGGGGGTATAGATATTTCTTTTATTGTATGGTCAAAATCCTCAACGCTAACTGATGTCTGATATGGCTCAATATTATGGATATTGGATATCAATAAATTAGCCATCTGGTAAGTATCTTGTGCTTCGAGTTTCAATTCTTCTTCTTTTGGTAAAGAAAAAAGTATCTTTTGAAGCTTGTCTTCTTCTTTTTTGAGCTGTTTTAATTTGATATTTTTTAGATTTTGTAGCTCACGCTGCTCTTTTGCGTCATAGTTGGCATACAAATACTCTTCAATATTTTCTACTTCTTTGGCTGTTGGAATAAAATCTCTTTTTGGTAACTCGTCCAAAACTTGCCCTACTTTGACACTTCTTGAAGATATATTTTCACTTATATGTCTAAGAGCCTCTAGTACTATGAAGTTTTGATCAAGTATGATAATATTTGTATAAATACCAGTAAATTCAAGTTGTAAGTAAAGTTTTTCTTGCTTGTAACTACTTTTTACTTGTAATTCAAACCTCATAACTCTATCATCATTGACCAAATAAACTTTTTCTAAAATAGAATTTGTTAATTTTTTTTGTAATATTGTATCAAAAGGGGCATTGAAGTTTTTTGATATTACAGTTTCTCTTATCATATAAATATTACTTGAACCCTTTGTAAGGTCAAAATATAATGTGTGATTTTTATCAAATTCCACCTTGATGGAATTGTTTTCAACACGCTTGATATGCTTGATAATCTTGAAGTTGTTGAGGTAATTTACAATAGCTTTTAATTCGTAATGTTTCATTTTGTGTCCAAATATAATAAAACAAAATAATATCATAGTTTTAATTTAACTTTTATTTTATTTAGTTTATAATGGTTCAATTCAAAAAAAAGGAGATCGGTAATATGAATAAATTACTAAAATTAGCTATGGCTGGTGCATTAATATTGGGTATAACTGCAACAGTTGCAAGTGCTAACCCAGACAGAGGTCAAAGAATATTTAACAAAGACTTAAAAGGTCCTTGTGATGCTACAGGTGCAAAAGTTGCAGCTGCTCATTCTCAAGATGAGTGGAAAGAGATTAAAGATGGTGGCAAATTAGGTGAAGCTATAAACAAAATATGTCCAAAAGTTGCTCCAGATTTCATTGATTCAAAAGGTGATAAATATACAAATACACTTTTTGATTTCTTATTTCACTATGCAAATGACTCAGGAAATGTTCCATCTTGCTAATCAAAAATTATTAGCTATTTAAAAGGGAAGGTGTTAACACCTTCCCTTTTTTTATATTCTTTTTAAATAATTAATATAATCAAAATTTAATATTCTATACGATAAAATGAATTCTAACTAAAATCTAAAGGGGAAAATATGATGAATATCTTAAAAGGTATTATCGCAAGTGCTATCTTGGCAACTGCAATGTTTGCATCATCAAACATCAAAATAATAGATATGGCGGAAGCTGAAAAACACTATGAAGCTAAATCAGCTTTATTTTTGGATGCAAGACCAAATAATCTATTTCAAAGAGGAACGATTCCAGGTGCTATGAGCATGGACTACAAAGAGTATGACAAACTTAAGCAGTTTTTACCAGCAGATAAAAATGTAGCAATAATTGCATTTTGTAATGGTTTAAAATGTGAACATTCTGACCATTTAGCTCAGTTGCTATTAAAAGATGGATATAAAAATGTTGTAAACTACAAAGGTGGTTATCCAGAATGGAGCGAAAAGAAAAAGCCTGCTATGGGTATACTAAAAGAGTGTAAAGAAGAAAGCAAAAGTGCATATACACCAAAAAGAGCTGCTCAAACTATCAAAGGTGCAACAGTACATTTGATTGAAGGTGATGATACTATGATAGATCAGTTTTGGTTTGCTGAGCTTGTATTAAGTGGGAAAATTCCTGCAAATGTACAATTAATTGATATCAGAAAACCTGACCAATTTGCAGAAGGTCATATCAAAGGTGCTATCAATATCCCTTTAGTTGATGATAAATTAGATTCTTCTAAACTTCCACAAGACAAGCTAAATGTAGTATATTGTAACACAGGTATGCAATCAATTGGTGCAGTTTCTTCAGTAAGTAATAATGATGGCAGTTTGGTTTATTTTGATGCTACAATCAACTGTAAAGGTAATGATTGTACAATTACGCCAAATGAACTATTTTAATATTTGATATAGTTATATAACTTCAGATTATTATATATATTAAACTCACGAATACAAGGGCTATAACGAAGGTTATAGCCCTTTTTTATTGTCCTATATTTCAGGTTATTTTAATATTTATATGAGTAAAATTTTGTTATCTATAACAGAAAGGATACTAAAATGAAAAAAACTGTACTCTCAGTTTGTGTTGCAGCAGCACTAGCAACCAGTTCTTATGCAGATGGTGGTGTTAATGCTGAAGTATTATCACAACTTGAAGCATTAAAAGCTCAAATTGCTGCGCTAGAGGCAAAACTTGCTCAAAATAGTAGCGAAATCGAAAAAGTTGACAAAAAACTTGAACGAACAAACAAGAATGTAACTGATGTAAAAATCATGGCAAATAATGACAACATCAAATGGGATGTTGACTTTAGAACATCATTTGATGCTATCCACTACAAACATGCAAGTGGTGCGAAATCAAGTAACCCTGATTTACTAACAAACAGACTTTGGCTTGGTATGGGATTTGCACCTGATGAAAACAATCTTTTCAAAGGTAAACTATCATATAACAAAGCATATGGTGATACAGCAAACCACTCTCAATCAAACACAAATCCAGGCTATGCAAACTTTGACTGGGTAACAAATGAAAATGCTACGGATAATACAATCAAAGTAAAAGAAGCTTATTGGCTATATATGAATGATACTTTTGTAGGTAATGATGTACCTTGGACTATAAGTATAGGAAGAAGACCTAGTACAGATGGTTTAGGTATAAATACAAGAGAAGGTATGAAAGACAACTCTCCACTAGCTCATACGGTAAATGTTGAGTTTGATGGAATGAGTGCTAAATTTGACCTTGATAAGGTCACTGGCGTTGATGGTATGTGGTGGAAACTCTGTACAGGTCGTGGTTTGACAAATGCGACACCAAGATTTGGTGGTGATTATGCAATAGATTCTACAATTGATAATAAAGATATTAATATGTACGGATTTATATTTGTTCCATGGGATAATGGTCAATATTCTGTAAGAACAAATTGGGCAAGAGCTGAAAATTTAATAGGATTTAATACTGAATCTACATATAGTGCCATGGGATTTAGTTCTGCACAAATTACAGGTATGGGATTGAATGCGGCAAATATTGATGGTAGCTTTCATAATGTTGGAGATATGGATTTAGCAACAGTTATGTTTAGAGCAGATGGTATTGGTGACGGTATAAATGATTTCTTAGATAGTACTGTAGCATTTGCATCTTGGGCACAAAGTAAAACAAGACCAAATGGTAGAAATGGTGGTATGTTAGGGACAACAGACAGTAAAACAGGACATTCTACTTGGATAGGTATAGATATGCCACTTATGCTTACTGATTATGGTAGATGGGGTATAGAGTGGAATAAAGGTAGTAAATACTGGAGAAGTATAACATATGGTGAAGATACTATGGCTGGAAGCAAAATCGCAACTCGTGGTACAGCATGGGAAATTTACTATAACCAACCTCTTACAAAAGCATTGCATTTCAATGCTAGATATACATATATGAAATATGATTATACTGGAAGTAACGGATTCTTTGGTACAGATGGTATGCCAATGAGTTGGACTGAAGTACAGCAATACACTGCAATGGGTATGACTGCTGATCCAGTTAAAGAAGCATCTGATTTAAGATTATCTATAAGTTATAGATTCTAAAAATCTTGGAATACTGGCTTAGTCCAGTATTCCTGGAACCCCAGATTTATCTGGGGTTGTCTTCAATCTGGCGTTCCATAAGAACTGGTATTTTGTTTTTTAATCATATTTCCACAAATTATTATCATTGATTAGACTTTGTACTTTATCTACATATACTTGACCAGTGCTTGAGTATTTGAGTAAAGTTGTTGCAAGTGTATACCCATCAAGCTCTTTTCCACTCATTCTTAGCTCATATCTTTTCCGTCTAAAATCATTGTATGCCCAACCCATATTTAGATTTAACATATAATTAGCAACACTATCTTCCAAATCCCTAAAGACTCTTATTCTATGAGTTGCTCCTTCTATTCTCTCTTCAGGGATAATACCAACTCCACTATAAGTCCATTGACCAAAAATATTATTTGCTTCACGAACAAATCTACTTTTCCCCCAACCACTCTCTATTGAAGCTTGAGCCAAAGCAAGTGATGGTGGTACAATATCTACTTTCTTAAGATAAGAGTGTAAATCATACACCCTTGCAATTTTGTATTTTCTTTTGATTGCTAAAAGTTGACGGATATTTGTAGAGTTTATTAAAAAAATATTTTTGTTTAGAGTATTTTCTAGAAATTCTCTTTCTTTTAAGATTTTGGCATTTTCTTTTTGTATTACTGGAAGCATAATAGCTATAAATCTTGTTTTCATAACAGAATTACTAGTTATTTTATAGTAACTATCTGGAAAAGTTGTTCCAAAAGCACTAATGGCTAAGACAATAAGTACAAAAAAGGGTTTTTTTATAAATTGCAAAACATTATACCTCCAAAATAGTAGTTGATACATTTACCAACTACATATTTTCACCAAAGGATTACTCCTTTGGTGAATGTTCTTCCATAATTTGCTGTGTAATCTTATATGCACAAAACTTTGGCCCACACATAGAACAAAACTCTGCATCTTTGAATACATCTTGTGGAAGAGTTTCATCATGATACTCTTTTGCCCTGTCAGGATCTAGTGCTAATTCAAACTGTTTATTCCAATCAAATTTGTATCTTGCATCACTCATAGCATCATCCACATCTCTAGCCCCAAATCTTCCTCTTGCAATATCAGCTGTATGAGCTGCTATTTTGTAGGCAATGATTCCAACCCTTACATCTTCTGCATTTGGAAGACCAAGGTGTTCTTTTGGTGTTACATAACAAAGCATACTTGCCCCATGCCATCCTCCAACAGCAGCTCCAATAGCACTACTTATATGGTCATACCCAGCAGCTATATCTGTAGTCAAAGGTCCAAGGATATAAAAAGGTGCTTCGTGGCAATATTCTTGCTCTATTTTCATATTTCGCTCAACTTGATTGAGAGGAACATGCCCTGGTCCTTCTATCATTACCTGAACATCTTTTTCCCAAGCTCTTAGTGTCAATTCTCCTAAGATTTTAAGCTCACTAAGCTGTGCTTCATCACTTGCATCATAAAGACATCCAGGGCGAAGACTATCTCCTAAAGATAAAGATACATCATATTTTCTACAAATATCTAGTATTGCATCATAAGCCTCATAAAAAGGATTTTCTTTGTGGTAGTGCATCATCCAAGATGCCATCAAGCTTCCTCCACGAGACACTATACCCATCTTTCTTTTTGCCACATAAGGCATAAAACGGAGTAAAAATCCTGCATGAATAGTAAAGTAGCTTACCCCTTGAATGGCTTGTTTTTCAAGAGTTGATAGCATTACTTCTATAGATAGGTTGTTGATATCTCCACCACAATCGTGTATGATTTGATACATAGGAACAGTTCCAACTGGTACAGTTGAGTGTGCAATAACAGCTTCTCTAATAGCATCAAGATCCCCACCAGTACTCAAATCCATAATAGTATCCGCACCATATTTCAAGCTCATATCAACTTTTTCTATCTCACCATCTATATCACTTGCAAGGGCTGATGAGCCAATATTAGCATTAATTTTACATTTACTTGCAAGTCCTATTGCCATAGGTTTTACATGTCTATGGTTTACATTTGCAGGGATTATTAGTCTTCCTCTTGCTATCTCGCTTCTTATAAGCTCAGCATCAAGTCCTTCTACCTTGGCAACATAACGCATATCATCAGTAATAATACCTTGTTTAGCATAATACATTTGTGTTCTAACGCTATCATTTTTGTGGTTATCAAGCCAGTTTCTCATAAAATTTCCTAAAAGTTTGGTTAAATTGTAAAGTGATTATATCAAAAAAAAATTAGAGATTCTTAAATCTATCGTAATAACTATTTTGTTTTAAGGTTTATGTATAAAATATTAGCTATTTTTGTATATAATAAAATTACAAATTGTGAATTGAAAAGAGGGGTTGGGCTTGAGTGATTTAAGTATAAAGATAGAAGAGTTGATAGACTCCAATGCAAAAGATTTTGAGATATCCAAACTTATCAAATATTCTATCAAAGAATATTTAGGTAGTCTAGATGAGATATTTACTCATAGTGGAGGTAAAGATTTTTTTGTAAAACATACCAAACAAATAGATAGTTTTATAATACACCTATACAAATATATACTTAGAAAACATTTCGGTCAATATCAACCTCTTAGCAATGCAATCCCTATTACACTTGTAGCCCTTGGAAGCTATGGAAGAGAGCAGCTTTGTGTATATAGTGATATTGATTTGATGCTTTTGTATGAAGATACGAAAGGATACAATATCAAAAATATTTTGGAAGAGTTTTTGACTCTTGCTTGGGATGCTGGGCTAAAACTAGGGCATAGAGTACATGAACTAAAAGAAATTGATAGCGTCGTCAAGGAAGATATTACAATAAAAACTGCCATCATAGAATCAAGAATGATTTATGGTTCAAAACAACTTTGGCACAACTACCAAAACTCACTAAAAAGGGTTCGTCATAATGGTCAAAAGAAGTTCATAGAGCAAAAAATGGCAGAACACAAAGCAAGACTTATCAAATATCCACTCATAATGGAGCCAAATATAAAAGATGGATATGGAGGGATGAGAGAATCTAATCTTTTGTTTTGGATATGCAATGTAATCTATGGTATAAGTACTATCAAAGAACTAAGTGGAAGATTATTTAGTGAAGATGAATACAAAAACTTTAGAATGTCACTAGAATTTATATTTAGAGTTAGAAATGCACTTCATTTAATAGCTCACAAAAAACAAGATGTCGTAAACTTCGATATATTGCCAGAACTAAGTACCAAACTTGGTTTTAAAAATAAAGCACGAATTACAAAAGAAAGAGATTGTATGACTAAGCTTTTTGAAGCACTTCATAATGTTCACTTTTTTAGCCTAATTATGACCAAAAAAGTAATAAGACCTTATTTATATGAATCCCAAAATATTATCAAGCTAAAAAATTGTAGATTATCAAAGAATTTATATATTTGTGAAAATAAAATTTATACATCATACAATAGAAAACCGTTGGGAATAAATGGACTTTTGAGAGAACTTTTGACACTCAACAATATAAAAAGTTTTGACCCATCATATATTTATTTTGCAAGTAAAACAAGTTTTGGGAAAAAAGAGACAAAAGAAACAAAACGACTTATAAAAGAGCTTTTCAAAAAAGAAAATCTATATCCTATTATTAAACTTTTCTACAATACAAAACTCTTTTTACCACTTCTACCTCATCTAAAAGGGCTAGAAAATCAACCTCAGTTTGATGGCTACCACAAACATCCAGTAGATTTACACTCTATAAAAGCTTTGAAAAATCTTGAAAATATAGAAGATAGTTTTGTCAAAAATCTTTATGATGGATTTAGTATTGAAGAAAAATCATTACTAAGATTTTTGGTGCTATTTCATGATAGTGGCAAGGGTAGAGGTGGAGACCACCATATAATAGGTGAAAGAATCTTCAAAAAATTTGCTAAATCTTTGGGGTTTGATGAAGAAAATACTAATTTGGGAGCAAAAATAGTAAGATACCACAATATCATGAATCAAGTAGCCACCAGAGAAGATATATATTCACAAAATGTAATACTCAATTTCACAGGTATTTTACAAACAGAACAGACTTTGAAACTACTTTTTGTACTAACTTACAGCGATATAAGCTCCGTTGGGAAAGATGTATATAAAAGTACTACTGCCAATTTATTAAGAGAATTATTCTTACAATCTTTGATGGCATTTGAAAATAATGAACTAATCCAAGATAGCACAAAAAGGGTTTTAAAACTTGATGCTATAAAGAAAAACAAAATATATAAAGATCTTGATGCCTCTTTACAAAAAAAGATTTTATCAATCCAATCTATTCATATGTTCTTAAAACTAAAAGTTGCTCAGATACTGGATATTGCATTGTGGGCTGATAGTGTAGAAGAAAGTGATTATAAGATTATCAATGAAGATGTTTTGACTATCCAAATAATCAAAACACACAATATGAATTTGAGCTATTTTCTTGGTAAACTATCTACTTATCTTAATATCTCTTCGATGGGTATTTATAAGCTTTTTGACAACAAAAAATTTTATGAAATCACTTTCGATGAAAATGTAGAAGCTCAAGATATAGCACAAATTGAAGAAATCATAAAAAACTCTTTTGTAACTACCAAAAAGATAATACTAAAAAAACCTGTAATTTTGCGAAAAAATATAGAAATTGAGTGCAACTATACAGAAAACTTAGCAGCTCTTAAAATAGAAGCAAAAGATCAAAAAGGGCTTTTTGCATATATTGCAAAAATGTTTGAAGATTTTGGTATAGATATAGAAAGTGCCAAAATTTATACATCCAAATCAATAGCAAGAGATTTAATCCTAATAGAAAAAAATGGAAAATTCTGCCCTAACAAAGATGAATTTATGGATTTACTGAGCAGCTAATAGCTAGAAACTAATAGATAATAATTAATAGTTAATAACTTTGGTATTCGCTTCGCTCATAATTTTTGATTGTGAGTAGAATTTTCTTCAGTTATTAATTATTAGATATTAGTTAAATGTAACCCCCTTGTAACTTTTCTCATTTATACTTCCATAGTAACTTAACCAAAACAAAGTGAGGAAGTAAAATGACAATTTTGAAAAAATCAGTATTATCTTTAAGTGCAGTAGTTGCACTTTCTATGGCTGCAAATGCAAGTGATCAAATAAGAGTAGTGGGTTCTAGTACAGTTTATCCATTTACAAGCTATGTAGCTGAAGAATTTGGTGCTACAACAGGGAATAAAACTCCTATTATTGAATCAACTGGAACTGGTGGAGGAATGAAAATATTTTGTTCAGGTGCAGGACTTGATACTGCAAGCTTTACGAATGCTTCAAGACCTATGAAATCTAGTGAATTTGCAGATTGTAATAAAAATGGTGTTGATAATATCGTTGGTATGATGGTTGGATTTGATGGAATTGCTATAGCACATAGCAAAACTAACCCTGCAATGGATTTAAAATTAGAGCATGTATTCTTGGCTTTAGCTGAAGAAGTACCAAGTAAAGATGGTAAATCATTAGTAAAAAATACTTATAAATTCTGGAATGAAATAGATTCATCTTTACCAAAAAGAGAAATAAGAGTAATCGGAGCGCCTACAACTTCTGGAACTAGAGATGCGTTTGATGAAATGGTAATGGAAACTTCTTCTAAAAAATTCGAAGCTTATGGTAAACTAAAAGGTAAATACAAAAAAATCAGAACTGATGGTGTATTTATTCCAGCTGGTGAAAATGATAACTTAATAGTACAACAACTTACTCAAGACAAAGAAGCTGTTGGATATTTCGGATATAGCTTCTTAGAAGAAAATCATGATAAAGTTCAAGGTGTTAGCTTAAATGGTGTAGCTCCAACTTTTGAAGATATCGCAAGTGCTAAATATCCAGTTTCAAGAAGCCTTTATGTATATGCAAAAGGTAACCATTTAGGAAAAGTAAAAGGTATGGAACAATTTATGGATCTTTATATGTCGGATATGATGATTGGTGGGAAAGGTGTTCTTAAAAACATAGGACTTATTCCAATGCCAGCTCAAACATTAAAAGAAGTTCAAACTGCTGTAAAAGCTAGAACAATTCTTACTAAAGAGATGATTGATAAACATACAGTTTTACCTGTTAAATAATATTGATTTTATTCAATATCAAATAGATTTAAGCCTCTTGCAAACGCAAGAGGCTTAGTCATTTAAAATAAAAAAAAGGAAGTTTAATGTCAAATGATACATTGTATTTGATATTTTTTGGTGGATTAGTACCTTTGGTATATATTGCATATATTTTAGGTAGAAATAGAGCATCAAACATGAGATCACTTGGTATAAAAATGCACTCTCAACCTGATCAATATGGTTGGTTTGTTGCTTTATATACAGGTTTACCAGTAATTATGCTTGGGGTTACTGGTGTTTTTTTATACCTTTTTGGTATAGATGCAGTTCCACCGCATATGCTAGTAGTTGCATCTTTAACAATTGGTGCTATTAGTTTACTCGTTCTAGTAAAAAATGTAAATGGCAAAACAAAAGCAAGAGATTTAATAGAGAGCTTTATCAAAGGTGTCCTTATATTTGCAGCTTTTGTATCAGTACTCACAACATTTGGAATACTTTTTTCTATTATATTTGAAACTATTCACTTTTTCCAAAGAGAGAGTCTTTGGAACTTTTTAACAGGAACGCAATGGAATCCAGATGCAGCATTTCTAGAAGGTGCGGGAAGAGCAGATGCTCTAAATTCTTCTTCAACATTTGGTGCAGTTCCTATCTTTGCAGGTACATTCTATATCACAGCTATTGCTATGGCTGTTGCTATTCCTATAGGGGTATTTAGTGCTATTTATTTATCAGAATATGCATCACCAAAAGCTAGAAATAGAGTAAAACCAGCTTTAGAAATACTTGCAGGTATTCCAACAGTTGTATATGGTTTCTTCGCTGCTATTACTGTAGCTCCTTTAATCGTGGAAATGTTTGGATTTGTTGGGATTAGTGCATCTTTTAGAAGTGCTCTTGGTGCTGGTATTGTTATGGGAATAATGATTGTTCCTATAATTGCAAGTCTAAGCGATGATGTAATCAGCTCAGTTCCACAAAATATGAGAAATGGCTCACTAGCTCTTGGTATGAATAAAGCTGAGACTATTAAGTTTGTGGTACTTCCATCAGCAATGCCAGGAATTATTGCAGCAGTTTTACTAGGGGTAAGTCGAGCTTTGGGTGAGACTATGATTGTTGTGATGGCTGCAAGTCTTAGACCAAACTTATCTTGGAATTTCTTAGATGATATGACAACAGTTACTGTAAAGATTGTTGAATCGTTAGTTGGAGATCAAGCATTTGATAGCTCTTTGACACTTTCAGCGTTTGCACTAGGATTTGTACTATTTGTGGTTACTCTTCTTATAAATATCGTATCAATATATATGATAAGAAAATTCCATGCAAAATACAAAGTATCGAATCTTTAAGGATAAAAAATGAACCAAAACAATAATTATTTTCATATACCTCAAATAAAAAAGAGAAACCAAAAAGCAGCAAGATTTCAAATATTAGCTACTTCTGCTATTATTGTAGCAATGTCTTTTTTAGCATTTTTCTTATTTGATATCATAGGTAAAGGTTACCCAGCATTCAAACAATCTTATGTAAAGGTTGAAATTCATATAGATGAAGAGACTGCTTCTAATCCATATGGTTTGCTTGATCGTGAGATGACAGCTATTGTAAGCCGTGCTTGGCTTAGAACTCTTCCAAAAGAAATTGGGGAAAATCCACAATGGATAGGAACAACACAAACTTTCTGGGCGATGACTGGTGCAGAGATAGATCAGTACCTAAAAAGTAAGCCAAATAGGGTAAAAGACAACATAAAAGTAAAAGTAGATGAGCTAAAAGCAAATGGAGACATTGAATCAAGATTTAATATCATTTTTTTCTTTACAGGTGATTCAAAGATACCAGAAAATGCTGGATTTTATTCAGCCATGATAGGTTCAGTACTTACTATGCTTGTCACTATGATTATAGCAGTTCCTATTGGTATAATGACAGCAATTTATCTTGAAGAGTTTGCTCCTGATAATAAATTTACACAGTTTATTGAGGTAAATATCAATAATCTAGCAGCAATTCCTTCTATTTTGTTTGGGTTACTTGGACTTGCAATTTTTATCAATTTCTTTGGTCTTCCAAGAAGTTCAGCTCTTGTTGGAGGTATGACACTTGCTCTGATGTCACTACCAATTATCATAGTAAGCGCCAAAGCGGCATTAAAGTCAGTACCTGAGAGTATCAGACAAGCTGGATATGGTTTGGGGCTTACAAAATGGCAAATTACAAGAGACCATGTTCTCCCTATTGCTATGCCAGGGATGCTAACAGGCTCTATTATAGCCCTTGCTCAAGCAATAGGTGAAACAGCGCCACTTATCATAGTAGGTATGATTGCCTTCGTTCCTGATGCTCCGACTAGTGTTATGAGTGCGGCAACGGTTATGCCAGCTCAGATTTATACATGGTCAGGAATGCCAGAACTTGCTTATATAGAAAAAACAGCAGCAGCTATTATAGTACTTCTTACCGTATTATTATCACTTAATACAATAGCTATTGTACTCAGAAAAAAATTTACGAAAAGATTTTAAGGAATATTAACAATGGAAACAAAAGCAAAAATAATATCAAGAGATTTAAAACTTTGGTATGGACAAAATCAAGCATTAAATGGTATTAATTTAGATATATTTGAAAACAAAATCACAGCTTTTATCGGACCATCAGGTTGTGGAAAATCAACATATCTTAGATGTTTAAATAGAATGAACGACCTTATACCAATAGCAAAAATTGAAGGAAAAATAGAGATAGATGGACATGATATTTATGACCCAGATATTGATGTAGTAGCTGTTAGAAAAAAAATTGGTATGGTATTTCAACAACCAAATCCATTTCCAAAATCAATATATGAAAATGTAGCTTATGCTCCTTTGATGCACGATATTGTAAAAAAAGGGAGTGAATGTGATGAACTAGTAGAAAACTCACTAAAAAGTGCTGGGCTTTGGGAAGAAGTAAAAGACAAGCTAAAAAGCCCAGGAACTGCAATAAGTGGTGGACAACAACAGCGTCTTTGTATCGCAAGAGCGATAGCAGTTCAACCTGATGTAATCCTTATGGATGAGCCTACAAGTGCATTAGACCCTATTAGTACACAAACAATAGAAAATCTAATGGTAGAGCTTAAAGAAAAATATACAATAGTTGTAGTTACTCATAATATGCAACAAGCTGCAAGGGTAGCTGATTATACAGCATTTTTCCATCTTGGGGATTTGATAGAATTTAATGAAACAGAAAAAATATTTGTAAATCCAACACATAAAAAAACAGAAGATTATATCACGGGAAGATTTGGATAATTTATCTAAAATCTAAAAAGTAAAAGGTAAAAAGTAAAAGGAAAGATTATGTTAAAAAAAGAAGAAGAAAAATTAAATCAGATTAAAAGTGCCATTAGTGAGCTAAATACACTCGCTATGGAAACAACAAAAGAAGTTATCACTTGCTTGGAAAACAATGATATTGATTGCTTAAAAGATATCAAACTATCAGCTAAAAAATCTCATGCCAAAAGTGTAGAGATAGATAATATGATAGTAACGGCATTTGCATTATATCATCCAGAGGCAAAAGATTTGAGAGAAATGCTTTCATATCTAAAAATCACCAACGAATATGCAAGAGTGATAGATAATATTAGAACATTTTTAAAGAAATTTGCTGCAAATTATACAAAAGATATTGAAAAAGATTCAATTTTAGAATATACTATACCTATGATAAAAGCTTGTTATGAATCACTAGTAGCAATAAGTGAAATTATTAAAGAAAGTGACCATGAAAAAGTTGAATCTCTGTATCAAAGAATATCTATTGAAGAGTCAAAAACAGATGATTTGTATTCTATGATTGAAAAAAATATTTTACAAGCTATGAATGCAAACCATAACTTATCATTAGAGTATTTCAATCTTTTAAGTGCATTGAGAAGAGTAGAGAGATTTGCAGATAGAACGCTAAGTATTGCTTCTATTTTGCTTTTTGCAAAAACAGGTAAAGAGTTGGAACAACTTTAACAGAATGTTGAATTTTAAATTTTGAATTTTGAGTTTAAAACATCGCTTTAGCGATACTTTCATTCATCATTCAAAATTTATCATTCAAAATTGTAAGGATATGATGTGAACAAAACAATTTTAATGGTAGAAGACGAAGAAGATTTGCTAGAGCTTGTGGAATACAATCTTAGCAAAGTTGGGTATGAAGTAATTGGATGTTTGGATACAAAAAACATTCAAGCAATTCTTGATGAAGAAGCAATTGACTTGATTCTTATGGATAGAAACTTACCAGGAACTGATGGTGCAAACTTTATACAAAACCTCAGATCAAAAGGATACAACACTCCTGTGATTTATCTTACAGCAAAAACTTCTCATAGTGATATTTTAGAAGGTTTTGAAAAAGGTGGGGATGATTATATCACCAAACCTTTTGATACTGCTGAGCTAATAGCTAGAATAAATGCTGTTATCAAAAGAAGCACAAAAGAAGCTGTTATTATAAAAGCTAGAGATATTACATACAACTTTGATAGTAAAAAATTCAAAATTGATGGTATTGATGTGGAGCTGACTCATCTAGAGCATGATTTACTTTTGGAATTTATCAAAAATAAAGATATATTACTAAGTCGTGAGCAATTGCTTGAAAATGTATGGAAAGACTCTTATGATAAACAGCTAAAAACAGTAAATGTTGCAATAAAAAGACTAAAAGAAAAAATTGACCCAGATGGTGAAAAAGAGTATATCAAAGCAGTTCGTGGTGAAGGATATATTTTTTGTTAAAACTACACCAGTTATTTCTTAGAAAATTTATTATCCTTTTTATTGGAATATCTATTATTTGGGGGCTAGTTGTCTATTTCTGGCTTAAAGATATATACATAGACCAAACCAAAAAAAACCTTTCACAAAATATCGACCTCCTAAGCTTGTATATAGTAAATGCTGACGATTTTGACTTGATAGCAGATAAATTCAGAGATAAGCTAAATCTTAGACTAACCATCATAAAAGAAGATGGTACTGTTATTATAGAAAGCGATAAAGACAAATCACTTCTTGAAAATCATATCAAAAGAGATGAAATAATCCAAGCATCAAAAGATGGTAGTGGAGAAAGTATAAGATACTCAAATACTGTCAATAAAGATTTATTGTATGTAGCCAAAAAAATAGTTATACAAGATGGAGTTTATTATATCAGAATGGCGGATGATATAGTCCAAATCAAAAATGACTTTACCACTTTTGCCATCAAAACTACAACAATATTTATCTTTTTTTTACTATTTGCTCTTTTCTTTACTTATCAAATTAGTACTAAGCTCAAAGAAGAAACCGACAATGTACTAGAATACTTAAAAAAACTTATAAACAAAGAACAAAGTGAATGTAAAATCTCTGAGTATTCTTTGGAATTCAACAAAATCACAAAACTTCTACAAAGTGTATCTTCAATTTTGTCTAAAAAAGAGAAACAAAAAGAGAAAAAAACAGCAAAGCTAAAACTTGCAAACAAACAAAAAGACGATATTATATCAGCCATATCACATGAATTCAAAAATCCAATAGCAGTCATCGTAGGGTATGCTCAAACAATCCAAAGTGACCCAAATATAAATAAAGAAATACTACAAAAATTCCTAACAAAAATATACAACAATGCCAATAAAATGTCAAATATCATAGATAGACTACGACTTTCAATCAAGCTTGAAGAAGGGAAACAAAAACTAATCTATACAGATGTCAAACTCAAAATACTCACACAAGACATTATCAACGACCTAAAAGAAAATTACAAAAATAGAGATATTGTACTTCAAGGTGAAGATACCATAATACAAGCCGATGAAATGCTTCTAGGAATTGCTATCAAAAACTTAATAGAAAATGCTCTAAAATACTCTGATAACAATGTAATAGTACAAATTGAAAAAAACAAAATTCATATAATTGACCATGGCATAGGAATATCAAAAGACAATGTAAGCAAAATCACTACCAAATACTATCGTGTGAGTGATGATGGATGGAACAACTCCCTAGGACTTGGGCTTAATATAGTCAAAAATATCATAAATCTTCATGGCTTTATCTTGGAACTCGAATCCATTGAAGAAGAAGGTTCAACTTTTAGCATTGTTTTTTAGCTTGATATACTATTTTATGATATTTATATAATCTCTTAAGTTACTTTAAGAAACTATCATATACAATTAACTACTAATTTATAAATTCCATAGTAAACTTAAGATAAAATCATACAAATTTAAAAAGGACTCTTAATATAATGACTGAAATGATAACAACCAACTATTTTAAAAAATATAGGGAAGAGTTAGGTTTTTCAAGACAAGATGATGTTAAAAATTTTTTTGCAGGAAAAGATATAACTCCGACTGTTGATTATGACTATATAAATCTATTAAACGAAAGATTAAGTGAAATAATCAAAAAAATAAATTTATTAGTATCATCTGATATTAAAATACCAAATATAGATGACTTTTGTAATGATAATATAGAGTTAGTATTCAATAAATTAAAAGACAATAATATTATACAAAGATTAAATAATCAAGGGAGGAGACCAGAACAAGTCTACTTTTCATGGATGAGAGGATACATAATTTCAAAATATTTTCTTAAAGCATTAAGTACAATATTTAAAATTAGTATTGAAAATATATCTTTAATTGGCGATGATGATTTAGTTAATATAGAATTATTTAAAAGAACTCCAACAGCTGATTTAGAAATTAAATTAAAAAATGGCAATAAATTAAGAATTGAAGTCCAATCTGGTTTTCAAGGAATAAACGATATCAAGCAACATAAAGTTTTAGAAGCAAAAAAGATTTTTCAAACAAATGGAATATCTTCAATAGCAATCCATTTTGACTTGTTTAATGGGCAGGTTGCATTTGTTAAATTAAATGAGATAGATGATGATAGTGTAAACTGGATTACAAGACAGCAAATGGAAGGGCAAACGGTTTTCAATATAGAACAGAATTATTTTGTGTGGAAACTAACTGAAAATCCACCTTTGATAGAAACAATATTTATAGATTAAAAATGATGAACAAAAAAATTAAAGTACTAGACCTTTTTGCTGGAGTTGGTGGACTAAGTTATGGCTTTGCTCATGATGATAGCTTTGAGATAGTTGCTGCAAATGAAATCTTGGCTGATATGGCAAAAGCGTACTCATTAAACCATCCAACGGTCAAAGTATATAATTGTGATATAAAAGATTTTGGACTTAAAAATCTTAATAGTGACTTACACATTAACAAAGGTGACATTGATATAATAGTTGGAGGTCCTCCTTGTCAAGCATTTTCAACAGTTGGGAAAAGGCTCATTGATGACCCAAGAGGAAAGCTTTTCCAAGAGTATTACAGGGTATTAAAAGAGTTAAATCCTAATATATTTTTGTTTGAAAATGTTAAAGGTATTTTGTCGATGCAAAAAGGAGAGCTATTTAAAACAATTTTATCTCTTTTTGAATCTCTAGGCTATAAAGTACAGTATAAACTCTTAAATTCAGCTGATTATGGAGTACCACAAATAAGAGAAAGGGTAATTATAATTGGCACAAAGTTAGGTCAAGAATTTGAATATCCAAAACCAACACATTGTAATATAGACAATAATAGTATTTTTAATCAAGATTTAAAGCCATACTTAACACTAGCAGATGCAATAAGTGATTTGCCATTTATTAAAAGTAATGAAGAAAGTTTTGAGTATAAGAGTGAGCCAAATAACGAATTCCAAAGATTAATGAGAAAAAATTCACCTACAAAATTAATGGAGCATAATGCTCCTAAAAACAATGAAAAATTAGTTAAACTTATGGAATACTTACCTGATGGAGGAACACCAGAAGATTTACCTGTAGAATTACGACCAACTAGTGGATTCAAAAATACATATTGTAGGCTATGGTGGGAACGACCAGCTACAACTATTACAAGAAATTTCAGTACCCCATCATCTTCAAGATGTATCCATCCTAAAGCACCTAGACCATTAACGACAAGAGAAGGGGCAAGGATACAATGTTTTCCAGATGAGTATATATTTTATGGTTCTAGAAGTTCCAAAAATCTACAAATAGGTAATGCTGTACCTACTTTTTTATCAATAGCATTGAAAGATTCAATTAAACAACATATGCAAATCGTGAGCAAAATAGTTGAATATGACTATAGTGCAAAACAACATAACAAGCTTAAAATTAAAAAAGCAAGCTAAACAATAATTAAACATTTGAACTAATTTGTGTGTTAATTTTAATATCTTACATTTAATTTGCTCTTAATCAACTTTATAGTAAAATATCAGGTTTTGTAAATAAATTTTTATAACTTTTGAGGAATAATAAAATGTTATTGACACCTGGACCTACCCCTGTACCTGAGTTTGTAAGAGTTGCTATGAGTGGTGAGACTATTCACCATAGAACTCCTGAATTTGAATCTATTTTTGGAAAAACTAGAGAACTTTTAATAGAGTTGTTTGGTATGGAAGATGCTGTAATGTTGGTTTCTAGTGGAACTGGTGCTATGGAAGCTTGTGTTACTAGCTTTACTGGGCAAAAAGCATTAACTATAAATTCTGGAAAATTTGGTGAAAGATTTGGAAAAATTTGTGATGCTTATAAAATCCCTAAAGTTGAGCTAAAATACGAGTGGGATACACCTTCTAGCGTAGAAGATGTAGTAAGTGCTATCCAAGCAAATCCAGATATTGACGCTGTTTTTATACAAATTTGTGAAAGTGCTGGAGGATTGAGACATCCAGTTGAAGAAATAGCAAAAGCGGTAAAAGCACTCAACCCAAATATCATGATAGTTGCTGATGGAATTACAGCAATTGGTGTTGAAAAAATTGATATCACAAATCTAGATGCTGTAATAACTGGTAGCCAAAAAGCACTTATGTTACCACCTGGACTTGCTATGGTTGGACTTAGCAAAGAGGCTATTAAGAGATTGGAAGTAAATGCAAAAGGGTATTATCTAAACCTTTACACAGAACTCAAAAAACAAAGAGAAAACACAACTGCATGGACAGCTGCAACAACTCTTACAATGGGTCTACAAGCTATCTTAGAGCATATCAAAGCAACAGGATATGATAAGCTTTATGCCAATACTGCTTCAAGAGCAAAGGCTACAAGAGAAGCACTAACAGCAATAGGCTTGAGTATATATCCAAAATCACCAGCAGATTCTATGACTACCATATTTTCTGAACACACTGGTAAAATCAGAAAAATTCTAAAAGAAGAATTTGATGTAAATATCGCAGGTGGTCAAGATCATCTAAAAGGTAAAATTTTCAGAATCAACCACATGGGACTTGTATCTGATTATGAAGCGGCTTGGGCTGTAAATGCAGTAGAACTCGCACTTGATAAAATCGGTGTTAGAAAATTTGACGGTACTGCAAACACAGTATTTAATAAAACATATTTTGGGATATAGTTCGTGATTTTTGAACATGAAATCCCAAAAGGTGCTAGATTATATTTTGGTAAAGTTGCAAGAGCTAAAAGAGATTTAGAGACAAGAATTAGTGAAATGCTTTTCAGAAATGGTTTTGAAGAGATTGTAACACCAAATTTTTCTTATGGGCAACATCAAAGTATTGATGATGTAAAAAAATTAATAAAGTTTTTTGATGAAGAAAACAATGAAGTAGCTCTTCGTGCTGATTCTACACTTGATGTTGTAAGAATTATCACCAAAAGACTAGGAAGAACAACAGACCACAAAAAATGGTTTTATGTACAGCCTGTGTTTAGCTATCCATCAAATGAGTTTTATCAAATAGGTTGTGAATGGATAGGGCATGATGATATATCTGATGTTATATCACTAAGCCTTGATATCGTAAAAGATTTAAGATTGAGTTCAACATTGCAAATAGCAAATATCAATATCCCATCAATTATCTCAAAAGAATTTGGTGTAGATATAGAGATATTTAAGAAAAGTGATATTGTGGCACTTTACGCTCTTGATATCCCATGGCTCAATCAACTAATAGAGATAAAAACAAAAGATGATATTACACAAGAGCTTATTGATATTGTCCCTAGTAGTATAAAAGAAGAGTTATTAAAACTCAAAACTATCGCTATGATGCAAGTTTATGAAAATATTATAGTATCTCCATTGTATTATGGTTCAATGAAATATTATGATGATATTTATTATAGAGTAATTGAAGGCAATAATACCATTATGATAGGTGGTAGCTATAAAAGTGAAGATATTGACTCACTTGGTTTTGCATTATACACAGATAATATATTGAAAATTTTAGAGGATTTAAAATGAAAGCAGATTTAATAGTAGGAATTCAATGGGGCGATGAGGGCAAAGGCAAAATAGTAGATATGCTTGCCCAAAAGTATGATGTAGTATGTAGGTATCAAGGTGGTCACAATGCAGGACACACTATATGGGTAAATGGTGTAAGATATGCACTTCACTTAATTCCATCAGGTGTACTAAACCCAAAAGCTATCAATGTTATTGGTAATGGTGTTGTTGTAAGTCCAGCAGATTTGATAAAAGAGATGAAACAATTTGACAACCTAGAAGGAAGACTTTTTATCAGTGATAAAGCTCACTTGATTCTT
This sequence comes from Arcobacteraceae bacterium, assembly GCA_023229945.1. Classification (GTDB taxonomy): domain Bacteria; phylum Campylobacterota; class Campylobacteria; order Campylobacterales; family Arcobacteraceae; genus UBA6211. Next base: position 80,178 of record JALNYH010000001.1, on the reverse strand, counting down.
TCATATCACTCAACTATAGACAAAGCAAAAGAAGCATTAAAAGGTGATAAAGCTATAGGAACTACTGGAAAAGGTATAGGACCTTGTTATGCTGATAAGATAAATAGAGGCGGACATAGAGTAGGAGAGCTTTTACATCCAAGTACACTTGTAGCAAAAATTACAGAATATTTTGAGCATAACCGTGCTATTTTTGATGCACTCAATATCCAAACTCCAACAAGCAGTGAGCTATTTGAAGAGATTGAAGAATATAGAGAAAAATTAGCTCCATTTATAGCAAATACTACAAATATGGTTTGGGACTTCCTAGATACTGATAAAAGAGTATTATTAGAAGGTGCTCAAGGAACTATGCTAGATATCGACCATGGAACTTATCCGTTTGTTACAAGCTCAAATACTATAAGTGCAGGAGCATGTAGTGGACTTGGACTCAACCCAAAACAAATTGGAAATATTACAGGTATCGTAAAGGCATATTGTACAAGAGTTGGAAATGGACCTTTCCCTACTGAAGACTTCGGTGATGCTGGTAAAACTATGGCAGAAGTTGGAAAAGAAAGAGGTACAACTACAGGAAGACTTAGAAGATGTGGTTGGTTTGATGCGGTACTTGTCAAATACGCTGCAAAATTAAATGGCTGTGATGAGCTTTCTTTGATGAAGCTTGATGTTTTGGATGGATTTGATACTATCAAAATCTGTACAGCGTATGAGCTTGATGGTGAAGTGATTGACTATGTTCCAAGTGATTTGGATAGTGTAAAACCTATTTATGAAGAAGTTAAGGGATGGAAAAGTGTTGTGGGTGTAAGAAACTATGATGATTTACCAATTGAAGCAAAAGAATATATAGAAACGATAGAAAAAGTAACTGGTGTAAAAGTTGGTATTATATCAACAAGTCCAGAAAGAGATGATACAATAGTTAGAAAGAAAGAGATGATACAATAGTTAGAAAAAGTTAAATTTTAGGTAAAGGGGAATCGCACATGAAAATAAAACTACAGCATACACCATATTTATCACAAAAAATAGCAAGAGATTTGCTAAAATGTGATTTTGTTGAGGTAAGAAAAGACAAAGATAGCATTATCGCTGAGATTGAAAGAATAATAGATGCTGATATAGAAAACGAAAACTCTTTAGATGAAAAAGTGAATACATTATTAGATAACAAAGAGGGTGATATAGAGTTTTATCAAGCTGATTACAAACAACTTTTTTGGATGGCTAAAAAAAGACTTGCAAATGAAAATGGAGTTATCTTAAATCTTGAAGATAGATTTAGTGATATATCACACAAAATTATAGATTTTTTATGGGAAGAAGATTATATTCACTTTACAGTAAGTGACAATCAAGTCAAAAATGTTATAGTAGGCTCTTTTGATATATTTGTAAAAGGTTTTGAAGAAGCTGATAAATGTGTTTATGAAAAAATAAAAAACTATAAAAGAAAATTGATTCCAGGAACTGATGATTATCAGTTGGTATACAATAGATTATATGAAGAAGAGTTAGGGAAAAGAGGGTTACTGTAATTGATTATACCAATTTTACAAAGTAAAATCTAATATCTAAAAAGTAAAAGAGAAATAAGAAAGGGATGGATATGCAAAAAGTTTGGTTATATTTAGAAAATGGGATGTTTTTTGAAGCGAATTCATTTGGTGCTAGTGGTACAAGTGTGGGTGAAATAGTATTTAATACATCACTTACTGGGTATCAAGAAATCATTACTGATCCTAGTTATGCAGGACAGTTTATCACATTTACTATGCCAGAAATCGGAAATGTAGGTGTAAACAAAGATGACAACGAAAGCTCAAAGCCTCATTGTAGTGGTGTGATTGTAAGAGCTTATAATGAAGAGTATTCAAACTTTAGAGCTGAGGGTTCTTTGGGGAATATGCTAAAAGAGCATAATATCATAGGTATTTGTGATATAGATACTAGACATATTACAAAAACTTTGAGAGAAAGTGGTGCGATGATGATGATAGCATCTACTGAAATTAGCTCAAAAGAAGAACTTGCAAAGAAACTAACAAATAGCCCAAGAATAGAAGATATCAACTATATCAAAATAGTAAGTACAAAAGAGGCTTATGTACACAAAAGCGGTGCATGGGATCCTGAAAAACTAGCATATAATCCAGCTATGATGAGCAACAAAAAAGTAGTAGTACTTGACTTTGGTGTAAAAAGAAATATACTAAATGAGCTTGTAGAAAGTGGACTTGAAGTAGAAGTAATCCCATCAGATTTCAATGGTGATGATTTGATAGCTAGATATGAAGCTGGAGAAATTGGCGGAGTATTCCTAAGCAACGGTCCTGGAGACCCACTAACTCTTACAGAAGAAGTGGCGGAAGTGAGAAAATTACTAGACAAAAACATCCCAATATTTGCTATTTGTCTAGGTCACCAGATGCTAAGTATCGCTCATGGATATGACACATACAAACTAAAATTCGGACAACACGGTGGTAACCACCCAGTAGCCAACAAAGGTGTAGTAGAAATAACAGCACAAAACCACAACTATAGCGTTCCAGATAATATAGATGAAATAGCTGATATTACGCATATCAATCTATTTGATAACACAATAGAAGGTGTAAAATACAAAAACAAACCAATATTCTCAGTACAACACCACCCAGAAGCAAGCCCAGGCCCACACGAGAGCAAATATGTTTTCGGTGAGTTCGCTGATATGGTAAAAGAGTCTAAGTAAGACTCTTTTACTCACTTAAACTACGGCAATAATGAGAGTCCAAGCTCTTTGAGAAACTCATTATGCTCTTTAGTATAATTTACTTATTTTCCTCTTTTTTCACATCTAAAATCAATCTATCAAAATCACTTACAAACTCTCTAGCTTGAACTATAAAAATCCTTAGTTCAGTTTAAAGCCTTAACTTGAACTATAAAAATCCTTAGTTCAGTTTGTCGCCTTAATCCTTACTATAAGCATCTAAATATCTTGTAAAAGCATAATATTTATTTCGTTCATACCCTGTGGTCTCTTTTAAAATACCTTTTTCTTCAAAATCTTTTATAAGAGAACTTACTGTTGCTTTAGCAAGATTTAGTTCACGACCAACATCAGTCATATTAACAATAGGTTTTTGATATAACATTTCTAACAATCTACTAGCATTGTGTGCTTTTTTACCAAATCCAATCATAAGTGCATCCATCTCTTGTTTTAAGCTCAAAATAGTTTCAAAGGTTTTTACACCACTTTTTGCGGTAACAATAACGGCTTCAAGAAAAAATTTAATCCAATGTATCAAATCATTATCAGTTCGCACTCTTGTAAGGGCTTCATAGTAAGCTGATTTATTTTTTTCGATAAAATCAGACAAATACAAAGATGGTTTTTTCAAAAGCCCATTGCTTACTAGATAAAGGGGAATCAATAGCCTTCCAATACGACCATTCCCATCTAAAAATGGGTGAATAGTTTCAAACTGATAATGTGCAATAGCAATTTTTATAAGATGTGGTACAAATATCTCTTCATTGTTCAAAAACTTTTCCAAATCACTCATAAATTCATTTACTTGCATTTCATGAGGAGGAATAAAATAAGCAGTTGCCAAACTAGCCCCACCTATCCAGTTTTGAGATTTTCTAAACTCTCCTGGTTGTTTTGCTTCACCTCGTACACTGTTTAATAGTATGGCATGAATATTTTTGATAAGGCGATTTGAAATAGGCAAAGTTTCTAGCTCTTTTATCGCACTATTCATAGCATCGACATAATTTCTCACCTCTTGCCAGTCATCTCTTTTTTCTGGGTCAATCTGATGTTTAGCGATAAGGACTTCATCCATCTGGGTTTTTGTACCCTCTATCTTGCTTGAAGTGTTGGCTTCTTTGGTGATGTGCATCTGTATAAATATATCTACATTTGGCACTATCATAGTAAAAGCATTGAGTTCTCCCAATGCTCTCGTGGCATCTTCTAACATTGTATTTATCTGAGGGTCATCCCATGTAAAGGTATGATTAATAAATTCAGGCAAGAAACTTTTATATTGATACTCTTGTCTAAGTACCCCTGATTTAAAATCTTTTAAGTTCATCTTGGCTCACTCCTTTTTGCTACTAGGGCTTGGCTCATCCACGCCGTGCCATCTTTAACAAGTTGCGAAACGGAAGCTTTACTTCTTGTAAGTGCCCAATAGCTATAACCCTTGCCATATCGTTCGCTCAATTGTTGCGACACCGTAGCAACAATCTCTTTGCCGTATTCTGCCCTTTTGTTCTGCAATATCTCATCATTGATAAGCTTTCCTATATGCCAATACATCATGGTCATTGAGCTATTTATAGCTACTGCTACATTTTGTTTTGTTTGCTCAATTAGATTCTTAATTTGTTCCAAAAGGCTATGATTGGTTATTTCATTCATTGGTTAAGCTCCTTTTTTGGGATGGTGTTGGCTGGGTTTGTCATTTAAAGGTGCCTGTCCCCATTGTTTTGTCTAAATCGTACACCTTTTTGAGATTTAACCCTGTAGCCTACTGAAATAATGACATCTAAATTGTAGTACTCAATTTCTCTTACAACATCCCTTCCCCCTTCATTTTGAACTGTCGCAAATTTTGCGACAGTTGAAAATGGTTCTAGTTCTTCATCACCAAAAACATTGCCTATATGCTTTCCTATAGTTTTTACATCCCTTCCAAAAAGCTCTGCAATCTGATTTCTATTAAGCCAAACTGTTTCATTTCCCACTGATACATTTAGCTCTAGCTCTCCATCGTTGTAAATAACAGTGTTTGATTGAGTTGGTTCATTCATTTTGTTAAGCTCCTTTTTTGGGGTGGGGTTGGGTGTGTTTGTCATTTAAAGGTGCCTGTCCCCATTGTTTGTCCCCATTGTTTCATAATTATCAGTAGTTACCTCTTCTTCAATATCTTTTAAACTTTCATTATAAGATTTAAAAATATTCTTTAATGTCTCAATAATTAATTTGTCTTTAGAGTTAGTTATGTTTTCTTCATCTTCAACGGTTAAGACAATGGTTTTTTCTTCATCTATCTTTTTTGTTAATTCTTGAACCAAATTCGTAAAATCGACATCACTACTTATATCAATACTTATATCAATGTCTAAGTTATTACCTGCAAGATTACTTACTGTAATTTTATTCGCTTCTTTATTTAATACTGCATTACAATTTAATTCATCCATTTTATTTTCCTTGTGAGCTATTATCTTTTAAAATTCTTTGAATATTATATTTTTTTGCACGGTTGTCAAATATATATTCACCACCATCAAGAATACTACATATCTCTTTTTGAGATGCAACATCTTCTAAAACTATCTGTTTATAGCTAATCTTATTTTCTGAATTTTCAGCAATAATTATATTTTCAGCATCGCCATAAACAACAATAGATGGATTATGAGTTACTAAAAATATCTGGTTTTTAAATTTTATATCTCTAATAGTTGAAACTAACTCTTCGGATATAAATTTATTTCCCAAATTATCTTCTGGTTGGTCAATAAAGATAATCTTATTTATTGAATTCTTTAGCAAAATGCCAAGATATTTTTCAGAGTTGAATCCTGGACTTTTGGATTTTGATGTTTCTTCATCACTATATTTCAAATAATCTTTTGGATTATCCATTGAGATAAATAAATCTGATAATTCAGTGTGTATTTTTTGAGAAAGTTTATTGCTGTCATTACCAATTAGATTTTTAATTGATAACTTATTTTTTGACAACTTCTCTAAATTTACATAGAGACTATCAGATGAAATTCCATTTTTTATTGCATTTATAGTCATTTTAGTTAATTCCAACTCTTCAGTTTTTTCAACCTCTAACACCAATAAAACATTTTCATTAATTTCAATAGTTTCTTTTTTTGAGTAGTCGAAAGATTCAATCGTTTTAGTAGCATATTTCAATCTAGCATATTTTGAAAAATATTCTTTTATATTATCTTCAAGAGATTTAATACTTTGCTTTGCAATAACTTTTTGCTGTGACTCATTACTTAAAGTAGAGTTGGCATCCTCAATAATTTTTTCTACTTGCACAAAAAAGTTATTGATTCTATTTTTATTCTTTTGTTTAGTTTCAATAAGTGCTAATTTTTCATCAATTAAGCCTTGAAATGCTTCAATGACAGATTTTTCAGTTTCATTTATTTCAAGATGTTTATTACTATTGAATGACGCTAAATTTTCTACTAATGAATCTATTAGCTCTTTAGCCTCATTTAATTCTGATATGATAGTTTTATTAGTAGCTTTAAGACTGTCAATATTTAAGTTAATAGTGTAGCTTGTGCTATGAAAACTATCTATTGTTTTTTTATGTAATTCAAATTTTTTAACATCAAATTCTTGAATATCCTTATATTTGTCTATCATTTCTTTAATGATTAATTGTAGTCCGTTCTTATGTGTTTCAAACTTGCTTTTGGCTTCATTATATTCAAGTTTTTTATTTGATTTTTCAGCCAATTCTTTTAAACTATTTTTTTCAAAATAATCAACAATATCGCCTTGATTGATGTAAATTGGCTTTTCTATTGCTGTTTGTTGTTTATACCCATCATCACTTTTTGCTTTTATAGAAATATGTTCCCCATGAAATTTATCATAGTTGTTTTTTTTAATAGTAAGACTATCAATTTTCCCACCTATCAGGTTCATCAATAAACTTTTCCCACTAGAACGACCACCAATTACAACATTCAAATGCGGACTAAAAAACAATTCATTTTGATTAAAATACTCGTGTGAATCAATTTTTAGATTATCTATCGTATTAAGTGTTTTATTAAGAGCATCAAATTCTGCTTGTGATTTTATTCTCGATTCAGGATCTATAAATGCTAAACGAATTGTTTCATAGCTTTTTTGCCCTTTGATATAATCAAATTCATGATTTCCTTTTTCACCCATATGTCTACAAGGATACTGTTCGCAACAATGATTGTCTGAAAAATTGATATATGCTATATCCTTTTTATTTCTAAATTCGTCATTTTGAAGTAAATCAAAGCCTTTTTGATATGCTTCTTTCATTTCTTGGGCTGTAACTTTTTCTAATGCACTTTGCATTAATAAAATCATTCTTTGTGTATCTTGAATATTTGAAAGTTCAGCATCTACGATATTTTGATGCCCACCTTTTTTTGCATGTGGTATAAAAAAGAAATCATCTTTTATAAACAATTCAATAATCTCATCAAATGTCAATCTTCTATCAAAAGGATTTGTTACATTTTTGTCCTGATATTTTTTCTCTAGTTTTTCTGAAATATATTTAACTCTATCTGTATTTGAGTAGTTAAATATAAGCAAAGAATGATAGGTTTTAGATGTGCTATTGCCTTGTATATCTAATTCAACCCCGATAAGCAACAAGGGGTCATCCTCTGTATAATTTTTGTAGTATTCCTCATAAGCTTCAACATTAATTATGTTATGGTCTGTAAGGGAAAATATTTCTACCTTATTTTCTATAAGCTTTGCCTTTAATGTGGCTACATCAAAATTACCTTTGTAATCTCCACTTTTTGTTTCTTTGCTTTTATCTGTATGGATATGTAAATCAATTCTCAACCAATCAGAATATTGTTTGTTGTGCATATGTTATCCTCGTATATACATAATTTCATAATTAATCTTTTATAATCTTATATTCTTCATTTTAATTCCATTAAGGTACTTTGTTTAAGTTCGGTAGCTAAATCTGGTCTATATTTTTTGATTATTTCTTCAAAAATATTTTGAATAAAAGGGGCAACCCAATATTCTGAGTTGTGAGGTGGTGTCATTTTCATTTCCAAATAATCCGTATAATCATCTGCCATTAACCAATTATCTTTGATTATAAACATCCAAATAAAATGTTTGATAAATATTTCTCTTAAATATGTATTTAAATTTTCAAGTGCATCCATTCTAGGAATATTAATTTGATAATCATTAAGCATCATATATTTAAAATAATTATAATGTGTATGGTCATTGAGTTTTTGTCGAATGTTTGTATAATTCTTATCATTTTTAGGAAATAGTATTTTATTGACATTTTCAATCTTTTTATTATTTCTTATAAAGGAATTCATAGTTTTATAATCTGGTAGTTTTTCTTTTCCTTGTAACCAATTATTAATTTTATCGACAATAAAGTTTTCCAAGCTGTGAAACTCTATAATATAAAGAGATGTATAAATATGAACAATTATTGAATCATAATATTTTCTTGTTAATGCATATGCATCGTTGATTGTTCCAAATTCTAATAATTTCTTTATCGATTCAAGTGTGGACTTTAAGGATGAAATTAAATATGTTTCATAATTAATAGATTTTGTACCTACATTGACCCATTTTAATACAGAAAATGACAAAGATTCATAGAAATTGATATATTGTTCTAATTCTAAAAATATACTATGTTCTGTATATTCTTTGGAAAGCATGGATTTCATATTTTCACTCTCCCTTCCCCAATTAAAAGTTTTCTCATAGCTATCTCTTTCACTTGGTATGTATTCCTCATTCTTGTAGCTCTTTTGATGGAAAAAGTTGTTGCATGAGGGCTTTTTTGTGTTCTTTTAGTGTTTCTACTTTTTTGCTTTGTGAAGTGATGAGTTCATCGATGGAGCTTAGGAAGTTGGCTATTTTTTGTTGTTCTTTTGGTTTTGGAATATATGTTTTTATTTTTTCAATAGTCTTTTTTGAAAGGCTTGGGATACCAAGAAGTCTAGCAAACTCTGCATCACCTAGATTGACATGATTTAGCTCTTGAAGTTTGGCTATAAAATTTTGTTCTATGTGATTTTCTTTTGTCATGGCTCTTTTACTTGTTTTAAATATATTTATTGTTTATTAATCCCGTAAGTCTTAGAATCACAAAGAATAGCATATACATACTTGTAAAAGCATAAAATTGAACATAAAATTAACTATTTTTTTGAGCATATTATTATTCTTTGTAAGTCAATCTAGGGTTTTATTATAATCTTTTGCACTGATATTTATACTAAGCTTTCTAAAAAAGTGCATATTAGCCTCTGAGGTATAAAATTAGATAAGTTCAGGGTGTTTGGAATACAATGTGTGTAGAATATATAGTTGGGCTAGTAGGAGACAGCAGATGAAAGAACGCAACGGTACTATGATGCAATTTTTTCACTGGCACACGCCAGCAGATGGTTCACTTTGGAGGCAGCTTACAGAGCAAGCAGCGTCACTTGCAGAAGTAGGTATCACTTCAGTGTGGTTACCACCTGCTTACAAAGGTGCAGCTGGAGGCTATGATAATGGTTATGGGGTCTATGATCTTTTTGACCTTGGGGAGTTTGACCAGAAGGGTTCTATACGCACGAAATATGGAACTCGTGATGAGTATCTTCAAGCAATTGAATCCGCTCATAATGTGGGGATACAGGTGTATGCTGACATCGCCTTCAACCACAAGCAAGGTGGTGATGAGGAAGAAGAGTTTAAAGCCACCAGATACAACCCTGACAACCGCAATGAAGCCATAGGGGAACTACAACCAATCAAGGCTTGGACTCATTTCACCTTTCCAGGTCGTGGGGTGAAATACTCATCCTTGCATTGGCATTGGTGGCACTTCAATGCCATTGATACCAATGCCATGGCACAAAATGATTCTCCTGGAGTCTATCTGTTTGAGGGAAAGACATTTCATAACGAAGTGGATAAAGAAAAAGGCAATTTTGACTATCTAATGGGGTGTAATCTTGATATTGCCAATCCTGATGTACGAAAGGAGTTGCTTTACTGGGGAGAATGGTATACAGATTTGACTGGAATAGATGGCTTTCGGTTTGATGCTGTTAAGCATGTTGGTGCTGACTTCTTTGTCGAATGGCTCAACCATGTACGCAATCATACCCAACGAAACCTCTTTGCAGTCGGTGAATATTGGTCTGGTATAGACGAAGCACTAGAACACTTCATGCAAATAACTGATGAGAATATAATGCTCTTTGATGCTAGGTTGCACTACAGTTTTGCACAAGCCAGTCGTGAAGTTGTCGCTTATGACTTGAGAACTATCCTTGATAGGAGTCTAGTCAATGACCACCCAGATATAGCAGTAACCATAGTCAGCAACCACGATACCCAACCACTACAATCCCTAGAATCCGTAGTAGAAGCGTGGTTCAAACCTCTTGCGTATGCGATTATTCTCCTGCGTAAGGGTGGCTACCCATGTATTTTTTCTCCTGATTACTACGGAGCACAATACAAAGGGGGAGGCAAGGATGGAAATGAATATGATATCAATATGCCAAGCCACAAATGGCTGATTGACCACTTTCTAGAAGTTCGCAAAACTCACGCTTTTGGGGAACAATACGATTACTTCGATCATAGAAACTGCATCGGATGGACTCGCACTGGAAACGAAGAACATTCAGGTGGAATGGCAGTCTTGCTTAGTAATGGTTCTGATGGCAACAAATGGATGGAAACAGGTTCTCCAAATGTCACATACAGCGATATTACAGGACATATCAACGAAACAGTGACAACAAATGATGAAGGTTGGGGAGAGTTCAAATGCCAAGGAGAGTCAGTATCTGTCTGGGTTCCACAGTAACAATCAAAAGCTTAAATTATAATCTCTTTTGTATTTTGAGAGATATTTTATAAATCTTAAGAATTTAAGCAATAAATGAAGATATGAAAAATAACTAAACAAATATTCGGTTGAAATTTATGTCTTATTAGCTTTCAGCCGTTTTATAAATTCACAATTATTTCACGATTTTCTTTTATAATTCTTTTAATAAAACAAAAAGGAGATAAAATGAAAAAGTTAGTATTAAGTGCGGTATTAGTAGGTAATTTATTTGCCGTTGATTACTCTTCAATGACGATAGATGAATTAAGATCTTTAAGAGGTAGTGTTGCCACAGAAGAACAAGAATCATTTAGAAGTGCTATGCAAAGTAAAATACAAACATTAACGCCTGAAGAAAGAAGTGCATATAGAGATTCTCAAGTAGCAGATAACGGAACACAACAAAAATTAAAAGATGGTTCAGGGAGTGGCGGTATGTATAAAGGCTCAAAGGGTCAGGGTAAAAAATAAGTAATATATACCAATTAAGTTTTCTAAAATAATTTAAAACTATTTTAGAAAACGGTATTTATTGTTTGTTGGATTATTTATGATTTCTAGGGATTTTATTTTAAATATTAATTTTCTTGTACTGGTTGTGTTTTTTATGATTTCTCTATTAGCATTTAATTGTTATTCTCAAATCAAAGAACAAGAGTTGTTATTACGGCTTAAGGTAGATAATCTTACATTTTCGTTATATGGTGTTACTAATAAGTATTAATAAAACTTTAGATACTTTTTGGATACAATTAATCATATTTAGTTTGGTTGAGTTTTTAGGAAAAGGTTATTGTGAAAATATTATATCTTGAAGATGATGTAAATTTATCGGAAACTATAGTTGAGTTTCTTCAAGAAGAAGGATTTAGTGTAGTTTATGTTTATGACTCGGAAGAAGCATTAGATAAATTGTATCACGAAAATTTTGATTTACTTATATTTGATGTCAATCTTGACGGTATGAACGGGTTTGAATTGCTGAAAAGTTTGAGAGATACTAACATAAAGACCCCTGCTATTTTTACAACTTCAAGAAATACTATCGATGATTTAGCCAGAGGGTACGAAGTAGGTGCGGATGACTATCTTAAAAAACCTTTTGCTTTAAAAGAATTATTATTTAGAATAAAAGCTATTATGAAAAGAGAGTATAAAACCAATCAAGAATTATTATCTTTGTATGAAGATATAGCTTTTAATATAAATACAAATGAACTTATCATTAATGAAGCAAAGACAATTTTAAATCATAAAGAGAGTGAATTATTAAAGCTTCTTATTAAAAATCGGAATCAATGTGTTATGTTTGATACTATTTTTGAGAATGTGTGGAGTTTTAATGAGGTACATAGCGATATGAGCTTAAGAACATATATCAAAAATCTAAGAAGTATTATCGGTAAAGACAAAATAGTAAGTATTAAGAAAGTGGGATATAAACTTGTATAATGCGGAAAAAAGAACTATAAAGAGTGTTTTATCACTTTATTTATCATCGACTCTTTTTTTGATTTTGTCTTTGGCTTATATTTATTATCATGGTCAAAAAGAGCAATTAGAGGCAACTCTTATTCAAGAGATGAAAAGTCATTATAAAGATGTTTTTGAATCAATCAAAAAGTTACACCAAAAGGCAAATTATAATGAAATGATAGAATATCCTAGATTTGATGATTTTGATAGTGCTATATTTGATGTTGACAAAAAGAATATATTTTTTACGAAGCAAATTCCTTTTGAACTAAACTTTCATGAAAAAATATCTTATTATGACGACAAGGCTTATTTTATTTATGAATCTGAGCCGTATTATTTGGGTGCTAAATATATAGTGGTATCTAAAAAAGTTAAAAATATATTTCAAGATATAGGTAAAAAAGTTTTTCTAAGTACATTGTTTATAATTGTTTTAGTAGTTTTGACTTCCTTATTTCTTGTTAAGCTTATCCTAAAACCTTTAAGAGATAATATATCCTTACTTGATAGATTTATCAAAGATACTACACATGAACTCAATACTCCAGTTTCCACCATTTTAAATAACATAGAGTTAATCGAAAAAAATAATATAGAACCTACACTGCGTAATAAAATAAATAGGATTAAAACCGCGTCCTTGACATTGAGCAATATATATGACGATCTCGTATTTTTACTTTTAGATAATAAACAAAAATCAGAAAATCAAGATGTAATAGTAAATGATTTAATAAAACAAAGAGTTGATTATTTTAAGTTATTGTTCTTATCAAAAAGTTTATCTGTCGTTGTAAATGAAAGCAATAGAAGTGTCTTAAATATTGATAATAAGAAATTAGTACGAATGGTTGATAACTTGCTGTCTAATAGTTTTAAATACTCTAAAAAAGAAACTAAAATAACTATCAATATAAATCAAAATAGTTTTAGTATATGTGATGAGGGGATAGGAATGAGTCAAGAACAAGTTGATAAAGCTTTTGAAAGATATCAAAGATTTGATGCTACAAATGGAGGTTTTGGGATAGGTCTTAATATAGTGTATTCAATAGCAAAAGAGCATAATATAGCGATAAAAATTAATTCTAAAATAGGCTACGGCACATGCGTTACTTTAGAATATTGATATTTTCCACGATAGTCACATTTTCCAATGGAAACAGTACTTTTGAAACAAATTGTTTGGGGTGTCATATTGCAAATCAACAACTTTTTGTATTTATGCAAAGATACACATTAAAATATAGTAGTGAAACAAATATAAAAAATGTTATGATTGAATTCTTAAAAAATCCACAGATAGAGAATTCAATAATGCCAAGAGGTTTTTTAGATAGATTCGGTGTCAAAGAGAAAACAAATTTAGATGAAAAATTTCTAAGAGAAGCTATAGATGAGTATTATGTTAAATATAATATTAAAAACTATATAAAATAAAGTTTCATACTCATTTCATAAAACTGTGGGATAATTATAGAAATAGTTTTTGGGAGAGGTATATATGAAGTTTTTACTTGTGGAAGATGATATAAAAATAGCCTCTTTTCTGAAAAAGGGGCTTGAAGAAGAGTACTACTATGTCGATGTAAGTCATGACGGGGAAGAGGGTATATATCTTGCTAGTGTAAATGAATATGATTTGATTATACTGGATATTATGCTTCCATCCAAAGATGGCTATGTAATATGCAAACACTTAAGAGCCAACAAAATACCTACTCCCATAATAATGCTAAGTGCCAAAAGTGCGATAGAAGATAAGGTAGCTTTTTTGAATCTAGGGGCTGATGATTATCTTACTAAGCCTTTTAGTTTTGATGAACTTCTAGCTAGGATAAAAGTACAACTTCGCAAAAAAAATCAAATAGACAATATCTTAAAAGTGGCGGATTTGGAACTAAATCTTACCACAAAAACTGTCAATAGAGCAGGAGATAAAATAAATCTAACTGCAAAAGAATACGGAATTTTTGAATATCTTATGCGAAATCAGAATGTAATAATAAGTGAAGAAACATTAAAAAATAGTATTCAAACCCTTAATGATGAAGCAAACAGTAATGTTTTAAATGTTTATATTTATAGGCTAAGAAATAAAATAGATAAAAATTATGATTTAAAAATCATCAAAACTTATCGTAATTTAGGATTTAAGGTTAGTGATGAAAATATTTAAGAATTTAAAATTTAGATTGCTGAGTGGGCTTTTGGTATTTTTATTTATTGTATTTTATATATTTGGATGGCTTTTTATAGACTCTTTAAAACAAAACCATACAAAATCTATAGAATCGGTACTAGCAACAGCAATCAAAGATTTGAGATACGAGTACGAAGATAATAGGCTTTATGGTGATGAACTAGAAGATGTCAAAAAAGAATTTGATATAGAGATACTTTATACTCAAGTAGCCAAGATTGATAGTAATAAAATAGAGATTTTAGAAAAGTCAAAAGACTTGAAAAACAATAGCTTGAGCTTTGATATAGAACTTTCTAGCTTAAGTGAAAATGAGATTTATTATACTACTCAGACAAATCAGAAACTTACAAAACAAAAAATCAAATCTGCGTATTTGGTGGTGAAGCAAAAAGGAGATTATGCTATAGTCATACAGTGTTCAATACCATTTGAAAAACATAGTGCATATATCAAAAATATGGAAATAGCTTTGTGGGTTGGTTTTAGTACACTACTTGGGATAATACTGTGGGTTGTTTATTTTATCATTTCAAAATCACTAAATGAAACAAAACTTGTTTTGAATGAAGTTAGAAACATAAAGATAGATGGGCAAAAATATCAAATACAAAAGACTAATGTAGCCAATGAAATAGATGAGCTGATAGATACATTCAATAAACTCATAGACAATCTTCAAACCTCATATAAAAATGTAAAAGAGTTCGGACAAAATGCTTCTCATGAGCTAAAAACTCCACTGACAGTGATAAAAGGTGAAGTTGAGCTAGGTCTTCGTAAAACAAGAACACAAGATGAATATATAAAGATATTAAATATTGTTCATTCTGAGGTTGATACTTTGCAAGATACTATTGAAAAAATACTTTTTTTATCTACAAATCACCTCGAAGAGATAAAAGATGAGTTTGAAGATATTTATATAGATGAGATAGTAGAAGAAGCAGTTTTTGAAAAGCAAGGTCTAGCATCAAAAAAGAATATATCTTTACATCTTATTGAAAAACAAGCAGTAACCATACAAGGTAACCATACATTACTTAAAATAGCTATATTAAATCTTATTGATAATGCCATAAAATACTCAGATAATAACAGTAAAGTCAATGTATACTTACGAGCTGATAGGCTTATCGTAGAAGACTTTGGTATAGGTATAGAAAAAGATGAAATAAACAAAATATTTGATAGATTTTATAGGGTAGATAAAGCCAGAAGCAATTCTAGTGGCAATGGACTTGGGCTTTCTATCGTAAAAACTATTTTAGATATACATAGTCTTGATATAGCTGTAGAGAGTGAATTAAAGAGCAAGACGGTATTTATAATTGATTTAAATTAACTATCAAATCAATCATCAAATATTATTTCAAAAATATTATAAGTATCAATATAACTATATTTAAATAAGAATTTGTGTTTAAGAATTATCTTATTAACTATACTTAATCCCAATCCAAAACCCTCTTTTTTGTTGGAGTCTCTCGTAAAAGGTTTTAAATAATATTCAAAATCTTTAGATAACTGGCTGCCTATGTTTTTTATGATAAGCTTATTTTCAATGGCAACTATTTCTATTGGGAACTGGACAGAATACTTCAATGCATTATCAATTAAATTCTTGATTGCCATGGATAAATAATATATATCTCCTCGTATTTTAAAATTATCTAAAATATTAATAACAATTTTTGACTCATCTGGGATATGAGTTTTTCGTAATGATTCTACTATCAAGCTTTCCATACTAAACTCAGAAATTGTCAATTTATCAGAATTTAACTTTTCAAGCTCTATCAGTTGGCTTGTCAATAAATTCAATTCTTTAAAAATACCTTTTAAAGACTCTTTTTGTGATGTGTCTTGTACTTTTTCAATTAAAAATTGACCTTTGGTAATAGGTGTCCTTAATTCGTGCCCAATATCTCTCAACAATTCTTCTCTTGTCTTTATTAAAGTTACCAAAGAATCTGCCATGGAATTAAATGTTTTTGCCAAAGTACCTATTTCGTCATTTGATTTTACATTTATTCTAGTATTCAAATTCCCACTAGAGAATTCTTTGATATCTTTTGTCATCACTTTTAATGGATTTAAAAGTTTAAATATATACAGAAATATTGCTATAAGAACTATAATATCCAATATGATTAAGAAATTTAAAATCATTTTATCTTTAATGTTTTGTTCATCTGGTGTTTTTAATATATATTTATCATCTAAATAGGTAAGTTCTATGATAAATTCATCTTCAAACATCTCTTTATTGATAGCAATATATCCAAAAGTATATTCTTTATAATATAGTCTTTCAAGACTTTTAGTATTTGCTAAGTCATACTCTGATAAATCATTCTTATCAATTATGTATTGTATTTTATCTTGATTATCTATATTTAATAAAATTTCATTTAATGTTTTTAGATATTTATCTTTTATTAAGTCATCTATTCGCTTGGAGTTTATACTATCTATCCATACACCTATGATGGTCATGATAATAAAACTTGCTATAAATAAAAAAGATATTTTCCTAGTGATACTCATAATTCAACCTATAAACTTATAGCCAATACCCCAAACAGATTTTATATATTTGGGGTTTTTAGAATCATCATCAATTTTATACCTAATATTTGATATATGCATATCTATTGTTCTATTTTTGGTATTCGTATCCAATGAAGCGACATTTATAATTTGTTCTCTAGAAATTATACTATTTGTATTTTCTACCAAAAAAACAAATATATCAAATTCAACTTTAGTAAAATCTATAGGGTAATCATCAAGATAAACTTCTCTTGTTTTTTTATTTATCTTAAAATCTTTTGTAGTTATTAAATCATGATTTTTATTTTTGCGTAGTATATTCTCAATCCTAAGTACCAATTCTCTTGGCTCATAAGGTTTTGCCAAATAATCATCCACACCCAATTCAAAACCATATATTTTATTTCCTATATCACCTCTTGCTGATGATATGATAATAGGAGTGTCTGTAATTTCTTTTATTTTCCTCAATAAATCAAAACCGTCCATGTCAGGTAGCATCAAATCTAATATTACAATATCATAAGAAGCAGTCTTGACTTCACTTAATGCTTCTTTTGCATTTGATACAGATTTGCATACAAAACCGTAATCTTTTAGATAGTCTTTAATAAGCTCTTGTATCTCCATATCATCTTCAATAAGTAAAACTTCTTTATTCAAGTAACCACTCCTGTAAATGATTTGAAAATTGCTTTCGTTGTAAAGGATTTAAAATATAATGAATATCTTTAAAAACCTTTGCTTCAAGCTCTATCATATCTTCATATAACTCCTGAGATACATGTTTATACTTTTTTTCATCAAAATATGTATCGGAGATAATCTCTTGTAACTTTTTTTGTGTTTTATACTTTTTCTTGTAGTATTGTGAGAAATCTTTTTTATAAGAAACTAATATTTCTTTGATTTTTGCTTCTTGAATACTATTTAGATTAAGATAATCTAAACTTCGATAAATATGAGTATTGGTCGAATTTGTAGTTTTATACTCTTTATCGGCGTATAGCTGAGATATTAAAAAAAGACTACAAAAAAGCGTTAATATTTTTGATTTTATCATCTTCAATTAATCCTTTCTCAATATCACTATGACAAGCTTTACAGTTGGCTTTACTTTTAACTTCATTGTGTTCAAATACCTCTTTTGGAATCTTTTTGTGTTCATTTTTCCAAAAAGAGGTTTGAGTTATAGCAATTATATCTTTATTTCCTATAGATTTGCTAATTTTAAAGCTCATCTCTTGGGTTGAAGTCTCCGCACTGTTTTGAACCAAAAAGTTTAATATATTTTGATTTTCTTCCTCTTCTAGTGAAGCATCATCACCAAAATGGTTTTCTAAATCATTCATCATACTCACCCAAGAGTGCCTGGGTAAACTATGAGGTGGATACAAAGTATGACAAGCACCGCATTCATTGACAAAAAGTTCATTTTGTACCATATAATCAATAGGCTCATATTTTGAAGCAATTAAAATATTTTTAGGTTGCATCAAATTAAACACCAAAAAAGCAATGAACGCTAATAAAAATATAAAGGCAATCAATTTATGGAATATAGTAAGTTTTATACTATTTTCTTCTAATGTTTGCTTATAGCCTGTAAAAATAGAATTGAGTGTTTGATGTTTGCCATGAACTAGTTTATCTGTTAAAACTCCAATTATATGAGCTACAATAAGTATAACAAGAAAGTTAGCAAAAAACTCGTGCAAATCTTCAAAAAGTTCCATTTTTCTAAAAAAAGAGTCATTTAAAAAGGAAAATATCCCTTTCCCTTCTTGAATACCAAAAGTTAATGCTCCTGTTATTATCACTAGAAAGATTACAACAAACATTGTTATCATCACATAAGAAGCCGGAGAATTGTGTCCGATATATTTTTGTTCGCTATTAAAAATATTAAACATAAACTCTTTGACATTATTCATACTCAAAGGAAAATCTTTAAACTTGGAGTATTTAGGCCCCAAATATCCCCAAACCACTCGAAAGGCTAAAAGAATTAATACCGCATAGCCAATAACCGCATGATAATTGAGCAAATCGTCATCATCTGTCAAAAAAGCCAATAAAATTAAAAGAGCAAAGAGCCAGTGAAAGACTCGTGTTGGTAAACTCCAAATATATGATTTAAACATGTGGTCTCCTTAATCTTTCCATCGTCCAAAATTGGGAATATGGATATCTCGTTCACTATAAATACCTTTGTCAGCTGTTGTATGGCATGCAATACAATTAAAAATCCCTTTTACCTCTTTTTGCGTAATTAAAGATGGGCGTATTTCATTGTGTTTTTCTATCATATATGGAGTTTGTGAAATAGAATCAGGAATTTGTCTACCCTTTAGACTATTTACAATACGACTACTTCGTTTATAATCCATATTTTTTTCTGCACTATTTTGTTTTAGATAATTTGAAATAGTGATAAAATCTTCTTGCGATAAAGAAGCATCTGTATCAAAGTGATTTTCAAGATTACCCATCATCTTCTCCCAAGCATTTGCAGGCAAGAGTCCTGGTTGATAGGCAAAATGGCATGAACCACATTCGTTGATATACAACGCATTATTTACGGGGGCTACCCCTTTTTTTGTTGGTTTTAGACCACTAGAGTATTTATCCTCTGAGGATAAAAGAGTTAAAAACAATGTTAAAAACATCAATAGTTTCATGATTAATCCTTTGAAAGGATGTAAGTAAGCACATCCCCTTGTTCTTGGGCAGTTCCTTCACGATTATACACATCATTGAAGTTTCTTCGTAGCCATTTGTCAATTGTTTTCGCCTCAGTTAGTCTTGCTGGATTGGCTTTAGGAGAAAGAGGTTCTATTACCTTGCCAGTAAAAGAGTTTTTGCCACTTTGAGTCAAGTCATTATTATGACATGATACACATGAAATCATTTCACCCTTCTTTCCTTTATGAGTTGATGTAAATATTACCTCACCCCTTTTTGCATCAAATCCTTCAAAATTAGAATTCTTGGATTTGACTTCTTTAGACAAATTAGCAAGATAATCGTCTAACACTGTACCAAAACTCAAGCTAACTGTTAGCAAAAGATAAAATACTATTTTCATTTGAACTCCTCGTTTTAATTTATGAAATTATAGAAGAATAGTCTAAAGATAGTATGTAATATCCATTGACACTTTATTGACATTTATACCAAATCATTATGAACAATAGATGAATCCTAATTTATTTTAGAATTTATTTATTGTTTTATTTCATATACAGTTCATAATCAAATTGTAAAATTCTTTAATAATTTCAAGGAATCAAGGAGTTTAATGTACCAATCAATAAAAGCTTTGAAAGCAAATAGATTAAAAACTTTACTTATTTATCTAAGTCTTACATTTTCAATAAGTGCCATATTTTTAATCACTTCAATTTCCAATGGTGTAATATCAATGTACTCCTCAATCCTTAAAAGTGATGGAGACATAATCGTCACACAAGCTAGGATTTCAGATACTTTTTTTTCCAATGTAGATATCAACATCATATCTAAAATAAATGAAATTCATAATGTAAAAAAAACCTCAGCGATTATAGTAGGTGCTACACCTATAGAACACCTTCCAATAGTAGCTGTTTATGGTGTTAGCAATAATAGGTTTGAAAACTATAGTCTTCTAAGTGGCATATACCCAAAAAGTAATGAAGTTTTAATAGGTAACTCACTTCGAGAATCATTACAAAATAAAGATTTCATAGCAATAGCCAATAAAAAGTTTAAAGTTTCAGGAACTTTTGAAAGTGATATAGGTTTTGAAAATGGTGGTATTGTTTTGAATATAGAAGATGCGGGAATGATATTTAATAAAAGTGCATCAATGATTATGATAAATACTGCGATTGAAGCTGATACAAATAAGATTATCGAAAATGTAAAACTTTTAAGTGAAGATATTGAAGTCAAATCTACCACTAGTTTTGTAGAAAACTACAATCAATTTAAGATTATCAAAATTTCTGCAAATGTAATCTCTGTAGTGGCTTTTTGTATGGGATTACTTGGAGTTATAAGCATTATGAGCCTTACTATTCATCAAAGACAAAGTGAATTTGGGATTAAGAGAGCGATAGGTATACCTATGAGAAGAATTGTTTTGCAAATAATACAAGAGAGTTCAGTGCTTGGGTTGTTTAGTTTTGTAAGTGCATTTTTTATATCCAATATTATTCTTTACTTTATAAAAAACTCCACTTTGCTTCAAGGATATGTAAATGGAGAATTGACCCTCAGCTTGACATTGTATATTTTCATAACAACTATGTTAATGGTTACAGTTGGTGCAGTATTACCAGCTTTAAATGCCTCCAAGACTGATCCTGTTATATTGATACAAGGAAGTAAAATATGATAGATATTAAGAATGTATCACATCTTTATGGTAAAGATTTGGCACTAAAAGATATAAATTTGTCTATCAAAAAAGGTGAGTTTATCTCTTTAAATGGTGAAAGTGGTAGTGGTAAAAGTACACTGCTTAGTATTTTATCTACACTGCTAAAACCTACTTCTGGTGAGCTGGGCTTTGATGGTATTAACTATCAAGATATTAACAATATAGATTTATTTAGACAAAAAAACATTGGCTTTATCTTCCAATTTCATTATCTTATAAACTACCTCACAGTAAAAGAAAATATCCAAATAGCAAACGAAAAAGCAACTGAAGCTGAAATTAATGAGATTTTATCACTGTTAAATATTTATGATATGGTCAATAAATTTCCAAATGAAATATCAGGTGGACAAAGACAAAGAGTAGCCATAGCCAGAGCTTTGATAAATAAACCAAAAGTTATATTTGCAGATGAGCCTACTGGAAATCTTGATTCAAAAAACTCACAAAATGTATTTGATATTTTTAGAGGCTTGGCTTTGGGCGGGACGAGCGTTGTGGTAGCCACACACGATAAATATTTGGCATTACAAAGTGATAAAATATACGAGGTAAAAGATGGTAGGATTTTATAAATTTATTGAAACTCAATTTAAAATATCATTTGTATTTTTTGTTGTAGGACTTATGTTTGGATTATTCTATTCTCTCAATCTTCTAGGATTTTATATAGATTGCGATACTTTAAATCCTGTAAATATGAGATCAATCCATATATCTTTGATGTTATATGGATTTGTCCCTTTGATGTTGTCTTATTTACCATTTATGCTCATGGAAAAAGAAATAGCAAATACCTCAAAAGAGGGTATCTATTATTTAAGTTTATATACCGTATTTTGGTATATTTTTCTGATTTTTATGATAGTTTCATTGCTCTTTGGAAATACCAGAGGTCTTGCTTTTTATGATTTCCCTTATGCTCTAAATTTTATACTCGCAATTGCTGGAGTTTTTTATATAGTAGCTTTATATAAATATATTAAAGTCTATCAAATTATCCCTATTTGGGTCAAAGTATCTTTGGTGTTTGTTGGTATTGCACCTGTTATGCTTTTGGTTTTAATGAATCCAATTATTGGTCAAGTAGAAAGTACCATAAGTGGACCACATGGAGACAATACTTTGGGAATGAGTTTGGCATTGATACCTATATATTATCTGATTATAAAACTTCTAAACAAAGATGAATTTATAGCTAGATGGAATATATTATGGGTTATTCCTACTTTATTTTATTTCGGGTCTGTTTTTTATAGAAGTTTTATCGATCAGCTAAGCTATAATCAAGAGTGGTTTTTGCAGTATTTGACTTTACTGTACATTCCACTTTTATACAGATGGTATAAAGATACACAAATAGATACCTTTGCTAAAAAAGCATTGCTGATATCAATATTGGCTTTTTTGTTTGTCGATATACAAGGTAATATCTTATTTATTCCAGATATTAGATGGATTTTTCATAGAAACGACCTCATCATAGCTCATGCTCATATTGCTATGGGTATAGGTGTATTTTTTATGGTAATAGCTATGTTTGCATCCTATATTGATAGATTAAAAAATTTTAGCTTTTATGCAATTTATATAATGGGAATATTGGGAATGTTTATAGTGCTTAGTATATCTGGTATTTCTCAAGCTGAACTTTGGGAAGTAGAAGTATTTGACATGTGGTTACTAAGAACTCTTTTTGCTTTTGTGGTGATTTATTCTGCTATATCGTTGTTTGATTTTAGAATACAGCTAAGCCCTCTTAAGAAATATAATCTAATAGGTTTTTTAAGTGATGGTTTTGGTGGTATACTTTTGATATTGATGGCAAGTTTTATCTATCCTTTGTTTGGATTTGAGTTTAGTGGGAAGTATGAATATATAGTATTTATGTTTGTTGCGATGACAGGTGTGATTCATTTGAGTGCTTTTATACATACCAAACATGAACAAATCCTAACAACCTTGACAGTTATCATAAGAGTATGTATAAGTTCAGTGTTTTTTGCGCTATATCTAAAAAATATTTTGGGTATAGAAGCGTTACTTATAGGGATAGTTGATTTTGGATTTGTCGTATTTTATCTTATGTTTTTTTACAATAAGGAGATGTTATGTCAAGAATTGCATTAATATTTTTTATAGCTTTTGAACTTAGTTATTATTTGTTGATAGCTCAAACTGGAATAGTAGAGTATTTTTCTTCAAATATTTTGCTTATCGCCCCTTTACCAATAGGTGGTATTTTAGGCTCTATTATGAGTTATTATATCAGAGCAAGTAATGGAAATAAAATAAAAGCATTTTTGGGAGTACAGTTGGGAGTAAGTATTTTTTATCCAAATTTATCTATAGCTATGCTTTTTATTTTAGGCTTAAGCGTAGGAGCTTTAGCACCTCTTTTGATTAATGAGTTAAAAAAAGCTTCAAATATACAAATAGCTCTTGCCTTAGTAATATCTTATACATTAGGTACTTTTTTGTTTAATTATGATGTGTCGCAAAGGCAAAATCTTGCTGTGCTATTGACTGTTATGACTTTGGGAAGTTCATTTTTCCTTCCCAAAAAAGCTATTTCAAATCAAAATCAAATACTAAATCTTGAATACCCTCTTTTGCTAATGACTTTTTGGGTTTTCTTAGATTCAGCACTTTTTGAGACGATATCACGAGATTTGGATATTTCAATTTGGAGAAATGGATATACATATGAAATTGCGATATTTCATATCATAGGAGTTATTGCAGGATTTAAGCTAAAGCTTGAAAACCATCAAAAAGCACTCCTTATTTTGATGTTGTTTGCCTTTAGCTATATGGCATATTTCCTCAAAGTAGAGCTTGCTTTATCTATGGTATATCCATTCGTTATCTCATATTATAATGTAGCAATACTAAAAAGTATATTCCAAAAATCTCTTAAAACTTTAGCTTTTTATATGGTTTTTATAGGATGGATAGCATCAGGTGCAGGACTCTTTGTAGCTATAAATGAATTGATTTTATTTGTACCTATTCTATTTCTGGGATTATTAATCAAGATTTTGATTACGCAACAAATTCAACAAAAGGAGAAATTATGTTCAAATTAGTTTTGGTAGCCATTTTGGCTTTATGGGCAAATGCCTATGAATTAAGTTTTGATGATGGGTATATAAATGCTCACACTGAAGTCTTAGGAGATAGCAATATCAACCCTTCTACAAAAATGATAAGTTCAAATTTATCAAAAGAAGATTCCATAGAGTCATTAAAAGGTAAGATAAATATTAATGCAGTTGATTTAAAAAGTGGCAAAGAAAAAAGAGATTCCAATATGTGTGAGTTGTTAAATGTGACAATCCATCCTGATATTTCTTTTGAAATCCAAAGTGTACAGAAAGTCGAAGATAAATATATAATTAGCGGTATTTTGACATTAAATGGCATATCAAGAAATATATCTTCAAGGGCAGAAATAATTGAAAGTACAGAATCATTAAGTATAGAAGGTGGCTTTGACATAGAGCTTACAGACTATGGTATGCAACCACCTAAAATGTTTTTTTTAACAGTTAGAAATAAAATAGATATTTCTTATTTATTAAATTACAAAAAAGCAAATTAGTATGAATTTACCAAATCATCAGGAGATAAAAATATTCACCTCAAATAAAAATATTTGTGGTTTGAAAATACTTCACTTGAGTGATTTACATATAAACAAAAATACTTCAAGTACCTTTATTGAAGATTTGGTATCTATTTGCAATAGCTTAGAATATGATATTGCCGTGATTACTGGTGATATTCTAGATTGTAAAGTATCAAAAATAGAAGACAAACTTTTAATATTAAACCAACTTAGAAATATTTTTTGTGTAAGTGGTAATCATGACTTGGTTTATGGACTTGAGAATATGAAAGTGATTTTATCAAACTTTACTTTTATGGATAATAATTGCATAGAGTTTACATACAACAAAACACAAATTACACTTTGTGGGTTGCCAGATAGATTTTCTAGATTTTTTGGACACAAAAGGGATGAAGATTTTATCATAAAACAATTATCTTCAAGTGATGGTACCATATTGCTAGCCCATCAACCAAAAGATTATAAATTTGCCTTAAAGTCAAATTGCTCTTTGTTTTTGTGTGGGCATACTCATGGTGGTCAGATTTTCCCTTTTCATTATATCGTACGATTATTTCAGCCTTTTTTATCAGGGTTGTTTTATAAAGACAAAACGGCAATTTATGTCAATAAAGGCTTAGGTACTTGGGGAATTCACAAAAGGTACAAAGCTGATAGTGAAATAACGATACTTAACATAATTCATAAATAGGTGTAAAAAATGAATATTAGAAGATTAGTTAAATATAGTTTTGCTTTGATAGCATTATTGGTTCTTTTGATTTTTAGTACAATTCATGCAGTATTGTATAAAGTAAAAGAAGACAACTATATCAAAAAATATATTTCAGAATTGATTTTAATGCAAGAGAATATGAATTTATCGGTAAAAGATGTAGTTAATACAAACAATATCAATGAGCTAAATAGTTTAAAAAAATCTTTTAATACTTTTGAATATAAATTTGAGAATCTAAGGAATAGTTTTCTTTCTGAAGAAGATGATTTTATTGACATATTTATAAAAGATATTCATAAAAGTAAAAAAATACAAAATAATTTGCTTGTTATATCACAAAATGAATTAAAAATAGAAGAAGCGTTTGAAACTATATTTATTTTGCAAAGTGAGAAAATAATGCTTGATAATTTGTTTGATGCCAATTATCCTTTAGAAAATACTACAAGAAAAATTTTGGAAGAAGAGGTATTGAAAACTAAAGATTTGGTAACCATCAAGAAATTCTCAGATGTCAAATATTATAGTAAAGAAGTTTTATTTCAGTACAAAGAACAAAAATATCTTGATAAATGGCTTGAGAAGATACTCATATTTCAAAAATCTTATAATAATTCACTGGTTGAAGAATATATTTCTATAGTTCAAAGGATAGGTGGATATGCAGTACAAATAAAAAATATTGAAGAAAAATCCTTAATTTTACAAAATGAAATAAATAAAATACTTTCTTCTAGTAAAGATGTAAATATAAAAATAGAAAATGATATAGAACAAATTTCACAAGACTTTATATCCAAAGTATATGTTTCAGCAACAATTATTTTTTTATTGACTTTGATATTTATAGGATTTTTTTCATACAAAGTAAGCAAGAATGTAGGGCTTAGTTTTGATGAAGTTGAAGCAAAAGTAGAAGATGGTTTGACTGAAATAAATCAATTATACAAAGAGCTAGAAGATACTCAAAAAGAAGTAATCTTTACTATGGGTGCAATAGGAGAGAGTCGATCCAAAGAAACAGGAAACCATGTAAAAAGAGTAGCAGAGTATTCAAAATTATTGGCTTTGTATTATGGATTGGATGAAAAAGAATCAAATATGCTAAAACAAGCAAGCCCTATGCACGATATAGGCAAAGTTGCAATTCCTGATGCAATATTAAATAAACCAGCCAAATTTACTATTGAAGAATTTGAAATCATGAAGAAACACTCTTTTATAGGATATGATATGTTAAAACATTCAAACAGACAACTCCTAAAAACTGCTGCAATAGTAGCATATGAACATCATGAAAAATATGATGGTAGTGGATACCCAAGAGGTCTTATAGGTGAAGAAATACATATATATGGAAGAATCACTGCAATAGCTGATGTGTTTGATGCTTTAGGGAGCGATAGATGCTATAAAAGGGCTTGGGAATTAGATAAAATCCTAAATCTTTTTCAAGAGGAAAAAGGCAAACACTTTGACCCAGTGCTGATAGACTTATTTTTTGAAAACTTAGATGAATTCCTAAAAATTAGGGAAAATTTCAAAGATATTTAATTATATCCATATATCAAAAATAAAATTAAGAGATTTTGTGTACAAAATTGTGATATAATAACAAGTTATTCATTAAATATCTATTTTTATATATTTTATGTAATAAAAAATTTACTTTTAAGGTAATAATCAGATATTATTTTAAACAGTATATAAAAGGGAGAGAAGTATTATGTTTTTTAATAATTACCTAAAAGAAGAAAATAGAAGTCTTAAAGATGAGATAAATTCAATAAAATCTTCAAATGAAGATTTGGTTTCAAAATATGATTCAGTAAAGTTATCAAATGAAAAACTTGAATATGAAAATAAACTATTAAAAAAAGAAATTGAAGAATTGAAGGTTTTAGTTGAAAAAAATAAAGAATATGTACAGCCTGAAGTTGGCACAAATGAATTTGAATATTTAGCCAATAATATAGAACTATTGTTCGTTTCTCAGAACCAAAATCTAAAATCTGGACTTTTGGATATTCAAGGCAATATAGCAGAATCTACAGAACTCGCTAGAGAAAGCTTAAGTTCATCAGATGAGATTTCACAAACTTATAAAAAATCATCAAAAAGTCTTGAACTAATAGTTGGAGATGTTGCTGTACTAAATTCTACATCTTTAGAAGTGAACATTGTTATAAATGAGCTTGATAAAAAAGCAAAAAATATCTCTGAAGCTTTATCTTTAATAAAAGATGTAGTATTGCAGACAAATATATTATCTCTAAATGCTGCAGTTGAAGCTGCAACTGCAGGAGAAGCTGGCAAAGGATTTGCCGTAGTCGCAGGAGAAGTAAAAAATCTTGCAAACAAAACCGCAGAAGCTGCAAAAAACATAGAAGAAGTTGTAAAAACGATACAACATAGTGTCCAGCTTACAAACCAAAAATTTGATAATATTACAAAATCAATAGAAGGGATAAATGAAAAAACAATAGCTTATTCTTCTGATATGCAACGCGTATTTCATATGTCAGATGATACCTTTAGAGGTTTGGGGAAAGTAACAGATAGAATTTTTATGAGTTTAGCAAAACTTGACCATATCATATGGAAAGTAAATACTTATTTATCTGTAGCAGAACATAAACCAGCATTTAATTTCGTTGACCACAAAAACTGTAGATTAGGTAAATGGTACAATGAAGGTTTGGGAAGAAAGTATTTCTCACAAACGCCTAGTTATCCAAAACTAGATAGACCCCATGCCGTGGTACACAACGGAACACACAGAGTATTTGATGCAATAGGAAGTGAAGGTATAGACTACCCTGTTGCTATATCAGCCCTCAAAGAGATGGAAGATGCAAGTAAAGAAGTATTCAGACTCCTTGATATGATGCTTAGCGAAGCGAAACATTAAGCTTATTTTGATAAGTTTGTTTATATGAAAAAGAGCTTTTTTTAGGCTCTTTTTCTCAAAACTTTATCTTATGTATCCTTTATGACAATGAAAGTATCAATAAACCTCACCCACTCACTCAAGTGACTAATATCAAAATTTTGCTATAATTAAAAAATAATACTTAAAAATTCATAATAGGTCTAAATAAATGAAAAAAATCACAGTCTCAAAAGAAGCAATCTCCAAGCTAAAATCCCTTTTTTGTTGGGTATATCAAAACGAACTAGCAACTCCTCCAAAGGATTTGGGCGATGGGGAAGTCGTTGAGATTTTTACAGCTGGGGGAGAGTATCTAGCTACTGGTTACTACAACTCAAAAAGTGTGATAACTGTTAGGGTTCTTAGCTTTGAGAAAGTAGATATAAATAGTGACTTTTTGGAACAAAGACTACAAACTGCTATAAATAAAAGAAAAACCATATCCAAAAAATCAAATGCGTACAGACTAGTACACTCTGAAGCTGATATGCTTTCTGGGCTTATTGTTGATTTTTATAATGGCTTCATTGCAATCCAAATCAATACTTTGGGTATGGAAAAACATAGAAATTTGATAATAGAGCTTCTTATAAAACTTCTAAATCCAAAAGGGATATTTGATAAATCAGATGCAAAAGTACGCAAAAAAGAGGGAATTGAAACACTAAATGGTGTAATATATGGCGAAGTTCCTCAAGATATAAGTATAAAAGAAAATGAGATTAAGTTTGTGATGAGTTTGTATGATGGGCAAAAAACTGGCTTTTATCTTGACCAAAGAAAAAATAGAGAAATAGTATCAAATTATATAGAGCCAAATATGAGCGTACTTGATGTGTTTTGTAATGCTGGAGGATTTGGACTATATGCACTGCAAAAAGGAGCAAAAGTGAAGTTTGTAGATGCTTCAGCAAATGCTCTTGCTCAAGTAGAAAACAATATAGTAATAAATAACTTCAAAGAGTGTGAGATAATCAAAGGTGACGCTTTTGAATACCTTACAACAGAGCTTGAAAGCGGAAACAAATATGATTTGATAGTTCTTGACCCACCACCATTTGCCAAAACCAAAAAAGAAGCAATAGGGGCGATAAAAGGGATGAAGTTCTTGCTTTCAAGTGGATTAGGGCTTCTAAATCCAAATGGTTTGGTAGCTATTTACTCATGCTCACACCATATAGGACAAAAAGAGCTTTTTGAAGTGGCATTTGAAGCTTCAAAAAACAGCAAAACAACTTTGGAAATTGTTGAATATATGTATGGTGACACTGACCATCCAAATATTATTAATATCCCAAATTCAGCTTATCTTACTGGATTATTATTACGCAAATAAATGAAGATTATAAGTTACAAATTTTATACTTTCTTGAAATTTAAGTTACCTTTTGATACAATGTGATACTTTTTTACACAAATACAAAGGGGTAGAGTGTCTGATATCACATTGGTAGTTTTATGTGCTGGTAGTTCGACTAGATTTGGCACAAAAGCCAAAAAGCAATGGCTAAGAATCGAAGACAAGCCACTTTGGCTCTATGTCACACAAAATCTTTCTTCATCTTATAAGTTTGCTAAAGTAATAGTTACTGGGCATCAAGATGAAATCAAATATATGGAAAACTTTTCTTATGAGTTTGAGTATGTGCAAGGTGGTAACACCAGACAAGACTCTATGCAAAATGCTTTGAGTAAAGTTGATACACCATATGTTATGTTTACAGATGTTGCGAGGAGTTGCGTACCTCAGGCTATAATAGCCTCTTTAATTGAAAATAAACTAAAAGCTGATTGCATTGTACCTGTTTTGGATGTTAGTGATACTGTAGTATTTGATGGCTGTACAATTGATAGAGACAAAGTAAAACTTATCCAAACACCACAATTATCCAATACCTCTATGCTCAAACTTGCCCTTCAAACATCCCAAACATTTACAGATGATAGTAGTGCAATAGCTTCTATTGGTGGTAGTGTTTGCTATATCCAAGGCTCAAGCAAGTCCAAAAAACTCACATTTACCAATGACCTAAACGATATAAGCTGTCTAAAGCCACCATCAAATATATACTTAAATGGCAATGGATTTGATATTCATCCTTTTGAAGAAAATAAAAAGATGTTTTTAGGAGGGGTTCATATTCCTTGTGAATATGGCTTCAAAGCTCATAGTGATGGAGATGTATTGATACACTCTGTCATAGATGCCCTTTTGGGTGCTGCTGGAGCTGGTGATATTGGGGAGTTTTTCCCTGATACGGATATGAGCTATAGTGGAATTGACTCCAAAATCTTACTTGAAAAAATAGTAAATTTTATCGGAAATGTTGGCTTTGATATCGTAAATGTAGATATTACCATCATAGCCCAAAAACCAAAAATTACCCCACATAAACTAGATATCAAAAAGTCACTATCCACTCTCCTACAAATCGAGCCTTGTTTTGTCAATATCAAAGCAACTACTGCTGAAAAATTAGGCTTTATCGGTAGAGGTGAGGGTGTGGCAGTAATTAGCAATGCAACAATAAAATATCACAATTGGATACAAAAATGAAAATATTAATTTTAGAAGATGAGATATACCTAGCTCAAAAAGTTTCTTCAAAGCTTGTTGATGAAGGTCATACTTGTGAACACTATACATCTTTTAGTGAAATAGATAAAACAAAAAAATACGATACAGTTTTGTTATCTATGAATTTGCATACTACAAACTGTGAAGATGTAATCAAATTCTACAAAGATACTATAATAATATTATTTGTCACATATATAAGCGATGCAACAGTAGGAAATCCTATCAAAATGGGTGCAAATGACTATGTTCAAAAGCCTTTTATGATGGATGAGCTGATTAGAAAAATACATCATTATCAAGTATTTAACAAAATAGAAAAAGAGCTTTGCTTGTATGAAAATTATTTCAATATGCTTTTTGATGGGGTTGAAAGTGATTATTGTGTGACTAAACTCCCACTTTTAGTAGAGACTAATGACCAAAAATATAGCGACAAACTATTTTTCCAATACGCAAACAACTCAAACCTTCCAATCAAAATTTTATCACTTTCCAAGGTAAATTTAGTTCAAGAAATCAAAGATTTAAACAAATCTACCCTTTATTATATGACAGATTACCATTCATTAAAAAAATCCCTCAAAGATATGCTACAAAAAGCTATAGTTGATTTGAATGTAATTATTTCATCACTTGATAATGAGCCAGAATTTATGTATGAAAAGATTGAAAGTAAGAATTCAAACAATATGATAGCAAATGACAATATCATGACTATCAATGACTATGTAAAACTTGTGGTAAATACTTTCCAAGACAAATACCCAGATACAGAACTAAGTAAAAAGTTAGGAATTAGTAGAAAATCACTTTGGGAAAAGAGAAAAAAACTAGGCGTCGAGAAGAAAAAATGAGAAAAGCTTTTTTAACACTTTTTTATAGTGGGCTTAGCCCAAAAGCACCAGGAACTGCTGGAAGTATAGTTGCACTTATTCTTGGATTATTATTGCTTCAAGTAAGCTCTGCTACAACACTTTTTTTACTTACTATTTTGATATCTATTGTAGCAATAAAAGAGATAGACAAATACGAGCTAGAAACTGGCAGTCATGATGGTAAAGAGATTGTTATAGATGAACTTGCTGGTATGTGGTTATGCCTATCTATGGTGGCTCATAGTGAATTCAATTTATATATTGGAGCTATCATAGGATTTATTTTATTTAGATTTTTTGATATAGTTAAGCCTTCAGTAATAGGCAAAATTGATGCAAAAGTCAAAGGTGGCTTAGGTGTGATGGGTGATGATATCGTGGCAGGCTTCTTTGCTGGACTTATGACTCTACTTATACTTAAACTAAGCTTATTTTTAGTATAATCCGCCAAAATCATACTTCATATTTGCCGTAAATTTTTAACTCTAAAAGCTAAAATAACACTCTCCATTACGGCATTTCATGTATAAAATGTACTAAAAAAGGATATTTTTTGTTACTACTATCTTCAAAAAAAGATTGGTTTGGAAATATTAGAGGCGATGTATTATCAGGGCTTGTAGTTGCTCTTGCTCTTATTCCAGAAGCTATCGCATTTTCTATTATCGCTGGTGTTGACCCTAAAGTTGGACTTTATGCTTCGTTTTGTATAGCTGTTGTTATCGCTTTTGTAGGTGGAAGACCTGGGATGATAAGTGCAGCTACTGGTGCTATGGCATTACTTATGATTACTTTGGTCAAAGATCATGGCTTGGAGTATTTACTAGCTGCTACACTTCTTACAGGTGTGATTCAGATTATATTAGCATATATTGGTGTGGCTAAGCTTATGAGCTTTGTAGCACGGGCTGTTGTGGTTGGATTTGTAAATGCTCTAGCTATTCTTATCTTTATGGCTCAGCTTCCAGAACTCACCAATGTAACATGGCATGTATATGCACTTACTGCTGTAGGGCTTGGTATTATATATCTTTTCCCTTATGTACCAAAGATTGGTAAGATTTTGCCTTCTCCTCTTGTGACAATTGTTGTAATTACTATTTTTGTTATGCTTACAGGGTGGGATGTTAGAAATGTTGGAGATATGGGTCAGCTTCCTGATACATTACCAATATTCTTATGGCCAGATGTTCCTATGAATTTCGAAACTTTACAGATAATTTTCCCTTATGCTTTCGCATTAGCTATTGTTGGTTTGTTAGAGTCATTTATGACAGCTACTATCGTAGATGAGCTAACAGATACAAAAAGTGATAAATCTAGGGAAGCAAAAGGTCAAGGTATTGCAAATATAGCAAGTGGCTGTATCGGTGGTATGGCAGGATGTGCAATGATAGGACAATCTGTAATCAATATAAAATCAGGTGGTCGTGGAAGACTATCTACTCTTGTAGCTGGGGTGTTTCTTCTTATTATGGTAGTATTTTTAAGCGATATCATATCACTTATTCCAATGGCTGCATTAGTAGCCGTTATGATAATGGTATCTATTGGTACATTTGACTGGAGTAGTATCAAAAAGCTAAAAACATTGCCAATTTCTACAAATATAGTAATGCTTTCAACCGTAGCTGTAACAGTAGGTACTCACAACTTAGCTTATGGTGTGGTGACTGGGGTACTTCTTGCATCACTATTTTTTGCAAACAAAATCAGTCACTTTATGTATTGTGATATCTCTTATGATGAAGAAACCAATACAAAAACATACAAGTTTATAGGACAAGTGTTTTTCAATAGTAGTGATAAATTTTATGAAACATTTGATTTTAAAGAAGTTTTAGATAAAGTAGTAATAGATTTAAGTAGAGCTCACTTTTGGGACATTTCAGCTGTTTATGCACTTGACAAAGCTGTTATCAAGTTTAGAAGAGAAGGGACGGAAGTGGAGCTTATTGGACAAAATGAAGCTAGCAAAACTATTATAGATAGATTTGGTATTCATGACAAACC
This sequence comes from Arcobacteraceae bacterium, assembly GCA_023229945.1. GTDB lineage: Bacteria > Campylobacterota > Campylobacteria > Campylobacterales > Arcobacteraceae > UBA6211. Next base: position 46,097 of record JALNYH010000001.1, on the reverse strand, counting down.
AGATGAAATAGAAAAAGTAATGGGAGGTCACTAGTAATGCTATCGTATGATAAAGCAATTTTTGCATGTGTTGATGGTTCTAAGTTTTCTACAAGTGTAGTTGATTATGGAGTAGAAGTTGCAAAGACTTTAAATTTGCCACTAAAACTACTAAATACAGTAGAACATAGTCACAAATCATCAAAAGTTGACTTAAGTGGAAATATGTCACTTGGTGAACGAGATGATTTACTAGAAACTTTATCAAAAGAAGATGAAGTAGAGAGCAAATGCTTGATATCTCAAGGTAAAGATATATTAGCACAGCTTAAAAGTAGAGCAATTTCAGCCGGTGTAGAAAATATTATCACAGCTCAAAGACATGGCACACTTTATGAAAATTTGATTGAATTACAAGATAAAATTAGACTTCTTATAATAGGCCTTCGTGGTCAAAATCATGATGGGCAAAACCATACTATTGGTGAACAAATAGAAGAAATTTTAAGAACTATTGATGTACCAACACTACTTGTAAATGGTGAATTTACACCAGTCAAAAGTGTTTTGATGGCATATGATGGAAGCCCTAGCTCAATAAAAGCATTACAATCTATCGTCAAGTCTCCAACACTAGGAAATGATATCAAAAGATATGTAGTAAATGTATGTAATGATGAGAGAAAATCACAACTACTTCTGGCTCAAGCAAAAATGATTATGGAAGATTCTAATATGGAAGTAGAGTTTGTGTCACTAAAAGGTGACCCATTGAATGAACTTTTAAAATTTCAAGAAGAAAACAACATAGATATGCTTGCAATGGGTGCTTTTAGTCACGGCAAACTACGAAATGCACTATTTGGAAGTTTTACTGCCAAAATATTAGCTAATAGCCAAAAACCTGTAGTTCTTATTAGATAGTACATTTTTGTACTATCTAATCTATAAATCACATTTCATTGCTTTACTCACGAGTAATTTGGCAACGCTTTCATTCTGGTTTACAAAATCTCTCACTCCAAGCCCTTCTAAATCATCTATTTGAGCTTGATGAGTCACTTTTACTATGATATGAATATGAGGATTTATATCTTTTATTGATTCACAAATAAGTCTCACTTTATCATCATTATCAATTGCTATTATCACAGCCATAGCATTTTTCAAAAACATAGATTCAAGAATAGATTTTGATGCTGCGTTACCAAAGAATACTGCATCACCTCTTTGAATACCAATATCTACATGTGTTTGGTCTTGATCTACTGCCATATATGGTATATCTTTTTTTCTTAGTTGTTTTACTATTTTTTGTCCAAGCAAAGAATATCCACATACTATAACATGATTCTTAATTTCAGATGTTATTATAGGCTCATCAAGTATCTCACTTCTTTGCTTATAAAAAAAGTTTGTAAACTCTCTTACATATCTAACAGCCAAAGAAGTAAAAATCAAAGATATTACAGCCACAGAAATAAGAATTTGCAATACATCACCATCAATCAAAGAATTTGATTTAGCAACAGCAAAGATAGCAAATGCAAATTCACCCACTTGAGCCAAAGCAAGAGCTGTTTTAAAAGCTCTTTTTGTAAAAGTAAATACCCTCATAATAACAAATATCAAAATAGCTTTTAATAAAAGTATCCCAGCTGTTAGTCCAACTATTATGAAAAAATTGTCCAAAACAAATTGTAAATTCAATTGCAACCCTACAGTTATGAAAAACAATCCAAGCAATAAATCCCTAAAAGGTACAAGGTCAGCTTCTATTTGATGCTTATATTTTGTCTCAGCAATAAGCATACCAGCAATAAATGCCCCCAAAGAATAAGAAAACCCAAACATATGTGCAAATAATGATGATGAAAGTACTATAAGGATAATAGATGCAATAAAAAGTTCTTCAGACTTACTATCAATTACTGCTGATAAGAATTTACTAGTAGCATATTTCCCCACCACAAACAATACAACCAAAACAAAAATACCAGATACTAAAGTCTGAAATAAAAGTGATGAAACCGATGTATTTTCACTATTTGCCAAAAATACAACCATAAGTAAAATAGGAATTACTGCAATATCTTGAAATAGTAAAATGCCCAATGAATTCCTACCATAAGGACGATGGATATCACCATTTTCATTTAGTATTTTCAAAACTATCGCCGTAGATGAAAGTGCTAATGCCGTACCAATTACCAAAGATGTATTAAGATTTATTCCAAAAATATAGTGAGCTATTGAAGTAAATACAGCCGAAGTAATAACAACTTGAGCAAACCCGATGACAAAAACCTCTTTTTTCATACTTTTAAGATGATGCAAAGAAAATTCTAGCCCTATAGTAAACATCAAAAACACTATACCAAACTCTGCAACTTCTTCAATATAATGCTTATCAACAGTTGTCAGATCCACAAAAAATATAATTACTGCACCAGTTAAAATATATCCAACTATTGGGGATACATTTAATTTTCGTAAAACCAAATTTAATCCCAAAGAAATAGCTAGCGTAACAACTATAATTGTCAATATATCCAAAAATGTCCTTTTCTTTTACTATTTTACCAAATTTATTGTATCATACTCTATGTAAAAATTTTATTTATACTAAGGATTAATTATGAAAATAGTTCTAGTTCTGATTTTGCCTATTTTTATATTTGCAAATTCACTTATCAATCTTCCATATATGGGAGTACAAGTAACCCATACAAAGCTTGATGGCTCTAAAATCCAAGTATTAGTACAAAGAGAAAATCCAAAGCCTTGTATTGACTTGCCATTGACTCCCGAAATTATTTGGAGTGAAAGTTATGCGTCATCAAATACCCCAAATGAATGTAAAAAAATATTTGTTACCACAAAAGGTATTATCCAACCAATTATTTTCAACGATACCATCAAAACCGTAGGAGAACTTGAAGTATTAGATTTTATTAAAAACAAAATCAATATAAACCCATCCAAATACGCACTTATTGATAGTAGACCTTCATCTTGGTATCAATATTTTACTATACCCTCATCCATAAATGTACCATATAATGAAATGGAAAAAGATGAACTTTTTGAAAAAGAATATTATGCCAATTTAGAAAAATTAGGCATCAAAGAGCTAAGTGATGGAACATTTGATTTAAAAAATGCAAAAACAATTATACTCTTTTGCAATGGAGCATGGTGTTCGCAGTCAAATAGAGCTATGAATATTTTGATAGAATTGGGTTATCCACAAGAAAAAATCATGTGGTATAGAGGGGGAATTCAATCTTGGCTAAGTGTAAATCTTACTATTGTATCAAATCAATAGTAAGATTTATGGATTAAAGCCCGTTTGCTTCTATAAGTCTTAGTTGATGATCTGCAATTAGTGGATCAATAAGCTCATCAAGTACACCATCATTCATAATTTGTTCGAGTCTATAAAGGGTAAGATTTATTCTATGGTCGGTGACTCTGTTTTGTGGGTAGTTGTATGTTCTTATTCTTCCACTTCTGTCCCCTGTACCTACTTGTGCTTTTCTATCAGCACCCTCTTTTTCGATTTGCTCTTGCATTTCAAGCTCATAAAGTCTAGCTTTCAATACATTCATCGCTCTTTCTTTGTTTTTATGTTGTGATTTTTGGTCTTGGTTTGTTACTACTATTCCCGTAGGTATGTGCGTGATTCTTACAGCACTATCAGTTGTATTAACACTTTGTCCACCACATCCACTACTTCTCATAACATCTATCTTTAAATCACTTTGATTGATTTGAATATCTACATCATCAACTTCAGGCATAACAGCCACCGTGATAGCTGATGTATGTACTCTTCCTTGAGATTCTGTAGCTGGTACTCTTTGTACCCTGTGTGTGCCACCTTCGTATTTCAAACGACTATATACTTTCTCACCTTTGAACAAAGCAACAATCTCTTTATATCCTCCAGCGTCACTATCACTTGAGCTAATAAGCTCAACTTTCCAGTTTTTGACCTCAGCATATCTAACATAAGCTCTAAAAAGATTCCCTACAAATATAGCTGCTTCATCGCCACCAGTTCCTGCACGAAGTTCAATATAAATATTTTTATCATCGTTAGGGTCTGTTGGTAAAAGAAGGATTTTTATTTCTTCTGCAATCTCAAGCCTTTTTGGTTCAAGATTTCTTAGCTCTTCTTTTGCAAGCTCAAAAAAATCTTTATCCTCAAGCAATAATTTATTCTCTTCAATCTCATTTACAGTTTTTATATACTCTTTAGCTTTTGCTACGATACCTGCCAAGTTTGATTGTTCTTTTGAAAGATCAGTCATTCTTTTGATATCATTTGTTATATCTGGTGACATCAGAAGCTCATTGATTTCGTTGTACCTGTCTATAAATGGTTGAAGTTTTTTTTGCATTAGTTTATTTACCTATATTTTGAATGGATAGCAAAGAAGAAGAAAACTACCTTTTTTAAAAGGTAGATACACGAATTATAGTGCGTTAACTCTTAATTGTAATCTTCCTACTTTTCTAGATGCTGTACCTTGTTTTAAAATACCTTTACTTACACAATGATGAAAGTATTTGTTAGCAGTTTTCATTGTTTCAGCAGCTTTATCTTTGTCATTTGCTTCTACAGCTTCTACAACACTTCTAGTGATGTTTTTGATTCTTGTTTTGTAGAATCTATTTCTCTCTGTTTTTACCAATGTTTGCTTTGCTCTTTTTGCAGCAGATTTGTGGTTTGCCATTATATTTAACCTCTTTATAAATTTTTTAAGGATAGAATACTACAAAAATATAGATTAAAGTTAGTTTAAACAAAAAACTTATCATTAGGGGTGATTATATGAAGCTATTTGGAACAGATGGTGTAAGAGGTCAAGCTGGCGGTTTCTTGAGTGCTGAAGTGGCTCTTAGGCTTGCTATGGCAGCAGGAATTTATTTTAGAAAACATTCTACTACAAATAAGATTCTTCTTGGAAAAGATACAAGAAGAAGTGGATATATGATAGAAAATGCACTTGTAAGTGGATTAACTGCTGTTGGATACAATGTAATTCAAATAGGTCCCATGCCAACTCCTGCTATTGCATTTTTGACAGAAAGCATGAGATGTGACGCTGGAATTATGCTTAGTGCATCACACAATCCTTTTGAAGACAATGGCGTGAAATTCTTCAATCAATTTGGAGATAAGCTACAGCCTATATGCGAAAAAGAAATTGAAGAGATTTTTCAAAATGATGAACTTATCAAAGCTTCTCAATGTAGAGGCAAGGATATAGGCTCATCAAAGAGAATAAATGATGTAATTGGAAGATATATTGTACATATCAAAAGTACTTTTCCACAAGAATTAAGTCTAAGTGGACTTAGAATTGTGCTTGATTGTGCAAATGGAGCAGCCTATAAAGTAGCACCAACTATATTGGAAGAACTTGGAGCTGAAGTAATTACCCTCAACAACAATCCAAATGGATTCAATATCAATGATGAATGTGGAGCATTATACCCACACAAACTATCAAGAATTGTGCATGAATACCGAGCAGATATTGGGATAGCACTTGATGGAGATGCAGATAGATTGGTAGTGGTTGATGAAAAAGGTGCAGTTATTGATGGTGATAAACTCTTAGGTGCATTAACTGTTTATTTGAAAAATCAAGGATTACTTCAAGGTGGTGCTTGTGTAGCAACTGTTATGAGCAATAAAGCCCTTGAAGACTATCTAAACTCAAATGATATCAAACTATATCGTGCTGATGTTGGAGATAAACATGTCCTTGATATGATGAAAAAAGAGGGTGTTAATTTTGGAGGGGAGCAAAGTGGGCATATCATTTTTAGTGATGTTGCAAAAACTGGTGATGGACTTGCATCTTCACTTCAAGTACTGGCTATGATGATAAAAAGTGGCAAAAAAGCAAGTATCGCACTAAATCCTTTCAAGCTTTATCCTCAAGTACTAAAAAACTTATCAATAGAACAAAAAATTCCACTAAATGAAATCCAAGGTCTTGAAGAAAAACTATCAGCAGTTAGAGCCAAAGGGCTGAGAGAACTTATAAGATATTCTGGAACGGAAAACAAACTAAGAATTTTGGTTGAAGGCAAAAACCAAAAAGATGTTGACAATGCAATAGAAGATTTAACACAATTTTTCAAAAAAATTCTAGGATAATTATGAGTACGAAATTAAAAGTTTTTTTACTTTTTACTATTGTTTTTGTAGTTGACCAAGCAATAAAGTGGATATTTGTAAATGGATATGAAGCAAGAGGAGAATGTATCTCTTTGGTATTGGCTTATAATACTGGCGTTGCATTTTCTATGTTTGCTTTTATTGGTGAATATCTTAAATATTTGCAAATATTACTCCTAATTTCAATAGCTATTTACCTATATAAAGATAGAGAACTACTCACAACTTATCTTTATCCAATAGTCTTGATTTTTGCATCAGGAATTAGTAATATTTTTGACAGATTTATCCATATCGGCGTAGTTGATTATATATATTGGCACTGTGGATTTGAGTTTGCGATATTTAATCTAGCAGATGTTTGTATAAATATAGCCGTAGCTTGGATTTTGTGGATACATTTTAGAAGCGTTAAGCGTTAAGAAACAAAACCCCAGTCTCCGACTGGGCTTATCTTCCTCTACCACCTACCACCTAACCTCTACAAACTAAAAACTACCAACTAAAAACTAAATCACTTACACTCAACCGCAACATAAGCTCTTTTTGTAATACTTTGCTCATCTTTTGTAGGCTCAAAACTTTCCATTGCATCACTACTTATCATAGCGGTTTTTGATGTTGTCAACATTCTTGGCATTGATTGGAAGTCTATATTTGATACAAAATTTATCTCTTTTATAATGCAAGCTTTATTAAATATTTTGGATAAGTTTTGTTGTTTTTGGAATGTTTTTTGATATATTTCATTTTCTAGTTCTTGTTGGATTTTATCATTTTGGATATCTGATACTACCCAGTTTATAGGGTTTAGAGATATTGCCTCATCAGTTTTTAGTTTAAAACTTATAATATCATTGAAAGCTTCTATCTTTTTAAACTCACACTTATAGCTTACACTTCCGCTATAACCTAACTGTGTTCGGATTCCATTATCATATCTATACTCTGGTGTGATATAGTGTTGCCCACCTTCACACTTGATAGCTTTTGTTTTTTCGTACTTGATATGTTCATGAATATCTTTGAAAGATGACAATATTTCATTTGGAGTTTTTGATTTTTTAGTTACACTAAAAGAAGAGACCATAATGTCAGGATAAACAGATTGAGAAACTACAATTTCATCAACAATGACTGTTGCACTTGCACTTATCGCAATTAAAGCTGAAGCTATAATAAGTCTTTTCATTTCTATTCCTTTAAAAGTCACCAACCAAGATGAGAACTGAACACCTCAGTACCTTAGTACCTCAGCACTCAGTACCTCATTTAACTAATTCATCTCCACCTTTTTCTCACCAACTTCAAGATGTCCTATCACATAACCATCTGTATTTGCTAGAATCGCATCTACATTTTCAGGACTTACTACCAAAATCATACCAACACCCATATTAAATGCTCTAAACATCTCGCTTTCTTCTACCATAGAGCCAATTAGATTGAATATTGGAAGAACTCTTATGCTATCTTTTTTTACAACAGCTTTTATACCATCAGGCAAAACTCTTGGTAAGTTTTCTACGATACCACCACCTGTGATGTGAGCTAGCGCGTTGATTATTGATTTGTTTTCTTTGAACTCTTTTACATATATTCTAGTAGGCTCTAGCAATACATCTATTAGTTGTTTACCTTCAAAATCATCATCAAATTTCATACCCATTTTATCAAATAATACTTTTCTCACCAAAGAAAAACCATTTGAGTGGATACCAGAACTTGGTAATGCTACTAAAATATCTCCAGATTTTACATGAGCTGTTCTATCTAGTTCACTTTTTTCTGCAATTCCTACACAAAATCCAGCCAAATCGAAATCACCTTCATTGTACATTCCTGGCATTTCAGCGGTTTCACCACCGATTAATGCACATTCACTTCTTATACAACCCTCAGCTATCCCTTTTACTACTTGTGTAGCTTCATTTACTTCAAGTTTACCAGTTGCGTAATAATCCAAGAAAAATAAAGGCGTTCCAAAATTACAGATTAAGTCATTTGAACACATAGCCACTAAGTCAATCCCAACTGTATCAAATCTATCACTATCAATTGCTAGTTTTAGTTTTGTTCCAACTCCATCAGTTCCTGCTAAGATTACAGGCTCTTTATATCCACTTGGAAGCTCAAATGCACCTGCAAAAGAGCCTATACCACCAAGAACTCCAGGGATTTTTGTAGCTTTTACAAAAGGCTTGATATTTTCTACAAAACTATTACCAGCATCAATATCAACGCCACTATCTTTATAGCTAACAGTACTCATAACTATTTTTTCTCACATTTGCCAAAGAATTTGTTAAACGCCCAAATTGAAGGACAAAAATCTGTTATAGCCCATACAAGAATCATACCTATCACAAAAAGCTGTAAAACTACCCCTACGATTGAACCAATGCTCATAAAATAAAATGCTACTAATAGTACAAGTGCCATTAAATATCTCTGTAATTTTTCACCACACATATTTATATCCCTTAAATTTAAATTTATTTCGATATTATACCTAAAACTTTTTTATTTAAAGGTAAAATCAATGATAAACGAAAATATAAAACAAATTGCACTTGATGAAATGATATCGCTTGTACCCCTATGTAGCCACTATAATCCAAAAAAAGTTGTTGTAGTTGGAAAGCCAAGTGAGAATATTGTGAATATTTTAAAATCTCAAAAAGTTGATACATTTTATTGTGAAGATATTACAAAATGTGAGATAAATGATGTTGATGTTGTTATAAATTTGGATTCTAAAATAGATAGCTTTTATATGGCTCATTTGAATAAAGTTCTTAATTCTACTGGAATTATTGCTACGATATCAGAAAATTTTGATGACAATGAAGCAAAACTAAAAGCAGACTTACTACTTTTGGGAGAAAGCTTTTGGATTGCTATGCCTTATAGTTTTTGTGGAATGACAGCAATTTGTGCATCAAAAAAATATCATCCCGTAAGTGATGTGATTTTACAAAGGTCAGATTTACTTGATGGTATGAAGTACTATAATAGTGATTTTCACAAATGTAGCTTTACATACCCAACATATATTCACAAAGGATTGACGAACTTTGCAAGAAGATAATTTCAAATATGCAATAGCCCTAACTGGTGGGATTGGTACAGGTAAAAGTACTGTTAGTAAGTTTTTTATGCTTTATGGATTTTTGATAATAGATGCTGATGTTTTATCAAAAGAAATTTTAAGTGAAAATGTGGAATTTGTAAGAGATACTTTTGGTGAAAAGTTTATCTATAGTGATGGTACTATTGATAGAAAAAAACTTGGAGCTTTAGTATTTCAAAATAGCCAAGAAAGAAAAAAACTTGAAACTTTCTTGCATCCACTTATCAAAAAGGCTATTATCAAAAAGGCTGAGATTTTTGAAAAAGCACAAAAACCTTACCTCATAGATATACCACTTTTTTTTGAAACAAAAAACTATGATATCAAAAAATCAGTAGTTGTGTATGCCACACCAGAACAACAACTTCAAAGGATAATTCAAAGAGATGGTTTAAGTGACATTGAAGCCATAAATAGGATAAAATCTCAAATGAATATTGACGACAAGAAAGAGTTGGCAACTTTTGTTATAGACAATACAAAAGACCTTAAACATTTACAAAAAGAAGTGGAAAGAGTCATAAGTGACATTACAAAATGAAATGGGAAGAGTAATAAATGACATTACAAAAATATAGTGCAAGTGGCAATGACTTTTTGATAACACATACATTTATCAAAAAAGACTATAGTGAAATGGCGGTTAAATATTGTGATAGATACAATGGTGTTGGTGCTGATGGGTTTATAGTATTAGTCCCTATTTATCCAGATACAAAGCTCAGTGATACTGCAAAAAAAGAGTTCAAAGGTAGCATAAACGACCTTGATTTTGAATGGCTTTTTTATAATAGCGATGGAAGTACCGCTGCCATGTGTGGAAATGGTGCAAGAGCTTGTGCATTGTATGCTTATAACAATGGTCTTGCAAAAAATTCTATGAAGTTCCTCACAGGAGCTGGTGTAATCAACTGTTATGTATCATATGATATTGTAGAAATAGCACTTACAAAATCAAAAGAAATAAAAGATACTTTTAATGAATCTGGATTTGATTGGTGGCTAGTTGATACAGGAGTTCCACATCTTGTCACTTTTGTAGATGATTTAAACAAATTTGACTTAGAACTTGCAAGACAAATGAGAAAAAAACATAATGCAAATGTAAATTTTGCAAAAATTGATGGTGAAAAACTATATGTTCGAACCTATGAGCGTGGAGTTGAAGCTGAAACTCTAGCTTGTGGTACTGGAATGGCAGCTTCATTTTTAAGAGCATATAATTTGGGCTTAGTAAAAGATGTAACTAGGGTTTATCCAAAAAGTGGTGAATTACTTACGATGACAATGAGAAATGAAACTTTACATTTCAAAGGTCCTGTTAAACAACTATTTACAGTAAATACATAATTTATATTAATCTTTAATATTTTAAAATTTGATATTTAATTAAGACTATTTTTATCTTAATTAGTATATGATTTGACAAATTTGTGAGAAATTCACATAAATATTAATTTCTAAAGGATTGAAAATGGTTACAAAAGAACAAGTTTTAAACGAACTCAAATCAGTTATGTACCCTGGTTTTACAAAATCAATTGTTGATTTTGGATTTGTAAAAGATGTTATAGTATCAGATAATACAGTATATATAACACTTGAAATAACATCAAGTGCATCAGAAGTTGAACAAACTTTAAAAGAAGAAATAGCAAAAGAACTTTTGATTTTAAATATAGAAAAATATGAAATCAACATCAAAAAACCATCTGCTCCAAAACAACAAAGCAACTCTGTAAGTGGCAAAAATGTAGCTCCACAGATTAAAAATTTTGTAATGGTAAGTAGCGGTAAAGGTGGGGTTGGTAAATCAACAACTACTGTAAATCTTGCTATTGCTATGGCTATGCAAGGTAAACGAGTAGGAGTTCTTGATGCTGATATTTATGGACCAAATATTCCAAGAATGTTGGGTCTTATTGGAGCTGAGCCTGAAGTTGTAGGGAATAAAGCAAAACCTCTTCAAGCTTATGGCATAGATATGATGAGTATGGGTTCGCTTATGGGTGAAGGTCAAGCACTTATTTGGAGAGGTGCTATGATTATGAAAGCAATCGAGCAACTTTTAAGAGATATTTTATGGGAAGAACTTGATGTACTTTTCATAGATATGCCTCCAGGAACAGGTGATGCACAGCTTACTTTAGCTCAAAGTGTACCAGTAACTGCAGGAGTAAATGTAACAACTCCTCAACATGTAGCACTTGATGATAGTAAAAGAAGTCTTGATATGTTCAAAAAACTTCATATCCCAGTAGCTGGAATAGTTGAAAATATGAGTGGATTTATTTGTCCAAATTGTAATGCAGAAAGTGATATATTTGGAATAGGAACTTGTGAAGCATTGGCAAAAGATTATGGAACAACTGTTTTAGCAAATATTCCAATAGAACCAGCTATTCGTGAAGGTGGAGATGAGGGTAAACCAATAGTTTATTTCCATCCAGAAAGTGTTACAGCAAAAAGATATATGCAAGCAAGTGCTAAACTATGGGAGTTTATAGAAAATGTAAATAACAATGGTCTTGTAAGTAATAGTGCTATCCAACCAACTACAAACGGTGTAAGTGCATGTAGTACAGCATCAAAACCTCAATCAAGTGGCGGTTGTGGCTGTCACTAGTTTTATTTCAATAAGAGATTCATTCTCTTGTTGAAAATAAAAAATTATAATTTTTATTACAAATTTTATTCTACTTTTATTAAGTTTTAAAACTTAATTAGCTACAATCATTCTTTAACTTACATTCAAAAATAAAAAAACTACATTTTCAGGCAAAGGCTATTTTATGGCGATAATGATCAAAAAAAGAAACGGACGAAATGAGATTTTAGATATTTCTAAAATTCAAAAAAACACAATTGCTGCTACTGATGGGCTAGAAGGTGTTAGCCAAAGTGAACTTGAAATCGATGCTCAAATTAAATTTATCGATGGTATGTCAAGTAGTGATATTCAAGACGCTCTTATCAAAACAGCTGTTGAAAAGATAGATATAGACGCACCTAATTGGACTTTCGTTGCTTCAAGACTTTTTTTGTTTGATTTGTACCACAGAGTTGGCAAGGCTACACATGGAATCAAAGGCAAACCTTATTGTCATCTTAAAGATTATATAAAATATGGACAAAATGAGGGAAGACTGCTACCAAGCTTAGAAAGAGGATTTGATTTAGATGAGTTAAACTCTTATATCGACCCAACAAGAGATTATCAGTTCAATTACCTTGGTGTAAAAACATTATATGATAGATATTTACTAAAAAACTCAAAAGCTGAGCCTATAGAGCTTCCTCAACAAATGTTTATGGCAATTGCTATGTTCTTAGCTCAAAATGAAGCTGATAAAACAGAAAAAGCAAAAGAATTTTATGATGTAATCTCAAAATTTGAAGTAATGCTAGCAACTCCTACACTATCAAATGCAAGAACACCAAGACACCAATTAAGTAGTTGTTATATTGGTTCATCTCCTGATAATATAGAAGGTATTTTTGATGGATACAAAGAGATGGCACTATTATCTAAATATGGTGGTGGAATAGGCTGGGATTGGAATTCAATCAGAGCATTAGGTGGGATGATAGACAACCACAAAAATGCAGCTGGTGGAGTTGTTCCATTTTTAAAAATCACAAATGACTTAGCTTTGGCAGTAGACCAACTTGGTACTAGAAAAGGTGCAATTGCAGTATATCTTGAGCCTTGGCATATGGATATCATGGACTTTATAGATTTGAAGAAAAACTCTGGAGAAGAGAGAAGAAGAGCACATGACCTTTTCCCAGCTCTTTGGATTAGTGACTTATTTATGAAAAGAATAGCAAATGATTCCCATTGGACACTATTTGACCCACATGAAGTAAAAGATTTGAATTCACTCAGTGGTACAGAATTTGAAGCTAGATATGAAGAATATGAAAACAACCCAGATATTACAAAAGAACATATAAAAGCAAAAGATTTATGGAAAAAAATCCTTACATCATATTTTGAAAGTGGAAGTCCATTCTTATGCTTTAAAGACAATGCAAATAAAGCAAATCCAAATAATCATACAGGTTTTATTAGAAGTTCAAATCTTTGTACAGAAATATTTCAAAACACATCTCCAAACTACTACAAAACAAGAGTAGAATTTGATAATGGCAGTGTAAATATATATGATGAAAATGTTGATGTAACACTTGATAATGGAATAATCAAAAAAGCAAATAAAATCACAGCATTAGATAGTATCGATGGTAAAAAAATCTTTATTGTTGATAAAGAAAAAGTTGATGGCGACACAGCAGTATGTAATCTTGCATCAATAAACCTAAGCAAAACAAATACAAAAGAAGATATCCAAAGGGTTACAAAAGTAGCCATTAGAATGCTTGATAATGTAATAGATCTCAACTTCTATCCACTAAAAAAAGTAAAAGTTACAAACCTCAAAACAAGAGCTATAGGCTTGGGTGTAATGGGTGAGTCTCAAATGCTAGCTCAAAAAAGTGTATTTTGGGGAAGTAATGAGCACTTTAAACTAATAGATTCCATTATGGAAGCAATCAGCTACAACGCAATAAAATCATCTTCAGATTTGGCACTAGAAAAAGGCTCATATCCTACATTTGATGGCTCATTATGGAGCAAAGGTGTGATGCCATTTGACCATGCACCTCAAGCTGTAAATGCTCTTGTAGATAAAGATTTATTTGACGCTGGATATGATTGGGATAGTTTGAGAGAAAAAGTAAAAAAAGATGGTATGAGAAATGGTTACTTGATGGCAATAGCACCAACAAGCTCTATATCAATTCTAGTAGGTACTACTCAAGCAATAGAGCCAGTATATAAGAGAAAGTGGTATGAAGAAAACCTAAGTGGGCTTATCCCTGTAGTTGTACCTGATTTGTCACCTACTACTTGGCAATATTATACACCAGCTTATGAAGTAGAACAAACTGATATTATAAAGGCGGCTGCTATCAGACAAAAATGGATAGACCAAGGACAAAGTGTAAATATCTTTATGAGCCTAAATAAAGCAAGTGGTAAATATTTACACGAGATTTATACATTAGCATGGAAACTAGGACTTAAGTCTACATACTACCTAAGAAGCCAGTCCCCAGAGGCTAGTAATGATGTGGAAGATAGAAGTATGGAGTGTGTTGGTTGCCAATGATTTTAGGCAAAAGGTAAAAAACATATACAAATAGACAAGAATATAAGATAGAATACAAGAAATGTTTTAAAACAAAGAGGCGAGAATGGATAGAAAAACGATATACAACCCAGATTCAAAAGAGGGATTAAACCAAAGAAGAACATTTGGTGGGAATCCTGATGGTATGATAAACTTTACTAGATGTAAATATGAATGGGCATTGAAACTTTGGGATATGATGGAAGCTAATACTTGGTTTCCAAGAGAAGTACAAATGACAGGCGATGCAAAAGATTACAAATATCTTGCACCTTCTGAAAAAAGAATGTATGATTTGGTTCTTAGCCAACTAATCTTTATGGATTCATTACAAACAAATAACCTAATGGACAATATCAACCCATATATAACAGCTCCTGAGATAAATGCTTGCCTAAGCAGACAATCGTACGAAGAAGCTAATCACTCAAAAAGCTACGCTGTAATGGTAGAGTCTATTAGTGATAACACTGATGAAATATATGATATGTGGAAAACTGATGTAAAACTAAGAGAAAAAAACAACTTCATAGCAGGTGTTTATAAGAATCTAGCAGGTGATATAGATGACCACAAAATAGTTCTTGCAATGTTTGCAAACCAAATCCTTGAAGGACTTTATTTTTATGCAGGATTTGCAGCAATGTATGCCCTTGGAAAATCTGGGAAAATGCTTGGAAGTAGCCAGATGATTAGATTTATCCAAAGAGATGAAGTAACTCACCTTATCCTTTTCCAAAATCTAATTCTTTCAACAAAAAAAGAAAGACCAGAGCTTTTTACAGCTGAGCTTGAAGCAGAAGTCAAAGAAATGTTCAAAAAAGCAGTTGATTTAGAAGCTAATTGGGGTGCTTATATTACTCAAGGACAAATTCTTGGATTTACTGATAAGATAATCAGACAATACATAGAATACCTAGCTGATAGAAGACTAGAAGCTGTAGGATACAGCCCACTTTATGGCGTAAAACACCCTATTCCATGGGTAGATGGCTATGCTTCATTTAATGACCAAAGAACAAACTTCTTTGAAGGAAATGTAGTAAATTATTCAAAAGGTTCAATAGATTTCGATGATTTCTAATTTATGTGCACTACAATTTGTAACTACTACAAATTATGAAACAAACCTAGTAAAGTTGATACATCTGATAGAGTCTTGCCCACAAGATTCTATCATAGTAGCACCTGAACTTTGTCTTAGCGGTTATTCGTATGGCAATATGGCTAAAGCAGAAGAATTTACCAAAATTGCCAAAAAAACTATCAAATCTTATTCTCAAAGTAAAACTATTATTTTAACAATGATTACAAAAAAAGGTAACCACTTTTATAATACTGCTTTTGTATTTAAAGGTGGTGAAATCATACACAAACAATCCAAACATAAACTTTTTGCCCTAAATGATGAAAAAAAATATTTTGATAGTGGGGATATTGATAAAATAAAAATCTTTGAAGCAGGTGGTATCAAAATAGCTATTTTGGTATGTTTTGAACTTAGATTTTTAGACCTTTGGGAGAAGATCAAAGGTGCTGAAATAATAGTTGTCCCATCTATGTGGGGAAGTCTTAGAAAAGAACATTTTGAATCACTTACAAAATCTCTAGCTATTATGAATCAATGTTTCGTTATAGCAAGTGATAGCGCAAATGAAGATTGTGCCAAAAGTAGTGGTATTATTACCCCTTTTGGGATAGAAAATAGAGATGATGAAAGAGAAAGAATAATACAAAGTTTTGATATCAAAGAAGTCAAAAAAATGAGAAGATATATGGATGTAGGGCTATGAAAAAAATCTTATTCGTTTGTCTTGGTAATATTTGTAGATCTCCACTTGCAGAAGGGATAGCAAAAGACTATATATCTCAAAACAACCTTGATATAAGTGTAGATAGTGCAGGAACTAGTAGCTTCCATATTGGAGAAAACCCTTGTCCTCACTCTATAGATATTGCTAAAGAAAAAAATATTGATATATCATCTTTAAAAGCTAGACAAGTGAAAAAAAGTGATTTCGAGGAATTTGACTTAATTATAGGGCTAGACCGTTCAAATATAGCAAATCTCAAAATCATGGGATGTAAACAACCCTTATTACTAGGTGATTTTGGACTTGATGGGGAAGACATCCCTGACCCATATTTTTTTGATGGTTTTGAAGGATTTGGAAAAGTCTTTGATATGATTGAAACTGGCGTAATTAACATCCTAAAATCAATAAAATGATAAAGTTTATTTTTCCAGTAATCTTTCTTTTTGTATTTGCATTAATGCTTTTTTATGCAAAAAAAAGACTAATTGATAAAACCACATTTAAAGACTCTACAAAAAGAATTTTCTATATTCTTATAGCTATAATCTATTTCTTCGTAATACTATATTTTATAAATCGTTTTTACACATTTTTACCTCAGCCATTATATTATCTGAGTACCCTAAGTCAAGGAATTGGGTTTATTATCTTTGTATTTACCCTATTTTTTGAATTTTATTTGCTTATTACAAGATTTGTAACACTAAGCCAAATGAAAAAACAAATTATTGAAATCTCTTTGTTTGTAGTAATGATTTTTTATATAGGTTTTGGGATAATAAATGGTCATAAAAAGATTGAAATTACCCAACACAATCTAACTTCTACCAAAACATTACCACAAAATCTCAATATTGTATTTTTATCAGATTTGCATATTGGAGGATTGGTAGATAGTGAACATGTGACTGATATGATAGATAAAATCAACTCCACAAATGCTGATGTGGTTTTGATAGGTGGTGATTTGATAGATACCAAAATAGAGCTTATCCAAGAAGAACTAGAGTTATTAAAAAACATCAAATCAAAATTTGGAGTCTATTTTATTGTTGGTAACCACGAATACTTTCACGACCTAGAACATATCATAGAAAAATCAAAAACTCTAGGTTTAATACCTTTATTGAATGATACAGTTCATATAAAAGAGCTTGATATCCAAATATCTGGTATTTATGATTATATGGGTAAAAAAAGAGATTTGTTTAGCCCTGATTTAAATGCTCTAACTATTGATAAAGAGATATACTCAATACTTGTATCACATCAGCCAAAAGTAACCGAAGATTTGGATTTTGATAATACAAATTTCAATTTAATATTAAGTGGTCATACCCATTGTGGACAAATTGCCCCTTTTGGCTTTTTGGTTTTGATTGACCAGCCATATCTTTGTGGTGAACATGATGTATCAGATAATACAAAACTAATAATTAGTGCAGGAGCAGGCTTTTGGGGACCTAAGATGCGAATAGGCAGTAATTACGAAATACACAAAATAAACATTAGAAGTTATGACTAAATTAGGGTATAATATATTATGAAAAAAACAATTATTATACTCGCTTTACTAAATTTATACCTATTTAGTGACACTCTACAAAGAGATGATTCAGCTCAGACGGTTTATGATTCTAAAACATCATTGATTTGGCAAGACTCAAAAGATGCACAAGAACTAAGACTTACCCACCAAGAAGCACTAGATTATTGTACCAATCTAACTTTAGGTGATATAAACACATGGAGACTACCAAGCTTGGTAGAACTCACATCTATAGTTACTCCAAATAAATATAATCCATCCATTGACAATATATTCCAAAATACCTCAAGAAGTGGCTTTTACTGGACTGGTGATATAGTAAAAGGAAGAAGTGCCGCATATTATGTAAGATTTGACTTTGGTCGAGATGGAAGTATAAATATGACTAGTAAGAATTATGTGAGATGTGTAAAATAAATGGTGGCCACAATAGGACTTGAACCTACGACCCCTACCATGTCAAGGTAGTGCTCTACCAACTGAGCTATGCGACCATGTTTACTTGAAAAAGTCGTCAGGCTTTTTTAAGGATACTTGCTATGCGACCAATGTTTACTTGAAAAAGTCGTTAGACACTTCCGCTATCTAAGTGATAGTGGAAGTGTAGCTTTTTTTTGTTTAATTATTGCTAAAAGTTCGGATTAAATCCGAAGTCCATTCCTCCACCAAAACTCATATTACCAAAATTAGGATCCATATAGCCATAAGTTGCACTCATATTTCTAAGAAGTTGGATGTCATTTTTTGGGTCAAGATGTTCTGGGCACACCATAGTACAATTCCCACACAAAGTACAATCCCACACACCATCTTTTTGTATCAAATCAATATGCTCTTTTTGATTTGCTTCTTTTTTGTCATTTACATATCTATATACTCGACTCAGTATATAAGGACCTGCAAATTGTTCATTTACTCCAAATACTGGGCATGAGCTATAGCAACTTTGACACAATATACAATTGCTTTGAATATCTATCTTTTTTGTGTCATCTTTTGAGATATTTGCATTTGAATTTTCTAAAATTACACTCTTATATTTTTTGATATTTTCATCTATTTTCTCTTTGGATACTACTAAGTCTTTGATAATTTGTACATTCTTAAGAGGTCTTATCACTTGATTATCACTCAAAAATGTTTTACAGCTTAATACTTCTTTATCATCTACAATACATGCACAACTACCACAAACTCCACTTCTGCAACCTTGATTGAAGCTAAGTGTTCTATCAAGGTTTGTTTTGATATATCGCAAAGCTTCCAAAAGTGTATATACAGAATCTGGTATTTCAAAGATTTGTTCTTTATCGTCTCTTATAATTGTTAGTTTCATTTTATATCCTCAAAGTCAACTGCCAAGATGCCATCTACTCTATACGCAATAGATATTTTTTCAAATGATGGATGAATTTGTGGATAATCTATCCTAAAGTGGCTACCTCTACTTTCACATCTACTAATTGCACTAACTACTACTATTTCACTAAGTTCGAGCATATTGCCAAACTCTATAAATTCTACCAAATTTGTATTATATTTTTTACCTTTATCATTAATACCCATGAAATTAAACTCTTTTTGCCACTGTCTAAGCTGTGACAAGACTGCTTTCATATTCAAATCTGTTCTAAAGAGTCCTATATTTTTGTAAAATATTTTCCCCATAAAAGTTCTTTTTTCATAAAAATCTATCTGATTTGAGAAGTTATAGACACCATTTATAAATGTTTTGTCATTGATAAACTGTTTTGTATTACTTTGCTTTGCAAATGTAATCTTTGATGCTTCTTTTGAGCTATATTCACCTGTAGCCCTACCAAATACAACACCTTCAAGCAATGAGTTTCCTCCAAGCCTATTTGCCCCATGGATTAACGCATCAGCACATTCTCCACAAGCATAAAGATTTTTTACTGTTGTTTTCCCATTTATATCTACTTTTATTCCACCCATACTATAATGAGCAGCTGGATTTATAGGGATTAGCTCTTTTGTGATATCTATATTTGCAAAATTTTTTGCTATGGTTACCTCTTGAGGTAGGAGTTCGTTGATTTTTTCACTTCCAAGATGTCTAACATCCAGATACACATCACCCTCTTTTAGCTTATCAAATACAGCCCTTGCTACAATATCTCGTGATTGCAATTCATCTACAAATCTCTCACCCTTTGAATCAACTAAGTAACCACCCTCTGCTCTTGCACTTTCACTTAGTAGTATATTTTTCTCTTTCAAAGCTGTTGGATGAAATTGTACAAACTCCATATTAGACAATGTAGCACCTGCTCTAAATGCTGCGGCAATTCCATCTCCTGTAACTGAGTATGAATTTGTAGTAAAGCCCTCAAAAATTGCACTATATCCACCAGTTGCCAAAATAGTAGTTTTTGATAATATTTCTTTTACTTCACCCTCTTTTATATCCAAAAAAGTTGCCCCATAGCATATATTATTTTCTGTAATTAGATTTAAAAGCATCATTTCATTGGCAAATTCAACCCCTAAATTGAGACATTTATCATATAGTGTATGAATTATCTTCAACCCAGTATAATCGCTTGCATAACATGCTCTTTTTTCACTACTTCCACCCAATCTTCTTTGAGCAAATGAGCTATCATCATTTTTGCTAAAGACTACACCCATATTATCAAGCCAATGTAATGATTGCTCTGAATTAGTGCAAAGTTTTTCAATATGAGTATATTTTGAAAGTGCATTTGAGGATTTTATAGTATCTTGTATATGTGATTGTGTACTATCATTTTGGTTTATTGCAAAGTTAATACCACCTTGGGCTTGAGAACTTCCACTTGTTGTTGGTACATTTTTGGATACTACCAATACATCCACACCACAAGATTTAGCCTCTATAGCAGCACTAAGTCCTGCTATTCCACTTCCAATAATAACTACATCATAAATTTTCAATATTTACTCCCAAAAATCTTTCAAAGGTTGCTCTTTCGATTTTTTCTCTTTTTCAAAATCTTCCAAATCTTCATCAATTTCATCATCATAATCTTCTATTTCATCATCAAACTCATCCAAGCTCTTCAGCTCTTTTTCATCTAAATCATCAAAATTCATATTATCCAAATCATTTAAAGTTTTCAAAAGCTCTGCTTCTTCATCGTGAAAATTTACTACTTCTTTAGTAACAATCTCTTTAGTTGCAACTTTTAAAATTTGTTCTTTAGGTTTTGTATGGTTTAGAATCTCATTCCTTACACTTTGGTCGCATTGCTTATTACCTTTTAGAAACTGGTACTCTTTCATCATCTCTTCATACTTATCAAAATCAAGCATAATAAAAGATGGTTTACCATCACGCAAGATTATTGCTTTGCTTATTTCATTGGAATTAACCTTATCAAAAATCATCTTACTCTTTCTAATCAAGTCCGTTGATGAAAACATCTCTTTGGATGAATACAATAAATAGTCCATGTTTTTCCTTTTTATGAATTGTAGATATTAAAAATAAAACAAATTACCATACGCATTATAATACAAACTCTTGAATGTTTCTAAAAATAGAATCAACAAGTCTTTTCCGTGATTCTATACTTGCCCATCCAATATGTGGTGTAACTATAATTCGTTCACTGTTATGTACTTTTAGTAGTGGATGATTTTGTATCATAGGCTCAACTGAAAGTACATCAGTCCCAAAATAAAGTTCTTTCTCATCCAAAATTTTTGCGATATCATCTTCATTTACAATACCGCCACGACCTAGATTTAGTATTATTGCTCCATCTTTAGCCATATTCAAGTTTGTATAATTCAACAAATCTTTAGTTGTATTATTTAGTGGAGAATGTATCGAGATTATATCACTTGTTTTGATAAGTTCTTCAAGTGTAAGCATATTGTAGCTTGTATTATAGTTTGTACCAGAAGTAGAGTAGTAATTAACTTCACAATCAAATGCTTTTGCAATTGAAGCGACCTTTTTACCAATCTCACCAAGTCCTATTATTCCCCATTTTTTGCCTTGTAGTTCGTAAAATGGTGCGTCTAAATTTGCAAATATATCACTCTCACACCATTTAGCACTTTTTGTATATGCTAGATAATAGTCAAGTTTTTGGATGAAATGTAGTGCCAATGCAAATGTGAGTTGTACTACAGAAGCTGTTGAATATCCTTTTACATTTTTGACTACTATTTGTTTTTCTTTGGCATATTCTAAATCAATATTATTCATACCAGTCGCAGCTACGCAAATTAGCTTTAGATTTGTATTGTCCATCACTTCTTTGTCAATAACTACTTTGTTGGTGATTACAATATCTGCATCTTTCAATCTCTCTTTGGTCTGTTCGTATTTGGTTACTCCATAAACTTCAACTTGACCAAATTCCTTGAAACATTCTATATCTGTATCACACCCTAATGTCTCAAAATCAACAAATACAATTTTCATTACATACTCCAATATGTTTTATTGTATGTATTATATCATTTTTATGTTAATTTTTATGAAATTCTTTCTTAATTGCCAAAGTATCATACATTTTGAGTATATTTAGATACTCTTGATGAAATGTTACATTAATGAGATATTCATCCCCATTTATTATATTTTGTCCTTGAATTACTTTTTCTTTTGTGAATATATTATATAAAGCTTCTTTATAGTCATTGATATTTTGCTCTTCTTGTTTCATCTTCAACAATTCATACAGTACTCTAGCATATGGATTTGTACTAAATTCAAACAATCCCATAGCTTCTTCAAATTCTCCAGCTAAAAGATGAATTTGAGCTTTAAAATCACCATAAGTAAAACTATCTTCAAAAATCACTCCGATGTATTTAGCCATATCCAAATTATATTCCAAATCATCAAGATTATCCAATATTTCTTCTGGGTCAAATTTTTTATATCCCAATACCATATCACGAATTCTTTTTGCACTATTTTTATTGTTGTATGTCAAATCTTCTATTGGATAAACTTCACTCATACTTGGCACTACAATCTGACATGAATAAAAATCAAGATAATTATACTCACGAATATAAATCTCTTTATTCATACCATAGATTATATTACTAAGATATTCTTCTTCATCTTTTGAGCAAGTACCAGTATAAATCCAAGAACTAAATTCAAAGCTTTTTTTACTACTTAAAAACCCAAAGCCTATTTTCCCATTTGAATCTATAAAATGTGACTCTATATTGGAATCACTTGAAACCAATTCCATATCAAATGTAGGAATCTCAAATGTATCAAGAGCGTCCAAATCTCTTCCTTGCATAAGCTCAGTCATAGTTCTTTCAATAGCCACTTCAAAGATAGGATGTGCCCCAAATGATACAAAAAGTGTTGCGTTATTTGGATTTATAAGAGATATTGCAATTACAGGGAATTTTCCACCCAAAGATCCATCCAAGACTTCTACTATATAGCCACTATTTCTTAGCTTTTGGATATCTTCGTAAACCTTTGGAATTTGTTTTATTAAGCTTTCATCATATTTCGGAAGAGAATAGCCTTGTTTTATAATCTGAATTTTTACATATCTTTCTATTATCTCACTCAAAGCTTGTGATTTTGCTTCTGATGGTGTATTTCCAGTTGCTAGACCATTGCTTGCATAAAGGTTATAAATCAAATTTATAGGAAAATAGTAGTTTATATCATCTCTTTGGTTTTTAAAAGGTAATGCTATGATTTTATCATCATAATCACTACAAAAATCAACCAAATCTTCACCATCAAGTGTATCAGATGGGTTGTAAATTGATAATAAATCTTCACTTAGATAATCATCATCAAACTCTAATACTACCTCATCAGGATAATAGCTTCTATTTGGCAAATAAAATTCCATAAAGAAATTGTTTGTTTGTAATCTTTCTATAAACTCACCCAATGCACTTGCCTTACAAGCTTCACTACATATTCCTTTGCCATTTGAATATATATACTCTTTTGCACTAGCAAACGACAGATTGACAGAAAAACAGTTAGTTAATGGGTGTTTTTCTTTAGAGTAAATTAATCCAAAATCCAACTCATTCAAGATTGTTTCCATCTTGAATATAGATTCTTCCAATGTCGCATCTTTTGATAATAAATTCATTTCATATTCCTTTTTATTAACGATGCGAAAACAAATATTAGTTTAGCATAAAATCCTCTGACCTCACTCCGCTATCATATAATTTCTGACAATTATTTGATACTGAATTATTTAGCTTAAATTGCAATTTAGTTTTTAGATTTTCAGTAACTATTTCTATCTCAGCACAATCTTTGTCGTTATCTTTAAATACCACTTTTTTGTCACTTATTGTCCATATAGTAGGATTCAAACTGATAACATCACTAATCTTTTCTATTTTTTGATGCACAATATAATAGCTTTGTATCCCACTTTTCAAAGATGAAATATCTTGCTTTACTACATTTACCTTTGCATCACTCCCCAAGCTACCCAATCTTGGCAATGCTATAGCTGTAATTATACCAATAACTGCTATAACAAATATCACTTCTAGTATAGTAAATCCTCTTTTGTACATTTTAAGCTCCATAGAATAATAATTATGGTTATAATATTATCAATGTAACGCTTAATATTTACTTACTAGAGAATATGTCCTCAGCCCACTGTGTAATAGTACCACGAAGTACTTTTTTCAACTTAATTGCAAAAATATTTACTAATTCTTGTTTTGATTTAGTTGATTTAAGCAATGTAGTAAGGGCATTTGTATATTTATTTACATAGAAATTATCTATTTGAAGATTACTTCCAAGAACTATCACTTTACAACTATTATCCACCCTAGAAAGTACCATTTGCATTGTTTTATTTGACATATTTTGTGCTTCATCTACGATAATAAAAGAGTTACTAAGAGTTCTTCCTCTCATCTCCCCTACCCACATAGTCTCAATACCATAAGTTTTTATCATCATATCCACTTTGATACTTATTTCACTCTCTTCAAGTTCTTCAAAAAACGGCTTTGCATTTTTCTTTTTTTTGTGTTCACTTCTTACTATATAGTTCAAGCTATCCATCAAAGGATGGTTGTATATTCTAAATTTTTCTTCAAGACCTGGTAAATACCCTACATCTTCACCTTTATCAAGTGATTCAATAGAATTTCTTATATATATAATCTTTTGGTACTCTTTTTTCTTCACTAGTTTCAATGCAGCACTAAGAGCCAAAAGGGTCTTCCCACTTCCCGCTAATGCCTCTACAATCAAAACATTATAACTAGGGCTAAGCAAAGCATGTGAAAAGAATAATTGCTCCTTATTCAAAGGAACTATAACTTGTTCTCTTAAATCATCTTCATCAAGTACAACTATTTTTTCATTTGCAATTGATGCTAAAACCATTTGATCAGAGTATTTTATCTTGAAACAATATGAAAAGTTATATGGTTTATATTCAGTATCAAATTCATAAATACTAGAATTGTTCAAAAACTCTAATCTCTCAAAATCAATCTCAATATTTTTTACATATTCAAATTCAAAATCACTATTATCATTTCCAACAAGTGATTTAGCATTTATATCAAGAGAAATTGCTCTTATCCTAGCCATTACATCAAGGCTTAGAAAAACTATTTTTTTAGGATAATATTGATTTGAAAACTCACTCAGTTCTAATATCTTTCTATCATTGTAGATATTTGATGCTACATTCTTAGCATCACAACTAAAATGTTCTTTAGATATAATATCAATTACAGCTTCTTGAGAAATATCTTTGATAAAAACTCGAACAATTTTGACTTCATTTATAATCTTGGTTGATAGGATTTCACATCCCTCAAGCAATCTTGCAAATTCTCTCGCTTGGAAGTTTATCTCTTCAAAACCACTTTTTTTGCTATCAATTTCATCTAGCACAGTTTCTGGTAATATTATAAGATTGGCACTATTTTGTGAAATCTTTAGAATATTTTTTGCATCACTTAATATGATATTTGTATCTAATACAAAGTATTTTTCAAAAGTTTCTAAGCTACTCAAAATGGTTTCACCACAACAAAGATTACTATCAGTATTGAAAGAATCGTTGGAACTTCATTGTAAGCTCTAAAAAACTTCCCACTTTTTTGGCAAATATCAAGTTCAAGCTGTTTCCTAAAATAATCAAGACTATATGAGTATGCAATCAAAAGTATTACCATAGTAATTTTTGCATGCATCCACCCTCCACTACTAAGTATTGATGGATTCAATAAAAGCATAGCAATACCACTCAAAACAGTAGCCCACATAGCTGGAACACCTATATATTTATAAAGCTTGTATTCTTGAATTTTCACAACCTCTACAAACTCTTTTTTTTCTTTGTGTTCACTATGATATACAAAAAGCCTAGGTAGATAAAAAAGCATTGCCATCCATGATAAAACTGACATTATGTGAAAAGCAAGTATCCAAGTGTAATATTCCATAACAGTTCCTTTTTAATTAATAGAGAATAACTAACAATTAATAACTATGGTTTGACTTTGTCACAAATTCTTAATTTTCATCGCTTTAGCGATACCTAAATTATTAGTTATTAATTGTTAGTTGTTAGTTTAATTTTCTCGTTCCATTCTCTAAGAGTTTTTTCAAACCCTATATCTTTTGATTCATATAGTTTCAAATCTTTTGATAAATACTTTTGTTCAACCCATCCACCAAAATCATGAGGATAAAGATAGCCTACATTATCTTGCTTTATATTCAAAGGTATATCTTGGATTTGACCATTTTGTATTATATCAAGAGTTTTATTAATTGCTTTATATGAACTATTTGATTTTGGACAAGATGCTAGATAAACTACACATTGAGACAAAATAATCTTAGCTTCAGGATAACCTATCTCTTTGACGCACACTAGTGTACTAGTAGCAAGATTAATAGCATTTGGGTTTGCATTTCCTATATCTTCACTAGCAAATATTACAAGTCTTCTAGCTATATAGCTAGCCTCTTCGCCCCCAGCTATCAAAAGACCAAGATAATAAAGTGCTGCGTCTATATCACTTCCTCGAAGAGACTTAATCATAGCACTTGTAATATCATAATGACTATCTCGACTACTGCTTCCTAGTCCTTGTGATACATTGCGTAATTCTTTCAAGTCTTGAAGTTTTAAATCCCCAGTAGCACTAAATGTAAAATCTATTAAGTTAAGTATAGTTCTTCCATCTCCATTTGATATTTGGATAATAAACTCTTTAGCATTATCTTCTATTGTAGTATCTAGTTCTTTAAGTGCTTTTTGTATTAGTGTATTTGATTCTTCATAATTAAAAGATTTGAATTCAAATAAAAACGACCTTGAGCGGAAAGCGTTCGTAAGTGTATAAAAAGGGTTTTCTGTACTAGCCCCTATCAAAACCAAGTCATAATTTTCCATAAAAGGGAGTAAAACTTCTTGTTGGTTTTTGCTAAGACGATGAATCTCATCTATAAAAACCAATGGCTTTTCAAAACTATTTTTGTATCTTTTTACGATATCTCTTATTTCTTCTATTTTTAAAGTTGTTGCATTTAGATAGTAATAAGGCATATCGCTACTTGTTGCGATAATCTTTGCTAATGTAGTTTTTCCACTTCCAGGTTTGCCAAAAAATACAAGATGTGGAATCTCTTTTTTGGCAATTAGTTTATATAATACACTATTGGTATTTAATATATGTGTTTGACCTATAAACTCAGTTAAGTTATTCGGCTTCAGTAAGTTTGCTAGTCTTCTCATTTTCTTTTAGAAATACTCTTAAATTTTTGTATTCTTCTTTTGTCAAATATCTAGTTTTTCCAGTTGGAAGATTGTTTAGAGATACTCCACCAAAATCAACTCTTTTTAAATCTTTGATATCACTATCAAAATATCCAAAAAATCTTCTAAGCTCTCTATTTTTACCTTCACTAATTACAACTTTAAGCTTTGAGAAACTTTTATCATTTTTTTGTATTTGATATGCCAGAAATGGTGCAAATGTCATAGATGTAATATCACTATTTTTATGAGCCCCTTTACTTGCATCGTCCATTACAATACCTTGTTCCATTGCTTTTATCATAGCAGTTGTTACATAGCCTGTAATTTTTATTTTATATACTCTTTCAAGGTTTGAGTGCATTAGTGCATTTACCACATCTACATTGTCACTCAGGAGCAAAACTCCCTCACTTGCATAGTCAAGTCTTCCTATTGGTAAGAAGTGCTTAAATTTAGATCCTAATGAATGATAAATTGTTTTTCTACCTTGTGGGTCGTTTTTTGTTACAAGCTCACCTTTTGGTTTATTGTATACAATCACCGTATACATTTTGTTATCTTGCAATTTAATCGGCTTTCCATCTATTGCTATTTTATCTTCACTAGTAACTTGTGCCGCAAAATCTTTTGCTACTTTTCCATTAATAGTTACTTTACCCTCTTCTAGCAATTTATCAGCTTCTCTTCTTGAATGATTGGTATTGTGAGAAATAAATTTATTTAGCCTCATTCCAACTTCAGGCTCTGTTGGTCTTTCTTTTCTTGGCTCATACTCTTTTTTTGGTTTTGTTTTTACTACAGAATTTTTATATTGAGCTTCTTGTTTCTCAAAATCTGCTTTTCTTTCTTTATAATTTTTCATTTTTAATCCCAGCTTCTATTAAATCATGTATATGAATAACTCCAACTAATGAGTTATCATCTCCTAATACTAGCAATAACTGAATTTTATATTCTTCAATTATTTCTAATGCTTCAACGGCTAGTAGATTTGTGTTTTTTATTGTCTTTGGTGATCTTGTCGCTATTGAATCAACACTTTTTTCTATATCAAAGTCATCATTCATCAACGCTCTTCTCAAATCACCATCACTTAATATTCCAAATACTTTGCTATTTTCATCGATAATTATCACATTACCAATTCGACCTTCACTTATTTTTATTATAGCATCTTTTATAGATGTTCCACGTGAAACAATTGGTAAATTTTCTCTTCTTAATATATTGTCAACCTTGATAAATAGCCTTTTACCAAGAGCCCCTCCTGGATGAAATGATGCAAAATCTTCTTTTTTAAAGTCTCTTTTCTTCATCAAAGCTACAGCTAACGCATCGCCCAAAGCCATTGTTAGTGTTGTAGATGTTGTAGGAGCAGCATTTAGTGGACAAGCTTCTTTTTCTACCTTGATAGACAAAAAAACATCACTATATTTTGCAAGACTTGAATTCTCATCTTTTGCCATAGAAATCAATGGAATATCAAATCTTTTCAAGTGTGGCAATATATTAATCAGCTCTTCACTCTCACCACTATAACTAATAGCAAGTACAGAATCACCCTTGCTTATCATTCCAAGATCACCGTGCATAGCTTCTGTAGGATGGATAAAAAAAGAACTAGTCCCTGTACTTGCTAGTGTTGCTGCGATTTTCGCCCCAACAAGCCCAGATTTACCAACACCTGTGATAATAAGCTTCCCCTTTGTATTGTAAATCAGCTCAATAGCTCTATCAAACTCTTCACCAATACTTTTTGAAGCCTCAACCAACTGCTGTGCCTCTAGCTCAAGAACTTCTCTTGCAATATCAGAAAACTTCATTTTTCATCCTTTCTTCTCTACCATCTACTCTATACAACCTATCACCTATATTATTGTACAAAAAGTGTAGGTACAATCATTGGATATTTTTTAAATTTTCTTATACAATGTTTTCTTACAACTTTTCTAATCTCATCTTCTAATACTCTATTGTTTTGTAAAATACCAGGTTTTACATTTGAAAGGAAAGTTGTAAGCAACTCTTCTATTTCATCAGAGAATTTTCTATCATCTTTATCTGAAACCAAACCAAAAGACATGACCCTTGGTTTATCTACTATTACTCTATCATTTTCATTGATTTGTGCTACTATCATAATAACACCTTCATTTGCCATAGTTTGTCTATCCATAACTATATCATCTGAAATTTTGTGATTTAATTGATTATCAACATAAACTTTACCAGTTTTTACTGTTCTTACTTTTTTGATATATTTTGGTGTTACTTCTACTTGCTCACCATCACTTAATACATATACATTTCTCTCTAATACTCCACAGTCAATACCAGTTTGTTTGTGTTTAATAACATGATTATACTCACCATGTATTGGCATAAAGAATTTTGGTTTCACAAGTCTAAGCATTAGTTTTTGTTCTTCTTGAGCAGCATGTCCACTAACATGAATTTCGCTAAAGTCTTGATATGCTACATTTGCTCCAGCTTTTAGAAGATGATTGATAATCTCACTTACACTTCCTTCATTTCCTGGAATTGCTTTCGCAGAAAGTATGATTTGATCACCCTCTTTTATCTTGATATGTCTGTGTTCGTGTATAGCCATTCTATAAAGTGCACTCATAGACTCGCCTTGGCTTCCTGTTGTTACTATAAGAAGTTCTTTATCTTCGTATTTATTTACTTCATGTGCATCTACGAATTTATCTCTAGGGAATTTTATATATCCCAAACTCATAGCAAGCTCTAAGTTCTTTTCCATAGATCTTCCAATTACACAGATTTTTCTATCATATTTCAATCCATGTTCTATTGCTTGTGCAACTCTGTGGATATTTGAACTAAATGTTGACATGATTACTCTACCTTTTGCTTTTGCAAAAATATTATCAAAAGTTGGTCCAACAGTTTTTTCAGTTTTTGTAAATCCAGGAGAGTGAGAATTTGTAGAGTCACTTAAAAGAAGCAATACTCCCTCTTCACCATAATGAGCTAGTCTTCCTAAATCCGTAGGATATCCATCTATTGGAGTATGGTCAATCTTAAAGTCACCTGTATGGATTATAGTACCAGCTTCTGTTTTGATAGCAAGTGCTGATGAATCTATAATTGAGTGAGTAATATGCATCCACTCTATTTCAAAATCACCTATTTTTACAGGTACTCTTTTTGTTACAGCACGGAAAAAACTTCTATGTTGTCTTAGCTTATGCTCATCAAATTTTGAACCAATCATCTCTAATGGTAGAGGTGTTCCATATACTGGAAATTGCATCTCTTTGAAAAGATAAGGCATTGCTCCGATATGGTCTTCATGACCATGAGTCAAAACTATACCAGCAACTTTTTTTCTTATTTCTCTTAAATATGTAAAATCTGGTATCAATATATCAACACCATGCATATTTTCATCAGGGAAACTCATACCAACATCTACAATAATAGCAGACTTTTCAGTCTCTATAATCATCATATTCCCACCAATTTCACCAAGTCCACCTAGTGGAGTAATTCTTACTTTTGCATTAGTTGATAGGTTTAATTTAAAATGTGGATTTAGTCTATTTCTATGAGATTTTTCATTTAAGTCAAATGATTTTTTGAAATCACCACACCAAGTACCCTCTTCACACACAAGTGAACAATTAACTTTATCTCTTACAAATGTAGTTTTTTGTCTTTTAAAATTAGGATTTTTAAACTTTGATTGTTTTGGTTTTTCTTCTTGATTTGTTACTTCATTATTTTTATTAGCTACTTCATTATCTTGATTTGTATCATTAGATTGTGTATTAGTACTCTGTACAGCAGTTTCTTTGATTTCTTCCATTTATTATCACCTTATTATATATTTGGCGATACAAAGAGGGTTCAAGTTCATGTGGTCGTATATCATCTTTAATATCAAGTTCTTTATAAGCACTTGATATCTCTTCTTTAGAAAGCGTTGCTGTCAAGTTCTTTGAAAGCTTTTTTCTAGGGGCACAAAATGCTACTTTCAAAAAGTTTTTAAACTCTTTTTCCAAAGTAACATCAAGATTCTTCTTAATATATATAACTGCCGAATCAACTTTTGGAGATGGCTCAAAAGAAGATGGTGGTACTACAACAATAGTTTTTGCTATTGTAGATACTGTAGAAGTCAAAACACCAAGAGCTGAGAATTCTTTATCCCCAGAGTGTGCTACAAACTTATCACCCACTTCTTTTTGAACCATAACAATAATATTTTCACAGTTAGCATCATCAAACGCTTTTAGAATTATATTTGTCGCGATATAATAAGGTAAATTTGCAATTAAATCATATTTACCTTGACCATAAAGAGTTGAAGTTCTTTCCCAACTTTCTAAAACATCAGTGTGGATCAGTCTTAGTTTTTGTGAACTCAATTCTTTATCAAACTTTTTTTGTAATATACCTATCAAGTCGTCATCAACTTCATACGCAATAACCTCTTTGTACTTGACTAATTCACTAGTCAAATCACCTAAGCCAGGCCCAATCTCTACAATGATATTATCATTCTTGGGCATCGCTTCGACGATCTTCTGTAGTACGCTTCTATCTTTTAAGAAATTCTGACCAAACTTCTTTTTTGCAATAACTTTTTCCATTGAAGGAGATTATAGCTGTTTTTAACTTAGTTTTAGATAAAATTTATAAATAGAATATCGGTAATTAGTATATTAGTAATTGGTGTATTGGGATGATAAGAGTTATTGTCTTAACTAATTACCAATAACTAATATACCAATAACTAATTACAAAAGGTTTTTGAAATGTCATATTTTGCAAAAAGAATTATACCTTGCCTTGATGTCAAAGACGGAAGAGTAGTAAAAGGTGTCAATTTTGTTGGACTCATAGATGCAGGTAATCCTGTAGAAGTAGCAAAAAGATACAACGAAGAAGGTGCTGATGAAATCACTTTTTTAGATATTACTGCAAGTCACGAAAACCGTGACACTATAGTAGATGTTGTAAAAGAGGTTGCAAAAGAGGTATTTATTCCTCTAACTGTTGGTGGTGGCATAAGAACTTTGGAAGACATTTACAAACTATTAAATGTAGGATGTGACAAAATAAGTATCAATTCTTCTGCTATCAAAAACCCTAATTTTATAAATGAAGGTGCAAAAAGATTTGGTAGTCAATGTATAGTTGTAGCAATAGATGTAAAAAAAGTAGCCCCAAACAAATACAATGTTTTTATAAATGGGGGGAGACAAGATACTGGTCTTGATGCTCTTGTGTGGGCAAAAGAAGCTTATGATAGAGGAGCTGGTGAAATACTACTTACTTCTATGGACGCCGATGGTACAAAAGCTGGATTTGAGCTAAATATCACAAGTCAAATATCAAAACTAATAGACATCCCAGTTATAGCAAGTGGAGGAGCTGGAACTATGGAGCATATCAAAGATGCTTTTTTATGTGGAGCTGAAGCTGCACTTGCTGCTTCTATTTTTCACTTTAAAGAAATAGATATTATGGAACTCAAAAGATACCTATCTCAAAACAATATCCCAGTAAGATTGTAGGACTATTATATGATAATAAGTGCTGGTAAACAAGAGACATTTCCATTTGCTACTCCTATTGGTGTAGGATTAATAGAAAGTGCTATAAACCTTACAAGAATTGCATTATTTGACAAACCAGATTTTTTGGTTTTTGTTGGAAGTGCTGGAAGCTATGGAAATTATAAGATATTTGATATTGTTGAGTCTGTAACTGCATCTAATATTGAACTAAGCCTTTGGCAAAATTTCTCATATACACCACTTGATAATGTACTAAGAGTTGACAATATAAAGGTAAATTCAAATGTTATAGTTAATTCATCAAACTATATATCAACAAATCAAGAACTTTGTAAGAACTTTACCAAAAATGGCATAGATATCGAGAATATGGAGTTTTATTCTGTATTACAAGTTGCTAAAGAATTTGATATACCATGTATGGGAATCTTTATTGTGACAAACTATTGTGACCAATCAGCACACAAAGATTTCATAGCAAATCATAGTGAAGCTATGGATAAACTTGTAGTATATTTGGAAAAAAAGAAATTAATTGTTCCATGTGGAACAATGTAAATTTTTAATTTTGAATTTTGAATTGTAACGAGTCGATTTTACTCACTCAGTTTCTTAGTCACTAAGTAGCTTCTTAAAAAAGGAAATAAATGCAAGAAAGTTTAAAAACTCTATATGATTATACTCTTGATGAATTAAAGAGTATCATAACACCATCATTTAGAGCTAAGCAAATATATAATTGGGTATACAAAAAATATATTCAAGATTTTGAACTGATGAAAAATCTACCAAAAGATATGATAAACACTTTGAAAGAAAACTATACACTTGACCTTGCAAAGATAAAAGCATCAGAGACAAGTGTAGATGGAAGTATCAAATACCTTTTTGAGTTTGCTGATGGGCATAGTGTAGAATCTGTATTTCTTTTGATGAAAGAAAAACAATATGATGATGAAGCACATATCATAAAAGGTGAGAAATATACTTTTTGTATTTCTACTCAAGTGGGATGTAAAGTAGGATGTAGTTTTTGTTTGACTGCAAAAGGAGGATTTGTAAGAAACCTTAGCGTAGGTGAGATTGTATATCAAGTATTGATGCTCAAAAAACTAAACAATATAGAAGAAAACAAAGCCGTAAATATAGTATATATGGGAATGGGAGAGCCACTTGATAACTTTGACAATCTTATCAAAGCTATCAAGATAATATCAGAGCTAGATGGTCTAGCAATAAGTACAAAAAGACAAACTATCTCTACAAGTGGTATAAGCTCAAAAATAGAAAAGCTTGGAAAAGAAGACTTAGGAATACAACTTGCTATTTCACTTCATGCTGTAGATGATGAGCTAAGGACTGAACTTATCCCTATGAACAAAGCATATAATATTAAGTCAATTATTGATGCTGTAAGAAACTTTCCAGTTGATGCAAGGAAAAAAGTGATGTTTGAGTATCTTGTCATCAAAGATAAAAATGATGATTTGATAAGTGCAAAAAAACTAGTAAAACTACTAAATGGAATCAAAGCCAAAGTAAATCTTATTTACTTTAATCCCTACCCTAATTCTCCATATCAAAGACCCTCTAAGGATAATATGGTAAAATTCCAAGAATACCTAATTTCTAAAGGGCTTTTATGCACCATTAGAGAGTCAAAAGGGCTAGACATCTCAGCTGCTTGTGGGCAATTAAAAGAAAAAGGGGATAAAGATGGATTTTGTTGATATATTTTTAATAGTATTTTTAATTGGGGTTGTTGTTGTTTCAGCAGTAGGATTTTTTATGTATAATAAAGATGATTCACAAGATAATGATAGATATAAATAAAACTTTTTAGGAGAAAAATTAATGGCAATTACTAGATTTGCACCAAGCCCAACAGGATATCTTCATATAGGTGGGCTAAGAACTGCACTATACAACTATCTTTGGGCTAGAAAAACTGGCGGAAAGTTTAGACTTAGAATTGAAGATACTGATATGGCAAGAAACTCTGAAGACGCACTAAAAGCAATACTTCAAGCATTTGAGTGGGTTGGACTAGAATATGATGATAAAGTAGAATACCAATCAAAAAGAATGGATATCTACAAAGGTTATATCCAAAAACTTCTTGATGAAGACAAAGCATATTATTGTTATATGAGCAAAGATGAGCTAGACGCATTAAGAGAATCTCAAACAGCATCGGGACTTACTCCTAGATATGATGGAAGATATAGAGATTTCAAAGGAACGCCACCAGAGGGAATAGCTCCAGTTATCAGAATAAAAGCTCCTCAAGAGGGTGAGATTTGTTTTATTGATGGTGTCAAATCTGATATGGTATTTAGCTGTGACCAAGTAGATGACTTTATCATTGCAAGAAGTGATGGTACTCCTATATACAACTTTGTTGTTGTTATTGATGATCATTTGATGGGGATTACAGAAGTATTAAGAGGTGATGACCACCTTACAAATACTGCAAAACAAATCGTAATCTATGAGGCTCTTGGATTTAATGTACCAAAATTTTATCATATCCCAATGATAAACAACCCAGAAGGGAAAAAGCTCTCAAAAAGAGATGGTGCGACAGATGTAATGGAATACAAAAACTTAGGATATTTACCTGAAGCACTTTTGAATTTCCTTGTAAGACTTGGATGGAGTCATGGGGATCAAGAGATATTTAGTATGGAAGAAATGCTTACACTTTTTGACCCTAATAATATCAACAAATCTTCGTCTTGCTACAATGCGGAAAAACTTTTGTGGCTAAATGCTCACTATATCAAAAGTACTCCAAATCTTGAATTGGCTAAGATGCTCAACTTTTATGATTGTGAAATACACGGTCATGATAAAGTAGAAATGCTACTAGACCTTTGCAAAGAAAGAGCTGGAACTATGATAGAGCTAAAGAACTCTATAGAGCTTATAATCCAAACTCCATCAAACTATGATGAAGCTGGTGTAAAGAAGTTTATTAATGACGATATGCTAAAAATACTTGAGATTTATGCAAAAATGATTATGGATTATGAAGGTGAACTACATCTTGCATGTGATTATGAATCTATCACAAAGCCATTTATCCAAGACTACAGCCTCAAAATGCCTCAACTATTCCAACCAATAAGACTAGCCCTTACTGGAAGCACACAAGCCCCTTCTGTATATGATATTATGGCAATACTTGGGAAAAATGAAGTGCTAAAAAGAATCTACTCTGCCATAGAGAATAAATTTAGCTAAACCTATTGAAATATCACTCAACAATCTGTTGTGTTGGGTGATATAAAAACCTCTTTCTTTTTGAATCTAACTATTTATTCTATAAATATTATATATTAAGTGAGAAATAAATATCTTATATCGAACCTTTTTCTATTTTTCTAGTTGTTTAAGTTGTTTCCTTAATTCCATTTCATCTTGAGTTGATGGATAATAGTTACTTTCATCTTTTATCTTTGTAAATACATCTACTAAACTTCGAACTATAGATTTAAGTTCTTTCATAGCTTGTGTTAATTGCATATCTGAGTCTTGGTGTTCGGTATCTTTATTTTCTTTTATTATAGGATCCATACCCATTCTTTTTTGTAGCTCATTTATCTTCTGTTCAAGCTTTTCAATCATATCTTTTATTTCATTTTCAGATACATTTCTTTCTTTTGAATCATCAATAAGTTTATTTATCTCTTTTATTAATTCTTCCAATTCTTCAACCTCAGATACTGTTAAACCTGTTTGAATAATAGATAATAAGTCTTCCAATAATCTTTGATGTATATCAAAATCTATAGGTTCATTTCGTTTTTCAATCTTTTTTACATTGTTTTCTGACAATTCATTAAATCGATTTAGTAAATCTATAAATAAATTTTCCATATTTTGTGAGTATTCTAAGACTCCTACATCTTCAGAATCAAGTGATATATTTTTATACTTTGATATAATATTTTGTAGTTCATCTGCTATATTTTCACTATCATAATGTCTTGACTGTAGCTCTGGATAAGATACAAGACTACCACCATGGACACCTGTAATCTCATGCATAAAAAATGTCAACCCTCTTTCATCCTTTGACATAGTTTTTGCCATCTCAAATATAGCTTTATTAAAGTTTTCATTATCACTTATAATAGGAGTACTTAATAAATGACCAGCTACTGGATCCATATTTATAAGTGTTTCTTCAACATAACTATTTTCACCATTTTTATGATGCATAAACTTGCCCAAAGTTCCTATTTGCTCGTAAGACAAGTTTTTCACCTCTTCATCTGTAACAAATCTATCTTCTATTATAGATTTATATAGTTTTTTCTCTTCGATAGATAAGTGATTTAAATCTAATATGTCTAATAGCTCATCAAATCTTTCATCTGTTAAACTACTTATCCATTCTTGTCTTATTTGTTCTTTAGCATTATCTGGCAATCTATCCTTTACCACTATAGATGATATTTGAGTATTTAAAAGACTACTAAATTGTGAATTGGATTGTGTTGTAGTATTGTTTGTATTTGATTGTATATTTACTTTTGCTGCTATTGATTCTATTTTCATTTAACTTTCCTAGTATTTATCATGTACTATCTTTGTAGAATAACTATCTACTAAAGTATGTATTATATACAATAAAACCTGATAAAATAATAAAATAATATGTATTTGGGATATTATATGTTGAGGTAGGAATAACTGTCTTTTATAAAATCTTTTTTGTTAGAGGTATAAACTAAGCCTTCTATGTGAATATTGTAATGTTTAGTTTGATTCGCTAGAGTAATGATTCTTCATCAACTAAATTGAGAAATATTTGAGCCATAGAATCAAATATTTCCCTCTAAGTACTTGTTATATCTTTTAACTATTCAACATCTAAAAAATAAGAGCTTTCATAAACAACCATACCAACTGGAGATTTTACATGATATGTTGTATAGCTCATGTATCCTTTTTCATTAAAGTATGCGTAATTTTCTGTTTCATTTTCAATACTATATTTTGAATCTTTCTTTAATTCATTATATAATGTAAGTACAGAAGATGATTCTGCTTCAATATATTGTTTTAATGTAACAAATAATTGTTTTTCTTTTTTGAAATGAACAAAAGTACAATTTACAACTCTATTGTCATTATAAATTGTAACATCACAAATTTGAGCATTACTATTTTTAATCTTTGTATCAACTCCTGTTGTATTAGTAGTCCAATGA
Source organism: Arcobacteraceae bacterium (assembly GCA_023229945.1). Lineage (GTDB taxonomy): Bacteria > Campylobacterota > Campylobacteria > Campylobacterales > Arcobacteraceae > UBA6211. Next base: position 7,669 of record JALNYH010000001.1, on the reverse strand, counting down.
GCAGACCAATTTTTTGTAAAAAAATCACCAAGTTTATCAAAAACAACTTGTTTCATATTTTTATTTGATGGTAATTCAAGAACTTCAATTACTCTTGCTAGAACTTTTTTTTGATCATCGGGAATTGAACTTAAAGAATCTAGTGCATATATATTATGTACTAACAACATTAACAACAATAATTTTTTCATTTGATACTCCAAATATAATTTACCTTATTGATTCTCAAAAGGTATATCTAAAACTCAAAAATATTGAATCTTAGATATAACATTTGGTTTAAGAACTTAGAAATCTAACTAATTAACTTTTTTTAGGATGAAGAATATCTATTGAAGTCGGATGAACACTTGTTTATCTCTCCAATAATCTGTTAAATATTGCTTTGTCTTTTATATAATAAATATTTATTAACAATTATTATATACAAAATAACCTGAAAAATAAAAAACCAATATGTATTAAAAATAGCATATTTTTCATTATAAATCTAAATTTATTGATATAGCTTTCGCAAAAAGAATGCATCTCATTAGAGTATAGCTTGTCTTAAATTATACCAACTAAAGTCAGTGTTCCATAATAAAATCGCTTTAGTGATACTGCAAGTAATATCCAAATAGACTCCGAATCAAGTTCGGAGTGACGATATTCGTGTCGTTATGAGGGTTACTCTCATCGTGAGTAAGACTTAAGGAACGCAAAAGGTATCTAGTTAGATATTAATATCAAATCGCCCCTTCAAGCCTCAATAAAAACTCTTTCATCTCTATCCCTGCCCCATAGCCGTTTAGTTTGCCATCATGCCCTATTACTCTATGGCAAGGGACTAGAATATCTATCATATTTTGACCGTTTGCATTTGCTACGGCTCTGTAGGATTTGGGCATATTTATGGCTATTGCTTGGGTTTTGTAGCTTATTGTTTGTCCGTAGGGGATTTTTAGTAGTTCTTTCCAAACAGATACTTGGAAAGGGGTGCCTACTAGCTTAAGGGGTAATGTAAAAATCTCTCTTTTGCCCTCAAAATACTCTTTTAGTTGCTCTCTTAGAGTCACAAAATATTGGTTTTCACCTGCTATCACTTCTGCATCAAATACACCTTTTAGTTTTGTGAGGTGAGCATCTATGTGTAGAGGATGGATAAATGCTAGCATACATATCCCCTCTTTTACCGCTCCTGCTACCATATCCCCAAGAGGGGTATTTATGATAGTGGTTTGGATGATGTTTTTTGTTTCAAATCTATTGTGTCTCATATTTTTTATACTAGCTAAAGTTGGTAAACCAATATATTTTAGCGGATTTGCCCGTTTCCGTAAACCTTATATTTATAAGTAGTAAGGTCATTTATCCCCATAGGTCCACGAGAATGTAGTTTGTTTGTACTTATACCCACTTCAGCCCCAAATCCAAAACATCCACCATCTGTAAATCTTGTACTTGCATTTGCATATACACAAGCACTATCTACATTGTTTAAGAAGTACTCTATGGAGCGGTAATCTTCACTGATTATTGCATCACTATGTCCGCTTCCGAATTTTGCAATATGAGATACCGCTTCTTTAATATCTTGTACTACTTTGATAGATAATATATTTGCAAGATATTCTGTATCGTAGTCTTCTTCTGTAGCACATGATATAGGGATGACTTTTCTTGTCCAGTCACACCCTCGAAGCTCTGTTTGGTTTTCCATAAATGCTTCATAAAGAGCTGGTAATATAAAAGGTGCTATTTGTTTGTGTACTAGCAATGTTTCCATAGAGTTACAAACCCCTGGGCGTTGGCATTTTGCATTGATAGATATTTCGATAGCCATCTTTGCATTTGCATTTGCATCAATATATGTATGACAAAGCCCTTTATCATGCTTTACCACAGGAACTGTAGAGTTTTCGTTTACAAACCTTATAAGCCCCTCTCCACCTCTTGGTATCACCAAATCCACATATTTATCTTGTCGGATAAGCTCTTTAACACCCTCTCTTGAACTATCAGGAATTAGAGATATTGCTTGAGCTGGAAGATGGTTTTTTGCTAGCACTTCTTGCAACACTTTTGCTATTGCATGATTTGAGTGTTCTGCTTCTTTCCCACCTTTTAGTACACATACATTTCCACTTTTAAAACAAAGTGCTGCTGTATCGCTAGTAACATTTGGACGGCTTTCATAAATAATAGCAATTACACCTATTGGAACGCTTACTTTTTGGATATTAAGACCATTTTCTGTCACCCATCCATCAATAACCCTTCCTACAGGCTCTCTAAGCTTTGCTATGTCACGAATAGACTCCGCCATAGCTTTGACCCTATCTCCGTTTAAAAAGAGCCTATCAAGCATAGATGAGCTTAGATTGCCTAGCTTTCCTGCTGACATATCAGTATTATTTTTTGAAACGATATAATCACAATGAGCCATCAAAGCATCTGCCATATCATTTAAAACTTTTGATTTAACTTCACCACTTAGTGTTGCTAAAACAGAACTTGTAGCTTTTGCTTCTTTTAAAAATTGTATCATTTTTTCTCCCTTAAGGTACTGAGTACTGAGACGCTGAGGTACTAAGCTAAAATCAAACTTAGACCATCAATAAACCAAATCTTACTTTTTAGATTTTAGATATTAGATTTTACCTACTTAGTAGGTCTTTAAGACTCTGCTTAGGATTCTTGCCCTCTATTATAAATTTGACTTCATTTGCTATCGGGGTATAGATATTTTTTTCACTTGATATTTTGTATATCGCTTCGGCTGTTTTGACACCCTCTGCTACTTCACCAAGCTCTTGTACTATTACCTCTATATTTTTGCCACCTGCAAGTCCAAGCCCTACTCTGTAGTTTCTACTCATAGTACTACTTGCACTAAGGAACAAATCCCCTGCACCACTTAGCCCGAAAAATGTATCATCTTTTGCACCAAAATACTCACCAAATCTGTGCATTTCCACAAGCCCACGAGAAATCAAGCTAGCTCTTGCATTATTACCAAGCTTCAATCCATCACATATCCCACTTGCAATTGCAAGTACATTTTTATATGCTCCTGCTATTTCAGAGCCTATTACATCATCGCTATAATATGTCTTGATGAAATTTGGGAAAAAAGGGGCGAACTCTTCGTAAAATTCTTTTGAAGAGGAGTTTATCACAAGAGCTGTTGGAAGTCCTAGAGATACCTCACTAGCAAATGAAGGTCCTGAGATAAATCCAATATTATTTTGGTCAATATATTTACCATATATCTCATTCAAAAATCTACCACTATTTGCTTCTATCCCTTTACTAGCAACTAGAACTTTTTGCCCATAGTTTATATAATTAGCTTCCAACCAAGATGATATTTCTTGAGTTGAGATAGAAATAACAAGATATTCACACTTCAAAGCCTCTTCAAGAGATACAAAACCCTTTATATCTCTAGGAGTTCTTGATGTTATTAAGATATTATCAGATTTTGAAGAAAAAGCATCAAATAAAGCTTTCCCCCACTTACCTGCCCCAATAACTGCTAGTTTGCCCATATTAGCTAAGTTTCTCTTTGAGTAAATCATTTACTTTATTTGGGTTTGCACTACCTTTGCTTAACTTCATAACTTGCCCTACAAAGAATCCAAACATCTTATCTTTACCACTTTTGTATTCAGCTATTTTCTCAGGATTTGCACTTAATACTTCATCAATAATAGCGATAATTGCTCCATCATCACTAACTTGTTTGAGTCCTAGTTTTTCTATGATTTCATCTATTTCGCCATCATTAGCCAATAACTCATCTAATACTTCTTTGGCTGCTTTACCACTTATTGTAGAGTCTTCTATTCTTTTGACTATTAATGCAAGTTTTTTTGCACTTATACCACAGCTTTCTATCGTAGCACCCTCTTTTAGTCTTCCTTGAAGCTCAACTGTTAGCCAAGTCACTGCATTTTTGCCACTAATGCCCTCTTTCATCATTTCTTCAAAAAATAGTGCCATTTCAAGCGTTGATGTCAAAACCGCTGCATCATATTCTTTTATACCAAATTCACTTACAAATCTATTTTTCTTTTCATCAGGAAGCTCTGGAATATTTGAATAAAGTGCTAGCATCTCATCACTTACTACTACAGGACGAAGATCTGGGTCTGGGAAATATCTATAATCAGCACTATCTTCTTTGCCTCTCATACTTCTAGTCTCACCACTATTTACATCAAAAAGTCTTGTTTCTTGAACTATCACTTTATCATATACGCCATCTTCCCACGCTTCTATTTGTCTATTTACTTCATATTCTATAGCACGAGCTATAAATCTAAATGAGTTCATATTTTTGATTTCACATCTAGTATAAAGCTTTGTATCACCTTTAGGTCTAATAGATACATTCACATCACATCTAAAACTACCTTCTTGCATATTAGCATCACTAATACCAAGGTATCTTACTATAGAGTGTAGTTTTTTCAAGTATCTTACAGCTTCATCAGCATTTCTCATATCAGGTTCACTTACTATTTCAAGCAAAGGAGTCCCCGCACGGTTCAAATCCACATGAGATACGCTACCATGATGGATATTTTTACCCGCATCATTTTCTAAGTGAGCTCTTGTGATACCGATTTTCTTAGTACTTCCATCTTCAAAATCTATATATAGCTCACCCTCACCTACTATTGGAATCTCAAATTGAGATATTTGGTATCCACTTGGTAAATCTGGATAAAAATAGTTTTTTCTATTAAAGATTGATGTTTGGTTGATTTTTGCATTTACAGCTTTACCAAACATTATAGCCTTGTGTACTGCTTCTTTATTTAGTACTGGTAATGCACCTGGAAGACCTATACAAGTAGGACAAATATTTGTATTTGGTGCTTCACCAAAACTTGTGGCACATCCACAAAAAAGCTTTGTATTTGTATTTAATTGTGCGTGAACTTCTAAACCTATTACTACTTCAAACATTCTCTTCCTTTATCTTAACACAACAATATCTGCTGAAATTTTTAATTTATCGAAATATTCTTTTAAATAACTTTGCTCTCTTTGAGTCATAATTTCTTGGAAAATTGCATCTTTTACAGTTTCCATAGGCAATACTTCAATATTGTTCTTTCTCAAAACTTGAAGTCTTACAAATCCATTATTAGCATTTAAAATAGAGCTAACTTCACCCTCTTTTAGATTAAATAACATATATCTAAGCTCTGGATTAATAGTAGCCATTTGTAATGTCACATTTTTTGATGTTACATCTTTTGATGAAGATATAATATTCAAAGATTGTGCAATAATATTTTGCTTAGTTGAGAAATACTCAACAACATCTATACTTTGTGGAATACTAAATTTATAAATATTTTTTTCATAATGAAGTTTGATATCTTCATCTGTAGCTATTGTTAGATTGCCTCTTGCTACTTTTGATACCAGTTTAGAATGTAATATATTCTTTTTTACATCTTGTGTATATGCTTCATATGAGCCATATTGACCAACAACAGCCTTTTTAAATGTTTCCAAATCCATATTATTTGCTGCCGCAATTTGTTTTATATGATCTTCTACTTCAAAAGTACTTACACTAATCGCTAATTTTTGCAATTCTTTTTCATAAAGCTTTTCTTCAACCAAAAGACCTATCGCTATCTCTTTTGATACTTTCAATTTATCCATTTTATCTTGTAGCTCATTTAAAGTAATTGCTTGTTCATTTACAATAACAGCTACACCATTTATCAGTCCAGCACTTAGAGTTGAAACAACTAAAAAAATCATTAACGCTATTTTTTTCATAAATTGTACCTTGTTTTTAATATTGTTGAATATTTTATCATAATTTTGTTAATAAAAAGGAAATATCATTTTCAAGATAGTTATCTTTTATCTCAATATTATCACAAAAACTTGAACAAAACTTTTTTACATCATCAACTTCTAATCCATTATATGACTTTTCTTTCAAAAGGTTGAAAGCAAATCCTTTTCTTGAATGGTCAAAACATCTTCTTATAAACAAATAAGTCTCAAATATACTAAGAGTATTCATGGCACCACTACATATATAATAATCCACCTCTTCAATAGTATCATTTAATATATCTTTTTTGCTAAATTCAATATCAAAGAACCTCTTTTTTGATAGAGTTATCATATCATCAAGTAAATCATACCCTATATATCGAAAAGGAATCAAAGCCTCTTGTTGAAGATATTTATAATACTCGCCCATGCCACAACCAGCATCTATTAGTGAAGAACTTTTGATATCATTCTTTATAAAATCTGTCAAAACCTCAAATCTTATATATTGACTCTCTTGTGAGTTCCATCTCACACCCTTGGCACTAACTCCGTGTTCTCTTATCGCTTTTGTATAAAATTTATGATTGTCAATCTTAAGTCGTGAGTCGTTTGTCGTAAGTTGTGAATTGTTAGAACCAAATATACTTTTTATGATATCTCTAGACATATAAATCTAGCCTTTGATTTGTTCGATAATTACACCGTTATCTTTTAGAAACTGAGATATTATTGGAGAATCATTATGCTCATAATATTTTTCATATACAATTCTTTTGATACCACTTTGAATGATATTTTTAGAACAATCCGCACAAGGTTCAAGCGTCACATATATTGTAGCACCTTCTATTGATATACCTTTTCTTGCCGCCCATATAATAGCATTCATTTCCGCATGTATCTCATAGGTTTTTGACCAAAGATGGTGGTCTGATGTATATTTACCATCCCAATGGTCACAACAGTTTTTATACCCAGCTGGCGTACCATTGTATCCAGTAGAAAGAATTCTCCCATCTTTTACTATTACAGCCCCTACTTGTTTTGATACACACTTACTAGCACTTGCAATTTCTTTTGCTATATTTATAAAAATTCTATCATTTAACATTGTTTTCCCCTACTAAATCAAATTAAAAAAGCAGGGCAACTCGTACCCTGCTTTAAAAATAAAGATTGTCAAATTTCTATCTTGCTGATTTTATAGCTTCAAGTACTTCAGAATAATTTGGTTCAGCAGTTACCTCATTAACTATCTCTTTATATACTATTTTTCCACTTCTATCTACTACAAAAACGGCTCTTGCACAAAGCCCTTTTAGTTTATTGTCACCCATAAGTACACCATAACTTATAGCAAAATCTTTGTCTACATAATCACTAGCTACTGTAATATTATCTATACCTTCAGTAGAACAAAATCTTTCACTTGCAAAAGGTAAGTCCATACTGATTACAAAAGTATCTACTATATCTAAAGATGCAACTTCTTGGTTAAACTTTCTAGTCTCTGCTGCACAAACTTTGGTTTCCAAAGATGGTACAGATACAATAAGCTGTATCTTATCATTTTTGCCACCAATTTCAACATCATTTAGCTTTGTATCCACAAGAGTAACCACAGGAGCCATATCCCCTACTTTTACCTCATCGCCAATCAAATCAACAACTTCACCTTTAAACTTTGTAATAGCCATTTTTTTTCCTTTATTTAAGATAAGAAGAAACTAAGTAACTAAGTAACTGAGAAACTAAGCAAGAAAATTATTCGTCTCTCACTCTCTCACTCTCTCACTCTCTCACTCTCTCACTCTCTCACTCTCTCACTCTCTCACTCTCTCACTCTCTCACTCTCTCACTCTCTCACTCT
>JALNYH010000016.1 GCA_023229945.1 Arcobacteraceae bacterium | reverse complement strand
ACTACTATGATAAACTATCAGGTAAAACAAGTGTATTAAGTGGTGCAGGAAATATTACTATTACAGACACAAATATAAGTGCATTGGAAGCAAATGCAGTAGCTGGAGCGATAAGTGGAGTATTGACAGCGACTATAACAACTGGAGCAGTAACAACAACGCTTAATGCAATAACAAATGTAAATACAGATGATGTAATAACATTCACTACAAATGATACAACTGTAGATGCAAGTGATTTGGTCGATTTATCAGCAAAAGTTGATACTTTTGGAGTGGATTCAATTACAAATATCACAGAAGCATATAATACAGCAAGTGTAGCAACTGAGGTTGTTAATGCACTAAATATCACTGGAAATACTGAAACAGTTACAATAACTGGTGGTGCAATATCTGCTGCAAACCTTAATACAATAGCAATTGCAACAACAGGGGCAGTGACAGCTACTATTACAACAGGAGCAGTAACAACAACACTTAATGCAATAACAAATGTAAATGCAGATGATGTAATAACATTTACAACAAATGATACAACTGTAGATGCAAGTGATTTAGTTGCACTTAGTGCAAAAGTAGATAACTTTACAAGAACATCAATTACTGGTATCACAGAAGCCTATAATACAGCTAGTTTAACAACAGTTATAACAGATGCTATTTCATTGTTAGATGGTAATGAGACTATAAGTATTACAGGTGGTGCAATAAGTGCGAGTGATGCAAATACAATAGTAAATACCACAAGTGGAGTTGTGACAGCTACAGTAACAGTAGATACTGCAAGTAGCTTGAATAGCACATTGGTAGATGGTGGAGGACAAGTAAATGCCTTGACTTTGACACTTACTGATACAACACTAGCTTCAGTAGATGATTTGATAGCATTAGATGGAAAAACAAGTGTAGCGGTAAATGCTTCAAGTGTTACTACCATAACTGATACTTATGCTGATTTGAATACATTGTATACAGCTGGAAATGCAGGAACAATAACAGGTCTTGGTAATGAAGCAGTAACTATCAGTGATACGACAATGAATGCAGATGATTTATCGACATTAAATACTTATACGACAGGTACAATTAATGCTACAAATGTAATAAATATCAATGGTACATTAGCAGAAGTAAATACACTTTACGGTGAAACTGGCTTTAGTAATTTAACCAATAAAACAGTAAATCTATCAACTTCAGGTAGTTTTAATACTAGTAACTTTGATGAGATTGATAGTGGTGAAATAACTACTTTAAATTTTGCAAACAATGACGATGATATTTCATTTACAGATATATCTAGTTTTAACACTTGGAAGTCAAAATTTGGTAATCTAAACTTTGGTACAAGTAATAGTGATGATATAACATTTAGTGACAGTGTAAGTGGAACATTAGATTTTTCAAATATAACAGACTTAGAAAATGTAAACCTCTCAGGTAATGCAGATAATGTCACACTTACTCCAAATAGTAGTGGAAGTGATGTTATAGCAGTAAGTGGTGGAAATGACAATGATAGCTTCACTCTTGATTTTAGTAATATATCAAGATTTGATATAGATGGGGGAAGTGGAAATGACACTGTTATGCTAAGTGGAAATAGTCAAACTGTAGGTGATACATCTTTTGCCAACTTGTCAAATATAGAAGCTTTGGATTTTACTGGTAGTAGCAATTCTATAACACTTGATTCTGAGCGAATCAATGATTGGCTTGGTGCTAGTGGAATATTTAATATTTCTGGAAGTGGTGATGATACGCTTAATATTACTACAAACAATGCAGATTATAGATGGTCAAATGATGGTGGTTCAAGTTGGAGTAATACAAATATTACAGATATTGCAACTGGTACATATTTATTTGATACAAATAATGACAATACTTCGAACTTCACACTCCAAGTAGTATAAGGATATATATGAGCAAAAAAGAAGAACTTTTAACAATATCAGAAAAAGCATATAAAAACAAAGATTACAAAACAGCCATATCAACACTTCTTGATATGGTAAAGTCTGGATATGCAAGTGGGCAAGTGCTTTGTAATCTTGGTGCAATCTTTACTTTTACAAAACAATGGCAAAATGCTGTAAATAGCTATCAAGAAGCACTCAAAGTCGAGCCTCAATTTATCCCTACATATCATAATTTTGGTAATTTACTCAAAAATCTTGGTAAAAACAAAGAAGCTTTACAAGTCTTTATAATGGGGGTTAGACAAAACCCAAAAGACTGTAACTTACACAATAGCATTGGTATGATGTATGAAATATTAGGACAGAATGAAAATGCAATCACAGCTTACAAAAATGCAGTCAAAGTAAATCCAAAATTTGCAAAAGCAGTAAACAATATAGCAGTTATTCTTTATAAACAAAAAAGATATAAAGAATCAAGTGAAATGTTTGATATAGCTCTTACAATAGACCCGAACTATCACGAAGTATATAGCAATCTTGGTGCTTCACTGAATCGCCAAAAAAGATATGATGAGTCTATAAAAGCTTTAGAAAATGCAATAGAAAAACTCCCAAAAAGTGCAGGGGCATATACAAACCTTGGAAATGTATATAGTAAGCTGTATGACTATAAAAAAGCTCAAAAACTACATGAAAAATCAATAGAGCTAGATCCAAAAGGCTCAAATGCTTATGCAAATTTAGGAAGTGTACTCAAAAACCAAGGGCTTACTACCAAAGCTATAGAAAATTACAAAAAAGCAATAGAACTTGATTCAAAGTTCGTAAATGCACATTTTGATTTATCTACATCATTACTTAGTATCTGTAAATTTGAAGAGGGTTTAAAAGAATATGAGTGGAGATTTAAAAAAGATGAAATGATACCTCACATCATCAAGTACAAAGAGATTTTTTCTAAACCTATGCTTTTGAAAGATACAAATGCAAAAGATAAAACAGTATTAATCCATAGCGAACAAGGCTTTGGTGATAGTATTATGTTTGCTAGATTTATCCCAAAACTCAAAGAAAAGTTTGGTTGTAGAGTGGTTTTCAAAGCTAGAGATGAGCTTGTAGAGCTTTTTGATGGCTCTTGTGGTATCGATGAAGTGTATTATAGAAGTGCTGAAACCCCGACATTTGACTATCACCTTCCTATTATGAGTATTGCATATATTTGTGAGTGTACAAAAGAAGAAGATTTTTATTCCAAACCATACTTATTTGCAAATGATAAGAACAAATTTCATATCAATAAAGAAGACAAAAAGCCAAATATTGGGATTTGCTGGAGTGCTAGTGTGACAGGTGAGAGCTATGATGGAAAAGTATTTGATTTGAAATACTTTGAACCACTAATCAACAGCGACAAAGTAAATATTTATTCACTCCAAGTTGGTGATGGCAAAGAAGATATACAAAAGTATGACTATAGCGGTAAAATCATAGATTTAAGCGACCAGCTTACAAATTTTGCCAAAACAGCATCTTTGGTAAAAGAGCTAGATTTGGTTATCACATCTGATACAAGTGTAGCACATCTTTGTGGTGCTATGGGTGTCAAGACTTGGACATTACTCCAAAAATACCCAGATTGGAGATGGACAAACAAAGGTGAAAAATCATATATGTACCCAACCAATATGAAGCTAATTAGACAAAAAACAGATAGAGTTTGGGATAATGTATTTCAAGCAGTTTATGATAGAGTCCAAAAAGAATTTAAGATAAAGTTAGGATAGTCATAAAGAAAGATACTGAATCAAGTTCAGTATGACAATACCACCTCGTCATTCCGTGCAAGACAGGGAATCTAAGAAAAGATACTGAATCAAGTTCAGTATGACGACACAAAGTTCAGTATGACAACACACCTCGTCATTCCGTGCAAGACAGGGAATCTCTCATGTATTTAAGATAGATTACTTAGCATCAAGTAATCTATCTTCAAGTTTTTCAACAGCATTTTCAAATGATTTCATATCAAGCCCAAATTCTTTAACTTTTTGTTTAGCTAGTTCTATGGCTTGCGTATCAAGAGGTTTGACTATGTTACAAGCTATTTTGATAATACTCAATATCTGAGATGATTTAGCTAGATTTGGCGAAGCTTTTGACGCATCATCACTGTATTTGATAGTATTTACAATACTTGGTGCTAAATTCCAATGTCTAAAAATAGCTGCAGTGACTTCAGCAGTGGTAATACCAACAAACTCTTTTTCAACACTAGGAATATCGCAAAAATTGTTATTTAATCCTTGTAAAAATTCTTGTACTTTTTTTTGTTCTTTGATGGCATCACTTATCAAAAACTTTCCACTTTCTTGTAAAAATGCAGGTAATATAAGCTCATCTTTAAGTTTTGGGTCAACCTTGCCAATCCAAAGATTCAATAAATTTGATTGCATATTAGCAATTTCTAAAAATTGGTCACTACTAGCCCCGTAAGATCCTAAATCACTATTTAAAGCATGCTTTACACCAGTGCCAAGTGCTATTGAAGTAGTAAAATTTACACCCAAAAGATTTACAGCACGGCTAAGAGTATCAATCTTACTTACAAACCCAAACATAGCAGAATTTGCAGTTTTTAATATAGTGGAAACCATAAGAGGATCTGTTTCTATAATTCTACTCAAATCATCTATATCATAATTATCTGTTTTTTTAAATTCTTCAATATCCATCAATGTTTTTGGCAATGGTGCTAAAGTATCAATTCTTTTTAAAATCTCTATATAAGTCATATATATTCCCTTTTAGTTTTGTAATAGTATATTATCATATTATTTGTTAAACTTTGAAATTTGGATTGAGTTTTGCTAATACCAAATCGGCAATGATGTTTCCAAGAAGTGTCAAAAACGCTCCAATTATAAGTATTCCCATAATTACAGGATAGTCTCTACTCATAGCACTTTGAAAAAACAATAATCCCATACCGTCTATTGAAAAAATAGTCTCCAATATCACACTCCCCCCAATAATCCCAGGAAGTGAAAGACCAAGAAGTGTAATGACAGGTGGATAGAGATTTGGTAATATAAAAAATCTAAAAAGTTTAAACCCTTTTATCCCTCGTGATTTAGCAAAGAATATATAATCACTCCTAAGAATTTCTATAGTAAGTGATCTTATATAAAGTGTCAAACTTCCAATTCCACCAAATATGATGATAAAAATAGGTAAAGCAAGATGCCAAGATACATCCAAATAATACTCAATCCCACCATCATATTTAGCAGAACTAACCCCAGATATTGGTACTAATTCCAACCATAGCCCAAAAACCAAAATACCAATAATAGCTAGATAAAAAGATGGCATAGAAAAGCTAAGAAGAGATAATTGCTTCGTAAATTTATCAAAAATACCGCCACTATGTAAAGCTGATTTGATACCTAAATACAAAGAAATTATAAAGATAAAAAACATACTAGTAAGGTTGATTGCAAGAGTAATTGGTATTTTTGAAAGTATCATTTCTTTGACAGTCTCACCACTAGTAAAGCTTATACCAAAATCAAGCATTACAATAGAACTAAGCCAAGAAAAGAATTGTACATAAAGAGGTTTATTAAGCCCATAGATTGCTTTGAGATTTTCTATAGCCTCAGGAGTAATATTGGGATTAAGCTCCCCACTAGCAAAGAAAGAATTAGGAGCTAGTTGCACTACACTAAAAGATATGATACTAATAAGCAACAGCATCAAAGCAATATAACTAGTTTTCTTAAAAAGTGTTTGCAACTATACTCCTCCTTTATTTAATCGTGAAGTGTGAGTAGTAAGTAGTTAATAGTTAATATGTCTTAATATATCTTCCTAATAACCAATAACTAATAACTAATAACTAATAACTAATTAAGCTTCCCCACTCTCCGTCTCACCTCTAAAAGTCATAATTCCAAAGTCAAAATTTATAACTTTTCTAAATCCTAAATCACTCATAACATGTTGACAATAAGCACTTCTACTACCACTATAACAATAAACAATAGTTGTAATTTCTCTTTGGTCTTCAATTTGACCTATTGTATTATAAAAGCTTGTTGTTGGGATAAGATAATCTGTACCTTTTATTCTTCTACTTTTCCATTCCATCCATTCTCTAACATCCACCAAGTTAAATTGGACAAAACCTAGATTTCTAGCTTCTAATAACGCATCAAGTTCATCCGCATCAATAGAGTCTTTTTCTAATATAAGCTCACATTCTTCTTTTGTAAGACCACGAGAATGTGTATGTATAGCAATTTCAGCTTTATTGGTATTGTCAAATTTAGATGCAAATTCAGCAGTACAAAATATCCCACAATGACACTTTCCATCATTTGGAATTTCATGCTCTAATGCTGGTTTACAAGGACAGATTCTATTGTTAGCTAAATTTTGTTCTTCTTTAGTATCACCAATTACCATAAAACAAGGGCAAAATCTTTTGTTGTAGATTAGTTTATTTCTAGTAAGCCCCATTTGTACAGAGTCATTTACTTCACTTTCTGGATTGTAAACAAAAGCAAATTGTGAGCAAACTTTGTCAGTAAAATTTTTAGTATTTTTAAGTTCTTCTTGAAATTCAGATGAGTTCATATCAATTTTAATCATTTGAAACCTTGGTTAAGTATTTTTTATGATTATATCTGTTTTTTGTTGATAGTATGGTTAGGTGATTTTAGGTGGTAGGTGGTAGGTGGTAGGTGGTAGGTGGTAGGTGGTAGGTGGTAGGTGGTAGGTGGTAGGAAAAATTATTTCTTCATTATCTTCTCTACCCTCTACAACCTACAAACTAAAAATACTATTTATTCATAGCCTCTTCAGCATACTTATAACCTAAGTCATAAGCTTTGTTGTTTACAGCATGAACTTTAGCAGGAACTTTTGAAAGCATTACTTCTCTTAGAGTTTCTTTGTCAATTGCATTCATAAATTTGTTTGCAATAGCAAGTGCAACTACTGATTGAGTAATAACATTTCCAACTTCTTCTTTTGCAATAGTAATAATTGGAATTTCATGTATCTTCCATTTTTTCATATCTTCTTCTGTTGGTTTTACCAGATTTGGCTCTACTATAATAGTACCACCTTCAGATACACCATTTTTGAATAAATCATAACTTTTTTGTGCAACAGAAAGCATAAAATCTATTTCACCATCATTTGCATAAGGATAAAAAATTTCATCATCATCCAAAGTAATATCAACAACTGTTGGTCCACCTCTTACTTGAGATGTGTAAGTTGCTGTTTTTAATCCATATCCACCAGTTTTAATTTTTGCAGCAGCAAAAATCTCACCTGCAAGAAGTACACCTTGTCCACCAACACCTGTAAATCTCATTAATGTTCTAGCCATTGTGTAACTCCTTATATCTTTTTCTCAAAGTCATCTTGAGTGATTACTTTTCTTTTGCCTTGATGTACTGCTTTTACTTCTTCATACATTTCACAGTATTCTCTAGCATTTTCATCATGTTTCAATACACCTGTAGGGAAAACATTTTTTTGCTCCGCAGGAGACAATTTTTCCCATTTTGACAATGGAGTTGTTATAGAATCAATCCAAGATAAGTTTTCCATAGCTGAATTCATTTTATTTTTTCTACCAAGATTAATATGGCAGTTACTCATAATATCAAAGAAACTAAATCCTTTATGTTGGAACCCTTTGATTAAAACTCTTTCAAGTTTCTTAGGATCAAGCATAGTTTCTCTAGCTACGAAACTAGCACCTGCAGCAATAGCAACATTACAAGCATCAAAAGTAGGGTCAATATTACCAACTTTTTGTGATACAGTCCAGAAACCTTGTGGAGTAGTAGGACTTGTTTGTGAATTTGTAAGACCATAGATGAAGTTATTAATCATAATGAAATTGATATCAATATTTCTTCTACAACCATGAATTGTATGATTTCCACCTATTGCCATAGAGTCACCATCACCGGCAACACAAATTACATGTTTATCTGGATTTGCAAGTTTTACACCAGTTGCCCATGCAATAGTTCTTCCATGAGTTGTGTGAATAGTATTGAAATCAACATAAGAAGAAAATCTTCCACTACATCCGATACCAGAAACTACACATACATCATCTTGTTTCCATCCACAAGCATCAATTGCTCTAATTACTGCTTTTAGGATAACACCATCACCACAACCCCAACACCAAAGTGTTGGCATTTTTTCTAATCTTAGATATTTATCGTAATTGAAAGCCATTAGATCATCTCCTTCACTTTTTCAACTATCTCGTATGGAGAAATTGCTCTACCGTTTACTTTATATAAACCTTCAATATCAAGTCTTCCAGAAACTCTTTCTACTTCTTCAGTATATTGTCTGATATTAAGCTCAACACAAAGTACATTTTTTACTTTATCTGTAAAATGTCTTATTCTTGTCGCTGGACTTGGCCATAGTGTGATTGGTCTGAATAATCCAGCCTTAATCCCTTGATTTCTAAGATGTCTAATAGACTCTTTTGCTGCAAGTGATACTGAACCATAAGCAATAATTAATACATCATTTTCACCTAAATCATCACACATAAATTCTTCATTCAGTTCAAGTTCATCTGTATGCATCATAACTTTATCTTCAAGTCTTTGAATAAGTTTTCTACATGTATCTATTTCTTCTGTTGGAAAACCTTTACCATCATGGTGAAGACCAGTAAAGTGATATCTATACCCTTGGAACATTGGGTTTAAAACCGCAGCTTCATCACCAGCTACACCATAAGGTCTATAATCTTCAGGAGCTCCAGTGAAAACTTTTCTTGGCACTATGCCAGCTTTTACTTCTTCTACAGTTGGAAGCATAGCTTTTCCATGCATATGACCTAATGTTTCATCAGTCAAAACGATAACTGGTTGCATAAATCTATCTGCAAGATTAAATGCTCTTACAACTTCAGTATAACACTCAGCCAAGTCACCAGCACAAAGTGTAATAGATCTATAATCCCCATGACTTGGGTTTCTAGCTTGTCTAACATCACCTTGTGATACCCTTGTTGGAAGACCAGTTGATGGACCACCTCTCATAACATTTACCAAAACCAAAGGAACTTCTGCCATTTGAGCAAGACCTAAGTTTTCAGCTTTTAGTGAAACACCAGGACCAGATGTTGCAGTCATAGATCTAACACCACTCATAGATGCACCAATTGTAGCTGCAATTCCTGCTATCTCATCTTCCATTTGGATACACGCCCCTCCAACTTCTGGTAATAAATCAGATATTTCGTGCATTATTTCACTTGAAGGAGTGATTGGATATCCACCAAAAAATCTACATCCTGCATCAACGGCTGCTAATGCAGATAGCTCATTACCACTTGAAATTACTTCTCTAGTTGCCATTCATTTTCTCCTTAAGCACTTAAAATTCTATAATTATTATCTTTAATAGCTTGTGCTCTTTGTTTTGCTTCATCACTTAATTTAGCAAACTTAAATTCTGATTTGTCAGCTACATATATAGCGAAATCAGGACATGATAATTCACAATCATTACAACCTATACAAGACTCAGCAGCAACAATAGTAATCATCGCACCAAGAATTGAAGTTGGCTCTAGTCTCATACCCAAAACACCAGCTGGACATACAGAAACACATATATCACATGCTTTACATCTGCTCTCATTCACCCATACAGGTGTATTAGCAGGAGCTTCCATTTTTGACATATTTTCCCCTTACATTGAATTTGTTCCAAAGTGAACCTAAGTTCTCCCAGCAACTAAAACTATTTTTGTGTTTTACTTGTTTGGATGACTTAACACTTTGTCATCTTAACAAATATCCGTTAAGATTTCTTTTAAATGGTGCAAGAAAGTTTTTAATCAATCTAATATGTTACAAATTTAAACACAATTGATTAACTATCCATTTTTCCTATGGCACAAGATACAAAACTTTTTGCTTTTGTTTGTAAATTTTGCATAGTAGAAAGTTCATCTGTTACCAAAGGGTACCCAAGTTTTCTAAGGCGAAGTTTTAAAGTGTCTATTTTTGTATCATCTATATCTAAAGTGATGATTCTAGGCATTGTATCAAGATTGACTTCAACTTCACCAAATTCATCTTTTAGTGATTTTTTAAGTGTACTTGCACACCCTCCACATTTTACATTTTCTACTTCAAATGATTGTAAACTCATATCTAATCCTTTATCTTTAATACTTAAATCTTGTAAAAATTTTTTACAAATTAATGTAACAATTCTAAACACATACCATAATGGTATTAAACGATTAATTATACAATATAATACATTAGTATAAATTATAATTAAAAGATTGTATTAATTTATTAAAATTTTCTTAAAAGACAAAAGTTATCCTATTTGTTTTTTATTATTTTAAAAAATAAATGGTATAATCCAACTGTAATTTAAAATTATATTAAAAACAAGGAATTAAATATGTTAGTAACAAAAAAAGCACCAGATTTTACAGCTACGGCGGTATTAGGTAGTAATGAGATAGTAGATAACTTCAGATTGTATGATAATATTGGTGAAAAAGGTGCAGTTGTATTTTTTTACCCACTAGACTTTACATTTGTATGTCCATCTGAAATCATTGCATTTGACAAAAGACTTGAAGAATTTACTTCAAGAGGCGTAACTGTAATTGGTGTATCAGTAGATAGTCAATTTTCACACTTCGCATGGAAAAACACAGCAGTAAAAGAAGGTGGTATTGGTCAAGTTAGATTCCCACTTGTTGCAGATTTAAATAAACAAATTGCTAGAGATTATGATGTATTATTCAACGAATCAGTTGCTCTTAGAGGAAGTTTCTTGATAGATGCTGATGGAACTGTAAGACACGCTGTAATCAATGACTTACCACTTGGAAGAAATATTGATGAGATGATAAGAATGGTTGATACTATGATTTTCGTAAATACTCATGGTGAAGTATGTCCTGCTGGTTGGGCAAAAGGTGACGAAGGTATGAAAGCAGACACAAAAGGTGTTGCTGAGTACTTGGCTAAAAATAGCGAAAAACTATAATAAATGTGGCGAGAGCCACATTTATTAACTAATAATTAATAGCTAATAATTAACAATTTTGGAGTTGCTTTGCAACGGTAATTTGTTAAAATATCACGAAGTGATACTATGGTTATTAATTATTCGTTGTTAGTTATTAATTTAACTATCTGTTCTGGTGTGACTCCCAAATCTTTTTCTACATCTTTTGTATCGCCGTGTTGGATGAAAATATCATCGTATTCAAATGTAGTTAAGTTTATATTTGTAACACTCTCATATGCAAGAAGTTCCAATATTGCACTTCCTACTCCTCCACTAGCTTGTGAATCACTGAAAATGTACCATTTAGTGTATTGTTTTGCTAATTTTAGTAACATTTGCTTGTCAAGTGGTTTTACAAATTTTAAATCAAGTATTGCTATATCTTTATCTATAAGGTTTGCTGTATTTATAGCTTTTGATACTCCTGAGCCGTATCCTATAAAAAGTATATCATCTTGAGCTTCTTTTAAAAGTTCACTAATCCCTAGCTCAAAAGGAGTTGCTTCGTATTCTAATGTTTGGTAAGAGCCTCTTGGGTATCTGATGGCACATGGACTTTTGCACTCATATCCAAACTCAATTGCATATTCTAGACTTTTTGCATCTCTAGGAGCCGTCAAAATCATATTTGGTATAAATCTAAGGAATGAAATATCATATACACCTTGATGAGTTTCTCCATCATTTCCCACTATTCCGGCACGATCAATTGCAAATACTACTGGTAAATCCATCAAACAAACATCATGCACTATCTGATCAAATCCTCTTTGCAAAAATGTAGAATAAATTGTAATAAAAGGCTTGAACCCTTCTTTTGCCATAGCTGCCATAGAAGTAACTGCGTGTTGTTCTGCTATTGCTACATCCCAAAATCTATCTGGATAAATATTTATTAGTTTATCCAATCCTGTACCACTTGGCATAGCTGCTGTTACACCTACTATATTTTCATATTTTGTAGCCATTTCTAATAATTTATCACTAAAAACTGCTGTTGCACTTTTTGCACTTGATTTTTTTATAAACTCTCCACTTTCCACATCAAAAGGTCCCACACCATGCCAATGCTCGTGACAACCTTCTGCTATTTTGTAGCCTTTACCTTTTGTTGTTCTTGCATGAACGATTACTGGTTTGCCCATATTTCTAGCAATATCCAAAGTATCAATGATTTCTTCAATATTATGACCATCAATTGGACCTATGTAATCTATCCCCATTTCTTCAAAAAGCAATCCTGGAGTAATAAGCTTCAAACTCTCTTCAAATCTTTTTGCTAGGTATGTAGTACCATCTGGGAAGTTTTTTTTCAAAAATAAATCAACTTTTTCTTTGAATCCTTGATATGTCTTGCCAGCTAGCATTTTGCTTAGGTGTTTACTAATAGCTCCTATTGGTTTGGCTATACTCATTTCATTGTCATTTAGTATGATAACTACTGGGTATTTTCTATCGCCTAGCTCATTGAGTGCTTCATATACCATACCAGCACTCATACTTCCATCACCAATCATCACAACAGGAACTCTTGACTCACCTTTGAGTTTGATAGCTTTTGCAGCACCAACCGCTAATGATATAGAAGTAGAGCTATGTCCAGCTACAAAATAATCAGCTTCACTTTCTTTTGGTTTGGTAAATCCACTAAGTCCACCAAATTGTCTCAATGTACTAAACTCATCCCATCTATTTGTAAGAAGTTTGTGTGGATAGCATTGGTGAGATACATCAAAAATAAAAGGGTCACTTTTGGCATCAAAAACATAGTGCATACCAATAGTTAGCTCAACTGCACCAAGAGTAGAGCTAAAGTGTCCACCATTACAGCTTACCACCTCTATAATCCTATCCCTTATATTTTGTGCAATTTGGTCTAATTCTTTTGTGCTTTTACTTTTGATATTTATATCTTTCATTTGTTACCTTTTTTCTCGTGAGTCGTAAATTGTGAGTCGTGAGTTGAAAAAATACTACTTACGATTCACGACTAACGATTCACGCAATTACTTCTTTGAATATTGCAAAAAACTTACTATTTTGCTCATTCGTACCAATAGTTATTCTAATAGCATTGAGTCCATAGCTTGTCAAATCTCTTATTATCATCCCTCTTTGAAGAAGTTTATTTGCAACTTCTTTTGAGCTAAATCCATCAATATAGTATGTGATAAAGTTTGTATAGCTTGGGATAAACTCTATATTGTTTTCTTTTGCAAACTCTTCGTATCTTGACATCTCAGTAAAGCTTTTGGCAATACATTCACTCACAAACTCTTCATCTTTTAGTGCTTCTATAGCACTAGCAAGTGAAAGTGTAGTGATATTAAATGGTGGTCTTACTTTGTTGAGTGTAGAGATTATTTGTGTATTTGCTATACCATATCCTACTCTCATACCTCCAAGAGCATAAGCTTTTGAAAAAGTACCAAGATAGATAACATTTGGATATTTTGCTGTTACATCAGATGCAACTATTTCTTTTTTGCTATCTTTATATTTTGCATATTCACCATAAGCACAATCAAGGATTACTAGTGTATCACTCGCTACTTCATCTAAGAACTTATAAACATCTTCTTTATCAAGACACTCTCCAAGAGGGTTGTTTGGAAGACAAAGGAAGATTATATCTGCACCTTCGTTTTTATAAATTTCTCTAAATTCATCTAAATCATGGTGGTGACTTGGAGTTCGTAGTATTGTAGCACCCACATGTTTTGAGTAGATTTCATACATAGCAAAAGTTGTTTTGCTCATCAAAACTTTTGAGTCTTTAGTACATTTTGCATGTACACAAAATTCCAAAACTTGGTCACTTCCGCTTCCTATGATGATATTTTTGCTATCTACTTGAAATTTTTTAGCCAAAGAGTCTTTTAGCTCATAAAAGCTATCATCAGGATACAAAAACGCTTTGTGTGCAATTTCTTGTAGTTTTGCTGTAACTTTTGGTGATGTACCATAAGGATTTTCATTTGATGCAAGTTTTACAACATCTTTTGGGTCTATTCCAAATTCTCTAACAACTAGCTCTATAGGCTTTCCAGCTTCATAGCTTGTAACATTGTCTAAAACACTATTAAAATTCATTTTTATCTCCATAAAATATAATTCAACTATCCAATTAATAAATAAAATAGATTCCGAATCAAGTTCGGAATGACGAGATTTGTGTCATCCTGAGCTTGACTCAGGATCTCAACACATATAAAAGTATAGAATACAATTTCTTATAAACTTGATTGCAAACTTGTTCCGAAGTATTTTACTACATTTTGGATACTACTTTCCATAATTTTATTCATAAATTTATCAAATTCATCTTCTTTCGTCCAAACAGGAACACTCACACCACTCAAAGTCATCAGTTCTTTTTGTGCAAGTGAGATAGTTCCTACTTCATCTATAAGTCCCACTTCTTTTGCTCCCATAGAAGTAAAGATATGAGCATCTGCAAAACTTTCGTGATTTTTAGGGTCTAGTCCTCTTGCATTGCTTACATCTGTTACGAACATTTCATAAGTTTGGGTTATCACTTTTTGAATTTCAGCTTTTTCATACTCTTCCCACTCTCTAAAAGGAGTGCCAGATTCTTTGTATTTACCAATTTTTTCTGTTTGAGGTTTGATGCCTAGTTTTGTGATAAGTTCTTCTACATTGAAGCTTTGGAAAATCACCCCAATACTTCCTATCATTCCACCTGGATTTGCTATGATTTTGTCACTCCAAATAGAAGCGTAATATCCACCACTTGCCATCAGACCACTAGCATATGCAACTACTGGCTTGATTTCTCTTAGTTCTTTGATAGCATAAGCTATCTCTACGCTAGGAGCTACTGCACCGCCTGGGGAATTGACAATAAAAAGAACACCTTTGATATTTTTGTCTTCTTTTACTTTTTGGATTTTTTCCAAAATTTCTTTGCTATCCATTATCGCACCATTTAGCTCAACAGTTGCTAGATTTGGCTGAGCTTCTATTTCGCCACTTGGATAAAACATTATCAATAAAATAGTCAAGAATACAACAGTTTTAAAATAATTTTGTATAAAATCAAAAATTGACTTGATACCATTGAATATAGAACTAAACAATTTGTTCTCCTTTTATAAAAACTTGTGAAGCATTTTTGGTATGTAAAATCATTTGCAAAATCAAGTTTTGTTTATCACAAATATCTGGCAAAGTGACTGTGATAATATCAGCATCAAAGCCTTTTTCGATTTTACCTTTTTTGTCCATACCAAGAGCTTTTGCACCACCACTTGTAGATGCTTTGAGAAGTTTTGCTGAGAGTTCTGTGATATTTTGATGTTGATGTATAAATAAAGCATTTCTCATCTCTTCCCAAAGTGATAATGAATAATTAGAACTAAGTCCATCAGTACCTAGTGCAAATGTTCTGAATTTTAAATTATCATAATCAATTGTATTGTTTGTCAAAAACCTATTTGAAGTAGGGCAATGAATGATTGTACCATTTAATTCATCAATTAGCTCTAATTCTTCATTATTCGCAAGACAACAGTGGGTGAAACTTAGGTTTTTAAGCCCTTTGAATTGCTTTAAAAACTCTTCTGCTTTTGTAATACTTTGTGTTTGATTCAAAAAGTTCTTAAAAAACTCCAACATACCACCACTAGAACTCTCCAACCACTCTTTTTCTTCCGTGCTTTCTAAAAAATGGGCTGTTACACTTAGGTTTTTTTCTTTTGCAAGGGATAGGGTTTCTCTTATCAAAAATGGATGTACAGAATATGGTGAGTGGATGGCAATAGCTGGGATGAAATTGTCGCTTTTGTGATGTAAGGCATTTGAAAGTCTTGCTTGAAAATCTGCAAAAAGTGCATCTATCATACCAGAATTACTACCTATTATCTCACTAAAATAGACTACATTCAAAGGAGTATCAATACAGCTTTGCATATCAAATCCATAGCTACTCACAGTACCCAAAGTAGTAGTGCCTGTTTGTAAAATATTTTTAATCTCAGTATCAATCAAAGCAGTATCAGCTTTTTCTATCAAATCAGCTCGATGTTCTATCACACTTCCAAGCCATGTCATAAAATTGCCATATTTCAAAGTAGTTTTATTGGCACTAAATTCAAGATGTACATGTGGATTTATAAGCCCTGGGAGTATTATGGAATTTGGTGCGGTTTCTATGATAGGAGTATTTGGATATTTTTGTATAATATCCTCAAACTCACCATAATCTATAATATTAGTATCAAATACTACACATCCATCTTCTATAATACTAAAGTACTCATCACAAGTGACAATCCATGAAGCTCTTAATATTTTCATATATTATTCTTGTGTTTCGCCTTGAGTTTGTGTCTCTTGGTATGTTCTGATTTCGTTTAGAACTTGCATCAAAGCTATAAGTCCTAGGTGATAACCAAATGGTCCAAAACCTGAAATTATACCTGTTGAACTAGCTGCTGTAAGTGATTTTTGTCTGAAATCTTCTCTTTTATAAAGATTGCTAATATGTACTTCAACTGTTGGAAGATTTACCGCACTTAGTGCATCTCTGATAGCGATACTTGTATGTGTATAAGCTGCTGGATTGATGATAATACCATGAACTGTACCCAAACACTCTTGGATTTTATCTACCAATTCACCCTCTAGGTTGCTTTGGAAAAATTCTAGTTCGATACCGCTTTGGTCTGCTGTCGCTTTAAGCTGTGCGTGGATTTGATCTAAAGTCATACCACCATAGATATGTTGTTCTCTAACACCCAACATATTTAGATTTGGTCCTTGAATTACTGCTATTTTCATAGATTTATTTCCTTGTTGTTTTGTTTCTTATTAAAAATTAGCTAGTATTATACATAAATTAATATAAAATTGACTTTTGATATTGGGGTAATATGAGAAACTATATTTTAAAAGATGAAAATGCTGTATATTTTGAAAGTGGATTTAGCTGTGATAATGTTTTGTTTTTGAGACTTGGAAGTGAGGGGTTTTTCATCACTGATCCTAGATATTCAAGTGAAGCAAAAGAATGTGTCAAAGATGACATAGAAGTCATAGAAGCTAGAGATTTACACAAAAGTGCAAGAGAAATTATAAGAAAAAGTAAACTAAATAAGCTTTTTTTTAATCCAGCTGATTTGACTTATGCAGATTTTATAGCTTTGAATAAAAAGCTAAATATAGAGCTAACTCCAAAAAAAGAGTTTTCAAAACAGATGCGTATTATCAAAACAGATGAAGAGATAGCTATCTTAAAAGAGGCTGTAAGGCTGGGGCGAGAGGGATTTGTGACTCTTGGAGAGGTTTTGAAATATTCGGCAAATTTGAGCGAAAAAGAGATACATTATAAGGCAAAAGAGTGTATGAGCTTCAAAGGGGAATATGACCTAAGTTTCGACCCAATAACAGCCATCAACGAAAACGCAGCCAAACCCCACGCACTCCCTACAAACAAAATCTTACAAAAAGATGATTTGCTTTTGATTGATGCTGGGCTTAAATACAAAAGATATTGTAGTGATAGGACGGTGACACTTAGCTTTGGTGATGGCTTGGATATAGAAAATAGAGAACAAAGATTCACAAACCCAACTTGGCAAAAGATATACGATATAGTCTTGAAAGCTCAAAGAAATGCGATAGAAAACGCTAGAGTAGGGATGAAAGCTAGTGAGATAGATGCCCTTGCAAGAAGTGTGATAGAAGATGCTGGATATGGTAAATATTTCGTACACAGCACAGGACACGGAGTAGGGCTAGACATCCATGAATACCCAACAATTAGTGCAAAAAGCGATGTAATCATAGAAGAAAATATGGTATTTACCATAGAACCTGGGATTTATCTTGATGGGGATATGGGTGTGAGGATAGAAGATATGGTGGTGATGAGGGGCGGGAGAGCGGAAGTGATGTAGATGATTGATGAGAGTCAATCATCTACATCAGTTAATAACTAATAGTTAATAACTTTGGTATCGATGAGGCGATTTAATAAATATTTATATTATGTTGTGAAAATTAAGTTTTTATGTTGTAAGATCTAAAAATATACTCTAAATTAAAAACATTGGAAAGGTTGAAAATGTTATCTTTGAATATGCTACTTTCAAATCAATACAACAGTAACTCACAAAAAGCAAGAGTTTTGACTGAAAGTTGGGTTTTTGATAATATTTTTTGTCCTATATGTGGTACCAATATTATAAATTATCAAAATAATAAGCCAGTTGCAGATTTTTACTGTGAAAAATGCAAGGAAGATTACGAATTAAAAAGTAAAAGTGGTAAAAAACTTGGCAAAACCATTGCTGATGGTGCATATCATACTATGATTGAACGAATTTCAAGTGAAACAAATCCTAATTTTTTCTTTTTGAATTATGATAAATCTAGCTATGAGGTTATAAATTTTTTAACAGTACCTAGTTATTTATTTATGCCAGAAATGATAATTCCTAGAACCAAAGGAATACCTAATAGACCAAATTATATTATGTGTAATATTGACATTTCTAGTATTCCAAATACAGGTAAAATATTTTATATTCAAGATAAAGTTATACAAAGTAAAAGTAAAGTTTTAGATGATTGGAATAAAACTAGTTTTTTAAAAACATCTACAAATCTTCAAGCAAAAGGTTGGTTGTTAGATATTATTAAATGTATAGAAAGAATTAATAAAAAGCATTTTAATTTGCAAGATATGTATATATTTGAAAATATATTAAAAATTAAATATCCAAACAATAATAATATACAAGCTAAAATTAGACAGCAATTACAAATTTTAAGAGATAAAGGTTATCTTAAATTTAATGAAAAAGGAAATTACGAGGTTATTTAAATGCCCATAACAAGAGAAGTAGCACTAAAAATCATCAAATATTTGATAGATAATCCATCGTTTTATTTTCCATTTTTGGTAATGTGTAAAGGTTATGCAAATTATACAGATGTTGATAGTGATTTTGTTGAAATAGTTTCAGAAGATGATTATAAAAACTTATTAGAAAATGCTAAATACGATACATTTGAACTATGGGAAAATTTGCAAAATTTAGATTTAGAAACTATTGAAATTTTGTCAAAAGGTTTTATCGACAAGATTTTAGAAAGCAAAATAAAAGCAATCAAAGACTTTATATTTATAACTTTTGAAGGTTTTACATTTCAACCTGATAGTGAATCTGATGTTCCTGATATAGAAAATATGCAAGTAATAGGTTTTTCAAAGGGAATGGATATACAAGAAGCATTTGAAAATATCAAAAATGGCAATTCCTATTTGAAAGATACAAGTTTTGATGAGATTATAGGTATAGAACTTAAAGAGAAGAAATTTACATATTTTAATTTGAAGTAAACAAGCAAACTTCTTGCTAATCATGCACGAGCATTTGTTTGTGTTTCAGAAGGTAAGTTAGATGTTTTACTTCTAGTTATGTGGATTATGTCGTCAAATGTATTTTCAACTTACTAATTTAAGACCAATAATTGAACCTATTAAAGTACATAAGAAAAATATTCTCATTGTATTGATAGGGTCATTGTATATTACCATCCCAATAATTACCGTACCTACAGCACCGATTCCAGTCCAAACTGCATATGCCGTGCCAATAGGAATATATTCAACAGCTTTAGTTAGCATATAAAAACTTCCAAATGCAAAAATAATAAATACAATAGTCGGGATAACTTTTGTAAAGTTTTCGGTTGGTTTTATCATTGAAGCAAACCCAATTTCTAAAACTCCAGCTGCAATTAAATATAACCATCCTGTCATCATAATACCCTAATATATAGTTTTCGAAATATACTATTGTTTTACTTAAATTAATAAAATATGGTAATTGTTAATAGCATTTAATAAGGTAAAAATATAGACAAATGTATCAATAAATAAACTTTTGATATAATACCCCTATGAAAAAACAACTAACAAAAAATTTAACACTTTTTTATACAGATAATTTTCCTAATAATGCAAGAGTAAAAGATATTTCAAAATATATCGTGCTTGGAATTGGTGGTAATGTAGGGGATGTAAAAAAAAGATTTGATATGCTTTATATGATGCTAAAGCAAAATACTCAAATCAAGCTGATAGCTACTTCTCCAATCCTTCAAAATCCACCTTTTGGGTATGTGGATCAAGATGATTTTTATAATGCTGTGGTGGTGATAGATACACATTTAAGCCCACAAGAGCTTTTGAAATATGCACAAAGACTAGAGCGTAGGTTTCATCGTAAAAATGAGTTCAAAAATGCTCCACGAACTATAGATATAGATATAATCACATACAAAAACAAAACGGTAAAGTCTAAAAATCTTACACTCCCACATCCTGAATACAAAAAAAGAGAGAGTGTGATGATACCTCTTGGTTTGGTTTGTAAAAGACAAGCCCAGATAAATCTGGGGTTCCAAAAACTATCACCTACCACCTACCACCTACCACCTAAACCAAAGGTTTTAGTCGGTCTAAGCGGTGGTGTGGATTCTAGTATGAGTGCTATGATGCTCCAACAAATGGGGTATGAGGTAGAGGGTGTTTATATGAAACTTCATAGTGTTAGTGATGATTATCATAAAAACAACCTTGAAGCTGTGGCAAAAGTGGCTAATTTCCTTGGTATCAAATACCATATATTGGATATTGAAGATACTTTCAAAAAACAAGTTTATGACTATTTTGTCCAAAGCTATCGTGATGGTATCACTCCAAATCCTTGTGTAATGTGTAATCGTCTTATAAAATTCGGTGCAATGGTGGATTTTGCTAAGAGTTTGGGGATGGATAATGTTGCAACTGGACACTATGCCAAAACTGATGGTGAGTTTATATATTGTGCTGATGATGAGAGCAAAGACCAAAGCTATTTTTTGGCTCAAGTAAATAAAGATGTACTTCCTATGCTTATATTTCCTATGAGTAGCTACAAAAAAGAAGAGATTATTGCAATGGCTTCAAAAATGCCAAGCTTCAAATCAATAGCCCAAAAGAAAGAGTCGCAAGAGATATGTTTCGTACCTACTGTTTATACTGATATTTTAAGTCAATATTATAATACAGATATAGAAGGTGATGTGATAAAAGAGGGCAAAGTAGTAGGCAAACACAAAGGTTATATGCACTATACCATAGGCAAAAGAAGAGGTTTTAGCGTCCACGGTGCTCATGACCCACATTTTGTACTATCAACCAACCCACAAAACAACACCATAACGGTAGGAATAAAAGAACAACTAGCTGTAAATAGCGCGGTTTTGGGTAGTCTTAATATGTTTATAGATGACTTGGAATTTGATGCAGTAGTGAAGCTAAGATATAGAAGTAGCGGAGTGCCGTGTCTCGTAGTGATAAAAGACTCTAAAGCGGAAGTAACCTTACAAGAGCCAGTTTACGGCGTAGCTGTGGGGCAATATGGAGTATTTTATACGGGTGATAAGGTTGTGGGGTCGGGGGAAATCTTAACAACTAACAATTAATAACTAATAATTAATAATTGTTGAGTGCTTCGCACATTTTATTATATACCGAATAAATTCGGCGTTCCAAACTCTACAACCTACCATCTAGAACCTAAACACAACTTAAGTACCATTTTGATATAATCCGTGAAAATTTCAAGTTTAAAATTTCCGATAAAAAGGATAGATAGTGGATAGATATGAATTAGTAAGTGGTACTGCAAACCCAGAATTTGCAAAAAAGGTGGCTAGTTATCTTGGTAAAGAACTAGCTGAAGTTCAGGTGAGTCGATTTAGTGATGGTGAGATAAATGTCAATATTGCAAAAAGTGTAAGAGGTGATGATATATTTATTATCCAACCGACCTGTTCACCAGCAAATGACAATCTTATGGAGCTTCTTATCATAGTAGATGCTTTCAAAAGAAGTAGTGCAGGGACAATAAACGCTGTAATTCCATATTTTGGTTATGCTAGACAAGATAGAAAAGCAGCTCCTAGAGTGCCAATTACTGCAAAACTTGTGGCTGATATGCTTGAAACGGCTGGTGTAGATAGAGTTATTACGATAGATTTACATGCTGCTCAGATACAAGGGTTTTTCTCAATTCCTGTGGATCATTTACTTGGAAGTATGCTTTTTATTGAGTATATTAAGGCAAAAAATCTTAAAAATCCTATTATCGCAAGTCCAGATATCGGTGGTGTAGCAAGAGCTAGAAGCTATGCAGAAAAGCTAGGGCTTGATCTTGTAATAGTAGATAAAAAAAGAGAAAAAGCAAATCAATGCGAAGTGATGAATATAATAGGTGATGTAACAGGCAAAGATGTAATTATGCTTGATGATATGGTAGATACTGCAGGGACATTGGTAAAAGCTGCTGAGATTTTGAAACAACGAGGGGCGACATCTGTAATGGCATGTTGTACTCATGGAGTTTTGAGTGGTGCAGCGTATGAGAGACTAAACAGTGATGCTTTAGATGAGCTTGTAATATCTGACACTATACCACTAAAACAACAACACCCAAAAATAACAGTTCTTACAGCTTCTGTTATAATGGCTGAGACAATCAAAAGAATATATAGTAACGAATCAATTAATTCGATGTTCAACTGAGAAACTGAGAAACTGAGAAACTGAGAAACTGAGATTTTTCTTGCTTAGTCACTTAGTCTCTCAGTCACTCAGTCTCTTTCAAAAAAAAGGAAAATTGTTTGCAAAAAAATATTAGAAATTTCAGTATTATTGCTCATATAGATCACGGTAAATCTACATTGGCTGATAGGATTATCCAAGAATGTGGTGCTATTAGTGATAGAGAAATGTCTGCTCAAGTTATGGATACTATGGATATTGAAAAAGAGCGTGGGATTACTATCAAAGCTCAAAGTGTTAGACTAAACTATGTAAAAGATGGTCAACACTATATTCTTAATCTTATCGATACTCCAGGTCATGTGGATTTTAGTTATGAGGTTAGTAGAAGTTTGGCTTCGAGTGAAGGGGCTTTGCTTATAGTTGATAGTACTCAAGGTGTAGAAGCTCAAACTATTGCAAATGTTTATATTGCACTTGATAATGACCTTACGCTTTTGCCTGTTGTGAATAAAATAGATTTACCATCAGCTGATCCTGATAGGGTTTTGGCTGAAGTTGAAGAGGCTATTGGGCTTGATTGTACAGAACACAACCTAATAAGTGCAAAAACTGGACTTGGTGTAAAAGACTTAATTGATGCTATAGTTGACCGTGTACCACCACCAAATGGTGATGAAAATGCACCTACAAAAGCACTTATTTATGATAGTTGGTTTGATAATTACCTTGGAGCTTTGGCACTTGTGAGAGTATATGATGGAAGTATCAAAAAAGGGCAGATGATTAAGGTGATGGGAACTGGAGCTTCACATCAAGTAATCAGTATGATGTATCCACATCCTCTCAAAAGACAAGATACACTTGAGATAAAAACTGGTGAAATTGGTATTGTTGTACTTGGACTTAAAACTGTGGATTCTTTGGCAGTTGGTGATACGATGACAGATCACAAAAATCCTACACTAGTAGCTATTGATGGGTTTGAACCAGCTAAGAGTTTTGTTTTTGCTGGGCTTTATCCTATAGAGACTGATAAATTTGAAGATTTGAGAGATGCTCTTGGAAAACTGAAAATGAATGATAGTTCTTTGACATATGAGCCAGAAAGCTCACATGCTCTTGGAAGTGGATTTAGGACAGGATTTTTGGGTATGCTTCATATGGAAGTGGTAAAAGAGAGATTGGAGAGAGAGTTTGACCTTGATTTGATAGCAACTGCTCCAACTGTTATATATAAAGTAGCTTTGACTGATGGAAGTGAAATAGAGATACAAAATCCAAGTGAACTACCAAGTCCTACAAAAATAGATATGATATTAGAGCCTTATGTAAAATCTACTATTTTGGTTCCTGATGAGTTCTTGGGTAATATTATCAAGCTACTCAATGACAAAAGAGGGATTCAGCTTAAGATGGATTACCTTGGTAAAAGGGTTTTATTGGAGTATGAAATACCTCTAAATGAAATAGTAATGGATTTTTATGACAAACTAAAAAGCTGTACCAAAGGTTATGCTAGTTTTGATTATGAGCCAATAGGCTTTCGTGAGGGAGATTTGGTAAAGCTTGATGTAAGAGTAGCTGGTGATATCGTAGATGCTCTTTCTATCATAGTACCAAGTACAAAAGCACAAACAAAAGGGCGTGACTTCGTAAAACAGCTAAAAGAGCTAATACCAAGACAACTTTTTGAAGTGGCAATCCAAGCTAGTGTTGGAAGTACAATTATTGCAAGAGAAACTGTAAAATCTATGGGTAAAAATGTGACTGCTAAATGTTATGGTGGGGATATCACAAGAAAAAGAAAACTACTAGAAAAACAAAAAGCTGGTAAAAAAAGGATGAAATCTATTGGAAAAGTAGATGTTCCACAAGAAGCCTTTATGGCGGTTTTAAAGATAGACTAATGAGATGTCTTGCATGTGGTAAGCTTTCTTTTGAAATCATATGCAAGAATTGTCAAACTACTCTTTTATCTACCTCTTTACACTCAAGAGAGGTAGCAAAAGATTTTTTTGTATATTCATTTTACAATTACACAGATATATCAAAATTACTCAATGCAAAATATCATTTCTTTGGTGATAAAATACTACAAATTTTGGCTTCCAATTCATTCAAAAAATTTTCTTCAAGTTTTACATTTTCAAATCAAGTCTATGCTATCTCAATAGATGATGTGGTAACAAAAGATTTTTCTCATAGTGCAATTTTGGCACAAAATCTCAAATCACATATAATCAAACCATACTTTAATGTACTAAAAGCACAAAATAGAGTTTCATATGCAGGGAAATCACTTGAATTTAGACAAAAAAATAAAAGAGATTTTATATATAGTGGTAAACAATATCTAAATATTATACTAGTAGATGATATAATAACTACTGGTGCTACAATGCAAGAAGCAAAAATAATTTTGGAAAAAAACAATTGTGAAGTTTTATTTGGATTGGTTTTAAGTGATGCGAAATACTAATTGTTGTATAATTAAAAGAGATAAGTTAAAGGTAAGTGATGACAGCAATAATAGATTATAATGTTGGAAATTTAGCTAGTGTAAATAATGCCTGTATAAAGCTAAACAAAAAAGCAGATATTATAAAAGACCCAAGTTTGGTGAAAAATTACGATAGAGTTATATTACCAGGTGTTGGTGCATTTGGTGACGCGATGGAACATCTTGTATCTAGCGGCATGAGAGAAGCAGTACTTGAATTTGCAAAAAGTGGCAAGCCTTTGATTGGTATTTGTCTTGGTATGCAATTGCTTTTTGAGGAGAGTGAAGAGTTTGGGAGTAATCAAGGTTTGGGTTTGATTGAAGGGAAAGTAATAGCCTTTGATAAGTCAAAAATGGATATGAATGAACACAAAGTTCCACATATGGGTTGGAATAAACTTTTTACAAATAATAGTGTATTATTTGAAGGATTGAAAGACCCTTATTTGTATTTTGTACACTCTTTTCATGCGGTAACTGATGAGAAATACACAATAGGCAAAACATTATACGGATATGAGTTTGTAAGTGCTGTAAATAAAGACAATATATATGGATTTCAGCCACATCCAGAAAAATCACATGATAATGGATTGAAGATATTAGACAACTTTATGAAAATCTAAAATAAGGGGTTTATATGAAAATAGCAATCACAGGAGTTAGTGGGTTTGTAGGGACTACTTTGAAAAATCATTTTATAGGTAATGGACACGAAGTAGTTAGTATTGGTAGAAGTGATTTATTGAGTCTTTTTCAACTTACTAAAAAAATAGATGGTTGTGATGTGGTTATAAATCTTGCAGGGGCTAGTATTATAGCTCGTTGGACACCAGAGTACAAAGAACTTTTACGAAGTAGTAGGATTGATAGTACAGCAACACTTACGCAGGCCATTTTACATTCAGAGACTAAACCAAAACTTTTGATATCAACTTCTGCTGTAGGAATATATGCTAATGATGGTATTTATGATGAAGTAGAATATAAATATAGTGATGACTTTTTGGGTAATTTATGTCAAGAATGGGAAAAAACTGCATTTGAAGCAAAAAGTGATGAGACAAGAGTTGCTATATTTAGATTTGGTATTGTTTTGGGAAAAGATGGCGGAGCATTGGCAAAGATGTTGACACCTTTTAAATTTGGTGTTGGTGGAACTATTGGAAATGGAAATCAAGCTTTTAGTTTTATTCATATTGAAGATTTAGTACGAGCATATGATTTTGTGATAAATCATGAAGATTTAGATGGAGTTTTCAATCTAACATCACCAAAACCTACAACAAACAAAGGTTTGACACAAGCATTAGGAAAAGCTTTAAACAGACCTACATTTTTACCTTTGCCAGAATTTGTATTAAATCTTATTTTTGGAGAAGGTGCAAAAGTATTAACTGATGGACAAAGTGCTATTCCTCTTAGATTGATGGAGAGCGGATTTGAATTTAAATATAAAAATATTGACTATACAATAGATGATTTAATAAATAGATAAAAGGGAAATAATGGATATTTTACCAGCAATTGATTTGAAAGATGGAAAAGCTGTAAGACTTACAAAGGGACTTATGGATAGTGCAAAAATTTATTCTGATGAGCCTTGGCAAGTGGCAAAAAGGTTTGAGGAATTGGGAAGTAAGTGGGTTCATATTGTTGATTTGAATGGAGCATTTAAGGGTGAACCTGCAAATCTTGAACAAATCAAAAAAATAAGAGAAAACTGTAACCTAAAAATGGAACTAGGTGGTGGAATAAGAGATGAAGAGACTATAAAAATGTATCTTAATCTTGGAGTAGATAGACTTATCCTTGGTTCAATTGCGGTAAAAGACCCACAATTTGTAAAAGATATGGCTTCAAAATATCCAATTGCTGTAGGGATTGATGCTATTGATGGAATGGTAGCTGTTGAGGGATGGGCAGAGGTTTCTACTATGAAGGCTACTGATTTAGCAGTAGAATTTGCAAATGCTGGAGTTGAGGCAATAATTTGTACCGATATAAGCAAAGATGGGATGCTTTGTGGTGTAAATGTAGAATTTACTGAAATCATTGCCCTTGCAAGTGGAGTCGATACCATAGCAAGTGGTGGAGTAAAAGATATCAATGATATAATAAATTGTAAAAACAATGGTAATATATCAGGAGTAATAGTGGGAAAAGCTTTTTATGAAGGAACTCTTGATTTGCAAGAGGGATTTAAAGTTTTAGGGTAGAAATGTTAAAAAAACTTGATATTAAAGCAAAATCACTAATATTTCTAATAAGTGCAGTAGGCTTTGCACTTTTGATAGCTGGTGTTTTACAATATTTTTATCTTTATAATTATCACAAGTCTAATGCTTTTGAAAAGATAAGTATGTCTCAATCAATAGTTAAAAAAGAATTAGAATTGATTGAAGAACAAAATATTAATATCATAAATGATGTAACACATGATACTCAAATTTTATCCAATTTGTCTGTAATTGCTAATTATCAAGATAAATCAAATTATCAACCTATACTTTTTGATGAAATGAAAAAAGAGTTGTTATATCATATCAAAAACAAATTTGTACTTTTTGATAATATTTGTTTTGGTATTTTCGATACTGATGGTGAAGTTGTCACTTATATGCTAAACAACAATATTGTAAAGTATGAACATGGTATTAGTACATATGAAAATGACAAACTACAAGTAGTTGATGTGTATTCAAATATACCTATAAGTACAGATAGAGAAGCATATAAAATATCTCAAGAAACACTTAATGAAGGTAAGTCTTTAAACAAATATGAGATTATTACAAAAGATATAGATAATCACAAAGTTTTATGTTTGGTGAAAACTATCAAATTGATTTATAATGATGTTCATATTGGGTACTTGAAGCTATCAAGACACATAGATAGTACATTTGTTGAAAATATTGCAAATAAAACTTCTACAATGCTAGATATTTATCATCAAGATTTTGATTTCAATGTTATCAATATAGAAAATCATAAAAGTTTATTTACAAATACATCTCAACTAAGTGATGATGATAATAGTTTTTTCAAAATTGAGAAATATTTATTTGATGATAATGAGGTATTTATAATCAATGCAATACCAAAAGATGAGTTCAATGCTCAAATATTAAATAGTATTATTATTTTGGTACTTTCTATTTTGGTGGCTATGATTTTTGTATTGCCTTTGATGTATATGTTTATTCAAAAAGATGTTATTAATCCTATAAAATCTTTGTTTGCTGTTACAAAATCAATAAAGCATAATAATTACAATATTGAAGTCAATATAGAATCAACAGATTTAACAATAAATACATTTGCAACTTCTTTTAAATCAATGATTGATGCTATAAAACAAAGAGATAAAGAGATAAAAATTAGAAATTTCTATGACAAGCTAATCGCTTCTAGTTCAGCTAAATTTATCAATACAAAACTATTTGATGAGCAAGTATATGATACTTTGAGGCTTATCAAAATGTCTTTAAAGGCTCAAAGAGTATCTCTTGAAACATCTGTAAGTGAATCAACAACAATCAAAAAAGATTATAAAGTAGGCTTAGATTGTAAATATAAAGAACTTTGTGAAGATTGTTTGTGTATAGAAAAACTTTTTGAAAATAAAACAAAAGAGATAGTTTTTATCAAAGATGTAAGTAGTGATGAAACATTTCAAGAATGTAGAATATTTATAGAACAAAAGATTAAATCACTTGTTGTAATTCCAATATTTCATAAAGAAAATAGGCTAGCTATTTTGGTAATAGAATTTACTCAAATTAAGAATGCAGTTGATGAAAATTATTCATATCTCTTGAAACCACTTGCTACAATTTTTGGGAATGTTATCAATCAAGAAATCCAAGATGAATTAAGTATAAGTAGAGAACAAATGCTATTTCAGCAATCTAAAATGGCAGCAATGGGAGAAATGATAGGCAATATTGCTCACCAATGGCGTCAACCTTTAAGTGCTATTACTACATCATCTAGTGGATTGAAATTAAAAGATGAGTACGGATTACTTACAAAAGAAGATATTATAGATTTTAATGAGTCTATTTTGAATAATGCAAATTATTTATCTAAAACAATAGATGATTTTAGAAATTTCTTCAAAACATCAAAAGAAATTGAAGTTTTTGATGCCCAAAAACTAGTAGAAAATTCATTAAAACTTGTAGAGTCAGCTTTGAAACATCATTATATAGATGTTGAATTATCTGTAATCCAAAATGCCAATATAGAAGGATATTTTAGTGAAGCAATACAAGCTATTATCAATATCTTAAATAATGCAAAAGATGCTATAGAATCTCACGATATAGAACAAAAAGTATTGTTGATATCTATTGATAAGGTAAATAACTTTGTGTGTATTAGTATAACCGATAGTGGAGGTGGAATACCAGATACTATTAGGGCAAAAATATTTGAACCATATTTTACTACAAAACATCAAAGCCAAGGTACAGGGATTGGGCTTTATATGAGCAATGAAATAGTATCAAAACATCTCCATGGAAAAATAGAAGTTGAAAATATTGCTTTTAGCTATAAAGATAAAGAGTGTTTTGGAGCACAGTTTAAGATTTATTTACCTATTAGTGGAGGTGAAGTATGATTTTGAATATCTCAAAGATTAAAACTGAAGCATTGTTGCTTTTATCCAAAGAGCTTATTAAAAGCTACATTGATAATGAAGAAAAGATATTTTTTGTAGATGATGAAATCAAAGATTTTATTGAAAATAAAACTTTTGAAGTCTATAAAGAGATATTGAAAACTTTGCATAAAGATGAATTTTATACTAGTGGTGCGAATGTTTATGCAAGACTTATTATGAAATATTTTACTTTTTTAAATCAAGAAATTTCAAAACAGATTAAAATTGGTCAGCCTTTTAACCCTGCAATGTTACTTTTTTCACTTCTTGCAACTTGGTTTTTGGAGCTAGGTCATGAGGGGAAATCAAAAGAGTATCTGTATTTCTCACTTTTTACTTATGGGGAGATATATGATTTGATGTTTATTAGTGCAAAAGATGTTTCGTATAAGGCTATCAATATACAAATGGTAGATATTGCTGAGAGAATAATATATAAGTATGATGGCGTTAGGTTGTAGATAGTAGATGGTAGGTTGTAGAGAGTAGTAAGAAATTTTTTAGAGGTGATAGTTTGATAATAGTAAAAACAATTAGTGAATTAAAAGAAACTTTAAAACAATATAATGATAAGTCAATAGGGTTCGTTCCTACAATGGGAGCTTTGCATGATGGGCATATAAGTCTTATAAGGCGTGCAAGACATGAAAATGATATAGTAGTAGTATCTATTTTTGTTAATCCTACGCAGTTTTTGGCTGGGGAAGATTTGGATAAGTATCCACGCAAAGATGAAGTAGATAAAAAAATATGTGAGCTTGCTAAAGTAGATGTATTGTTTATGCCAAATATCAATGATATGTACGGTGATGATGAAGTCAAAATCTTAGCTCCTAGTGTAAAAGGGTATATTCTTGAAGGGTTTATCCGTCCAGGGCATTTTGATGGGGTTTTAAGAGTAGTTTGTAAGCTATTTAATCTAGTAAAGCCTACAAATGCGTATTTTGGTAAAAAAGATGCTCAACAACTAGTCCTTATACAACAAATGGTAAAAGATTTGTTTATGGATATCAATATAGTACCTTGTGAACTAATCCGTGATAGTGATGGATTGGCTTTAAGTAGTAGAAATGTATATTTAAGCCATGAAGAAAGACAAAAAGCTCTTGCTATATCAAAGTCACTTAAAAGTGCAGCCAAAAAAATAGGTATGGGTGAACTTGATGTGAGCGTTTTGCAATCTTTGATGAGTGATGTAATGTGTGAGTTGGATGTTGAATATATTGCTTTTATGGATAGAGAGTTTAACAAAATAGAAAAAATAGAGATTAAAAATACTATTATATTAGTGGCTGCAAGGCTTGGGGTGACTCGGCTGATAGATAATATTTGGATTTGAAGAAGTCCTGAGTGACTGAGAAACTGAGCTACTGAGAAAGGTAAAGAAGAATGAGTAAAAAATTACATTTGGTTAGTCTTGGTTGTACTAAGAATTTGATTGATTCTGAGGTGATGCTAGGGCGACTTAAAAGTTATGAGATGACAGATGATGCTAGTGTGGCTGATTTGATAATAGTAAATACTTGTGGGTTTATAGAAAGTGCTAAAGAGGAGAGTTTGAATACTATTTTCAATCTTCACGACCAAAGAAAAGAAAGCTCCGTGCTTGTGATGGCTGGGTGTCTTAGCCAAAGATACAAAGATGAGTTGGCAGATGAGCTTAAAGAGGTAGATATATTTACTGGTGTGGGCGATTATGATGTGATAGATGAGCTTGTAGAACACAAAAGAAGTCAGTTTAGCCCAAAAGTTTTCTTGGCAAATGACGAGGTTGAAAGAGTAGTAACAAACTCAAACTATCACGCATATATCAAGCTTAGTGAAGGGTGCAATCAATCATGTGCATTTTGTGCAATTCCATTTTTTAAAGGGAAGCTTTATAGCCGTACTTTGGAATCTGTAAAAAAAGAGCTTACATCTTTGGTCAAACAAGGTTTTTATGATTTTAGTTTTGTGAGTCAAGATAGTTCTAGCTATCTAAGAGACCATGATATAAATGACGGACTAGAGCAACTTATAGATTTGATAGATAGTATAGAAGGTATTAAGAGTGCTAGAATACTATATCTTTATCCATCAACGACTACAAAAAAACTTATCAAAAAAATAGCTAATTCAAAAGTAGTACACAACTACTTTGATATGCCGTTGCAACACATTTCACAAAATATGCTAAAATTGATGAAAAGAGGCAAGGGAAGTGATAAAATCAAAGAGCTTTTGGACGAGATGAGAAAAGTGCCAAATGCTTTTATACGAAGTACATTTATAGTAGGTCATCCAGGGGAGAGTGAAGAAGATTTTGAAGAACTGAAAAGCTTTGTCAAAGAGTTTGAATTTGATAGAGCTAATGTATTTAGTTATAGTGATGAAGAAGGTACTAGTGCTATCAAATCAAAACAAAAAATAGATGCTAAGATAATTGATAAAAGAGCAAAAGAACTAGGCAAAATCATATCAAAAACCACAAAAGCATCTTTCAAAAAAGAAGTTGGTAAAATAGTAGATGTAGTAGTAGATGGACTCAGTGAAGAACATGAGTTTTTACTAAGTGCTAAAGAGCTTTTATGGGCACCTGAAATAGATGGTGAGATACTAATAAATGATAAAGAAATAGATGAAGAGATAGCTTATGGTAAGATTTATCAAGCTAAAATTACGGAAATGGTAGGGGATAAATTAGTAGCTACAATATTAGATGGTAGGTTGTAGAGGGTAGGTGGTAGATGGGTTGGTGTTGTTTTACTGTCTTCTCTACCACCTACCACCTACAAACTACAACCTAAACTCTACAAACTAAATACAAGGAGTCAAGATGTATTCACTTACGATTTATTTTGTAGATTTAGATTTGAATGAAGTGCAAAAAAAGATTGTGGATGAATTTATTGATGAATCTAGGAAAAAATATAATAGTGTTTTTCATATATACAGTATTTTTCAAAAAGATTTTGTGACAAATAGTGTTAAAAGTGATATTTCTTTGATTGTTAGTGAAAAAGAAATTGTTTTGCCATATAAAGACAATCAATATTTGCTAAGATTTTTTACACTGAGTGGGCTTGAAAATGATTTGAATGAGTTGTTTTTGAAATTTGAAATAGAAATTCAAGAATTAGAAGTTCCATATACTCCACCACATCATGAGTTTAATGAACATCAACTGCCAACAAACCATGATAATGGAACACAAACTAATCATGATTTAAAAGATGCTGTAGAATTTATTTTTGATCAGTATATAAATGGTGTTTCAAAAGATGAATTGGAAGATATGGCACAAAAATATCATAGCTATAAATTTATTGAAATTATAGAGCAGTTGTATAAAAGTAGAGTTAATAAAGAGACATTAGATAATATATTAGAACATATTGACCAAATTGATATTGATGAGTTGATAGCTATATTTGAAGCTAAACAAAAATTAAAAAATTATGGAAATATTTCTGTTGGTGGGGATGAAAGTATGAGTATAGGAAATAAAATCAAGCCAATAGACCAAAGTGCAAAACGAGAAGTTGGGAAAATTGCTACTGTATCATCTCATGTTGCTTCTGTTGATCCTTTTAAAGGTATTTTTAAATGAAAAATTTATTAGCATTTTCCGCAGGTGTTGATTCTACGGCACTTTTTTTTATGTTGATGGAAGAGGGGCTTGAATTTGATATTGCAATAGTTGATTATTGTATGAGAGACCAAAGTAAAGATGAAGTTGCTTATGCAAAAGAACTAGCAACAAGGTATAATAAAAAGATTTTTATAAAAACTGTAGAAGATTTAGACAATAGTAATTTTGAAGCAAAAGCTAGAGATATAAGATATGAATTTTTTGAAGAAATCATCCAAAACGAAGGTTATTCAAGACTTATTATGGCACATCAGCTCAATGACCAATTGGAATGGTTTTTGATGCAGTTGAGTCGTGGGGCTGGATTGAAAGAGCTTATAGGACTTCAGGAAAAAACCATAAGAAATGGATACGAAATCTACCGCCCAGTTTTAGAATATACTAAAGATGAGCTTATAGAGTATTTGGATAAAAGAAATATAAAATACTTCATAGATAGCTCAAATATTGATACAAAATACAAAAGAAACTATTTCAGGGCAAAGTTTGCAAATGAGCTTATTGGTGAGTTTGGTAGTGGTATCAAAAGAAGTTTTCAGTATCTAAAAGAGGATTTGAAAACTCTATATAATGAAGATAATATTCAACAATTTGTAATTGAAGATTTTGTTTTATTTAAGTATGAGGGAGATGACAATTTGGCTCTTAGAATCATAGATCAAGAGCTAAAAAAAAGAAAAATTGTACTAAGTAGTTTGCAAAAAAAAGAGATTTTAAAGCAAAAAGAAATTATTATTAAAAACTTATTTTGTATAGCTTTACAGAAGAATCTTATATGGATTGCACCTAAAAATGATACGATACTTGACAAGTCATATAAAGAACTTTGTAGAGTAAACAAAATTCCAAAATTTATCAGAACATATTTGAAATATATAGGAGTTGAAAATGAAACTATTTGTAAACTTAGCAATGGTGGTGTTTTTAAGTAATAGTCTATTTGCACTAAAAATTGAAGATGCCCAAAAAGATTTCATAAGAGAAGTTCCCAAACAAGGCGTTGTAATATCTTATTATGATTCTATAAAAGATGCAAAAAAAGCAGTTGTGAATATCTCTACACATAAAACTGTCCAACAAGCAGATTTGAGACAAATGCCTTTTTTTAATGACCCATTATTTAGAGAATTTTTCAAAGGCTTTGGTGATGTAATACCTCAAGATAGAGTTGAAAGAGCTTTGGGAAGTGGAGTTGTCGTAAGTAGTGATGGATATATTATCACAAATAGCCATGTAGTTGATGGTGCAGATGAAATCTCTGTGACACTAGCAGGAGATAGTACAACTGAACACAAAGCAAAACTTATAGGAACTGACCCCAAAAGTGATGTGGCTATTATTAAAGTGGATTTAAAAAATCTTTCATTTATAAAATTTGCTGATTCCAATGCAGTTAGAGAAGGTGATGTAGTATTTGCAATTGGAAACCCTTTTGGAGTAGGTGGTACAGTAACAAGCGGTATTGTATCAGCACTTAATAAAAGCGGTGTAGGAATAAATGCGTACGAAAACTATATTCAAACAGATGCAAGTATAAATCCAGGAAATAGTGGTGGTGCATTGGTCGATAGTAGAGGTGCTTTAGTAGGGATAAATACAGCTATTATAAGTAGAAGTGGTGGAAATGTGGGGATTGGGTTTGCAATCCCATCTAATATGGTCAAAACTATTTCCCTAGCTCTTATAGCAGATGGTGTGGTAAAAAGAGGATATTTAGGTGTTAGTATAGGTGATATTACAGCTGATTTAAAAGAGTTTTACCTAAACAAATCAGGTGCACTTGTAATGGATATCCAAAAAGACTCACCAGCAGATAAAGCTGGTCTAAAAAGAGGTGATTTGATAATAGAAATTGATTCAAAACCAGTAACTGATGCGAGTGATTTGAGAAATAAAATAGGGATGATGCTACCAAATACAAATATTTCTATTAGATTTATAAGAGATAAAAAAACACTAATTACAAACACAACTCTAACAACACTAGATGATGAAAAAGTTGCTATTTCAAATGGTGATATGAAACTTTTTAATGGCTTAAAGGTAAAAGAAGCTGATGGCAGTGTCGTGGTAGTTGAAGTAGAACCAAACTCAAAAGCTGCAAAAAAAGGGTTCGTGGTCAATGATATGGTAATCCAAATAGAGAATATGCCAATAGCTAGTCTGAAAGATTTGAATAAAGCTTTGGAGACTTACAAAGGTAAAAAAAGAGTCTATATCCAAAGAGATAACAGAACTTTTTTAGTAGTTTGCGACTAAAAAATTGATTTAGTAGCATACTTTTTGCAAACTTCTGCGTTGGAAGCTAGATAAATCGTCGTCATTTACTAGAGTAAACTCCTAGATTTATCTAGCTTCTGCCTTGAATTTTACTAAAAATTATACATACTAAATCAATTTTTGTGTCTCTTGGTAAACTCCTTGTTTTATTTTTCTTCCGCCTTGAACTTTACTAAAAAGTTCTTCTTTTATAGCTATTTTGGATTTTTGGAACGCCAGATTTATCTGGTGAAGAAATTAAGACAAGCCCAGATAAATCTGGGGTTCCCACAACTCAAGATTCACGATTCACGACTTATCCACACCAAAAGCAACTTTTAGATATAATACAAAAAATAAATATAAAAGACGAGAAATATGATAGAACTTGTAAATGTATCAAAAAGTTTTGCTAGTAATGAGCTTTTTAGTGAATTGAATTTAAGAATGAATTATGGCAATAAGATAGGGCTTGTAGGACGAAATGGTAGTGGAAAATCTACACTTTTCAAACTTATCCTTGGTGAAGAACAGCCTGATAGTGGGGAGATTATTATACCAAAAGGGTATAAAATAGGTGCATTGAAGCAGTATTTGCATTTTACTGAAAAGACTTTATTGGATGAGACAGCATTGGCTCTTAGTGAAGATGATAAGTATAGTATTTATAAAGTTGAAAAAATACTTTTTGGGTTAGGGTTTTCTCATGAGGACCTAGAAAAAGATCCACTTTCTTTCTCAGGTGGTTATCAAATCAGAATAAATCTTGCTAAATTGCTTTTGACTGAACCTAGTATGCTACTTCTTGATGAGCCTACCAACTACCTTGATATTGTATCTCTTAGATGGCTAAAAGAGTTTTTGA
The DNA here is from genome assembly GCA_023229945.1 of Arcobacteraceae bacterium. Classification (GTDB taxonomy): domain Bacteria; phylum Campylobacterota; class Campylobacteria; order Campylobacterales; family Arcobacteraceae; genus UBA6211. Next base: position 10,008 of record JALNYH010000016.1, on the reverse strand, counting down.
AAGCTTTTGATGGAGAAGTGATACTTATCACACATGATAGAGATTTCATGGATAGTGTTAGCACTCATACTATGGGGATTATTAGAAAAGGGATGTTTTTTATAAAAGGTGATACACATAAGTTTTATGAGCAACTTAGTGCAAATGAAGAACACTATGAAAAGCAAAAAGTAGCTCAAGATAAGAAAATAAAAGAGCTTGAAGATTTTATTTCAAGAAACAAAGCAAGGGCTTCTACAGCAGCTCTTGCTCAATCAAAAGTTAAACAACTAGAGAAAATGGATGTTTTGGAAGATTTGGGATATGACAATACTCTAAATTTTGATTTCAAATTCAAAGATACACCAGCAAAAATACTTCTTGATGTGAAAGATGTGAGTTTTGGATATACACCTGATAATGTTTTGTTTCGTGATATATCTTTTACATTGCAAAAGGGTGAGACTTTGGGAATCATCGGTAAAAATGGTAAAGGTAAATCAACTCTTCTCAATGTAATAGCAGGTGAACTAAAAGCACTAAGTGGAAACATAGAGTACAACAACTCGACAACTTTTGGACATTTTGGTCAAACAAATATTTCACACTTAAATCCAAAAAATACAATTATTGATGAGATATACTCTGTCAATTCAAAGCTTGGAGAGGGTAATGTAAGAGGTATTTGTGGTTTGATGATGTTTAGTGGGGATAATGCTAAAAAGAAAATATCACTACTTTCTGGTGGGGAAAAAAGCCGTGTAATGTTGGGTAAAATTTTGGCAAAAGAAGTAAATCTATTGTTCCTAGATGAGCCTACAAACCACCTTGATATGGACTCTATAGAAGCCCTTACTAAAGCTATCAAAAACTTTGAAGGCTCTAGTATCATAGTAACTCACTCCGAAGAGCTACTTCGTGCTGTTTGTGATAGACTTATTGTTTTTGCTAGTGAAGGTGCTACATATTTTGATGGAACTTATGATGAGTTCTTGGAAAAAATAGGTTGGGAAGACGAGGTAAATGAGTCAAAACCAAAAAAAGTAAAAGTAAATAAACAAGAGAACAAAAAGCTAAGAAGTGCTTTGGTTTTGGAAAAAAGTAAAGCATTAAGCCCTATGAAAAAAGAGATTGACCACATAGAATCCGAGATAGTAAAAATAGAAGATTTACTAGAATCTACAAAATCAGCTCTAATGGATGCTACAAATAAAACAGATAATACAAAAGTTTTAGAACTTTCTAAAGTCGTTTCAAAATATGAAAAAGAGATTGAAGATAAGTTTGAAATATTGACTGCTACTCAATACAAACTTGATGAATTGACCGTAGAATATGATAAAAAACTACAAGAGCTTAGCTAATGTCTACAAATAACTCAAATAATCCTTTGCATGGAATTACACTAGAGATGATTATCAAAGAGCTTCATAGCTCTTATGGGTGGGAAAAACTAGGAGTTAAGCTTAATGTAAATTGTTTTCTAAAAGACCCTAGTATCAACTCTTGCCTTAAGTTTTTTCGCAAAACTCCATGGGCTAGAACGAAGTTAGAGAAAATATATTTGGATTTTAAATCAAAATCCTAGGATTATTTATATATTTTTTCTCTTGATATTCTTACTCAAATACGATTCCATAGGCTACTGTTTTCTTTGTAACTCTTTATTTTTTTAACCCTTGACAAACGCTCGATAAATATTATACAATTCTTTAAATTAGATTAAAGGATGTATTATGAGAATAGAAGGTTCAAGTGTAAATTTATCAAGTTATACTCAAAATATAGTTCAATACCAACAACAAACAAGTGTGCAAATTGCTTATCAAGAGTCTGTTGCTAGTGATAGACAATATAATGATTTTGTAAATATCAATACACGCCAAAGCGACAAATTGATTTATGATGATGAAGAGTCATTATCTCCTCAGGATAAGATAAATAAACTACTTATTGAAGAGCTTTTGAAAAGGTTATTTGGAGATAAAAGAGAAAACAGTTTATATCCTAAAGAAAAATTTAAAGATTCAATATCCCTCTCTTTTGACTATAATTCTGCTGTTAACGCTCAAAAATCATCTTCTAGTGAACTCTCTTGGGGTGCTAGAGTATCGGTAAATGAATCATATTATGAGAAACAAACCATAGATTTCAAAGCAAGTGCCGTAATAAAAACAGCCAATATGGATATATCTGTTGATATTAATTTCTCTTTTAGTCAAGAGTTTTATATGGAATATTCATCATCTATGACTTTTGGTAATGCTTCATTGATAGACCCTTTGGTGATAAATTATGGTGATGATACAAATGGACTTGACAATATAAGTAATCTAAACTTTTTATTTGATTTGGATAATGATGGTAAACTAGATGATATCCCTCTTTTGAAAAAAGGTTCTGGATTTTTAGCTCTTGATAAAAATGAAAACGGACTAATAGATAACGGCAGTGAACTTTTTGGACCTAAGACCTCAAAAGGTTTTGAAGAATTAAAACAATATGATAGTGATAAAAATAATTGGATAGATGAGAATGATTATATTTTTAATAGTTTGAAAATATGGCAAATGGATGAGTCTGGTAATAACAATTTGATTGCTTTGTCAGAGGCTGGAATAGGGGCTATTTACCTTGCAAATATAACATCAGAGTTCAACTATAAAAGAAATATAGAAGAGTCCAAGGCAGTTCTTACGAATAATTCTATCTATTTGAAAGAAAATGGCAAAGCTGGTTTGGTAAGTGAAGTGAAAATGGTAGTTTAATCTATGGTTAGCTATAAAATACGGCTAACCATATAGTGTGTATATCTGGTTTTGTACTTTTTACACGGTGTTTTTTAAATGCAGGAATATTTATAAAATCACCTTTTTTTAGTATTATATCATTGTCATTGTCATTCTCAAAACTTAAAACTGCTTCACCATCTAGTACGATTACCCACTCATTTTGAGATTGCTCATACCAAAAATCTTCAGGTGAACTTTGCCCAGTAGATATAATTCTTTCTATTTTGATAGATTTATTTTCAAGTAATATTTTAAATTCTTCATCTTTTGAACATAGACTTGGTAGTGAGTCAAAAATATTTTTTAGCATAATATGTGTTTTTCTAAAATCACAGTTTTAAATTCACCCATAAATACATCCTTATCTCCAACTTTGCCTACGACAGATACAGTTTGTTTTCTACCATCATTTGAAGTTATATTACCTTCAAAGATTATCATATCTCCTACTTTTACAGGAGCTAAAAACTTCACTTCACTTTTTGCTAGTACTACAAAAGGATGATTGACTGATGCCATAGCACAAAAATCAGCCGCACAAAAAGCAAATCCACCATGCACTAGCCCCTCATCATCACATCTCATTGTGTCAGATGTTTGAAGCGATATTTTTGCATAATCTGGTTTGAGTTCGATTACATCGCCGTTTAGTGAGTTATTGAGTTTCAAATGTGTATTTAATTGCATTGTTTATCCTTATATATTGATAGCCAATTATAGCAAAATTGTCCATAAGTGGAATTAAGTTAAAAGGTTTATTTTAGCTTTTCTAAAATCTCTAAAGCTCTACTTTCAAACTTAGAAAATGCGAACCATCTTTTACCCAAATCTTTAAGACTTGCTCCTAGATGGTAAATATCTGTCTTGTCTATGATGAAAAATCTATCATGAGCTTTTTTGAATTCAAAAAGTTCTATATTTTTATATTGAGACTTGTATTTTTGATAGTCAAGATTTAGTTGCTTGGTGATAGTTGATGTGTAGATGGTGAATTTTACATTTTGATATTTGCTAAAAAGTGTAAACACACTATCATCTATGTAATTATCTATAAGTAACACTTCATTTTTTGCATTTTTTAGCAAATCATTTACAAAAATATAGGCATCATAAATCTGACCATCATAGAAAATTCCTTCATCAGGTTTTTGGTTTTTGTCTTCTAAAGCATTTAATACTAGCTCTATTTTAGTATCTGTTTTTATCTCAAAAGTAATTTGTCTTTTTTCTAGTGCCTCCATTTTTGAAAATAGTAAACTATTTGAGCTAATAATTTTTCTCATTTCCACAAAAGCTCTAATGATTTGAATACTTATTTCTACCGCTATATTACTTTTTAAAATAGCACTTAGCATTGATACGCCTTGTTCCGTAAAAGCGTAAGGTAAATATTTTCTATGTTTTCCTCTACCATTTTCTAAGGTAACATTTTGTGACCTTAAAGAATCTTCTAAATCAGATGTAATAAATTGTGACTTTATATTTTCAAACTCATCTTTGGATAGTTGAAACATAAAATCACTAGGAAATCGTGCTTCATTTCTTTTTACAGCTTGGTTTAGAGCTTTTATTTCTACTCCATAAAGCTCAGCAAGGTCATGGTCAATCATCACTTGAAACTCTCTGATGGTGTGTATTTTATGTTGTAGATTTGTATGATTAAGAATTTGTAATTTATCCATTTATTATGCTTCTTTTTGTGTGACTAAAGCCTCACTTCCATTTTTCATATCATTACCTTTTTAGTTTTTTTTAATAGCTTTTTATTTTATCATAATAATTATTAACATTACTAATAATTTATATATAAATCTTTTGACCTAAAGACTATACTTTATCCTTTTAGTAAATCTTGGATATAATGTAAGATTAAAAATCAAAAAAACGGTGAAAGATTTGAAGATTACAGAACTTATAAATAAATTGGATTTAGAACAACACATATCGAAACTACAAACATTTTTTGCTAGAGAAAAAGAGATTGTTATAGAAGGTGATATAGCTCATCACTATAAAATCATACAAGAACTATCCAATTATGTATTTAAATCATCAAAAAAGGTATCAAATCTTGATTCTCAAATGATGCACATACAAAAATTTGGTGTTTTGAAATTATATGAAATATATGAGTTTGTAAAGATTATTGATTATTTTTTGTATTTAAAAAGACAAAAGTTTGATGGTGCTATATCATCTTGGCTTGAAAAGATAGAAATTCCAAATGAGATAACAAAAATTACAGATTATTTTGATGATAAAGGTGAGATTAAATCTGGTATTAGCGAAGAGCTAGATAGTATCAATCATGCACTTTATAAAAACAAAGATGAAATAAAATCTTTTTTACAAAGACTAATCCACACCCAAAAGCTCCAACCATATCTTGTAGACAACCAAATACATCTTATCAATGGTGATGAAGCTTTGCTTCTTCGAGGAGGGTTTAATCACTTCCTAAAAGGTACTATTGTAGATAGAAGTCAAGGTGGGTTTTTTTATGTAGTTCCTCATACTATAAGTGAACTCAAACAAAAAAGAGATGATTTACAAAACCATAAATTAGAGCTTGTTTATAAGATTTCAAAAGAGATATGTGTAGTATTTAATAAATGGATAAAGTTTTTGCACTTTATCAACAAAGAGTTTGATAGACTTGACCATTATCTTGCAAGAATTGAGTTTGCAAAAAGTAAAGACTTTGTTTTTATTTTGCCAAAAAATTCAAAAAATCATACTTTAGTGGAGTTTTGTCATCCCGCTCTTCACCACCCAAAACCTATAACAATAGACTTTTCAAAAAAAGTAATAATGCTTACAGGGGTAAATGCTGGTGGTAAAACAATGGTACTTAAATCACTCCTTAGTAGTGTATTGATGGCAAAATATCTTGTACCATTTCGAGCTAATGAAAAATCAACCATACCTCACTTTAAATACATAGAAGCAATCCTTGATGACCCACAAAATGTAAAAAATGATATATCTACATTTGCAGGAAGAATGGTACAGTTTAGTACACTTTTTGGTAAAGATAATTTCATAGTAGGGATTGATGAGATTGAGCTAGGAACAGATAGTGATGAAGCTGCTGTATTGTTTCATACTGTAGTAGAAGAGCTTATCAAAAAAAATATAAAAGTCATCATCACCACTCACCACAAACGCCTAGCTGCCATGCTAAGTGGAAATAGCGAAGTTGAGCTTTATGCTGCACTTTATGATGAAATCAACGAAAAACCAACTTATGAGTTTATGCAAGGAACTATTGGAAGAAGTTTTGCATTTGAGACGGCTTTAAGATATGGGATACCAAGATATATCATAGAACAAACCAAAACAGCTTATGGTGAAGATAAATTTAGGCTAAATGAGCTTATCCAAAAAAGTGCTACTTTGGAGATGGAATATAAACAAAAAATTGCCAAACTTGACCATGAAATAGCAGATACTCAAAGGCTTAAAGAATCTCTACGAACACAAAAAGAAGAGCAACAAGCAGTATTATCTGATATGAAATCAAAGCTTCATAAAGAGTATCTTCAAGCTATAAATGAAGCAAGAGAAGCAATAAAAGCCAAAGATGTGAGTGATTCACATAGATACCTCAATGCTGCATCAAAATTTGTGAAAAATGTGGAAACTCCTCAAATCAAAGAAGATATAGTCTTTGAAGTAGGGGATATGGTCAAATACAAAAGCTCAAAAGGTGAAATAATATCAATCAAAGGTGAAAAGGCTTTTGTTGATATGGATGGTATCAAAATGCAAGTATTTTTGAAAGAACTCAAAAGAAGCGGAGTACCTAAATCTATCCAAAAACCCAAACCAAAAGCCAATATATCTGTAGAAAAACCTACAAATGCAGGGGTAAGTCTTGATTTGCATGGACTTAGAAGTGATGAAGCAATTGAGAGACTTGACAAATTTATAAGTGATTGTTTGATAGCTGGGTTTGATGAAGTTTTGGTATATCATGGTATTGGTACTGGCAAACTTTCATTTGCAGTCAAAGAGTTTTTACGCACCCATCCACGAGTAAAAAGCTTCACCGATGCACATCCAAGCCAAGGTGGATTTGGGGCAAAAGTTATCAAGCTTTAAGTATAAACATCCTTTTATGACTTATAATCCAAAATAGAAGCATGAAATTTGCTATTTGCTTGATTTATTTTGTTGAAAGTTGGAATACTTAGTTTGTACTCTTTTGCAATATATGTTAATATACTATCTTCACCAAAAAGTTTTTTATAGTTTTCGATAGCAAGAGGTATGCTAGATTGACTTAGAATTTTGATTTGCAACATATAATAAAGCTTCATATAGTCATAAACTTTTGGATACAGCATATCAATATTAAAATATTTTGATATTGTTTTATACGCTGCTTCAAATCCTTTTTCATATAATATTGCTGTAAAGGATTGGAAATCTTTTTCTGTCTCTTGAATTAAATGTTTGTAGGTATTTGTTTGTTTTAAGAAAGGATTTGTATTTATAAGATGATAGATTAGTTTGATATTATCATCTTTTTGAGCTTTTGAAAACATTTTTTCAATAGAACTTTCAGTTTTAAGTGCTTCAGCTTTTATTTTGAATTCTGGGAAATGTTTTAGGTAGTCTATTAAGTTTTCAAATTCTGTAGAATTTTTGTCAATAGTCAAAAGCTTTTCATATAGTTTTCTCCCAAGTTCATCAGCTTTTCTTCCAAATGTACTCATCCGTAAAGATGGGAATTTTTCACAGTATTTATAAAAGAGATAAAACTGTCTATTTTTGATAGCTTCTTCCGCTTTCAAAAATAAATCAGCATTTTTTATCATTTCACTTATGATTTGATATTTTTGATTTATTTCCAAGTAAGGTTTTGTGATGGTTAGTATTTGGTCTGCTGGTACTTTGCTAGAAAGTAGTTTTTCTGCTTTCATAAAAGACTCATCCCAGTTTTCTTCAAGTTTGATATAGTTTAAAGACTGTTGCAAAAACTCATAAGCATCAGCTAAATCATAAGCCACCTTCAAGTCTCGCTCTCTTACTGCGTTATTAAATCTTATTGCATATTCTTTATTGGATAGTACATGATTGTATGTATCTTTTTTACTTTTTATAGCAAAGAAAGGCTCTAACATTCTAAGTGAGAGAGATTCTTTATCTTCTCCTATGAAATGCAAACCTCTTTTAAAGAGTTCATGCCAAGCATTATTTAGATGTTCTAAAATTTTTGGATTCATATATAAAAATATATTTTCAGATATAAGATCAAAAGCACTTTTGAAATCTTTTAAATCCAATTTAATAAGGGCTTGTGATAAGTTGTGATTTTTATCAAAAAAGTATAATTGGTTATTGTTTAGTAGTATTGTAATGATTTTATCATTAATAAAAACTTTTGATGTACTACTATCAAATACAAAGTTGGAGATAATCTCTAATTGCTCAAGATTCAACAAAAACACCATTCCACCAGCAGTTCCACATATTACGGTTGTTTGTGTTTTGTCGGTATAGCAAGAAGTTGCATTTTTGAAGTTGGCACTACTTGGAGTTAATTTTTTTGTAATGAGGTTAAATGAACTAAATGGATATGCTCCATCACTTGTAGTAATGAAAACTTTTGTATTATTATGATAAACAAAGCCATCTGTAGCACGACCTTCTATATTGTAAGTAGATATGATAGCATGTGTAAAGGTATCAAATACTACTACTAGACCATTTTCATATATCAATACTAGGATTTGAGAATCCAATGAAAAAAAGTGTTTGATAAGTTGTGAGTTTTGAGTATTATTAATAGTATAAATAAACTTCTTGAGTTTATTGTCAAATACTGAGATATTGCCTTTTTCGCATTTAGTCACAAAATATTGTCCATCTCTTGAAAATCTTATATCTAAAATATCATTTGAGAAAATCAAATCAATTTGTCTCGTATGATTTGTATTCATATCATAGATATACAATCCACCACCTTTTGTAGAGTAGAGAAATTCATTTTTATTATCACTAGATATTGCCAAAATATCACTAGGATTTAAATCTAGTTTGACTTGGTCAATAATTTTGTATTCTTGTGCATTAATTTTATGTAAAACCATATTTTCATCAATAAAAATTATCAAATCATCATTGATTTGTCTAAAAAATACGACTTTTGACGGTATAGATATAATTTCTTCTATATGAAATATTGGATTATTAAACATTGATAAAACTCACTATAGTAGTCTGGGGTGTTATATTTTTTGATTTTAAATTAAAAGTTTGTGTTACACCATCTATTGTTATATTGTCTCTAAGCGTTTCAAGTAAAAATATACCATCATCCACTTTTATAATATCAGATAATTTCAAATCTTTTTCCAAAAGTTTTTCATAAAGTGATGTATTGGTACTCATTAAAATAATAGTTTCAAACTCATCATTATACTCTGTAATTAAGTCTTGATTATCGATGATAATTGTTGGAAAAGGTATATATTTGACAAATTGACCTTGTGATAACTCTATAGCTTTTGTAATATTATCACGGTTTTCTTGTGTATCTTTTAGTTTTGCTTCTTTTTCTTTTTTTATTTGGTCTGTGATGTTTTCTGAAAGTGCTATAATTTCACTTAAATTGTTGTTATTGTCCGCTATTGGATAGAAGTAAGTTCTAAGCCAATAACTAGAACCATGTTTGTCTTGATTTCGTATAATCATTTTATGAGATTTTAGATTTTTTACATTTTCCCACATATCTTTGAATAACTCTTTATTCATCAATTGTTGATGACTGACAAGCTCTGGGTGAGTTTTGCCAATGCTTTCTTCATAAGTATATCCAGTAGTTTCGCAAAATTTATTATTTACATATTGAATTGTACCATTTGGATCAGTTTTGACAACTATTAGTATATCATCTATTACTTGTTTGTAATGATTTAGGAGCTTTTCTTGAAGGAGTAAAAGTTTTTTACTGGTCAATAACTCTTCATAATTATCAATATAAGTAAATAAAAGTCTCACATCCAAAGGCTTAGTCAAAAATCTATCAACTTTTGCATGAATTGCTTCTATAAAATATGATGTTTCTGTATATGCAGTAAGTAAAATAGTGAAAATATTAGGATTGATTTTTTTGATTTCTTTAATCATTTCGATACCATTCATTTTTGGCATCTCAATATCACTTAAGACAATATCAAAATCATCAAGTTTGAATTTTTCAAGTCCTTCTTGACCATCTCTTGCTATT
>JALNYH010000015.1 GCA_023229945.1 Arcobacteraceae bacterium | reverse complement strand
GTTACTGCATCATTTATTTGTTCTATTCCTTCTAATTGCTCTTTAGAAGCATGTTCTATATCTGATATCAAAGTAATAGTATGAGAAATATTTTGATTTAGTTCACTATATCCTTTTATCATATCATTTGCTATAGATTTACCCTCATTTGCTTTTGAAGTAGCTCTTTGAACTATATCTTTGATTTCTTTTGCAGCTTCAGCACTTCTTGAAGCTAGATTTCTTACTTCTCCTGCAACCACTGCAAACCCTTTTCCAGCTTCTCCTGCAGTTGCAGCTTCAACGGCAGCATTAAGTGAAAGAATATTTGTTTGGAATGCTATTTGATCTATTACACTTATAGCTTCATTGATAGCTGTAATTTGAGAATTTATCTCTTCCATTGCAACTGTAGTTTGATTTGCAAGTATTTCACCATTCTTTGCACTTGATGTTACGCCGCTAGCCAAACTTGACATCTTAGCTATGTTTTCAGTATTACTTCTTATATTACTTGTCATTTGTTCAAGTGCTGCTGCTGTTTCTTCCAAAGATGCTGCTGCTTCATTTGAGCTTTGATTTAGTTTATCTACATTTGCCAAAAGTATATCTGAGCTTGCATCAAGTGTTAATCCATTTTGTTTATTATCTATTAACATTTGAGTTATTGTATCTTGTAGTTTATTTACATCTTTTACCAAAGTATCAAATACTCCACCTGATTCTATATCATTTATCACAAGTTTTTTTCTATAATCTTGATTTGTATATTCTTCTAAAATAGAATTAATGGTAATAAACCTTGCTTTTAGATTATCAAGACCTAAATTTATAGTTGTTTTTAGCTGTATAAGGGCTGGATTTAGACTATTCGCCTCTATATACTGAGAAAACCAACCATTTGCAACCCTATTCATCACTGTTTGCGTATCTGTTATAAATTTATCATCTTCTTCCATATGTTTTTGGATTAAAGATATATTTTTATTGACAAGTATTGCCATTTGCCCAAATTCATCTTTACTATCAAGTGCTATTAGTTCTGCTTGTGTATTTTCTCTATTTAGGTATGCAAAAAAGCCAAATAAGCCTGTTTGGAAAAGATTGATAGACTTTAGTATATTTGATATTATATTGTATGCTAGTGTTATACTAGTAATTATCAAGATTATGAAAGCAATAATAGTCACATATACAGCTAAATCTGAATGATATTCAGATTCGTGAATCATTTTGTTTGTAGTATTTAGATTTGTCACAACAAGTTCATCCATCGTTGTACCAAAAATATTTGAAATAGGTACCATAATCGCAACTGTTTTTCTGTATTCTTCAAAAAGCTCTTTTTGAATAGATGGACTTGTATTTGTAGCAAGTTTTGCTATAATACCATCAAGTGAGACATAAATTTTTCTCCATTCATTATATTCTTCTTGAAGTTTTGCAACTATTTGTATTCCCTTGTCGCTACCTCTTGGAAGATTGACAAAATTATCCCAACTTTCATCTATTATTTCCCAACTTTTAGCTCTTTGTGAAGCAATATCTGCAAAATTAGCATTTGCTGAATAATTGTTCTCAAAAACATAAACATTAAGAGTCTGTGCTCTTATAACCATTCTTTCTTTATTAAGATTTGAAAGACTTGTAAGTGCAGGAATTCTATCTTCTCCTACTTTATACATATCTTTTTTCCAAGATTCACTACTGTATATTGCAATAGCACCTATTATTGTAATCCCTACTAGTAAAAAACTTACTAATAGTATTAATTTATTTCTGACTGACACTATTATCTCCTTTATTTATGAATATGCTCAAATAATTACTAATATAACTTTTAAATAAATAATTTATTATTATAGATACAAATAAACATATATAAAAGTTAAATATTGGGAAGCATATTATCAAAATAATGGTCATATAATGGTCACTTTTGAGGTTAATTTTTGTGACCAATATATGACCAAGCTATAATTATTATAATTAAATATTATAAATATAGTTTGTACACATGCGAAGGGAAAGGTATATCAATAAAATAAATATATTTAATACTAGATAATAACTATATCTCAATATTAGTCTTATTCATTAGAACAATTACCCCCTACTGAAGTAGGGGTAAAATAAAATAATTTACTTTGATTATTGTGTAAGCTGCGGTTGGATTTTTTTGAGTTTTTATTTATTTAAGATTAATACTATCTTTGCCAATAAACTCTTTCTTCATTGCATCTGATACTATCTCTTTTGCTATTGTATCAGTTTGAAATGCAATATCTTGAGTTTGTGATGCTATTGAAGCATTTTGTTGTGTTTGCTGATCCAAAGTAGAAACGGCATCGTTTATTTGTACTATTCCTGCTTCTTGCTCTTTTGAAGCATTGGATATTTCACCTATCATATCTGTTGTTTTAGTAATATTAATCAAAAGCTCTTCATAACCTTTTATCATCTCATTACTAATATCTTTACCTTCATTTGCTTTTGAAGTAGCCCTTTCAACTATCCCTTTTATCTCTTTGGCTGCTTCTGCACTTCTTGAAGCTAGATTTCGCACTTCTCCTGCAACTACCGCAAACCCTTTTCCTGCTTCACCTGCCGTTGCAGCTTCAACTGCGGCATTAAGGGAGAGGATATTTGTTTGGAATGCTATTTGATCTATGACGCTTATTGCATCATTTATTTCATTGACTTGATGATTTATCTCATCCATAGCAACTGTAGTTTGATTTGCTAGTTGTTGCCCTTTTTTCGCTGAGAGACTAACTTGATGTGAGTACTTTGACATTTGTGCGATATTATTTGTATTATTTGAAATAGTACTTGTTATCTCTTCAAGTGCTGCAGCCGTTTCTTCTAGATTTGCTGCTGCTTCATTTGAACTTTTATTTAATATTTCTACATTTTCAATCAATTTATTTGAACTTTTTTCCAAAGTATTACCTACAGTCAATGATTGTTTCAACAACGAAGATATTTCATTTCCTAGATTATTTATAGATACTTCTATATCACCTTTTGCGGCAGGTACTTTTGTAGTAAAATCATGTTTTGCAAAATCACCTAGAACTTTGGATATATTGTTCAAATCACTTCCAATCTTTTGGTTTAGGATTACCAACATTTCATTAAATGTATTTCTTAACTCCTGCAAACTCTCATTTTGTGTATTATTTTGTACATTTATATCTAAATGACCGTTTTTGATTTGGGCTACTACCCTTTTGACGTCTTCTATAAGCTCACTATCTTGAGTGATTAATATTTGTGTTTTAGTAATATTAGTGTTTACGATTTTGGACATTTTTCCCAATTCATCTTTGGAGTCTATGCCGATTAATTCAACTTTATTCGTCTCTTTATTGAGATAACTAAAAAATGCCATTAACCCGTTTTGAAAATCATTTAAAGGTTTAATTATATATTGTGTAGATAACTTTGATATAACTAACCCGATTAAAAAAGATACTGCCGTAGCTATAAGAATTACTTGTAGTATTATCATTCCTATTTGTTTATTTGCATCTTCTTGCATTAGGAGAACTTTTTCTTCTATATTATCCACATACTCTCCCGTACCGATAATCCAATCCCAAGGCTCAAATCTTTGTACATAAGAAAACTTTTCTCTAGGTGTACCTACTTTATTGGGGCGATCCCACCAATACTGTACTATTCCACCTTCTTTGGAAGCGTTTACAACTTCGACAAATTCTAAGAAATATTTTTTCCCCTTTGCATCCTGCTTGTCTGCATGAATTTTACCGATATAATCAGGCTTAATAGGATGCATAATCATTTTTGAATTTGAGTCGTTAATCCAAAAATATCCATCTGTCCCATATCTCATTTGTGAAATTGTTTTTAAAGCTTCTTCTTTAATTTGAGAAGATTTATCGTCACCTGCACTTTTATAATAACTTTCAACCACTTTCATAGCTATAGTTACATAATTTTTAAGCTCATCTTTTTTCATTTGATAAGCTTCATTTCTATATTGTTCTATAGTAGTTTTCGATAGTTTGTTGATGTTTATTATAGCATCAACTAAGATTATCGAAGTTATAACTATAATAGTACCTATCACTATAGTTAATATTTTTCCCCTAAAAGAGATATTTTTCATTGTTTCTCCTTGTAAAATTTCATTTTTTATTAACATTTATTTTTACCACCTAAGAAATAAATCCATCATAATACTCTTCAAATTCGTGACTAATCATAGGCTTAGCAAAAAGATACCCTTGCACTTCATCACATCCAAACTCTTGTAGTACACTCAACACTTCTTCATTTTCTACCCCTTCGGCTATTGATTTTAGATTGAAACTTTTTGCCATTTGGATAATTGTTTTAACAATCGTTGCATCTTCTTTATCTTGGACTATATCTCTTACAAAAGATTGATCTATTTTGAGTTTGTCTACAGCAAATCTTTTGAGATAAGCAAGGGATGAATATCCTGTACCAAAGTCATCTATAGAAAGCTGTACACCTAGTTCTTTAATAGCTTTTACAGTTTGGAGTACATTATCTGTATCACTTATAAGTATAGACTCTGTTAGTTCTAGTTCTAGGTATTTTGGGTTAAGTTTTGATATTTGCAAAGCTTTTTTTACTACTTCTATTAAGTTACCTCTTTTAAACTGAACTGCTGAAACATTAACAGCTACTACTATATCTTTACCACTTTGGTTCCAAATAGCACATTGCTTACAAGCTTCTTGTATCACCCACTCACCTATTTCTACTATATATCCACAAGATTCTGCAACTGATATGAAGCTCATAGGTGGAACCATACCCATAGATGGGTGTTTCCATCTAATAAGTGCCTCTGCTCCTACTATTTTATTTTCTGACAAGTCAATTTGTGGTTGATAATGAAGAACAAACTCTTTATTTTTGATAGCTTCTTTTAGGTCATTTTGCATTTGGAACAATCCAAGCATATTATGTTTCATTTGTTGAGTAAAGAAGCAATAGGTATTTTTACCATTTTCTTTTGCTTTATACATAGCTGAATCAGAATTTTGTAGTAACTGTTCGAAGTTCTTACCATGCTCTGGATAGATAGCTATACCGATAGAAGCTGAAGTTGATAATAACTGATGATTTATTTCAAATGTTTTTTTAAATTCTTGTATGATTTTCTTTGCAATTATTTCTACTTCATCTTTATGGTTTATTTCAGGTATTATTATGACAAATTCATCACCACCATGTCTACTCAAAGTATCAGTAGCCCTTATACAGCTTTGTAATCTATATGCTACTGTTTTTAATACTATATCACCAAAAGAATGTCCCAAAGAATCATTTATAGTTTTGAACCCATCAAGGTCTATAAACAAAATGGCTGATTTGCTAATGTTTCTTTTAGACTGAGCTATGATTCTATCTGCCCTATCTTGAAGTAAAACCCTGTTTGGAAGTCCTGTCAATGTATCATGATGAGCCATAAATTCTATTCTTTTTTCTATATTTTGGCGTTCTGTGATATCACGAGCAAGTGCCAAAAAACTCCCAGTTGTTTTTTTTGATACAGACAACTCAAACCAACGCTCACCATCTGGATATAAAATACTATAAATTTTACCAAAGGAAACACCTTTTTTATCTGCTTCTTCTATAGCTTCATAAGCTATTTTTGTAGATTCTGGTGTCAAGATGTCACTTATCTTTTTACCTATTAAATAATCTTTATTTTCAATAACTTGCTTATCACGATGTGACCAAAAATTATGATAAGTACCATTTTTATCTACTTCAAAAAGTAAATCTGGAATTGCATTGATTACACTTTCTACAAATTCTATAGATTGTTTTAATTGTCGCTCACTTTCTAAATTTTTAGTAATATTATGACCTATAGCAACTACTCCTATGATATCACCTTGATTATTTTTTTCTGCGACTAAATTTAAATCATGAGCTACTTTTATACCATCATTACATCTAATCCACTCAATTATAAAGCTATCATTTCCCCCACTACTAAATACCTCTTTTACCCTTTCTTGATATTCATAAGCACTCATATTTAGCATATTGAGATATACCCCCCATTGAGTATCTGGCTTATTATTTATAATCAAGTCCAAAGGAATGCCAGTTTGTTTTGCAAAAGCAGGATTTGCATAAATTCTTTTACAATTCTCATCATATCTCATGATAATATTTGGAGAATTTTCTGCTAATGTTCTAAATTTTTCTTCTTTTATTATAAGTTCTTTTTGTGCTGATTTTCTATGACTTATCTCTAAATGCAATAAATCTACAGCTTGTTGAAGCTCTATAGTTCGCTCATACACAACTTGCTCTAGCGTTGCATTTAATGTTTGTAGCTTATTTTGTGCTGATACTCTTTGGGTAATATCTTCTATCAATGCCAAAACATAATCAATACTTCCATCATCTTTACGAACACAACTAACTGCTATCTTTGTATAAATTATAGAACCATTTTTATGGATAAATCTTTTTTCTATAGTATAATCTTCTATTTCAGCTTTTACAAGCATATTAAATTTATCTATATCTGCTTGTAAATCTTCTGGATAAGTCATCTGTACCCATGTCATAGCTTTAAATTCTTCAAAAGAATATCCAAGCATATCACACATTTTGTCATTTACCTTTAACCACATTTTATCAAAGGATGTGATTGCCATTCCTACTAGTTGTCGTTCAAAAAAAAGTCTTAATTGTTCATCATTTTTTTCTTCTTCTTCAAGTTTACGATTTGTAATATTGCGTTCTGTTGTGAGTACTCCTGTTATATTACCAGTAAAATCATATTCAGGTATTGCTCGTATGGAATAAGTATAAAAAACACCATCTAAACCTTGAAAATCAAAATCCCATTCGTCAGGTTTTCCTGATGACATAACTTTTTGAAGCTTATTTTGGAATTCTTGTGAAATAGGTTTTATCACACCTGATAAATTAATAGGAGTTTTTTGTAAAACTTCGTGTTCTGATAAGCCATTTATTCTCTTCCATTCACGATTGACATAAGTTCGTCTGCATCGCTTATCATAACGAACTATTGCATCGGGAAGATTTTCGGCTAAATTCAAATACTCTAAGTTGCGTAATTTTAACTTTTTTTCTATATTTTTTTTATTACTAATATCTATAATATTTATTATACGCTGTTTTATAGCATCATTTTCATCTTTCATTATAGTCATATGGATAGATACGGGGATAGTTAAGCCATTTTTTTTGATATGTATTGTTTCAAAGGAATAATCATTTGTTGGATACTTAGAAATATTTTTTTCATGTTCTTTTATACGGCGCATACACTCTGAGGAAAACACTTCACCTGGCGTTGCACCTATTAGCTCATGCTGTGTATATCCATGAATCTTTGCAAAGGCAGGATTAACTATCTCAAGACGATGAGTAGTTGCATTGCATATAGCAATTCCTACTTTTGCATTATCAAATATATATTTTAATGTCTGAGTTTCATATATTATTGATGACATTTAATTAGCCATATATTCTTGTAATGTTATTATTTTATTAGACATATGTAAAATCCCTTGAATCTTTTACATATATTAACAAAACATCAGTCATATATCGGTCACTTTTCATATACACATATGTGACTTAAATATGACTTTTTGAAGGAAATGTGGTTTTGTAATCGAAAAAGTAAATTCGCCTATGTTAAGTAGTTGATACCGAATTGAGTTTTATAGTAATTTTAAACTGATTTTATTTGATTAATGATTTTATCTTCAACAACTTGAGAAATTTTAAGATTATTGTTATCTATGATAATTTATATTCTCAACACATTCTATAATTTTATCCAACCTATGTATTACTTTAGACATTGATTACATTACCCATAATTTTTTTATTTTTATCTGATACAAAATCTACCTTTTTTTTAATATAGATTGCAATTCATTTTTTACATTATCTATTCTTAAAATCATGGTTTATCAAAATCAAGGTATTGTATTAGTCTTTGTCATTGCGAACTTGTTTTGGAATCTAGTATTCATTGATATTTTAGATTCTGTGTCAAGCACGGAATGACAGTTTTTAGATATCAGTAGCTATATCTATGTGGTTGTCTAATACATCTATATCATAAATACATATGTAATGCAATACATATAAATCTCTTTTACTTATCTTCCTAAAAGCTCTCTTGAAAGTATCAAATAGTTCCCATCTGATTTTTTTGAAATAGAAAGTCCAAACTGTTTTTGACCATCAGGTAAGTCTATCGTAATAATTTTTCCTACTGAAACTTTTTTTAAATCTGCTTCTTTAAAAGCTTCTATGATAGTATCAGCAGATTGTTTTGATAGTACATTGTAAATATTATTCCCCAAAAGAGCATCTTTTTGTTGTGCTAAAAGCTTTTTATTTTGTGCCCAAATATTCAAATAGTTCCCTTCACTATCCATCTCAAAAAGTAAATCTGGTAGAGTGTTGATAATATCTTCACTCCAATCCAAAGCTCTTTGAAGTTCATAAGTTCGCTCTTGTACTTTCTCTTCCAAAGTAGCATTGAGTTCAATCAGTGCACTTTGAGCTTTTTTTTGTTCTGTTACATCTCTTGAAACTGCTAGATAAGTCCCTTTTGATTCGATTAGTGTAAAAGATGATTCAAACCAATGTTCACCATCAGGTAGCTTTAACTTATAAATATTACCCAAAGACAATCCATTCATATCCGCATCTTTTATGCCATGGAAAGCTATCCTTGCTACATCAGAAGGTAAAACTTCTTCTAAATTTTTGCCTAGTAGTATCTCTTTTTGACTTGCTAATAATCTATCATCCTTTGCCCAAATATTAAGATAAAATCCTTCTTTTGATATCTCAAAAAGCATATCAGGGATTGCTTGAATTATACTTTTGTTAAACTCTAAAGCTTTTTGAAGTTCCAAAGTTCTCTCTATTACTTTATGTTCCAAAGTTCTATTAAGTTGCAATATCTCTTCTTCATATTTCTTTCGTTCGCTAATATCTTTGACTATAGCAAGTCTTAAAGAAAAATCATCGTAGTTAAACTCAGTACCAGTAATCTCAACATCTATAATATCTCCATTTTTTTTGCGATGTTTTGTATGTAAAATCAAATTTTGTTGTTTCTTGACTTCATTTCTAGCTACTGTTATCTCTTTTGTACTCATAAGAGGATCAATATCCTCTATTTTCATTGTAAAAAACTCTTCTTTTGTGTATCCAAGCATCCTACAAGCACCGTCACTTACATAATATATAGAATGGTCATCTTTCACAATATAAACAGCGTCACTTGCGTTATCAATTGCTTTATTGAGAAGTCCAAGTTTTTGTTCATCATTTTTTCTATTTGTAATATAATATAAAAAACCATACCATACTATAGTACCATCAGGAAGTTTTTCCGGTTTCGACTGACTTTCTACCCATAAAATACCTTTTTGATGGTGCATTATTCTAAATTCCATATGCAAAGAAGTGAGATTTTCTGCTGAGGATATAATACTTTGCAACACTTTCTCTCTATCTTGAGGAACTATCATCTCAAAAGATTTTGTAAAATCATTTAAAACAACTTCATTTGACAATCCAGAAAGTTCTTCAAAAGTAGCAGCTAAATAGGTGAATCTAAATATACCATCAACAGTTTTTTCGAAAATATAATTCACACCTGGAGCTGCAACTGCAATTTTGGAGAATCTCTCTTCTAATTCTAGACGCTCTTTTTGGAGTATTTCAATCTTCTTACGCTCAGTAATGTCATAACTGTGTGAGAGTAAACACTTTTCTCCGTTGAGAGTAATTATTTTACCATACATCATAGCATTTCCGATATATCCATTCTTAGTTTTATATGAATACTCAAAATCACTAACTGCTCCATCTTTTTCAAGTCGTTTAAGTATCTCAAGGCGTTCGTTAGGATTACTAAATATCTCAAGTTCAAGAGTACCTCGTCCTATCATCTCTTCCTTTGTGTAGCCAATATATCCGAGTAAGCTCTCATTTACATCTACATAAACCATCCTTTCCAAAGATGAAATTGCAATGCCAGAAGGGCTTAATTGGAAAATAGAAGAGAACTTCTCCCTCTCTTCTATGATTTTATTTTGTGCTTCTTTAATATCTGATATATCATGCCCTATAGAAATAACACCTGCAGTATTACCATCATCGTCAAATTCAGGTACAAAAATCACATTCCACCAGAATCTTTTACCATCTTTTAGGGCTTCAATTTCTATTTGTGCTTTGTTTCCCGATTGCAATACATAATCAAGTTTTGCATAAAATTCAGGTGGAATTTTATTGAATGATTTTTCATAAGTTGTAAATCCAAGTAATTCTTCACTTGATATCTCAAAATATCTACAAAATGCCGGATTAACATACAGCCTTCTTTTATATTTATCGTATCGAATAAGGAAATCAGGCATATTTTCAGCTAGTGTTCTAAATTCTCTCTCTTTTTTTGCAAGTTCTTCGGTACGCGCTACAACTCTTTGTTCCAATGTGCTATTTAAAGCTTTTATTTCCTCTTCTGCTTTTTTACGCTCCGTAATATCTTCAAGGAGGGCTAAAGCATAATTGACAGAATGATCATCATTACGAACACAACAAACTGCTAGATTGGTATAAATAATATTACCATTTATATGTATAAAGCGTTTCTCTAAAATATAATCTTCAATTTCACCCAATAAAAGCCTATTAAACTGTGTAATATCCTTCGCTAAATCATCAGGATGTGTCATCTCAGCCCATGTCATATTTTGAAGCTCTTCAAATGTATAGCCAAGTATTTCGCAAAGCTTATTATTGACATGCAACCAGCCTTTTGTTGGTGATGTTATTGCCATCCCTACAAGTTGACGCTCAAAGAAAAGTCGAATTTTATCATCATCTTTTCTTTTTTCTGATTCCAAACGCTCTGTTATATCTCTAGCAAGAGCCATATTATAAGATTCATTTTCATATTCTATATAATTTGCAACAACCTCTACAGGGAAAATAGAACCATCTTTTCTTTTATGTCTAAGCTTCATAGTCATAGTTGTTTCTTGCTTTAATACTTCCCAATACTCTGACCATTTCTCACTTGGCCAATCAGGGTCTATATCACCTACACTTAAATTAAGCAACTCATCACTAGTATATCCCAAAGCCTTACAAGCCCCTTCATTTACATAACGAAACTTGCTATTTTTATCAATCAAAAATACTGATTCATGAATTTTATTTATTGCAAATTTTTTTAGTAACAATTCTTTTTGAGACTCTTTTAACTCCATAATATCTCTTACATTTGCTATATGATAAAGTATTTCATCATATTCATTTTTTATTACGGTTAAGTCTATATTTACAGGAAATCTACTCCCATTTTTTCTTACATGAATAGCCTCAAAAGAGACAAATGATTTTTCAAATGCCTCTTTTTGCTTTAATGGCAATATTGCCAAAGATTCATCTGCATATAGTTCAACTGCTGTTATATTTTTTAATTCTTGTGTATTGTAACCATACATATTATAAAAAGCTGGATTGACCATCTCAAAATGGTTGCTAGTACCTTTGTGTACAGCTACTCCCCAGTGAGTCTGAGTAAATATATCTTCCCACTGTCTCAAGGTTTTTTCAACTTCTGATTGTTTTGCTAATTCTTTTTCTAGCCTTGCAATTTTATCATATGCTTTTTCTTCCACATCATATGAAATCATTTGATTATTATTAAAGATTTTATATGTTGCTGGAAGACTTATTGTAAATAAAGCTCCATTTTTTTTGTTATATACTTTTATTGATCCATGAAGTCTATTTTCAATAATATTTTTTACTATAAAAAGCCCTATACCTGTACTATCAGGTTTGGAACTTATAGAATATTCAAATATTTTTTCTATTGGTTCTTGGTATATCCCTCCACCATTATCTTGTATTGTTATTGTGATATTGTTATCTTCTTTCCAAACTTTTAATTCTATAAAAGGCTCTTTTATTTTTCTCCATATCAAAATATCTTTTGCATTCAATATAATATTTAAAATAGCATTTACAAACTCTCCCCTATCTCCATATGCAAAAATATCTTTATCGCAATCAAATTTTAAAGAGATATGTTCAATTTTCATAGAATAACTTACCATTATACCAATATTTGTAATCTCTTCATATATACTAAACTCTTTTTTATCACTTTTTTGACTTCTAAAAAAACGGTAAAAAACTGATATAGTATCAGATAAATGATATATTATCTTATAACTTTTTTCAATAGAATCATTTAGCTTTTCTTTTGTTACTTCTCCTTTAAGAATCAATGTAGCCTGAATGTTTGACAATATAGCACCAAGCCCACCCAAAGGCTCTTTCCATTGGTGAGATACATTGCCTATTAGCTCACCCAAAGAAGCTTGTTGAGATTGTAAAAAAAGCATTTTTTCTTGCATTTGCATTTTAAATAAAATATCATCTTTCTCTTTTTTTAATAGTTCAAGCTGTTTTGATATTTTGATATTTGTAAGTGTTTGTATGAGAATAAACATACCAAATAGAAGATAAATTATCAACAAACTCCAAGCAGTTTCTTGACTTACATAACCAAATAAAAATACTAAAGAAGAGACAATTATAAATACAAGATAAAAAAAAATAAAGATAAAATGTCTCATTTACTAATCTTGCATAACATCTTCAAGTCTATATCCTATACCTCTAACTGATACTATTATGTCACTATTGATTTTTTTTCTAATCCTTAAAACAAGATTTTTTATAGCTGATTCACAAGTACTTTCATAAGGCCATAATGACTGTGAAATATTTTCTTTAGATACCGTTTTTGGATAATTTGCGATAAGAAGCTTAACTAGTTCTACTTCCTTATACCCAAGAACTACTATTTCACCATTTTGATACAATTCTTGAGTACTAAAATTATAGTAAA
Source organism: Arcobacteraceae bacterium (assembly GCA_023229945.1). Taxonomy (GTDB): domain Bacteria; phylum Campylobacterota; class Campylobacteria; order Campylobacterales; family Arcobacteraceae; genus UBA6211. The sequence continues at coordinate 34,867 of JALNYH010000015.1, read as the reverse complement.
TATTATGTCTAAGATGTATCAAGCCCTTATTTTTATTTGATCTTTGCATTGATTTAGTGATAGTTCGAACCAAAGAATTTAAATTTATAGGTTTGATTATATAACCATCTATTGATAAGTTTGTAGCATTTAGGAGTAGTTCTTGTTCATTAAAACTAGTAATCATAATAATAGGAGTTTCATAATCGTTTTTTCGTATTTCTTCTACAAGATTTAGCCCATCCATATGAGGCATTTTGATATCTGTTATGATAATATCTGGTTTATCTTCTAAATATGTATCATAAGCACTCACACCATTGTCTTCACAATACACTTTTTTAAAAAGCATTTCCAATATTTCTTTGACTTGTTCTTTCATTATAAAATCATCTTCTGCAAACAAAACTGTTTTATTTTTAAGAAATGATATATCACCAACCATTTAATAACCTTTTTTATCATATAAACGATATAAAATTTTTATAGATATATTATGTTAATATTAACATATCTGAAGCAGATTTTAACATTATTAAACTTTTATTATACTTTTACCAATAAAAAATATCTTATAAATTTATTTTTAAATACTCTAAATATAATTTACAAACTTAACTTCACCAAAATAGTCTCTAAAAAAAGGATAACTCACTTCATTAAAACTATCTTTGTCATGGTAAAGATTCACATACCACTCATACTTTATACCATACTCTTTAAGAGTTTTTATACTCAACATAGTATCATTTATACATCCAAGATTACTTGGAGTTACTAAGATTGCTTGAGATTCAAACTTTTTTATCAAATCTATCATAAAAAAATCTTTTTCTATTGGAACCATAAGCCCACCAGCTCCTTCAATAATCAAAATATCACAAAAACTAAACAGATATTCTTTTTGTTTAAGCAAAAAGTCTATATCTATTTTTGTATCACCTTTAGCTACATAAGGAGATGATGGGAGGGTAAATCTATATGGTACAACATCTTCTATATTTACTTGAAAATCATGATTTAACTTTTTGGATAATTGAAGCATACTATTGCCATCCAAAGGATTGTTATCAACAACACCTGTTTCTATAGGCTTATAATACCCTACTCTATAACCTAAACTTGCATACTTTAAAAGTAACTTTTCACACATATAAGTCTTGCCAACATTTGTATTTGTAGCTGTTACAAAAAAAGTTTGTTTCATATATAATCTCTTTTTTGGTATAATAATTAAACTGACAAATTATAGCAAAAAGGAACTAAGTGGCAACTAATTACGAATATGACACAGTACTTAGTGATGATATACAAGAACCTAAGATGTATAAAGTAATATTATTAAATGATAACTATTCAACTATGGATTTTGTGATAGAGGTATTGATGAAAATTTTTAGAAAGTCATTACAAGATGCTTCACAAATCATGCTCAATATACATAATAACGGGCAAGAAACTTGTGGAATATATACACACGAAATTGCCCAAACAAAAGTAGCTCAAGTCAAAACTATGGCAAGAACAAACAACTTTCCGCTAAAAGCAATAATAGAAGAGGACTAAAATTATGATAAGCAATGAATTAAGAGAAGTCTTTTCAAAGGCTATTTACTATGCAAAAAACCATAAACACGAATACCTAACAGTAGAGCATGTATTTTTGATGCTTCTAGAAGATAGAAATATTATTGATTTACTAGAAGATTTGGGTGTCAATATCGCAAGCTTAACTACTGCATTGGTAGATCACATTTCACTTAGCACTCCCGTATTACCTGATGGCATAATAGATGAGCCGATAGAAAGTATAAAATTAGCTAATACTATAGAAAATATGATAGCACATATGAATAGAACAAAAGGTGGTGATGCAAGAGTTGAAGATATGTTTGTATCAATCTTAAATGATGAGAAATCTTATGCTAACTATCTGCTCAAACTACAAGGTATCCAGAAAATAGATATTTTAGATGAAATAAGTCATGAAGATTATGAATTAAAACAAAAAGATCCTGATGAAGAAAATACCAAAGATGAGCTATCAAAAAACAGTACAGAACTAGTCCAAAAAGCGATTGAAGGGAAAATCGACCCATTAATAGGACGAGATACTGAGCTAAGTAGAGTGATAGAAATTCTACTAAGAAGAAAGAAAAACAATCCAATTTTAGTCGGAGAAGCAGGAGTAGGCAAAACTGCAATAGCAGAAGGACTAGCCCTAAAAATAGCAAATAACGAAGTCCCAACAGCTCTACAAAATAGTAAAATATATTCACTTGATATGGGTGGTATGATAGCGGGTACAAAATACAGAGGTGATTTTGAGAAAAAACTAAAATCATTTTTGGCAGCTATTACAAAAATACCAAATGCGATAATCTTCATAGATGAAATTCATACCATAATAGGAGCAGGTTCTACTAGTGGCAACTCAATGGATGCTTCAAATATTCTCAAACCTCTTCTTAGTAGCGGTGAAATCAAATGTATAGGTTCAACAACTTATGCAGAATACAAAAACAATTTCAGCAAAGACAAAGCATTTTCAAGAAGATTCTCAAAAATTGATGTGAAAGAGCCAAGTATCGAAGATAGTATTGAGATTATTCAAGGACTAAAAGAAAAATATGAGGAGTTCCACGGTGTCAAATATAGCCCAAAAACCATAGAACTTTGTGTAAATTTATCAAAAAAATATATAAATGATAGATTCTTGCCAGATAGTGCCTTGGATGTCATAGATGAAGTAGGCTCTATTGCAAAAATTGCAAATAAAAAATCTGTAACTATCAAAGATATAGAACTTTGCTTTAGCAAAATTGCCAATATCCCTACCAAAACAGCAACTACATCGGATTTGTCTATCTTAAAAACTCTCAATCTCAAACTCAAAAAAAGGGTATTTGGTCAAGATAATGCAATAGAAAAAATAGTAAAAACTATCAAAATAAATAAAGCAGGACTAACAACTACAGATAAACCTATAGGAAATTTCCTCTTCACAGGCTCAACTGGTGTAGGAAAAACAGAAGTTGCAAGAGAACTATCAAAAATTCTCGGTATCAATTTGGTTAGATTTGATATGAGTGAATATATGGAAGCTCACACAGTAAGTAAGCTCATAGGGGCTCCTGCTGGGTATGTAGGATTTGAAAAAGGTGGCTTGCTAGTAGAAAACATCAGAAAACACCCTCATTGTGTGCTACTTCTTGATGAAATAGAAAAAGCTCACCCAGATATAATGAATGTACTCCTTCAAGTGCTAGACAATGCAAAACTAACTGATAATGATGGAAATATAGCTGATTTTCAAAATGTTATAATCATAATGACATCAAATCTAGGCTCAAATGATGCCCCTGTAATGGGATTTGCAAAAAACGACAACCTAAATCAAAGCAAAGCCCTCAATAAATTCTTTGCACCAGAATTTAGAAATAGGCTAGATGCTGTAATAGAGTTTACTCATCTTGATACAAAAACAGTTGCCCTTGTAGTACAAAAATTCATAGATGATTTGGGCGTAATACTAAAAGAAAAATCAATCAGCCTAAAACTATCCAAAGAAGCTATCCATCAACTAGCAATTTTAGGATACGACAAAGCCATGGGAGCTAGACCACTCCAAAGAATAATAGACAATAAAATCAAAGAACCTCTAACAGATGAGATACTATTTGGAAAACTAAAAAACGGTGGGAATGTATTGGTAGAGTTTAAAAATGGGGAATTTGGGTTTAAGTTTGATTAAAAAAATAAACTCCGACAAAAAGTCGGAGTTTATGAGTGGTCGTTACGAACAGTGTCCGCCACCACAACAAGTGCTTTTTGGAGCAGCAGCAGCCGCAGCATTTAATGCAGAATCATAATCAGGCTCAGCAGTAATTTCTGGTACTAATTCTTTATATACCACTTTACCATTTGTTCCAACTACAAATACTGCTCTACATGTAATTCCAGCTAATGCACCATCAGCTATTAAAACACCGTAAGCTTTTGCGAAATCTTTGTTTCTGAAATCTGATGCAACTGTTAGGTTTTCGATACCTTCAGCTGAACAAAATCTTCCAGCTGCAAATGGTAAGTCCATAGATACAACAGTAACTTCTACACCTGAAATAGCAGCTGCTTTTTCATTGAATTTTCTAGTCTCACTAGCACATACTGGAGTATCAAGTGAAGGAACTACAACGATTAGTTGAGCTTTATCTTTTGCACCACCAACAACTTTATCAGCCAAACCTGCTGAATTTACAACTGTAACTTCAGGAGCATTATCTCCCACATTAACCTCTGTTCCGCAAAGATTACAAACATTTCCTTTTAGTGTAACTGTAGCCATATAAATTCTCCTTAATTTTTGAAAGTATGAAATTGTAAACTAATTAGGATAAAAATTGTCTTAATTCATTTGATTAGATAAAAATAGTTAAATTCTTTTATAAATGAATTACATTTAGTAACAGTATAATATGATTATTTAGTGATATATAAATACCATTACTGTAACAAAAGATACACTAATAGCTTATAAATATAAGTGTTTAAGATAAGAATTTTGAAACTGATTTAAAGCCAATTCCAGCAGCTACTATTGTCCCTATAAGATTTAAACTTATATTGAGTAATGCCATAGATAAAGAAATATTAAATAAAAAAAATGTCTCTATTGCAAAAGTAGAATATGTAGTCATAGCACCCAAAAAGCCACTAGTAAGAAATGATTTTAAATGTGGAGATACACTATAATGCATAAATAAAGCAAATAGAACACCCATAACAAAACTTCCTAATATATTGACAATAAAAGTACCATATGGTATTGTATGAGGTATATAGTGGCTAGATAATGATGTAATATACACCCGTGCAACAGCACCCAAAAAGCCACCACTTCCGATAGCTAGAACACTTTGCCAACTCAGTGTCATTTTTTATCCCACAATAAAAGTTCTTTTTCAAAAACTTCATTCATTTGCTTTTCAACTTCAGCAAACCAATCATTATCTTTTGTAGCTTTTAGTGGTTCTAAAAATATAACTTTTATTTTACCACTTGTCGCTCTCAGATTGACAGAATCAAGTCTATCTCTACTTCCAAGTATAACAACAGGCTGAACTTTTAAACCAAACTTATTTGCAACAATCTTTGCACCTGATTTAAAAGGAAGCATTTTTTTACCATCACTTCTAGTTCCTTCTGGAAATATAGCTATAGGTCTCCCTTGGGAAATCCTATTCTCCACATCTTTAATTAGCTGTATAAGTCCTGCTTTATTTTCTCTATCTACAGAAATCATTTTGGGAGCTTTAATAATATGTCCAAAAAATGGTAACTTTTCTATCTCTAGCTTTGCAACCCATGCAATATTTTTTGTATGTAGATATTCTAGCATCACAATATCTAGTAAAGATTGGTGATTGATCAAAAAAAGATTTGTATCATCACACCTTTGCCCTACTTCTTCAATCTTAATACCTAATAATTTAATTTGCAACAAAGCCCATTTTTGTCTCAAAAAATGGTTATGTCTTCTAAATAAATACATTAAAATAATCATCATAAATACAGTAATAGCAAACTGTATAATGTATAAAATTCCCTTAATTCTTGATAATATCTGATTCATTAATCCATCCTATTTTTTCATCAGGTAATAATACTTTTATATAACCTTTTGTTTGCTCTAAAACCTCAACTTCGATTGGTTCATTAGTTTTTAGGAATACACTTGAACTTTTTGTTGGTAAAATAAATATATTTATATCTTTTGGAATCAATACTTTTGCATTAGGGAAGAGTAAATAACTAAATGCAACCATAGAAATAATCAAAAGAGCAAAATTTAATTTAGTTCTTTGAAATAAAAATAAAATGATAAAAAATCCTACAATAATACTAAATCCAACTTTTTTATAAAAAAGCATATCACTATTGTGAGGATTTAAGTCTGTTTGAGTGCTTACAATATCTTTTGTATGGACAATTGGACTAGAAATTGTCTCAATTTTTGATGTGGCTTTATTATAATAACTAATTGTAATTTTATCTAAATGCAAAGGTACTATTACATAATAAACAATCGTTGTTTTATTAAAATTACCTTTAGTTGATTCTATCCCTTGTTTTTCAAAATCTTTTAAATAAAAATCGTTCAAATTTGATTCTATGGCTTCAAGTTCTATTAAAGTTAAAAGTGAATTATTATCATACTGTCTTGTAAAATGACTTACAATCTTCATATCTTTTGCAATTACAGAAGAAAAACTATCTAAATTTTCTCCAATTTTTATTACATCAATTTTTATACTATCTAATCTAAATTCTTCTACGATTTCATTGTCTTTTACCAAAGATATTATAATATCAGGCATTTTAAAATTTGCATTTGAAACTTTAAAAATAAAACTATTAACAAAAAATCTACTACTATCCCATAACCATAGAGAGTCTTCGTTTACAATTGTATAACCTTTTCCACCTTCAAATGTTGTGATTATATGGTCATATTGATCAGTAGCAATTGTAGCTCTTAAATTAAGGCTAAATTGTTCGTTTAAAAATACTTTTGATGGTGGTTTATCATATCTTACAATAATATTATTTTCGTTTCGTAGATTTGTAGGGAGGAAATCTCTTTTTAAAACCACTTCATCCAATGATGGCTCTTTGGTTACAGAAATGATTTCAAGAGGTTCAATATTTTCTATTACTTCTTTTTCAACAAGGTCAAAGATACTTTCTTCACCAGCTTTTTGAGCAAAACTTATATCAAAAGAGAAAAATAAAACAAAAATGGATAACCAAAAAAACTTTACTACTTTACCCATCTTTATTTTATGTCCTTTAATGCTTAAATATAAAACTATTTAAAAAAACCTTGAATCATTTTCACACCATCACTACTTCCAAGAAGCTCTTGCATAGCTCTTTCTGGGTGAGGCATAAGTCCAAATACATTTTTTTCTTTGTTACAAATTCCAGCAATTTGATCAACTGCACCATTCATACTTACAACATTTCCTTGTGCATCACAATATTTCAATAATACTTGCTCATTTGCATAAAGTTCAGCCAACCCTTCACTATCAATATAATAGTTACCATCATGATGAGCAACTGGGATATTTAAAACATCTCCACCACTTAATTCTTTTAAGAATGTGTTATTATTGTTGATTACTTTTAAATGATGATGTTTTGAAATAAAATGCAAAGTATCATTTCTTTTCATAGCCCCAGGAAGTAATCCAGCTTCAAGTAATATTTGAAAACCATTACAAATACCAAGTACCTTACCACCATTTGCAGCAAAATCACTTACACTTTTCATAACATTAGCAAATCTAGCAATTGCACCACTTCTCAAATAATCCCCATAAGAAAAACCTCCAGGAATTACTACTAAGTCTGTATTAGCAGGTATTTTACTCTCACCATGCCATACAACAGTAGCTTTTGCTCCTAAAAGCTCAAAAGCCCACTTAGTATCATATTCGCAATTTGTTCCCAAAAATTGTATTACAGCTACATTCATAATTAGCCTACTATTTGGATATCATAATCTTCAATAACAGTATTTGCCAAAAGATCTTCACACATTTTAGTCACTTCAGCTCTAGCACTTACTTCATTATCACTATTTAATTCTAATATAATTTGTTTTCCAACTCTAACATCTTTTACTAAATCTTTAAATCCAAGAGTTCCAAGTGCGTGATGTATTGCTTTTCCTTGGTCATCAAGAACACCTTGTTTTAATCCTACATTTACTATTGCTTTCAATTTCTTTTCCTTATTTCAAAATTCTATTTAATACTTCTTCATAGGCAACTTTTAATCCACCTAATCCCTGTCTAAATCTATCTTTATCCATTTTTTCATTTGTAGCTACATCCCAAAATCGACAGTTATCTGGGCTGATTTCATCTGCAAGGATTATATTTCCATCCTTATCTTTACCAAACTCTAATTTAAAATCAATCAAGTTCAAACCTTTTTCAAAGAAAAATGGCTTTAATATACTATTTACTTCTCTAGCCTTAGCTCTTAAAATATCTAGTTCTTTTACATCATCTACAAGATTTAAAATTAAACAATGTTCATCATTTAATATTGGATCATTCAGTGAATCATCTTTTAAATAGTACTCAACCAAAACAAATGGCAATTGTTGACCATCAGGTATGCCCAATCTCTTACTCAAACTTCCTGTTGCAATATTTCTTACAACGACTTCTATCATAATAATTTTTGCTTTTTTATGCAACATATGGTTATCATCAAGTTTTTCAACAAAATGAGTTACAACACCACGAGTTTCTAAAAGCTTAAAAAGTTCAGTACTGATTTTGTTATTCAAAGCACCTTTACCACTTTCATTGTCTTTTTTTGCACCATTAAACGCAGTTAAGTCATCTTTAAACTCAGAAATTAGTAAATCACTATCCTCAGTCGTCCAAATTCTTTTTGCCTTGCCTTCATATAAAAGCTCTTGTTTTTGCATTGATAAACCTCTTATTTTATTTTTGAATTAATATAATAGCCTGTAAAATATCAACTGATGTTTTGAGTTGATTATCTTTATATAGGTCACTATTTGTAATAGTTTCCCCACCAATACTTTGCTTAACATCATCTTTAGCTGTAACACCATTTACTTTATCAAGCTCCTCCTCTAAATGTTTTTTAAGATCTGCTTCTTTTACTGTAAATTTATCATCATCTGCCATAACAGCTTCACCAGCATGTACTACAATATCTGGCTCTATACCAACTGCTTGGATTGATCTTCCATTTGGTAAATAGTATTTTGCAATTGTTAATTTGATGGCTTCATCTTCTGCTTCATTAAGAGGTAATACAACTTGAACAGAACCTTTACCAAAACTTTTTTCACCAACAATAACTGATCTTTTATGGTCTTGTAAAGCTCCACTTACAATCTCACTTGCACTTGCACTTCCGCTATTGATGATAGTTACCATTGGTAAGTTTGTCATAGTAGCTTTTGTAGTTGCAAAATATTTTTCTTCATCTTCTTTACTTCTACCTTTTTGAGATACAATAACCCCACTATCTACAAATAAATCAACCATTCCTATAGCTTCTTTCAAACTACCACCTGGATTATTTCTTAAATCTAGTACAATACCTTTTGCATTTGGTAAATGTTTTGGTAATAACTCTTTGATGCTAGCTACAACTTTTTCATCAAATGTTGAAACTCTTAAGTAAACCATACCGTTTTCCATAGTTTTTACTGTAACTGACTTTAGGTCTATAATATCTCTAACTATTTCAAATTCCAAAGGTTTTAATTCATTTTTTCTAACAACAGTGATAGTAATTTTTGTTTGTGGCTTACCACGCATTAAAGTAACAGCCTCATCCAAAGCCATTCCTAAAGTAGATGTATCATTAATTTTTAAAATAATATCACCAGCTTTAATACCAACTTTAGCAGCAGGAGTATCATCAATAGGTGAAATTACACTCAATGCTCCATCACGCAGTCCAACAACAATACCTAAGCCTCCAAATTCACCTTTCATCTGAACTTGCATCTCTTTGTATGTTTTTTGATCCATATAAGCTGAATGTGCATCTAGTTCTTCTAAAAGCCCTTTTATAGCCTTATCCACAATTTCTTCAAGTTTTACATCATCTACATAGTATTTTTCTACTGTACCTAAGACTTTAGTGAGTTTTGAAAGAGAATTAAGTCTACTTTGAGCCTCTTCGTTTGATAATTTTTGGTCTGCACAAGCAACTATGCCTATAAATAAGATAGCAAATGATAACACTAGTTTGTAAAACATAAAAGATTCCTCTATAGAGTTTAATTTTTTTGTATGATACTCAAATTTTACTTAAGAGAAGTATAAAGCAAATCTCTAATAATACTATAGTAGTGGTGTATAATTTTTTAAGAAAAATATTTGTAATTTTTGCTTAATTTAAACACTTTTTTAGTATCATATCCCAAAAAGTTATCTAAAAAGGTTATAACAAATGAGTTTAAAAGAAAATCTTGACTATATGAAAACAGAGCTTACTGCTCAAGAGAAGTTTATTGAAAATTTTGTCAAAGCTGAAAAAATATACAAAAAGTATAAAAAAACAATTATTAATGGAGCAATTGGTGTAGTTGTGATTATCATAGCTATGATTGGATTTAACTATATTGAAGAGCAAAATAAAGTTACCGCAAACTTGGCCTTTAATAAATTCTTAGCAAACAATAATGATGCTGTAGCATTAGAAGTATTAAAAGACAAAAATAAAAATCTTTATGAAATAGCTATGTATATCAAAGATGACTCTTATGTACCTGAAATAACTGTTTTTAGAGAAATCGCACTATTTCAAAAATCTATAAAAGAAGATGATACAAATGGCTTGAATAATGTCATAAGTAGTAGTAGCTTTTTATTAAAAGATTATGCTATAGTATTCAAAGCTTTATTAGAAGCAAAAAGCGATAATATCGTATCTGCAAAAGAAACTTTACAAATGCTACCTCAAGAAAGTTCAGTTAGTGATTTAGCTGATTTACTTTCACATTATATAGCTACAAAATCAAAATAGAAAGTTGGTTACATGAAACATTTTTTAAATTTAATCTTAGTACTTATAATAGTCTCTCTAGTCGGTGGTTGCAGTAGTAAAAAATATTTTGAACCAGAGACTGTAGATGGTAGCTACAAAGCTAAAAGTGGGACTATTGGTGGAGAAATCATTGATTTTAATAAAGATGGTGCGACACTATCAAACAATACATTTATTACAAAAGATGGGATTTTTCCAAACAAAGCTGGTCAAGGATTTTTATTCATTAATAAAATAGATAACAATATCATCAGTGCTGATCTATCAAATAATATAGCGATTAATGAACATATTATACCTTTAGATAATATTGTAATATCTGCTTCAGTAGATAAAGATATATTGGCTGTTGTGTATATTGACAATTCTATAGCTGTATATGATATTGCAAATAAAAAAACTATTTTCAAAGAATACATTGGAGAATCATATGGCAATGATACAAAAGTAACAAACCCTGTTTTTATGTCAGAATTGATACTTTTCCCGACATTAACTGGTAAAGTTGTAGTGTATTCTATAGAAAATCGTAATATATTAAGAGAAATTATTGTTGATGCTTCAAATAAACAATTTAAAAATATTACATTTTTCGATGTAGTTGATGAGCAGTTAATTGCTGCTACAAATAACACGATGTTATCAATTGGGGCAAATCTCTACTCACAAACTTTTGAGATAAAAGATATCGCGACAAAAGATAATAAAATTTTCGTAGCTACTATTGATGGACAAATTTTTGTTATGGATAACAAACTAAAACCATACAATAACAAGAAATTTACATTTGGAAAAATATTTGGATTGGGATTTGGAGAAAATCATGTGTATGCGGTTGAATCTACTGGATATATTATAAAAATGGATATGGATTTAAAAAACTCATCTGTTTTAAATTTATCGTTTGATGCAGAAGAAAAATTTATCATTACAGGTGATAAAATATACTTTGGTGATAGATATATTGAGTTAGAGTAGTTTTGAAAGAGTTTGTTGAATTTTTGAATAGTAAGAATTTTCATTTTAAGAAATTAAATCAATTACATCCAAGAGATTTTGGGAGTAGAAAAAAACTTACTATTTATGAAGGAACTGATTTAAAGTCAGCTTATTGGATTGTTTTTTTAAATGATAGCAAAAGTCGATTTATTCAAAAAAATGCTTTAGAGATGATTGAGTTGTCAAATCAAATTATATCCCAAAAAGGGCATAATTTTAAAGAAAAAGTTTTCTTTCATTCATCACCAATATGCTCAAAGGCAAAAGCAACTTTAGAAGTTTTAAAATGGAGGGTAATCAATGATTTTATGTGATATTGGTAATAGTACTTTTGATTTTTTTTATGATAATCATACTATCAAATTGGATATAAATTCAAACTATCTTCCAGAATTTGATGATGATAAAGAGTTGTATTTTATAAGTGTCAATGATATGGGTACTCATAAATTAAAAAGTAAATATTCAAATGCTATAAACTTAGCAAAATTTATCAACTTTGATACTAGCTACAAAGGGCTAGGGATTGATAGAGCAGTTACTTGTAATTTCATTCAAAATGGACTTATCATAGATGCAGGAAGTGCTATCACGGTAGACTTAATGGAAAATGGAAGACATATTGGTGGATACATACTTCCAGGAATAAAATCAATTCACAATCTATACAAAACTATTTCACCAAAACTAGATGTTGAACTAAGTATTCAAGACTTAGTTGGACTTCCACTAAATACAAAAGATGCTATCAATTATGGAGTTTTTAACTCTATATTTTTGCCACTACAAAACAGTGCCAAAACTGCAAATAATATTATTGTAACTGGTGGAGATGGCGAAATAGTAAGTAAATATATACATCATAGCACATATAATAAAAATCTTATTTTTCAAGCTATGCAAAAAATTGTAAAGGAACATACATGATAACTATAGCCTTGCCAAAAGGTAGAATTGCTGATGAGACATTGGATATTTTTGAAAAAGCTTTTGGTGAAAAGTTTATCTTTGAAGATAGAAAGTTGATATTAGAAAAAAGTGGTTTTAAATTTTTGAGTGTCAGAAATCAAGATGTACCAACTTATGTACAATATGGAAGTGCAGATTTGGGTGTGGTTGGACTTGATGTACTAGAAGAAAAAGAGTATGATTTAGTAAAACTACTTGATTTAAAAATTGGCAAATGTAAAGTAGCAATTGGACTAATGGCTGATGATGAGATTGACTGGACAAAAAGCGAAATCAAAGTTGCTACAAAACATGAAAAAATAGCAAAAAAATATTTTGAACAAAAAGCTATGGCAGTAGAAATAATCAAACTTTATGGTTCTATAGAACTAGCTCCTATTGTAGGACTTAGTGATTGTATCGTAGATATTGTAGAAACTGGTGCAACTATGAAGCAAAATGGACTAAAAGTTGGTGAAACTATAATGGAAACATCAGCACATCTAATAGCAAATAAGAATTCTTATTACCTCAAAAAAGAGGCAATAATGCAACTAAAAAATGAGATAAAGAAGTATATATAATGGGCTTGGAATTATATGCAAAGATAGAACAATATCTTGATTTTGAAGAAGAAGTTGAATACTTACACAATAGTTTTTGTGATATAGTAGATGAAATACAACCAAAATCTTTATTAGATATAGGTTGTGGTCAAGGTGAGTTTTTGACAAAACTAGATATTAATATCAAAACTTTAGGAATAGATTTAAGTCAAAATCAAATCAATATCGCAAAATCAAAAAACTTAAATGTACGAGCGTGTGAATTGGCTGATATTGATGAAAAATTTGATATGCAAACAGCAATTTTTGATGTCATCAATTATATACCAACTGATAAATTAGAGAGTTTTTTAGAAGAAAGTTATGATAGATTGAATAATGATGGATATTTAGTATTTGATACAAATACATTATTTGGATTTGAAGATGTTGCACAAGGTTCTCTTGTGATTGATAAAGATAATATTTTTGTAAGTATTGATGCTTATTTTGAAAATAGTATATTAAAAACTAATATTACTATGTTTTCAAAAACAGGTGATTTATATGAAAAAGAACAAGATACAATTATCCAATACTATCACACAAAAGATACATTAAAAAAGATACTAAAAAAAATAGGTTTTAAAATAGAGCAAATTTTAGAATTCAAACTTCATGGACAAACAAAAGCTGATAAAAATATTTATATTTGTAAAAAATAATATATCTACTTTAAACCATTTTAACTTAATCTTATTTATATTTCGTTAAAATTATAATAACTTTCTTACAAGGGTTTAAATGACAAAAATAATATTTACTTTTTTGATATTTCAAGTTTTTTTATTTGCAAATAATAATAAAAATCTTCAAAATATATCTGTTCAGCTTTTATGGAAACATCAATTCGAATTTGCTGGTTTTTATATAGCAAAAGAAAAAGGCTTTTACGAAGATGCTGGGCTTGATGTAGAGATAAAAGAGTATCAGTTTGGTACAAATATCACCGATGAAGTAATAAATGGCAAAAGTGATTTTGGGGTAGAAAGTGCTTCAGTTGTACTTGATAAGATGAATGGAAAAGATGTTTACTTGCTTATAGCTACTTATCAAAAATCTCCTTTTGTCCTAATGAGTCAAAAAAGAGATGATATCAAAACTTTGCAAGATTTGAAAAATAAGAAAATTATGGTTACACCAAACCAAGTAGCAATGGCATCACTAAATGCAATGCTCAAAATTAATAATATCTACCATAGTGACTATATCTCAATCCCTCATACTTTTGATGTTTTTGATATAACTAATGGAAATGCTGATGTGATGACTACATATCTATCTAATGAAACATTTTATCTCAAAGAAAAAGGGATTGAATATACTATATTTGACCCAGCTGATTATGGGTTTGAGTTTTATAGTGATATTTTATTTACCTCAAAAGAATTTGCCATAAATAATCCAAAAGTAATAGATAAATTTTACGAAGCTACACTAAAAGGATGGGAATTTGCATTTAATAATGTAGAACAAACTGCAAAAATAATATATGACAAATATAACTCTCAAAACAAAACTTTAGAACATTTGATATTTGAAGCAAATGAACTAAAAAAACTAGCTTTTGTAGAAAATAGTGAATTTGGTAAATTCAAGCCTGAAATAATAGCTCAAATCGCTCAAACTTATCAACTCCTTGACCTTTCAAAATCAACAGTTGATTTTGCTGATTTGATATATCCAAACGCTATATATACTGGACCTAAAATTGATTATTCTTTGGTTATCAAAGTTGGTATTGGATTATTTATTCTTTTGGTAGCATTATATTTTTGGAATAGAAAACTATCTGGATTAAACAAACAAATAGAACAAACAAGTCAAAAAATATCAATTTTACTTGATAATGCGGGGCAAGGGTTTTTGACTTTTGATAAAAGTTTTAAGATAGATGAGCAATACTCTATAGAGTGTGAAAAACTTCTTGGCAACCTAATAGCAAAACAAGATATTGCAGATTTATTACTTCATGATACAAAAACAAAAGTATTCTTCAAAAATACAATAAATTTAGCTATAAATGAACAAAATCAAATAAAAAGAAATTCTTATATATCACTGCTTCCTCAAAGTATAATTCTCAACAAAAAAGCTATCAAGCTAGAGTATAAAATACTTGATTCTGAGTATGTCATGATGATTCTGACCAATATAACATCCCAAAAGAAACTAGAAAAGAAAGTCAAAAAAGAGCAAGAAACTCTCAAAATGACAGTAGCGATTGTAAGTGATATCCATATTTTTTATGATATTACTAAAGAATACAGAGAGTTTTTGTATAACATTGACTCTATAATAGATACCACTAAATCTCCAAAACAAAACCTTGAGCTACTATATAGAACAATACACACATTTAAAGGTAGTTTTTCTCAGCTTTATATGAGTGATATTGTGGAGTTTTTGCATAATATTGAAAATACTCTATCAGAGTTTGCTTTTGATAAAAACATAAATAATGATACTTTAAAAGAATTCTTAAAAAAATACGATTTTGCCCTAAACTATAATACTACTATGCAAACAATCAAAGAGATTTTGGGTGAAGAGTTTGTAAACTCACATAATTTCTTGAAAATTGAGCTAAGTGATATAGAATCTTTACAAGAAAAAATCTCAAAAGTTTTGTCAAGTCACAGTGAAACTACACCTGAATGTGAAGAGATTTTGTGTCAAGTCCAAGGTTTTTCAAATCAGAAATTATATGATTTACTAAAACCATATGGTAAATTTTCGTATAATTTAGCTGGAAGAATGGGTAAAGAGATATATGATTTTGATATAGAAGGTAATCGTGAGTTTGGAATATCAAAAGAACTTAAACCTTTTGTAAAAAGTTTGATTCATGTATTTAGAAATGCCGTAGACCACGGCATAGAGATTCCAGAAATCAGAGCTGAGCTTGGCAAAGATGAGATTGGATTTATTGGTTGTGCATTTAGTTTTGATGATGAATATTTAAGC
This sequence comes from Arcobacteraceae bacterium, assembly GCA_023229945.1. Taxonomy (GTDB): domain Bacteria; phylum Campylobacterota; class Campylobacteria; order Campylobacterales; family Arcobacteraceae; genus UBA6211. The sequence continues at coordinate 18,755 of JALNYH010000015.1, read as the reverse complement.
ATATCCATAAAAGACGATGGAAAAGGGATAGATAAGCAAAAGATAATATCAAAGCTAAATACCATTGGAATTGATACTACAAATATGAGTGAAGAAGAGATTTTAAAATCTATATTTGTCCAAAACCTATCTACTAAAGATGAAGTAAGTGATATTTCTGGTCGTGGAGTTGGGATGAGTGCTGTTAAAGTTGAATTAGATACAATTGGTGGAACTGTTGAGATAGATACAAAAGAAAACGAAGGTACAACAATAAAATTTATAATACCTTTGAAACAAGGATAAAAAATGATTTTAGATTCTTTGATACTACAAACAAAGCTTTTTTTACAAGAAGATATGGGGATGGAAATAAAAGATATAACATCTTCAAATTTAAGTGAAGACAAACTGGAATTGAAAGATTATACATCTATGATTGGTGTAGGTGGCAAGCTTAATATTATGGTTGTAATCTCATACGATAAAGAGATTTTACAAAAGCTTGTAGAGCTTTTCATGGATGGAGAAGAGATAGACCCATCTGAAGCTGATGAGATTAAAGACTCAGTTGCAGGTGAGACTATCAATACTATCATGGGGCTTTCCCTTCCAACTTTCCCAAATCGTGGCAAAGGGGTAACGATAACACCACCTATTGCTATTAATGATGCTTCAAATTTGATAAAACAAAAGAGTGCTAAAATAGTCTCTGTTGAAGTTGAGACTAACTATGGAAATTTAAGTATCAGTGCAATTGGTACAGCTGATAGTATAAAATAAGGAGAAATAATATGTTAAAAGTTTTAATTGTAGATGATTCATTGATAATAAGAAAAAAAATCACAACTATTTTGCAAAAACTAGGACACGAAGTAGTAGGTGATGCACAAAATGGTGCTGAAGCCATAGCAAAATTCAATGAGTTTAAGCCAGACCTTGTAACCATGGATATAACTATGCCAGATATGGATGGAATAACAGCGGTTACTCATATCATAAAAGATAATCACGATGCAAAAATCATAATGGTAACATCTCACGGGCAAGAAGATATGGTGATAAAGTCTATTCAAGCTGGAGCTGTAGGGTATATGCTAAAACCTATCACTGAAGATAAGCTAGTAGCTGCTATTGGTGAAGTTTATATCCAATATGCAATTGAAACTGATGATGAGCTATAAGGACTTAAATGCAAGAAAATCAACTTTTTGAAGCATTACTTGATGTAATACCCTTTGCAACTTATGCTGTTGATATAAATACTTATGAAGTAGTATATGCCAATAAAATGATGTATGAAAAAATGTATGCACCTCGTGAAAAGTTTTGCTGGAAAAAAGTTTTTGGGCAAGAAGAGGTATGTAGTTGGTGTACAATACATCAGCTAAAACAAAGAAGCAAACTATATAAAAGTGAAAAATTAATTACTAATTTTTTTGATGAATCTACAGATAAATGGCTTCAAGCATATGATGAACTTGTAAAATGGCCAGATGGTAGAGATGTAAAATATACTATTTGTGTAGATATAAGTGAACAAAAAGAGATTCAAGCATCTATGATAAAAGCTCATACGAAACTAGCAATTCAAACTAAAAAACTGCAAATTGCCAATGAAAAACTAGAATTTTTAGCTACAAAAGACTATCTAACTGGTATCAACAATAGAGGTAACTTCTTCACCTTATGTAAAGATATATGGGATGTAGATTTTGGTGATAATAAACTTGTTTTATATGCGGTAATGTTAGATATTGACAACTTCAAAGTTCTTAATGATAGTTATGGTCACAAAGTTGGTGATATTGCTTTAAAAGAGTTTGTAAATGCAGTTTTATTACACCTTGATGAAGATGATATTTTTGGTCGTCTCGGTGGTGAAGAGTTTGCTATAGTTACTACAAGTGATGATGAACGAAATGTAATCAACAAATTAGAAAAAATACGACAAAATGTTGAAAATCTTGTTATAATTAATAATGGAAAAGAGATAAAATTTACCGTAAGCATTGGCTTTAGTCAAAAAGTAGATAATGAAAATATAGACCTTGCCCTAGAAAAAGCCGATAAAATGCTTTATGAAGCAAAAGCAAGCGGTCGAAATAAACTGAAATTTAGAGGTATAAACCTGTGATGCACGAAAATAGACTTTTTGAAGCTTTACTTGATGTAATACCATTTAGAGCGTATGCTGTAGATACTGAAACTTATGAAGTGGTTTATGCAAATAAACTTATGCGTGAAAATCTTTATGCACCACAAGAGACACATTGTTGGCAAAAAGTATTTGGTCAAGAAGAAATGTGTAGTTGGTGTAGTGTAATGGATCTTCAAGCAAGAGATAAGAAAATAAAAAATGAAAAATATACTTGTGAGTTTTTTGATGAAAGTGATGATAAATGGCTCAAATCTTACGATGAGCTTATAAGTTGGCCTGATGGCAGAGATGTAAAATACTCTATATTGGTAGATATTAGTGACCAAAAAGATATTCAGGGCAACATGGTCAAAGCCCATGCAACTTTGGCTATGAACAATAAACAAATATCACTTACAAATAAAAATCTTCAAATTACCAAACTTGAACTTCAAAAATCTGTAAATCAAATCGAAATAAAAAAAGAAAGTATATCAAGTATACTAAAAGAAATTGAAACTTCTTTAAAAATGCTAACAAATACAAAACTAGATGACACTCAAAAAGAACTTTTAAATTCAATCAACAAACATACTACTTTAATAGATGAAATTATCAAAAGCTAAGACTTGAATTTAGAGTTTTAAATAGGCTTAAGAAAAAGTGGAAAAGTCAAAAACCGACACGAAGTCGGTTTTTATTATAATGCACAACTATTTACAATAGACTCTATTTTTCCAACAATTGATGGGTCTTCTAGAGTTGAAGTATCTTGAGTTATTGGCTCACCTTTAGCTATAGCTCTTAGGATTCTTCTCATTATCTTACCACTTCTAGTTTTTGGAAGATCAGGAACAAACACAACATCATCACAAAGAGCAATAGCTCCTATTTCTTTTTTGATTATTGAATTGATTTCTTGAACCATTTGCATCTCTTCAGTTACACTATCTTCACCTTTTAGTACAACATAAGCAAAAATTCCTTCACCTTTGATAGCATGAGGTTTTCCTACAACTGCAACTGCAGCTACATTTGGATGTTTTTTGACAGCTGATTCAACTTCAGCAGTTCCCATTCTGTGTCCCGAAACATTGATAACATCATCAGTTCTACCTGTAATTGTGATATATCCAGCTTCATCTATCATAGCACCGTCACCTGTAAAATATACTGGTTTACCATCTTTTTTACAATCACCAAAATATGATTTTACAAATCTCTCACCATCACCCCAGATATTTCTAATCATTGAAGGCCAAGGTTTAGTAATACACATAAATCCTTTTTCACCTATTGGTGTAGGATTACCTTCTTCATCTATTACTTCAGCAATAATTCCAGGTAATGCAAATGTTGCACAAGAAGGCTTAATAGGTGTTGCAGCTGGAAGTGGAGAAATCATATGTCCACCTGTTTCAGTTTGCCAGTAAGTATCCACGATAGAACATTTTCCACCACCTATTGCATTGTAATACCAATTCCAAGCAGCTGGATCTATTGGCTCACCAACAGTTCCAAGAACTCTTAGGCTACTTAAATCATATTTAGCAGGTTCATGCTCACCAGTTTTGTGTAGTAGTCTTATAGCTGTTGGTGCTGTATAGAATTGATTGATTTTATACTCTTCAACCATTTTCCAACATCTTCCAGCATCAGGGAAAGTAGGAACACCCTCAAACATAACAGTAGTTGCTCCAGCTGCAAGAGGACCATATACTATATATGTATGACCTGTAATCCAGCCAACATCTGCTGTACACCAATAAGTATCATTGTCTTGTAAGTCAAATACCCATTCCATAGTCATTTGAGCCCAAAGGATATATCCAGCACTTGAGTGTTGTACACCTTTTGGTTTACCTGTACTTCCACTTGTATAAAGCAAGAAAAGTGGGTCTTCTGCATCCATAACTTCAGATTCACAAAAAGATGATTCAGTTTTTACAAGTTCGTTGTAGCTATAATCTCTTCCAGAAACCCAGTCAATAGTCTCACCATTTCTCTCAACTATACAAACTTTTTTGACACACTCACATCCAGTTGCTAACGCTTCATCAACTACTGATTTTAGCATATAAGGTTTGCCTTTTCTAAATGCTCCATCAGATGTGATTACTAGTTTTGCTTCAGCATCTATGATTCTGTCTTTTAAAGCTTCAGCACTAAATCCACCAAAAACTACAGAGTGAATTGCACCTATTTTTGCACATGCAAGCATACAAATAGCAGCTTCAGGAATCATAGGCATATATAATACTACTCTATCACCTTTTTGGATATCAAATTTGTTTTTCAACATATTTGCAGTTTTACTTACTTCATAAGCTAATTCTCTATATGTAATAATTCTTTGGTCGCCATTATCACCTTCAAATATAATAGCAGCTTTATTTTTCTTTGTTTTTAAATGTCTATCTACACATTGATAAGCAACATTCATTTTACCACCAACAAACCATTTGTAAAACGGTGCATTACTTTCATCCAATATAGTATCGTATTTTTTAAACCAATCAATCTTTTGATCAGCAAATTTCGCCCAAGTACCTTCATAGTCTTTTTTGAAATCATCTACTAAATCATGATATTCACACATATTTTTAATAAGTGGTGCTTTAAATTTGCCCTTATTAGGATAAAACAGATTAGACATTCAAACTCCTTAAGATTTAATATTTATTATAAATTATAAAAACAAACAATAGCATAAATATAGCAAAATTACTTTTTGATATTATTGAATTACATATTTGTTACTATTGGTTACATAATTGATATTTTTTGTACTATTTCACTTTCAGATATTATTGTATTATTGTATTTTATGACCACACATTTTTCACTATCATTTATATACCATTCACTAATACCACTTATATCATTTAAAAGATTGAGGTTTTGTGTCAATACTTTTTCCAAACCAATATATAGATTTTGCAATCTTGAAGGATTTGGCATAAAAGAAATAAGTACAGCCCATAAAAGTGAAATCGCAATCACAATAATACCAACCATAGCCAAATCATCAAGCATTATCACATACCCACCAGCTAATCCACCAAAAAAAGTACCCAAATATCCAAATGAATTAAATACCCCAAGAACTGCTCCCTTTTGGTTTACTTTTGCAAATTTTGTTGTGAGTGATTGCATGATTGGCTCGTGTATATTAAACCCTACAAAAAAGATTGTAATACCTATGATAAATACAACCGAACTATCACTAAATCCCATAATCGCAAATGAAAGCCCAAATAAAACAATACCTAAGATTATCATTTCCTTATATTTACCTTTTTTCTCTGCAATTACCGCACTAGGACCCATAGCTATAACGCCTAAGATTAAAGCAGGAAGATAAACTTTGTAAAGGTCACTTACCTCAAAACCAAAAGTTTTTGTCATCACCACAGGGATAAGAACAAAAGCAAATGTCATCAAACCTTTTTGCAAGAAGTTTGTTATGTTCATTTTGACCAAATTTGAATCTTTTAGTATTAGATTGTAATTAGTTTTTTCTTCATATGCGTGGGTAATCTTTGGAGGATTTGGGACTATTGTCACCAAGATTATGATTGAGATTATAGCAATTGCAAATGTAATCCAAAATAAAATCTGCATACCATAAAGCCCACCCAAAAATGGTCCAAAAAACATAGCTAATGCAAATGATATAGCAATAGTTCCACCCATTACTGCCATAGCTTTTGAGCGAACTTCTTCTTTGACCAAATCACTTATCATAGCAGTTACAACAGCTCCAATAGCCCCTGCTCCTTGAAGTAGTCTTCCAAGAATAAGCATATAGATATCAGAACTAACAGCACATATAAGTGACCCTATTCCAAACAAAACTATACCAAATATAATAGTAGGTTTTCGTCCAAACTTATCACTCATCACACCAAAAGGGACTTGAAAAAACATCTGAGTCAAAGCATATCCACCAACAACAACACCTATCAAAAATGGAGTTGAATTATCTAAAGTTGTGGCATAAAGTGAAATTAGAGGTAAAACTAAAAAAAGTCCAAAAAATCGAAGAGATATTATAGAACTAAGAGGCAAAACATTTTTCATCATTTTAATATTCCTTATGTTAAAATCGTATTTTAGCATAAAAATTTTAAGGAAATCGGTTTGATAATAATATTAGCTTCAAATAATAAGGGAAAAATAAAAGAAATTGGACATATGTTCGATTGTAATGTAGTTCCATTTAGTGAAATATTGGGTGATGTAGATATACCTGAAACTGGCACTACATTCAAAGAAAACGCTATAATAAAGGCGAAATATGTATATGATGAAATAATAGAAAAAGAGCTAATAAAAGATGATTTTATAGTAATAAGCGATGATAGTGGTATATGTATAAATGCTCTTGAAGGAAGACCCAATATCTACAGTGCAAGATTTGCTGGGACAAACGCAACAGATGAGCAAAACAACCAAAAAGTGATAAATGAGCTAAAAACCAAAGGACTAAATAGCTCTCTTGCTCACTATGTAGCTTGTATTTGTGCTATATATAAAGGTGAGATTTATACGACTCATGGGTTTTTGTACGGCACAGTTTATACAGACTCAAAAGGTGATAAAGGATTTGGATACGACCCACTTTTTGAGCCACTTGGTATGAGTATAAGGACAGCTGAACTAGAACTTGATGAAAAGAAAAAGATTTCCCATAGGGGCAAAGCTCTTGGGCTAATGCAAGGGTTGATTGAAGTGGTCATATAATCACCTAACAACCACAACCTTATCATAAACCCTTACATTCGTACCATCTTTTGGTGATACGAAAATATGGGTTGTTTTTTGGGTTTCTTCTGATTTTATATCCATCACTATGTCATATTTATCATCACTCAAATCAAGAGTTGCAAAATCTATTTCATCAAAAGTTAGAGATTTTATATACTCTTTTGCAAACTCTAAATGAAGTGAAGATTGTAGATAATGGTATTTGTTTGTGTTTAGCTCAGAGCTTAGGGCTTTGTTTTGGAGGATATAAATACCTAAGAATGAAAAAACAAATATCGCTCCAATAGCTAGTAATAAACCAAAACTTTTTTTCATAGTAGCCATTGTTCTACTACTTTATTTTGGTTTATAGATATATCTATTTTGTGTTTGCTGTTTTGAGATGAGATATTGAAATAATCTACATTCAAAAGCAAAACATTTCCTTCAAAATACAATGTATTTCCATTGAGTGTGAAGCTATTGATACTATATCCATTTTGAAGCTTTTTATCTATAAATATTCTCGTACTCTCAAGTGTAATCAAAGATATATTAATCTCGTGTTGGTTTTTGTTTTGAGTGTAGAGATTTGATATATGAAGGTTGAAATAAATTCCCACAAATGACAAAATAGCAATAGATAAAATCATCTCCAAAAGCAAAATACCTTTTTTCATAGCTCATACTTATATAGTAAAATTCCATCTTTTTCGTAGGTTTTTTTGGTTACTTGAATCAATCCTTGTGTTGAATCTATGGTTGTGGTTTCTATTGTGTGAGGATAATTCTGGGTATAAAATGAATTGTATGCTGTGTCTATATTTTTGTAGTTGATAGCGGTATTGGTGTCGTTTGATAAAATTCTTGATACACCAATACTAAGTACAGAAAGGATTATCACACTAAGAAGTGTTTCTAGGAGTGAAAAGCTACTTTTTGCCAAGTTCCAATGCTCTATGATAAGCTGACTCGACTGCTTTTATAAATGCACTTCTGATATTTGCTTCTTCCAAAGAAGCTACGCCACAAGCAGTAGTTCCTGATGGCGACATGACTTGTTCTTTGATATTTGAAGGCTCTATATGCTTTATCAAATCACCAAATCCACCAAAAAGTCCAGCTACTATAGCTTTGGAATCAGCTCTTTTTAGTCCAGCTTTCACACCGCCATCAGCCATAGCTTCAGCTATAAGGGCTAGATAAGCAGGTCCACTTCCAGCTATTGCCGTAGCAATGTCAAGCTCATTTTCACTATCAAGCCAAAGGGTATTTCCTACGCTATCAAAAATATCAATTGATAAATCTTTTGCATTTAAATCACCAGTGAGCGTAGTCATAGATGAGCCGTAAATTGCTGAAATATTAGGCATCACTCTTATATAACTTTGTGAAGCAATAGCATCTTTTAAAGTAGCAATAGTTGTACCAGCTAAAATACTAAACAAAGTATTAGCCACACCACTTAAATTCTTTTTGACAGCTTGTAAGGAATAAGGCTTCACACAAAGTATAATGTTTTTTCCATTGATATCAAAATCATGAGTAATTTGTGTGATTGTTATATTTTCATAAGTATCCGAGATTGCTTTTAGCTTATTCATATCTCTTCCAACTACCTCTAACTCATACTTTTTATAAAGTCCAGCTATCAAAGCTAGTGCCATATTTCCATTTCCGATTATTGTTAATTTCATCTTTTTATCCACTTGTAAATAATATTTGAGTAGATTATAACACAAAAAAAATCATTTTTGTATTAATCTTCAGCTACTATTGGTTAAAATATGCGAAATTAAAAAAAGGATTTAACTTGAAAAAATATATACTCATATCAATATGCTCTATATTTATTTTCGGTGCATGTGCATCAAAAGAATCTTCCAAAGAATACAACAAACCAGCAAGTTATTGGTACAATGAAATAATATCCAATGTAGCTGATTTAAAACTTGATGAAGCTGATGAGAATTATATTTCATTAGAAAGTGAGCATAGAAATTCTCCACTTATTCAAAATACATTGATTATCCTTGCAAATGGTCATGTTGAATATGGTCAATATGAGCTAGCTATTTATTACCTTGATGAATATGCAAAGAGATTTGCTTATAGTGCAAATATAGATTATATAGATTTTCTCAAAATTAGAGCGAAGTTTCTCTCTTTCAAAAATCACCTAAGAGACCAACAGCTTTTGTATGATATATTGAACAATATAGATGATTATGTACTGAACTATCCAAATTCTCCATATATTCACTCTATCAAAACAATACAAAGCAGACTTTATATGTCAAAAACATCTTTTGAATATGAAATAGCTAAACTTTATGAAAGAGTTGACAAACCAGAGGCTGCAGCATATTATGAAGAACAAAGTCAATCTCACAATATAGATATGTCACTAGTTAATCCTGCTCAAACACCATGGTACAAAAGAATTTTTGAATAATAAAAGGATTACAAATTATGCAATTAGAAAACTATGATAAATTTCCAGCTGTTTTACCTTTGATAGTTGAAGATGATATATTTTTATACCCATTTATGATAGCTCCTATTTTTATAGGAGATGAAATAAATATAAATTCAGTAAATAAATCTATAGAACAAAATCAACTTGTGATGGTAACAGTAACAAAGCCTACACATGAGGGACTAAGAACACCTGAAGATTTCTATGATGTTGGTGTGGTTGGAACTATTATGAGAAAAGTAGCTTTGCCAGATGGAAAAGTAAAAATACTTTTTCAAGGACTTACAAAAGGTAAAATTACCAAATCTGTGATTCAAGATAAAACAATTAGTGCATTTGTTGAAGAAATATTACCAGAACCTTTTGTGACACAAAGTGTAAGTGCTTTACTTGATGTACTAAAAGAACATATCCAAAAACTAGCAAAATTAAATACAAAATTTCCAATGGATTTGGTAAAAACAGTAGATGAAAATTCTGATCCTGTAAGAATAGTAGATCTCATATCTTCTGTATTAAAGCTCAACAAAGACCATGCTTATGAACTTTTCAAACAAACAAATATTGAATCAAGACTTCTTAGTATCATAGAACATATCAAAATCGAAATAGAAAATATAAAAATCCAAAAAGAGATAAACAATAAAGTAAACTCTAAAATAGAAAAAAACCATAAAGAGTACTTCCTAAAAGAGCAAATAAAAGCCCTCCAAAAAGAGCTAGGTACAGAAAATGTCAAAGATAAAGATGTCAAAAACTATAAATCAAAACTAAAAGAACTCAAACCTTTTATGGGAAAACAAGCATACAAAGAGACAAAAAAACAAATAGAAAAAATCTCTAGACTCCATCCAGATTCTCCTGATGCTTCACTTCTTCAAACATATGTAGAGCAAGTACTAGAAATACCTTTTGGTCAATATGCTGATGAAAAAATCTCTATTGAAGCTGTTGAAAAACAGTTAAATAAAGATCACTACTCACTAAAAGAGGCAAAACAAAGGATAGTTGAGTTTTTTGCAGTAAAAGAACTTCTTGAACTTAGAAAAATAGAAGATTCCAAAGCAAAAGGTACAGTGCTTTGTTTTGTAGGACCTCCAGGTGTTGGTAAAACATCTCTTGCAAACTCTATTTCTGAAGCTCTAAAACGCCCACTAGTAAGGATAGCTCTTGGTGGCTTGGAAGATGTCAATGAGCTTAGAGGGCATAGAAGAACTTATGTGGGTGCAATGCCAGGTCGTCTTGTAACAGGTCTGATTAATGCAAAAAAAATGAATCCCGTAATAGTGCTAGATGAAATAGATAAAATTGGAGCAAACCACAAAGGTGATCCAACTGCTGTAATGCTTGAAGTGCTAGACCCTGAACAAAATCACGAATTTAGAGACTTATATCTCAACTTTAGTATAGATTTGAGTCAATGTATTTTTGTATCAACTGCAAATGATATAAGAAATATTCCAGCACCACTTAGAGATAGAATGGAATTCATCACAGTTTCAAGCTATACTCCAAGTGAAAAATACCATATCGCAAAAGATTATCTAATACCTCAAGAACTTACAAAACATGGTCTTAAAAAAACAGAAATTAGTTTAAATCAATCTACGATTGAGCTAATCATAGGTTCTTATACAAGAGAAGCAGGAGTGAGAAATCTAAGACGAGTGTTTTCAAAACTATTTAGAAAAGTAGCAAAAAAACTTCTAGAAGATAAAGAACTCAAAAAAGTAACTATCAATACAAAAAATATAAAAGAGTTTTTGGATCAACCTATATTTGATATAGATATATGTGATAAAAAACCACAAATTGGTATTACAAATGGTCTTGCTTGGACAAGTGTTGGTGGAGATGTACTGAAAATTGAAGCTATCAAGCTCAAAGGCAAAGGGATTCTTTCTTTGACTGGAAGTATGGGAGAGGTGATGAAAGAATCAGCTAAAATATCTCATAGTGTAGTAAAAGTTTTGATTGACAATAACAAAATCAAAATAGACTCTTCAAAAATTCCTCTTAGCTACAAAGAAAAAGAAGATGGCTTCAAACCAGATATTAGTGAGATATATCAAAGATATGATATTCACCTACATATCCCAGAAGGTGCTACACCAAAAGATGGTCCAAGTGCTGGGATTACGATGGCTACTACAATAGCATCTATCTTAAGTGACAAAGCAGTCAAAAATGATATAGCAATGACAGGAGAACTTACCCTTAGTGGCAAGGTTCTTCCTATTGGTGGGCTTAAAGAAAAGCTAATAGCAGCACATAAAGCCAAAATCAAAACTGTATTGATTCCTAGAAAGAACTTTGATAGAGATTTGGATGATATTCCAGAAGAGGTCAAATCAGAGCTAAAACTCATTGCTGTTGATACAATAGATGATGTTTTAAAAGAGGCAATTTTACACTAATGAATCAAAGTCAAAAGATAAACAATACTTTTGCACTAATTACAATTGTTATGATGACTATTGTAATACTTCTTTATGTCAAATATATACAGCCAGAGAAAAAACCACTTTTACATAGTGGCTTAGAATGTCAGAAAGAAGTTATCTGCTTTGATAAAATATATGACCTAGAACTTTTAAAAGAAGGGATGGCTCTTCTTCTAAAAGGAAATTATGAGCTTTTGGGAGATATATCTTTGGCTACCCATATGAAGCCTATTTTAGATACCAAAATCACTATAGCTGAAGCTGATGAGATGTTTTTAAAAGCTATAAATATACCACAAAATGAAAATCCACAAAAATATCTTACCATCTCATATCAACTCATAGAAAACGACAAAGAAGATCCAAACAAAAAAAGCAACTCAGACAATTGTAAACTATATGCAGGGTATATCTTGACATCTTTTAGGATAAATGGCATACAAGCATATAGAATGCAAATAGATTTCAATACATATGAACTTCAAGAAATTCAAAAAAGAATTGATTGTACTATAGAGGCGTTAAAACACAATGGCACAATTTAGATTAATTTCCTTCACCAATATCATAATAATTGCTACAATTTTGATGTACATAATCCAAAATTCTTTGGAATATGGAAGCGTTAAACTAGGTTTGAATATATTTTTTCTTGAATACAATCTTTGGTATCAACCACTTAGTACTATGTTTGTTCATGGTGGAATATTTCATTTGGCTATGAATATGTTTGTACTTTATCAGTTTGGAAATCTCATAGAACAAAGCAAAGGTTTATTTAAATTTGGATTTTTATATTTTATTGGGGGGATTGCAACATCTCTTTTAAGCTTTTTGTTTATCTACATATTTGAGCTCAATCATAATCTAGTGGGAGCTAGTGGTGCTATTTGTGTACTTTTAGGGTATATTGCACTTTATGATAAACTAAACCGAAAAGGACTTATTACATGGGTACTTTTGATTTCTTTTGCACCACTTCTAATAGGTATGCCTATAGCGTGGTATGCTCATATTATAGGTTTTATTATCGGGTGGGGTTTAGGATATTTTTTATAATAAGTCTATATAAAATGAATATTCGTGAGCCATACCATCAACACCAAATGATGGGAATATAGTAAGTTCACAATCTACCTCACTACCATCTTGTTTTATAAATACTGTTTTTGTAGATATAGCTTTTTTATATCGAATAGACTCTGCCATCACTTTTTGAACAGCACTTGAATTTAGAATAAATTTTGAAAAATTTTGTAACTCTACATCAATTTTATCATATTTAAAAAATTCTAAAAACTTAATAGAAACTGTTGAAATTACACCACTAGAATTTGTTCTAAAATTTGGTACATAACTATCAATAATCACTTTATCAAAGTCATGTTGGGTTTTAAGGATATCTATATTTGACTCTAAATTTCTTATATCACTTGATGCCATATTATTTTTTGTTGCCAATACTTTTGCAACTTTTTGAGTATTTACTAAATTTTTATATTTTGCTACAACTTCTGTAATAGCGATAGCTAATTCTTTTACTTTTAGAGGTTTTGTCACATATTTACTAACATCAAGTTCTAGAGATTTTAAAAGGTAATTTTCATCTGTAAATGCAGTTGTGATTACGATTGGTACTTGTGGGTCTAGCTTGTGTATAGCTTCAGACATCTCCAAACCATCCATATTTGGCATATTTATATCACTCACTACCACATCAATTTTGTCTTTATTGTCTTTGTATGCTTGAAGTCCTTCTACACCATCACCAGCTACTATAGTCTCCTTGAAAAGATTTTGAAACATAGATTTAGTTTGCTCTCTAATCAAATAATCGTCTTCAACATAAAGTACAGTAATAGTTTTCAAAACATTAATATCTAGTGACATATGATACTCCAATTCTTAAATAAAAATTAAGATTTTATAATCTTATCATCTTTAAACTTGCATTTTGTTTAAAATAGCGAATCTTCTTGATATGGAGGGGTTAATCTAAAAAGTTCATAGCTTTTTACACTAGCTACCCTACCCCTTGCTGTCTTTTCGATATAACCATTTGCTATCAAATATGGCTCTATCGCATCTTCAAGTGTTCCTTCATCTTCACTCAAAGCTGCTGCAATTGTACTAAGCCCCATAGGTTTGCCTCTGTTTTGGATAAGAAGCTCCAAAAGCCTTAAGTCCATCTCATCAAAACCAATATTATTGACACCTAGCTCATCAAGAGCGTATTGACATCTTTTGATATTAATAGCATCTTCATTTTCTACCTCAGCAAAGTCTCTTACACGGCGAAGAAGCCTAAGAGCAATCCGAGGAGTTCCCCTACTTCTTCTTGCTATCTCATGACTTGCATCACTTTTGACTGGCTTTTCAAGCTTTACGGATGCTAGTTCTACTATTTTTGCAAGTTCTATTGGCTCATAAAACTGCATACGAAAGTGCATTCCAAATCTCTCTCTTAGAGGGCTTGTTATCATCCCAGCTCTTGTGGTCGCACCTATTAGAGTAAATCTAGGCAAATCTATCTTGACAGTCTGAGCAGCTGGTCCACTTCCTATGATTATATCAAGTCGATAGTCTTCCATAGCAGGATAAAGTATCTCTTCTACTGCTGGACTTAGACGGTGTATCTCATCTATAAAAAGTATATCACCCTCGCTTAGATTTGTCAAAATAGCAGCCAAATCACCACTTTTTTCTATCATAGGAGCCGCTGTGACTTTGATATTTGCACCCATTTCATAGCTGATAAGGTGAGCTAGCGTAGTCTTACCAAGTCCAGGAGGTCCAAAAAGCAAGATATGATCAAGTGCTTCTGCTCTTTTTTTACTAGCATCGATGAAAACCTTTAGATTTCTCTTGATTTTCTCTTGACCTATATAATCATCCCATTTAGAGGGTCTTAGACTTACTTCATTTTTCTCATCAAAGCTTATTTTTTCTATATCTACAAGGCGTTCCATCAATAAACCTCATTTTCATCTGGGAATGAGCCTTCTTTTACATTTTGCATATACTCTTTTAGTCCATTTTGGAAAAGTGTAGCACCTTCTAGGTAGGTTCTTACGAATTTTGGTTTAAACTCTGTATTTAGTCCAAACATATCACTCCATACAAGCACTTGTCCGTCTGTGTCGCTTCCTGCACCTATACCGATAGTTGGTATGCTTACAGCTTCTGTGATAGCTTTTGCGGCTTGCGGTTTGACACCTTCTATCACTATTGCAAAAGCCCCAGCTTCTTCTATTGCTTTGGCATCAAGTATAAGCTTTGCTATGTTTGCTTCATCTTTCCCTTTTATCTTGTATCCACCCTCGCTTCTTACAAACTGTGGCATAAGTCCTATGTGTCCCATGACTGCTATTGAGTTGGTCGTAAGAGCTTTGATGATATGGGCTTTTTCTGCTCCACCTTCTATCTTGACTGCTCCTGCGTTTGTTTCTTGATAGACTTTGATACAGCTTTGGAGAGCTATGGTCTCATCTGTGTAAGTACCAAAAGGCATATCACATACCACAAAAGTATCACTAGCTCCAGCACAAACTGCTTTTGTATGATAAATCATCTGCTCCAACGAAGCACTAAGGGTATCTTTTGCACCACCAAAACTCATATTGAGACTATCACCCACAAGCAATATATCTGCGTCACGGAAAAGATTTGCAAATAACGCATCATAAGCCGTAATCATAGTAATTTTTTCTTTGTTTTTCATACTTTTTAGTGATGATACTGTTTTCTTCATCAAAGACTCCCAATCATTTCATTAAATTCAAATAGTTTATTAGATACAATATTGTATCAAAAAAATACTAAATAGGATAAATACTTTGAAAAAACTTGTAGGATATATAACGACTTCTATGCCTAATAACTCATTTACCGTGGATTTGGCTTTGAGTCTCAAAGAAAACGGCGTAGATATACTAGAACTTGGTATCCCTTTTTCTGACCCAGTAGCTGATGGTCCAGTGATAGAAAAAGCAAACCTTATAGCACTTCAAAATGGATTTAAAATCAAAGATTTACTTGAGGTATCTTCCCAAATAGCACCTCATATGGATACTTTGTGGATGGGATATGCAAATCCTTTTTATCATAGAGGGTTTGAATACTTTTGTCAAAAAGCTCATGAATACGGAGTACAAGGGTTTATCATACCTGATTTACCTTTTGAAGAATCGCTCAAATATCAAGATTTGTTCAAATCATACAACCAATCTCTTATCAATTTCGTAGCCCCAACAGACACAAAAGAGAGAATAAAGATTGTCACTCAAAACAGCTCAAAGTTTATCTATCTAGTGGCTTATACTGGGATTACAGGAAGTGGTAAGCAAGAAGATTTGAGCGAAGTAATAGCAAACATAAAAGAGTCTTCAAAAGACCCTGTATATATAGGTTTTGGTGTGGACGAAAACACAGCTAAAGAAAAAGTAAAAGGGGTAGATGGCGTAATAGTAGGAAGTGCTTTTGTCAAACATCTTCTTGATGACACTCTTAGCAATAAAGAAAAAATAGCCAAAATCTCATCTATCGCAAAACAAATCAAAGAGGATATCAATAGCTGATATTCTCTTTTAATCTCTCTAGTATATCAAAACTCCCCATCTCAAACTTAGAAAATGCGAACCACTTTTTACCTAAATCTTTAAGGCTAGCTCCTATATGGTAGATGTCTTGATTATCAATAATTAGAAATCTATCGTGGGATTTTTTAAACTCTTGAAGTTGTATATTATTATATTGGGCTTTATATTTTTGATAATCAAGGTTTAATTGTTTGGTTATAGTTTGGGTATATATTTTTATATTTATATTTTGGTATTTACTAAGAAGAGTAAATACAGTATCATCTATATAGTTATCTATAAGTACTATATCCCTTTTTGTATTTTTAAGTAAATCATTTACAAATGCATAGGCATCATATATTTGGCCATCGTAGAAGATTCCTTGTTTTGGTTTGATGGTTTTATCTTCTAAAGCATTTAGTACTTGCTCTATCTTGGTGTCTGTTTGAAACTGTTTTTGTTCAAGTAAATCTAATCTTTGGAATACAAGGGCATTATTTGAGATGAACTTTCTCATGTTTACAAAAGCTTTTATAATTTTAATACTTATATCAATAGCAATCCAACTATTAAGCACCGTTGCCAACATAGATACCCCTTGTTCTGTAAAAACATATGGAATTTTTCTTAAACCCATTTTATCATTGGATGTCGCAAATTGCGATTTCCAATTTTCAAACTCTTCTTTTGATAACTGGAACATAAATTCTTCTGGAAATCGCTCTATATTTCTTTTTACTTGTTCATTTAGTCTTCTGGTTTCCACATGATAAAGCTCAGCCAAGTCCCTATCAATCATAACTTGAAGACCTCTTATATTGTATATTTTATTTGAAATAAGCTCTGTTGTTGTAGTAATATTTGACATACTATTTGCCTCTTAAAAGTATTTTACTCATTATGAAATATTTTTTGATTATAGCACAAAAAAGGTTTTAGAAACATTTATTATAAGATATTTTATTATCTATTGTGTTATGATAATGTATTATTGAATTATTGTAGATTTTGATGTATTTTTGTATGGTTTGATTTTGGGATATGATTTATATTTGTGATTGCTAATTAGTAAAAAGTAAAACTCTGACCCTCGATACTTATTTTGTATATTTTATCATATCACATAGTAGTTTATAGGGGTATTAAAACTTACTTAGATAGTTGCCAAACGGGTCAATCATTTTATCACATAGTAGTTTATAGGGGTATTAAAACTGCAAGATGAATTTCATCAATTCCTAGAATATTTTATCACATAGTAGTTTATAGGGGTATTAAAACATAAGATGACAACACATTCCAATGACCATTATTTTATCACATAGTAGTTTATAGGGGTATTAAAACGCGGTCCAGTGTGTCACGATTCTGTTCAAGATTTTATCACATAGTAGTTTATAGGGGTATTAAAACTAGTTTATATCTATAAATAAATTAGCAGAAATTTTATCACATAGTAGTTTATAGGGGTATTAAAACGCAGATACTGCAATGCTTTTTAGCCATTTTATTTTATCACATAGTAGTTTATAGGGGTATTAAAACTAGATACTACTTCACCAGCTATGCCATTAGATTTTATCACATAGTAGTTTATAGGGGTATTAAAACTGTAAATGGAATCTTTGGCATCAGAGTATCATTTTATCACATAGTAGTTTATAGGGGTATTAAAACAAATTCTATTTGTTCAATCATCGTTCATCCATTTTATCACATAGTAGTTTATATGGGTATTAAAACACTGGTGGATGAACAATACATACAAATGGGATTTTATCACATAGTAGTTTATAGGGGTATTAAAACTGCCGTAATCGTTACTGGAACATTAACTGTATTTTATCACATAGTAGTTTATAGGGGTATTAAAACAATTAGAAGTGATAAAGGATAAGGAGTTATATTTTATCACATAGTAGTTTATAGGGGTATTAAAACAGTAATTGTCTCAGATATACTGTCTAAAAAATTTTATCACATAGTAGTTTATAGGGGTATTAAAACAGCTTGGCACTCATCTTCAATGACTGGTTTATTTTATCACATAGTAGTTTATAGGGGTATTAAAACTAAATCTTCCGCACTTACATTTTCTTTTACATTTTATCACATAGTAGTTTATAGGGGTATTAAAACGAGGGGATTGGTGATAAAACTTTGCAAACTATTTTATCACATAGTAGTTTATAGGGGTATTAAAACTTGCAATGGTTGAATATACTTCTGCTTGATATTTTATCACATAGTAGTTTATAGGGGTATTAAAACAGTTTGAAGTCTCACAGTCATCTGCTCAAAGATTTTATCACATAGTAGTTTATAGGGGTATTAAAACAGGTGGGAGTTTGTATCTTCCAAGAGCTTCAATTTTATCACATAGT
>JALNYH010000057.1 GCA_023229945.1 Arcobacteraceae bacterium | reverse complement strand
AACCGTTATGATTTTAAAGAACTAATTCGTAGTTTCAAACTTTCGTGTGTCACTCAAATTGGACGGGAATTATAATAGAAAATTCCTACTTTGTCAAGGGGTTTACGCTTAAATTTTACTTAAATTTGCAAGAATTTTGCTCTTTTTACTATTTTCTGGGTTTTTTATCGGTTTTTATGTGTGCTTGGATAGTCTTTCTTGATTTTAGATATACCATATGTTCTATCTAAATAGATATCTATATAATGTGAGCTTTTTGAGTCCAAAAAAGTATGTTATATATAATAATGTATAGAAATTACATTTTGTCACTTAGAATTGCGACTTAGTTTATTCATTTAAAGGTTTTATTAAGGAATACTCACTAAAATAGCAGACAATTAATATAAAAACAAAGGAAGGGTTTATATGTACAAAAGAGATTATTTAACTAGCGCTAATGCAAGCCAAGATTCTACTTATGCGAATGAGAGTGTAGGACACAAATCTAAAGCTGATATGATGGCATTTTTGAAAGCTACTTATCAGTTATTTGCTGGTTCACTTTTAGCTGCTACTGCTGGAGCTTATATTGGGCTTGATATGGTTAGCACTATTGCTACATGGTATTGGGGTCTTGTAATATTTCAATTTGTTTTACTTTTTGCACTTTATGCTGTAAAAGAGAAACCAGGTATTAACTTAGCTGTGTTGTTTGGTTTTACATTTATAAGTGGTTTGACTATTACTCCTTTATTAGCATCTGTATTTAATATGCCAGGCGGTGCTGCTATCGTTGCTCAAGCTTTTTTGATGACTAGTGTTGCTTTTGGTGGAATTTCTATGTTTGCTCTTACAACAAAAAGAGATTTTTCATCTATGGGTAAAATGTTGTTTATTACACTTATTATAGTAGTAATTGCATCTTTACTTAATATATTCTTCGCTTCACCTGTACTTCAACTAGCTATATCAGGAGTTGCTGCGATATTGTTTTCTGCATTTATCCTTTATGATACACAACAAATCATTAAAGGGAATTTTTCTACTCCAGTAGAAGCTGCAATTGCATTATATTTAGATTTCTTAAATCTATTTATTTCTTTACTTCAAATACTTTCAGCTTTTGCAAGAAGTGATGACTAACGAAAACTTACGAATCCTAGATGCCAATCTTAATAGACTAAGAGAAGGCATCAGGGTTGTAGAAGATGTGTTTCGTTATGTATATAATGACGCACAAACTGCTTTAAGATTGAAAAATCTCCGACACTTATCAAGAATAGATATTTATAACGAACTTCTTAGTTCTCGTGATATCAAAAATGATGTTCTAAAAAAAACAACTCAATCAGAAACAAATAGAGAAGACTTATACTCTATCTTAATAGCCAACTTTAAAAGAGCTCAAGAAAGTGCAAGGGTACTAGAAGAATTTGGTAAGCTTTTGTCAAATGAAACATCTGAAAAATTCAAATATATAAGATATGAACTTTATGATTTGGAAATAGCACTAACGAATATCACTTCAAATTCTAAATAGTTGTGTGGATAATTCATATAAAGTTTTTTTGAATCTTTGTAGTTTAGTTGCTCAACTCCACCTCGGACTCCGCTTCTTTTGATATAATCAAACAACTCTTTTTTATTTTTGAACTCTAATTTATACTCAAATGTCTCAAAAGCACAATTATATGCTTTATTAAATGATTGCATAATACTCTCTTTTGAAAGTATTGGTGATTGTTTTTTTGTAATTTCAAAGATTGTTTTGAATGTATTTGAGGTGAAAAGAGCTGTGTTGATGTTTTGGGATAATGTGGATAGGAAAGAAAGCAATTTATCTAAATCTTTTGACCATTGTAATGCAGATGATGACAAAATCATATCATATCTCTCAGATGATAAAGAATCATAAAAATCTTGACTATCGAAGTCAAAACAACATATTTCAAGGTTGTTTGCTTTTGGGTGAAGGTGGCACATATCTTGTGAAAAGTCTATTGCTTTATAATAATCTACTGGAAAATCAATATGCTGAAATATTTGTCCACTTCCACAACCTAGCTCTAATATGGATTTGGGTTTTGTTTTCAAATCTCGCACAAGAGCTTTTGCTACAATTTGTTGGATAATATTATGGTTACCATATTCTTTGCTATGGGTTGAGAATTCTGTTTGTATCTTAATCATTATATCAGTTTAACTTACTTTAAATTAATTTTAGATAAAATATGCAAATTTTAAACACCTAAGGATAAAATAAAAATGACAACTACAATGTTAGTAATTCAATTTGTTTTAACAATTCTTATAACGATAGTTATATTATTGCAAAAAAGTTCAAGTATTGGACTTGGTGCATACAGCGGAAGCAATGACTCTATGTTTGGTTCAAAAGGACCTACAAACTTTTTACAAAAAGCTACTTATACTCTAGGTTTGCTTTTTATTCTAAATACCCTTGCATTGGGATATTATTATAACCAAGAAAGTTCAAAAAGTGCTGTTGACAAAATAGATATTCATTCTATTATCCCAAGTGCTCCACAAAGCCAAAGCGTACCATCAGCTCCTCCTGTACAAAACTAAAATAGCAACTAAAATTTAGTTGCTACAAAGGTATCATTTAAAATGAGAAAAACTCTATTTATTTTGCTTTTTCTATATATTTATTCACTTGCGGATGCAACAATATTTGTATATCATAGATTTGGAGACGATAAACATCCAAGTACTAATACATCTTTGACTCAGCTAAAAAATGATTTTGAATATTTTAGAAAAAACAATTATGAAGTTGTACCTCTTAGCACACTTGTAAAAACCATTCAAGATGGAAAAGAAGTGCCTACTAATTGGGTTGTTCTTACTATTGATGATGCTTATAAAAGTTTTTATACCAATGGTTTGGAGATTTTTAAAGAGTATGGTTACCCTTTTACTTTGTTTGTCTATGTTAAGGCTACTGATCAAAAGTATGGTGACTTTATGACTTGGGATATGTTAAAAGATGTTTTACCTTATGGGGAGGTTGAACTTCACTCATACTCTCATCCAAGACTTACAAATCTTACAATTGAGCAAATAAAAGCTGATACACAAAAGTCTTATGAGATTTTTGAGAAAAAAATGGGATATAAACCAAAGTTTTATGCATACCCATATGGTGAGTATAACGATAATGTCAAAGAAGCAATCAAAGATTCTGGATTTGAAGCAATACTCAATCAAAGCTCAG
>JALNYH010000006.1 GCA_023229945.1 Arcobacteraceae bacterium | reverse complement strand
AATCGCCTACATAATTTCCTATAAAAAATCCATCAACAATACTTGCTGATGAAATAGCCAACATACCTAAAACTGAAGGAATTGAGTATTGAAAAAAAACTGTTGATACTTTATCTTTTGTTACATCCATAATATCATTCTACTTTTTTTTCAATAATTTTTCAATTTCTAAAAAGTAATTTGATAACTCTAATTTTAAATCATAATTATTAACCATCAAAGATTGTAGAAACATTCCATCTGCTGTTGCATAAATAGATTTTGCTAAACTAATGGAATCTTTTTGAAAATTACCCTTTTCTATTTCCTCTTCAAAAAGTTGCTCTAAAATATTATAAATACTCTTATAGTCATTATTATTAGCTTCTTTAATTTCATCATTATCTGAAATAATGTACATATGTAATGTATCTATATATAATTTTCTCAAATCTCTATAATACTCTTCATCATTGAGATACAATGCAAAGATTAAATTTAATTTATCAGTAAAAAGTTTTCTATTTTTATATTCTTCTTTAATATTATGTATTAATTCAAATGTTTTTTCTGATATTACCTGATAAATTAATTGTTCCTTTGTAGTAAAATAGTGATAAAACTGTCCTTTGGACATCTTAATATCTATGATAAATTTATTTAATGAAAAATTATCAATTCCCACTTTAACAAAAGCTTTGTAAGCTTCATCACAAATCAATTTTATTCTTTCTTCCCTATTTATTAATTTCATAACAATCCCCTTATAGACTAGTAGTCTAATTGTAGCACTAGAAGACTTAATTTTAAATAAACTACCAGTTTATTTAAAATTACTATTAGAGTATATTTTTGTTTTAATAAATTTGGATTAAATTATTGTCATACAAATGGATAGCTTAATACAGAGAATGTAATATACACAAGTTGGCTATTTATTATTTCATATCTCCATCTCAACCATCTTACCATTGATAATCTGTGCAAACTCTTTGCCAAAAAGATATGCCTTATCAAGCTCATCTTTGGTAGGGATTAGTTTGATTTTCAAAGGCTCTAGTGGTACTCTGAATTTCAAGGCTTTCATTCTGTCGTTTATCATATTTGGTGCTTCGCCACTCCATCCGTAGCTTCCAAATGCACCTCCTGTTTTGCCTGTTTTTTCAAGCAACATCATACAACTCAAGGCATCCCATGCTGGTTTTGGGGCATCGCCGTTGATTGTGGGTGTTCCTATGAGTATCCCATCGCTTTCTTCAAGAAGATTTAGTACATTGTTTTCTTCTAGTGAAGCCAAATCATATACATTTACTACCACTTTTGGCTCACTTTCGCAACCTAATTCTATAGACTCAGCCATATCTTTTGTGTTTTTGTAGCTTGTGAGATAAAAAATAGATATGGTTTTTTTATCACCTTTACCTCCAAAAATCCCTTTTTGTTCACTCCAAGATTTATAAAGATTAATATATTTGATAGGATTTTGTCTGATGATTGGTCCGTGAAGTGGGGCTATTAGCTCTATATTCTCGCCCTCATACAATCTCAAAGCATTTAAAACATGTCTTTTGAAAGGTCTCATAATATGGTCGTAATAATACTTAAAAGCATAGTCAAAATCACCCACCAAATCATCAAAAAGCTTTTTGTCAAAATAATGACTCCCAAAAACATCACCGCTAAAAAGCACTTTATCTTCTACCAAAACACTACTTATGGTTTCAGGCCAGTGAAGATATGGAGTGCTTAAAAACTTGATAGTTTTACCACCTATTTGGATAGATTTTCCACTCCAAACTGTCTCAAATTGTATCTCACCAGAGTGAACGACCGCTTTTATCATAAGATTTGCTTGTGGCGACATCATCACTTTGGCGTTTTTTGCTTTGCTTATAAGAATAGGCAATGTACCGCTGTGATCTGGTTCTAGATGATGCACTATGATATATTTGATTTCATCATAGTCACAAAGGGATTCTATTTTGGAAAAATATTCCTCACCAAACTCCTCCTTGACTCCATCAAAAACCACCACACCATCATCAGTTTTGAGCAAATAGGCATTATAGCTACTTCCGTTTGCAGTCTTCATAATAATATCAAATGTTCTAATATCAGGGTCAAATACACCTACAAAATACAAATCTTTTTTAACTAATATCGGTTTCATATATTTACCTTAAGTTTTATTTGATATTATGCAATTATGATACCGCATAGGAGTACCACATGAACCATCTTGAATTTGAAGACTCACCATATCTTCAACAGCACAAAAACAACCCTTTTGATTGGTATCCTTGGGGTGATGAGGCATTTGAAAAGGCGAAAAAAGAGGATAAACCTATATTTTTATCTATCGGTTACAGTTCTTGTCATTGGTGTCATGTGATGGAAGAGGAAGTTTTTGAAGATGAGATGATAGCAAAACTTATGAATAAATCGTTTGTTTGTATCAAGCTAGACAAAGAAGAACGCCCAGATATAGACAAATATTACCAAAACCTTTTTACAATGCTAAATGGCAGAGGTGGCGGATGGCCACTTTCAATATTTATGACAAGTGAACTAAAACCCTTTTATAGTGCTACATATATCCCAGCTTCCAATTTCGTACAAATAATTGACTATTTTGCAAAAGAATACAAAGAAAACCTTGATGAGCTTGTATCAAAAGCAAACCAAATCAACTCACTAGCAAAAATGCTACACAAACCAAACGGCATAGTGGCTTTTGATGATAGTTTCATAGATACTTGTATCTCAAATCTAAACAAAAACCATGATAAGTTTTATGGTGGTTTCTTTCATGCCCCAAAATTTCCACACACATCATCTATAAACCTAGCTATCAAACTATACACTATCACCAAAGATGAAAAATTAAAGCAAATTGCACTTAGTACTCTCAAAAATATGAGCAAAGGTGGACTTTATGATATAGTAGATAGTGGATTTTGTAGGTATAGCGTAGATGAGATATGGCTAGTACCCCATTTTGAAAAGATGACTTATGATAATGGACTTTTGATAGAGAGTTTTTTAAATGGGTATTTTATATCAGGAGATGATTACTTTTTGGATATTGCCACAAGATGTAGTGATTTTATGCTCTCTCGGATGTCACAAAATGGGCTTTTTTATAGTGCAAGTGACGCTGATAGTATGGATAAAAACGCTCATAAAGAAGAAGGGGCTTATTTTGTTTATGATTATGAAGAGTTGGAAAGTTGCTTTGATATATCTACTATCCAGCTTATTGGTGCTTCAAAAGAGGGCAATTTTGAAGGGAAAATCATCATCAGGAATGAAGATTTGGCACAAATTGATGACAAAATCATACAAAAACTTCAAGATTTAAGAGTTGATAAACCTTATCCTTTCATCGACAAAAAAGTAATAACAGCGTGGAATGCAATGATGATAAAATCTCTTTTTATCCTATCAAGAACAAAATCGGCATATCTTCATCATGCAATCAAATCAATAGATTCACTCATAGATATGATGTGGATAGAAAACAAACTCTACCACTCAAAACTAATAGACTCTACAACTCCTCCGAGTATTGAGGCATTTTTGGAAGATTATGCTTATTTGGCTGATTGTTTGCTTGAAGCTTATAAAACTACCTTTGATAAGCGATATTTTTCTTTGGCACTTAGTTTGATTGATATTGCTATAGAGAAATTTTATGCAAACGGAAGATGGTTTTTTAGTGTTGATGAGTTTATGACTGAATGTGATTTTTTTGATGGCTCATACCCAAGTCCCATAGGGATAATGCTCCAAACTTTAACCACCATTGGAAGCCTTACAAATCCAAGATATCTCCAAATAGCACACAAAACCATAGAGTTTTACTCATCTTTTATAGCAAAAGAACCTACAAGCTTTGCTAGTATTTCACTTGCAGTCATAAGAGTGCTAAAGGATGATTATATTATCAAATCCAACAAACAAAACCTAGAAAATATCATACCTAAGATTGATATATTGGATAAGCCTTTTGTTTATCTATATGAAAATGAGTCTGATAAATACGATATATGTGGTCAAAATGGGTGTTTTGGGCAGTTAGATAAGCTGTTTTAGCTTATTGAACAACAATCCCATATACTCCCACATTGCACTTTCACTTTTTTGCATATCATAGCCACTTGGTCTTTTCAAATAATCCACATTTGAGGATTTATGACCAGTTGGAGCAGGTATTGGAGAAAGACCTACAAGATGAAAAGTATCTATCGCCCTACTCATATGAAACGCACTAGTCACTAAAACAAAAGGCTCATTTCCAAGTAGTTCTTTGATAGCGACTGCTTCTTCATAAGTATCTTTTGGATTTGGGAAAGTGATAATATCTTCTTCTTTTACACCAAGCTCAATAGCTAATTCTTTTTGCATCAAAGCATGAGGTATGGCGTCATTTCCACTATATCCTGAAAATATAAGTTTTGCACCATTGATTTTATGATAAAGCGACACACCCTCACTGACCCTAGCAAGTGATGATTCATCCATTTGTGATATTATGCTTATGTTGTCATTGCTTGTATGTCCGCTTCCTAAGACTGCTATATATTTTATATCTTTTGGAGCTTCTAAAAGTGATTTATTAGCATATTCCAAACTACCTAAAAAAGCATTTGAAACTGGATTGTAACTAAAAATAAAAAGAGTAAAAAACGAAAGCACCAAAAAGAGTTTTGCTCTATTGTAAGATTTGAAAAACAAAAACAATAGTCCTATAATACCAAGAATAAAAACAATACTCATAGGCATAAACAAACCGCCGATAAATTTTTTGAGAATAAAACCTATATCCATACCAATCCTTTAATTTCTTATTATACAAAATATTATATAAATTAAAGTTATCATAGTTCATTACAGGATAATTACAATTATATATTTAATATGTAACTGTATATTTTTTAAACATATATTTATTATTAGTAGGGCTTATTAAATGATACAATTTCGCAATTTGACAAAAGGAGTGACTATGAGTTCAATATTAAGAAACAGGTCTATTACAACAGAATTACAACTTTGCATGAAATATATGGAAAATGTCAATGAATACGCAGATGAGCTAACAAGCCTCAGTAAAACATGGGAAAACTTGGAATTTTTATCTCAATTTGGTAATACGAAAACCAATCTAACATATACAAAAGGTCAGTTTTCTACACTTACAGCGAAGCTTCTAGGACACCTAGCACAAGAAACGCTAAATAAAACTTCAAGACAAATGCAAATGAAATCTCAAGTTGCTATTGATGTACTTATAAGAAATCTTTTTGAAAGAACAGCAGATATTGGATTTTTGGCTACTGATGATACGCTAAGAGATTTTGTAACACACACCAAATCAAAATATGATGAAAACTATGAGCTATACGCACAAAGTATCAAAAACCACATCAGAGAATATGTCGCAAAATATAGTGTTTATTTTGATGTGGTGTTGATGAATACAAAAGGGACAGTTTTGATAAATCTTGATGATTCACAAAATCTTGCACAATCAAAAGATTCTATTGTAGATTTGGTTATCAATACGCAAGAAGACTATATAGAAAGCTACAAATATCATGATTTTGCACCATCATACAACAAAACTTTGGTCTATGCGTATAAAGTCACTCAAACAAATGACAAAAACTCACCAGTGATTGCTGTACTTGCACTTTGTTTTAGATTTAGTGATGAGATGAGAGGGATATATAAAAACCTTATTTCAAAAGAAAACAAAGAGTGTTTGACACTACTTGATAGAAGTGGTACTGTAATATCTTCAAGCGATATATATCATATTCCACTTGGGGCTACTCTTGAAATGGTACTTGATGTCCCTTATAAAATAGTATCTTTTGGAGGTCGAGATTATCTTGCAAAAACTTCTATCACCAACGGTTATCAAGGCTTCAAAGGTATGGGATGGTATGGTCATATTATGATTCCACTAGAACATGCTTTCAAACTTGAAGAGGCAAAAGATATAGGGATAGATGAAGAGATGATTTTGGCTATTTTGCAAAACGGCAAAGACTTCACAAACGATTTGAAACTAATCCCAAAAGAGGCAAATTCTATACAAGAAGACCTAAACAGAGCCCTTTGGAATGGCAATATAGCACAATCTAAAACAGACAATGCAAACAAAGATTTTACAAGGCTATTGTTTAGTGAAATAGGCAGAATTGGAGCTTTGACCAAAGATGTATTTAGCAACTCTATATCAAATCTTACTCAAATGATGATTTTGAACAACACTACTTCTATTTCATCACTAATGATAGATATTATGGATAGAAACCTTTATGAAAGAGCGAATGATTGTAGATGGTGGGCGTTGACGAAAGAGTTTAGACAGATACTCGCTTCCAATGAAATATCCAATGAACAAAAAAAGAGAATGGGAGATATTCTATCTTATATCAACAACCTTTATACTGTTTATACTAATTTATTTGTTTATGATAAAAATGGGATAATACAAGCCGTATCAGACCAAAACCAAAAAAACCTAGTAGGGAAAAAAATATCCAATGAATGGGTAGATGAAACACTAAGACTCAAAAACACAAGCGATTATCGTGTAAGCACATTTGAGCCAACACCTTTTTATGGTGGAGAATCAACATATATTTACAATGCAGTTATCAAAGAGTACGAAGGAGAAAAAGCAGTTGGAGGTATAGGGATAGTATTTAACTCCACAAAAGAATTTTTTGATATACTAAACGACTCTTTACCAAAAAATTCAACCAATGAGTCTTTTGCGGTGTTTACTTCAAGAGATAAAAAAGTAATATCTTCTACAAATGAAGCTATAAATATAGGAGAATACCTAAAACTAGAAGATAAATTCTTTGCACTCAAAAATGCTGAATCATACAGCCAAATCATCACTTATGATAATAAATACTATGCTATAGGTGTCACTTGCTCAAAAGGATACAGAGAGTACAAAAGCTCAAATGACAAATACAAAAATGATGTTTTTGCTTTTTATTTTTCTTATATCTCACAAGCAAATTTACCTATTGCAAAAACTGTTAATGGATTCAAAATAGAATCCCTTGCCACTACTACTGATACGGCTGAAATCGGCTCGTTTTTCGTTGGTGAAAAATGGCTAGGAGTACACACAAGCGATATAGTAGAAACAGTAAGTGTAAAACAGCTCGAACACTCCATAGATTTGGATCAAAACTCTATTTTCAAAGGTACAGTAATATACAAAGACAACGCTGTAAGCGTCCTTGATATAAAATCTTTGATACAAGAATACAACGATGAGCCATACAGCGATATAGTAATCATCAAATACAAAAACGCAGTCCAAAAACACTATGTAGGTATCTTGGTAAATCGCCTTGGCAACATAAATGAAGTGGACTCAACCAAAATCAAACCAATAGAAAACCACTTCATAAGTGGCGGTACTTTGATACAAAGTATCGTGATACTAGATAATCAAGAAGAAAACAAAAAACTTCTCACTATCTTGAATCTTGAAAAACTAAGCGATACTTTTATAAGCTAATGAAAATATAAAGGGGGTCAGAGTATGACCTCTTTATGTCATCTTTGCAATTAGTTCGTTTAGTTCAAAATTCATTTTTGAAAATGCGAACCATTTCTTACCAAGGTCTTTAAGACTTGCCCCTAGATGATAAACTTCTTTTTTATCTAAAATTATAAATCTATCATGGGAGTTTTTGAAAATTCTTATTTCTACATTTTGGTATTGTTTTTGATACTTTTCAAAGTCAAGCTTGAGTTGTTTTGGGATAGCATTTGTATATATTGTCACTCGTATATTTGGTATTTTAGAAAAAATTGTTAAAACCGTATCATCTATATAATTATCTAACAGAATGATTTCACTATTTGCTTGTTTTAAAAGTTCATTTATAAAACTGTATGAATCAAATATTTGTCCATCGTAAAAAATCCCTTGATTAGTCTCTAATTTATTATTTTTTACAAGAGATTTTACTTCATTCATTTGAGTTTTTAAACTATTTACATTATTTTCAAGATTTACAAATCTTTCATTGGTGATTTTTTCACCATTTATTACATAGCCATTGTTAATATAATCCTTAAGTATAGTTGTAGCCCATTGTCTAAATTTTGTAGCTTTTTTAGAATTTACTCTATATCCAACAGATATTATTATATCAAGATTATAAAAATTAATTTTTCTTATTTTCCCATCTTTTGCAACTTGTTCCAAAATGGAACAGGTTGAATTTTGTTCTAATTCTTCATCTTTGTAAATATTTCCAATATGTTTTACAATAGCTGGTCTATTTACATTGAAAATAAAAGCAATCTCATCAGCATTTAACCAAACACTATTTCGTTTAACTGAAACTTTTAACTCTAACTCCCCATCATTATAAACCACAATACTATCTATATTCTGCATCTAAATTACCTTTTATTGAGTTGATTCAAAACTTTAACACAAAAATAGCTTGACACTTAAAAATATTGCAATATGTAATATTTTTTTAGATTACTATAAAATAATGATAATATATATTATAATAAGAGCTTGGCATGGAATCTAAAGAAGATGATGGATTTGTCATGCTGAACTTGATTTGGTATCAGAATAATGGGGATTGTGACAATGCCATTGAGATAACAGTATTGTGTGCTCAGAATATGACCTCTCCTTATATCATCTTTGCAATCAATTCGTTTAGTTCAAAATTCATTTTAGAAAATGCGAACCATTTTTTACCAAGGTCTTTAAGACTTGCCCCTAGATGATAAACTTCTTTTTTATCTAAAATTATAAATCTATCATGGGAGTTTTTGAAAATTCTTATTTCTACATTTTGGTATTGTTTTTGATACTTTTCAAAGTCAAGCTTGAGTTGTTTTGGGATAGCATTTGTATATATTGTCACTCGTATATTTGGTATTTTAGAAAAAATTGTTAAAACCGTATCATCGATATAATTATCTATCAAAATTATTTCATTTTTAGCAGTTTTTAGTAAATCATTTGCAAAAGAGTAGGCATCATAGATTTGCCCATCATAAAAGATACCTTGACTTTGTTTTAAGGTTTTTTCTTCCAAAGCTTCAAAAAGTTTATCAAAATTCCTATCGTGCATGGTTAATCTATTTTCTATTCTTTCAAATCTTTCAAACATAGAGATATTTTGGTAAATTAGTTTTCTCATATTGGCAAAAGTTTTAATAATATATACAGTAACTTGTGAAGCAACTTTACTCTTTAAAATAGTTGCCAACATATAAATTCCTTGTTCTGTAAAAACTTTTGGATTAGTTCTTGTTTTAGCAAAATTTGTGGTCAAAAAATTTGACCGCAAATCTTCAAACTCATTATTTGTCAATTCAAAATAAAAATCATCCATAAATTTATCTTGATTATTACGAACTGCTTGATTAATATGTTTAGTTTCAACACCATATAGCGTAGCTAAATCTCTATCTAGCATCACTTGTAAATTCCTTATAGTATGTATTTTATCTTTAATACTATTTTCATTTATGATTAAAGTATTCATTGTATGACCTTATATAGAATTTCAAAACTTTAACACAAAAATAGCTTTACACTTAAAAATATTGCAATATGTAATATTTTTTTAGATTACTATAAAATAATGATAATATACATTTAACAAAGACTATGTAAGTCATTGACTTATAATATTTAAAAAGGTATAATCATAATGGAAATTATAGAAACTACAATTTATACAAAATATATAACCGAGTTGCTAAGTGATGAGGAGCTATCTATATTGAAAAGTTTGATTAAGGGGGAATAAAATGGAAAAACAAATGTTTAATGAATTGGTAGAAAGTATAAAAGAAGCAAAAAAGATTATGAAAGGTCAAGCCAAACCTAGTAGAAAATTTTATATTGAAGAGCCAAGCCCAAAGGAAATAAGAACAAAAATGTCCCTTTCACAAGAGCAATTTGCAACACTTATGAATATCAGTGTACATACACTAAGAAATTGGGAGCAAGGCAGACGACAGCCAGAAGGTCCTGCAAAAGTGCTTTTAAATGTGGCAAACAATCACCCTGAAGTTCTTATGGAGATGGTTTGAAATAATGCAAACAAAGAAAAGGCAAAAAAGCCTTTTCCCGTAAGAAGAATCGTATTAGAGCTTATCTAACACAATCAAAGAAGTAGTCAGTTTGTGCTATGTGTTTTGTTTCTTCATCAAGTTGATCAAGAACTGCATTTGTAATCCATGTTAGAAGATTTAATGCACCCTCATATCCACTGATAGAGTATCTATGTAAATGGTGTCTATCGAATATTGGGAAACCTATTCTAATAAGAGGTATTCCAGTATCACGATATAATTCTTTACCATACACATTTCCAATCATAAAATCAACTGGTTCTGTAAATAATATACTTCTTAGTGCCCAAAGGTCTTTTCCTGCCCAGATTTGGCAAGATGCAGCAGCTGGAGATTTAGCAAGGATTGCTTTCATATCATCCCCCCAACCTTTTTTTGGAGCATTGTGGCAAAGTATATGCGTAGGCTCTGCACCCATTTCAACTAAGAACGAAACCAATCCTAGTAAGAAATCAGGGTCTCCCCAGATAGCGAATTTTTTACCGTGCATATACGGATAGCTATCTTGCATTGCATCTACTAATCTTCCTCTTTGGATTTTAAGTTCAGCTGGAACTTCTTTTCCAGTTAATTCACTTAAAGCCATTACAAAAGCATCTGTACCGCTCAAACCTATTGGGTTAAGTGTAAGATATTTTTGTTTCCAGATATTTTTTAGCAATTTACCTGTGTTTATAGTTGAATATTTTTGTAAACTAATAGTTGAAACTGCATTTCTTGAAGTTTTAAGATCCTCAAGACTTGTCCCGCCACTAAACATTTGGTATTCACCAGCTGGTGTATCCCATTGGTCTGCATGGTCGCCTATCATTACTATTTTATCGCCAAACATTGAAGCTATTTTTTTCACTTCTCTCAAAGATCCGATATATGGTTCAAATCCTGGGATAATGTTGATTCTCTCAGAATCTTCAACTCTCTCAGTATTTTCTGGTACAGTTTGCTCCAAAATACTTCTCATCATATTGTCATAACCAGTTATATGGCTACCTACAAATGATGGAGTATGTGCTGATGGGATAAGTGTATCATCCAAAGCACCTGCAGCTTCAGTTCTAGCTCCTATTGTAAACGCATGTAAGTCATCACCGATAACCTCAGCCATACAAGTTGTACTTACTGCTATCATATCAGGTTTGTACATAGTTTTACAGTTTAGTAGTCCCTCTTTCATATTAGAAAGTCCACCAAAAACCGCTGCACTTTCACTCATACTATCAGATACACAAGGAGTTGGTTCTTTGAAGTGTCTTGTAAAATAACTTCTAAAGTAAGCAACACACCCATGACTTCCATGAACATAAGGCATAGTGTTTTCAAAGCCAAGAGCAGCCATAACAGCACCTAATGGTTGACAAGCTTTTGCAGGATTTACTGTGATAGCTTCCCTTGCTAGATTTTTTTCTCTATAATCCCAGCCTTTCATCCACTCTGCAGTCTCAGCAACTTTTGCTGGATTTACAGACCCTTCAGAGCTTTCAAATTGTTTTTTGTTAGCTAAAACTTCTTGATATTCTGGTTTTTGAAACAGTTTTTGTCCGTTTACTATTTGTTCTACATTTTGCATATTACACCGCCTCTGCTGTTTTTTCCCATGGAGCTTTACTATGAGCCCATACAGGAGAAGTTAAAGCCAAATCCATATCTTTTGCGAAAATTGCAAAAGCATCATATCCATGATAAGGACCACTATAATCCCAAGAGTGCATTTGTCTAAATGGTAAGCCCATTTTTTGGAATACATATTTCTCTTTTACACCACTAGCCACAAGGTCTGGTTGTAATTTTTTAACAAAAGCTTCAAGCTCATATTCATTTACATCATCATAAATAAGTGTACTTCTACCTAAATCTTCTTTTGTTCTTTGATAATCATCACCATGAGCGAACTCATAACCAGTTCCGATTATTTCCATACCTAAGTCTTCATAAGCACCGATAACATGTCTTGGTCTAAGACCTCCAACATATAACATTACTTTTTTACCCTCAAGTCTTGGTCTATATTTTGCTATAACTTGATCTATCATTGGCTGATATTTTGCTATAACTAGCTCACATTTAGCCTGAACACTCTCATCAAATTGAGCTGCAATTTTTCTTAAGCTTTCAGTTGTTTTACTTGGTCCAAAGAAATTGTATTCAATCCATGGAATATTGTATTCTTGTTCCATATGTCTTGCTATGTAGTTCATTGATCTATAGCAATGTAATAAATTTAATTTTGCTTTTGGAGCTATTGCCATTTCTTTATAACTTGCATCTCCTGACCATTGAGCTATTACACGAAGACCCATTTCTTCTAGCAAAATTCTTGAACTCCAAGCATCTCCACCGATATTATAATCACCTATGATTGCTACATCATAAGGAGTTGATTCAAAATCTTTTTTATATGAATTGTCACTAAATACATAATCTCTAATAACATCATTTGCTAAGTGGTGACCAAGTGATTGAGAAACCCCACGGAAACCTTCACACGATACAGGAATTACTGGTTCACCAGTTTCAAGATTATGTTTTTTAGCAACTGCTTGAATATCATCACCAATCAAACCGATTGGACATTCACTTTGGATACTTATACCATTGTGTAATGGAAATAATGTATCAATTTCTTCTAAAGCAGTTTTTAGTTTTTTATCTCCACCAAAAACGATATCTTTTTCTGAAAAATCTGTCGAAAAGTTCATAGTAACAAATGTATCAACACCTGTTGTTCCTATATAATAGTTTCTTCTTCCAGCACGAGAATATTGTCCACATCCTATTGGTCCATGACTAATATGAATCATATCTTTAATCGGACCCCAAACAACACCTTTTGATCCTGCATACGCACAACCTCTTTGGCTCATAACGCCTGGTACTGTTTGTTTATTACTTCTTGTAGTACTACAAGCACCTTTACCTGTTTCTGGAGAGTCAACACCTAAGTGTTTTGCTCTGTTTTTTTTCAATTTCTCTGGGTAACTATCAAGAACTTCTTGTATTACCTCTTTTTGTAAGCTTTCTAAATTTGGATTCATCTGTTTACTCCTTTTTAAGCCCTTATCACAATGAGAATTACTTCTCGCCATTACTCAATTTCAACAAAAATTCAATTTTGTAGATAATTGTTACGCTACTTTGATTCTGTATAGATTCATATCATCAAATTTTCTACATAATG
This sequence comes from Arcobacteraceae bacterium, assembly GCA_023229945.1. Taxonomy (GTDB): domain Bacteria; phylum Campylobacterota; class Campylobacteria; order Campylobacterales; family Arcobacteraceae; genus UBA6211. The sequence continues at coordinate 110,733 of JALNYH010000006.1, read as the reverse complement.
GTTTTGTAACATCACCATCTATAGTTTTTGATACTTCACTAATTTGATATTTATTTGTATAATAAATCATTTTGAAACCATCTTTTTCTGGAACATCTGATTTTTTATAATAATCTACAAGTGCAGTAAACATAAATGTCCCTGGAGCTACTGTAAAGCTCTCAACGATTTCACCCTTTGGAGTCTCACCTGTCACAACAACACCGCTGATTCCTGATAAATCACCAGCACCTTCAGTTACTTTTTCTACAACTTTATCAAAACTTACATCATTTCCCATACTAGCAGGAAAGTGGTATCCACATACAAACATCTTTTTCTCCTTGTTTTAGAGCTACTAAGTCAATGAGGTACTTAGTAACTAAGTTTTTTGAATTTTATATTTTTCTTTTCTTCTCTTATTCTTGCTCAGTACCTCAGTCTCTCAGTACCTCAGCAACTTCTTAATTAAGCTTCTTCAGCTCTTTTACCAATAGCATCAGCTTCTACTTCTTCTTCCAAACCGAATTCCATCAATAGGTTTTCAAGGTCATCCATATGAAGTGGTGTAGGAATAACTTTTAAATCATTAGCAATGATTTTTCTAGCTAATTCTCTATATTCCATAGCTTGCTCTGATTTTGGAGCAAATTCAACAACTGTCATTCTTCTAAGCTCTGCTCTTTGAACATGGTTACTTCTTGGAACAAAGTGAATCATTTGAGTTCCGATTTGTGTCGCTAAGTTTTTAGCCAAATCATACTCTCTATCTGTCATTCTAGCATTACAAATAAGACCAGCTAGTCTAACTCCACCAGTATTTGCATATTTTAAAATACCTTTTGAGATATTGTTAGCTGCATACATAGCCATCATCTCTCCAGACATAACGATATATATCTCTTGAGCTTTACCTTCACGAATTGGCATAGCAAATCCACCACAAACAACATCCCCAAGAACATCGTATGATACGAAATCTAGTTCGTCATTGTAAGCACCCTCTTCTTCTAGGAAGTTAATCGCTGTAATAACTCCACGACCTGCACATCCAACTCCAGGCTCTGGTCCACCTGATTCTGTACACATAATGTAACCTTTTGTGATTGTTTCATCATCTGGATGAAATTCACCAGCTCCAGGTTTACATACATCTTCTAATTCTAAATCCTCAACTGTTCCAGCTTCACTTGCTAGTTGCATAATTGTACTTTGAGCTTTTTCGTGTAATATAAGTCTTGTTGAGTCCGCTTTTGGATCACAACCAACTATTAATATCTTTTTTTCATAATAGTGACACATTGCTGCCAATGTATTTTGAGATGTTGTAGATTTTCCAATCCCACCTTTACCATAAAATGCTATCTGTCTTAATGTTGACATTTTGTCTCCTTTGTTTTGAATGTTTCACAAAAGAGTATTGCAAATGGTGTTCCATAGAAAAAGAATTATTCTTTATTTAAACTCATATTATGCAATTGTTAGATTATTTGGATTAAAAATTTATTTGTAGTTAGGGCAAGGTTACTTACCCTTTGTTCTTAAGCAAGAGATAAAGAATATTTCATACCTTCATTATCTATAGGGGTTATATCAATTTTTGTTTTTAAGAGTTTGGCAATATTACTAGCATTAAGTATAAACTTATTTTCAATATTACCCATAGTATAGAAGCTACTTATATCTTTGGTATCAAATCCACTATTTACAACAACAATATTGACTCTATTTTTTACTTTTACAATATCTAAGCTAATTGTTTTTGTAATTTTTCCTTTTTTTAACTCTTTTTTTACTATATCCAAACAAGATTGTTCACTTAATGTATATATCAAATGTTCAAGATAACTTACATCTATATTTTTCAAATCTTTTGGTGTTATAGTATTATTATAATCATATGAAATTTTATACCGTATATTATTGTATGTATAATCTTCATATCTTCGTTTTAGAAGTTCTAATATATCATTTAAATTGTGTAAGTTGGGATCTATATTGTTTAAGGTTTCTTTTTTTCTAATTTCACTTTCAAACTGTAATAACTTTTGTAGTTGTAAACCATACGAATCTATAATTCCAAAAATCAAAGTACTATTTATCAAATCTTCAGTAGTTAATTTATTTATAGTATTATCTAAAATTGAAGTATCAAACAATGTTACCAAGTATTGTAAAGTAAACATCCTATTTTTACAATATATAAAGTTTACAAGTTCTTTTTCTTGTTCTCTTTTTTTTGCTTGGGAAAATGTTTGTTTCCCTAAATCCTTATGAAACTCTTGTATACATAACTCATCATCAAATATTAAATTCTTCCAATCTATATATTTGATATCTGAAAGATTACTAAATAAACTAGCTAAATTTTCTTTAATAGTATCTAAAACTTTATTTAACTCTAAATTAATAGCTTTTATATCTTTTTCTACTAATAAATGTACATTATTGAATACATTTCTATTTAGTTTAATTTTACCTCTTTCATCACTAGAGAAGACTTCAGCAATATTAAAAAATTTACTATAATTTGATATTATTGTATCAGTATGTTGTGCTACAATTTCAAGTGAATCATCAATCATGTTATAACAATCATTTTTAACCACTATTTCCCCTTTTTTATTTAATCAGCTGTACAATTTGATATGATATTATCTTTATAAATATTAACCCAATTACTATCGTTTTTGACTACCATAACATCACCTGATTCTTTTTTGTATATAGTGTCAATTTCTATCCAATCCCCATCTTTTTGTTTTGCAATAAACTCATCTTGATTTCGAAGAACTCTTAATATGATTCCATCTGAATTGTTTGTATTTCTTACATTTAATCCACCGCTGATATTTACAGTATATCGACAATCTTTTGCATTTGCATTAATATTGTCTTTAATCTTTATATCTTTAAATGCTTCTTGTATCATCTCACTCTTATCTAGCTGAGTATCTTCTTTGATGATTTCATTTTTTTTAATTTCTTCTTTTACTTGTGCGACTTTTTTTTCTTCTTTAGGTTTTGTTCTTTTTTTTAAGTCACTTACAAAAACACCATGATTATTGATATATATTGAATACCAATTTTCATCATCTATATCTTTAGTTAATTCTATTATTTTTGTTCTAGTATTGATAGATACAATTTTATGACTCAAAATATAATCACCCACTTTATATCTTCCATCTATACCCAAAGACATTTCATCAATACTTTTTGTTGTACTTGATGATGTTGAATCATCAAGATAAAGTACAGCATAATCTTTTCCATTAAATGAATACATACTTCTTATTTTCAAATCTTTTAGCTTAGTAGTTCTAGTAAAATCTGTTTTGATTCTTGCTATCTCATTTTCGTGGTTGAAAGTATTTTTTGAATATTCTTCTACAGATAATTGAGGAGTTGTTTCTTGAGGTTGTTGTACATAAGTTGTTGATGGTTGTTGTACACCACCTTTAGTTTGTATAGTATTCATTTGTTCTTGAATATAATCTTGTTCTAGTCCAGTTATAGCTTTAAAAAACTCTTTTGATTGTAATTCCAAAGCATCAAGTTTCTCATCAGCATATAAGTTTAACCCTATAAATAAACACAATACTATTGATACTATTTTTTTACCTGAAAACAGGATTTCACTTTGTTCCGTCATATTTTTCCTTTTATTTAAATGTAAATTCATAATTAAACCCTCCTATATAAGTAGGATATTTCATAAAAAATACCCCACTATTGCCTTGTGAGTCTGTTGTCGCCCACTCACCAGAAGTCATATTTGTCAAATATCCATTTTGTCCACCTTCAGTAACCAAATAATCTTTATCCAAATCATATAAATTTGTATTAAATACTGGTATCATAAAAGTATTTCCAGTTTTAGCTGTAATATCAGTACCTGATCTATAAAAAGAAACTACACCCCAACAATACATTTGATTATATATATCAATACCACACATAGCATTCTCATCTTCTACTACTTTTATATTTTTCCATTTTATTTTTTTGATAGCAGATTTGAAAACAGTATCATTTTTATTGTCAGCTGTAAAATAATCACCTTTTAATTCATTTTTACCATTAATCCAAACTATTCCTTCTCCAAATATCAAAGAACTGCCATTTAATCTACTTGATAAGTCCACAGCTAATATATCAGCATCATCATCTTGTATATATTTATTATCACTACCACCATCATAAGATTTAATCATATCAGTAATTGATTCTACTTTTGGCAATGCTCCCCATTTTTGAAATATTTTATAATAATTACCATCATTTCCTTTCGCTACAAATCCTTGTAATCCACCTTTTAAAGAACTAAAAACAATAGTTGAATCAACTCTATATGGAATACACAGATTAATACTTTGACCATTTATAATTTTATGACAATTTTCTGTATAATGGTCATCTAGCCCCCAAATCCAAACATCACCTTCATTTGATAATGCTCCCATTTTTCTATAACCAATAGTAAGCAAATATGTTAAATCTTTGAACAATACTTTGCTATTGTTATAATTGACTTCCAACTCTGTTGGATTGCCAGTATTATTGTATTTCCAAGTTTGATTACTACTCACACCAGAAAATCCAGCAAAATCGCTTCCCCATCTGTATATTTTCCCATCTCTGTAACCACCATTTGAATCTGTATTTGTATTGCCAAGAATTAGCCACAACTGATTATTTGCAAATACTTTGGTTGCTTTTTTATTACTGCTTCCATCAAAATAGGTACTTCTATATAAAACTTCTTTATTATTTTCAGTTGTAGTATTTGTAAATAATGCACTAGAATCAGCCCCAGTACTTCCACCACAATAAAGTTCACCTTTTGTTGTAACACCACAAGTACTATGATAAACTGTACTAAAAAAATCTATAAACTTCGGCCGTAAAGGTGATGAATAATAGTTGAGATTGTCTATGCTATTATTGTATGTTTTTACTCTAGCCCTTACCAAACCTGTAATTACTGGATATCTATTATTGTTACTTGCTCCACTATTTTCTTTTGTATAATTATCAAGGTCAATTGATGTTATTCTATTGGCATTGTTGCCCCATGTATAGATATCACCATTGATTATAATACCGCCTGATCTTCTAGTAAACTGGACTATAGTTTTCCCTATATCTCTAGATGACTCACCAATTTTGACGATACCACCTTCTTCACCTAAATTTATATATTCCTTGGCAACACCATCTTTAATATGTAGTATAACTTGACCTGCATAAGTTGCCTCTTTTGCTCCTATCAGATTTTTAAACTCTGTAGTAATATTGCCATCAGTATCAATTATCTCCACACTACTATCTATTATCAAATCATTTCCTAATGAAAATTTATAATTTCCACTTGAATCATACCAGTGCAATATTCCATTATTATCAAGATAATATTTCCCATTTTTATTAGCATAATCTGTAGTAATAATATCTTTATACTTTAAAAAATATTTTTCATGCAAAGACAAAGGAATCTCTATCAATTTACTTTGTTTACCCAAAGGTGCTTTAGTATGATTTCTATTGACATTTGAATAATAGTAGTCATATAAAAAAGATTTTGATTTTATTTCAATTGGTAAATTTTCTTCCAATTCCTCATTTTCACTCGCAAGTTTTATGTTGAGTCCTGTAAAAGGATTTATTTTGTCAAATTCTGAATCCAAATATCCACTTGAAATCAGCTCATCTACTGAAGTAGCTACATTTGCTTTATGACTGATATAATCTTTATATGCTTTTGCAATTTGTTCTTCTTTTTCGACAAGTTTTTTTATTTTTATCAATTCCATAGCATCAATAGATGAACTATTGCCATATAAATTACTCAAAAACAAAAAAATAATAATAAATATTTTATTAATATACATATTTTACTTATCTCCTGCATTTACGATATAGTCTACAAAGTATATGTTGCTATTTTCTTCACTTTTATTAATTTTGCCTATGTAAGACAATATTCCCTCACCAGCTTTTGTACCTTTATCCGTTAAAGCATTTAATTCAACCATTATGACATATCTATCTATACACAACTGTGTTGATTTGATATATTTCAACCTATAATCTGGCAATGCCATTCTCTGAAAAATACCATTTAATTTATTCTCTAGCTCTTCTTTTGAAATATATTTACTTTTTAAATCTTGCATTTTTTGATTCATCTCATCAATTTCTATTTTTAAGCTTTGATATTTCTCTTTTTTCTCAACTATTTCACTAGTTAACTTTTCTTTTTCATAATAGTATTTTATAAAAGATACTACTTTCATAGAAAAAAACAATGTTGCATATATTATAAATATGCCAGTTACTACTTTTATGATTTTGGATAATCTATTTTTACTTATACTTATCACTGGTTTACCTTAGTAGTAGGATGTGTAAGACATTTTGTCAATTCATTATATTGTAATGTATTCTTATCTAAAATCGTTTGTTGTCTCATAACCGCTCTATTTTCAAAATCTACCTCAGTTCTTAAATCATCCAAAGAAGTATTGAAAAATACTTTATTAGAAAATATCTCAAGCCCATAAAACATACTCCACAATATCCCAATTGTAAAAATAACTACAAATGACAACCTACTAAAATGTGTTTTGGTATTTATAAGTTCATTCATTGTAGAAGTAAGATCATCAATATCACCCATACTATATGCTATAACTCTATCTTCGATTTTTGTATTTTCCTTTAATATATTTTCTATTGCTAGCTTATACCTTGAATCAACAATATAAGAAAGCCTTTTTTCACTACTACTTATATTCAAAAGCATTGCAAAATGCCTAGTGAGTAGAATTGATTTTATTATATCATCTGTTATAAAATTAATATTTATTTTTGAAGCATATATTGTTTTGTGGTTGAATAAAATTACATACTCTTCATCGGTAATATATAATAAAAATTCGTTTTTTTGTAAATACTTTTTGGAAAGAAAATTTAAAGAATAGATTTTTCTATTATCCCTATAATGAGACATATAAACCCAATATTGTTTAAAATAATGGTAAGAAAAAAGCTTTTGAGAAACATCAGTTCTATCATTTAAATAAAATGCTTCACTAGCTGCTTTTGTCTTAAAATCAGTTGCTACTAATCGTACCATACTTCTTCTCCTCTTATGATTGCCATTGCATCTTCTTTTGTTATTAGTCCAGCATTATATTGAGCCATTGATGCTTTTTCTACAGTCATATATTCAGCAGGATTTTGGAAATCTCCACCATGCCCTATCTTAAATCTTACAACCTCAGCAATAGGCACCCTATCTTTGAACCCAGTATTATTGCACTCATCGCAACCAACTTTTTTATATCCCCCCTCATCATCTTCTACTTTACAAAAATTACATAACTTTCTAACAAGTCTTTGAGATACAATTCCTCTTAAATTATCTACAATATCCCCTTCATTTATACCCAAAGAACTCGTCATCCTAGCAACAGTTGCAGGAGCAGAGTTGGTGTGCATTGTAGAAAATACAAGTTGACCCAAATTTGAAGCATTTACAAGCTGAGAAGCCGTTGCAGGCTCTCTTGTCTCACCTATTAGGATGATGTTTGAATCTTGTCTAAGAATATCTACTACCGCTTCAGGATAGCCGTATTTGAACTCTTCACTTGCACTTGCAAACTCTGATAAATCTATTTGGAAGAATGACTCATCTACATATTCTACTGGATCTTCTATCGTTACAACATATTGTTTTTGTTTAGCTAGTTTTTGTAAAAGTGCATACATTAAGTGTGTCTTACCACTACCAACCTGCCCCGTAATCAAAATCATACCATTTGCATATTTTGTTAAATTCTCCAAAATTCCAACAGTTTCATCTGGATAATTTAAACCTCTTAGATTATGAGAAACAACTCCACGACCACCTATCATCCTCATACCAAAGAAAAATTCATTTTTGAGTTGATTAGACCAAGTCCAAATTTGATAGTTTTTTTACCATAATCATAATTTACCATACCATTGATACTCTCATAATCAGAATCTTCTTGGTCAGCCATTGTTACTAGTCTTCTTTTGAGTGTTTTTGCAAGAGCTATAGGGAGCGTACCCATCTCTACTTTGATACCATCTATTCTAAACCAAAGAGTAGCTGATCTATTTGTTTTTTGGATATGAATATCTGAAGCTCCCAATAAAATAGCTTGTCCCATCATCTTGTCAAAATATTTATTGATTGCATCATCGTTTTCCAAGTCACTATGAGAACCAAAAACTATTTCCCTATCTTCTCCAAAAACAGATGACAAAATACCTTCACCCAAAACTACTATTTTTGTGAAATAAAACTTACTAAGTATTTCAAAATCTAGATTAACTACATCTCTAATTCCCAAAACTTTATTTTTTGTCTTTTTTTCTTCAAGAGTGATGATATACATCGAGGTACAAAGTTCTAATTTTGCCTCATCAAGACTTGCTGAAGTATCTTGATATACTTTAGAGAGTTCACTATATGTTGCATAGTATTCATAACCTAAGCTTTTAACAAAAGAAGAATAACTCTCTTCATTGGCTATCAAATCACCATATCCACCTTTTAGATTAAACTTACTCTTAATTCCATCTTCCATCATAACAATAAAATCAGAATCTATCTCTTCTTGTTTTTTGAAAATGTCATTTATAAGCTTTATTTGTTTATCTACTATTGATGAGTAAAACTCTTTTTGTAACAATAACTTAGAATTATTAAATATTTTTTTCATAACTACCATCTCTTTTATTGATATAAAGTTTTAAAAGTAAATGTACTAATGATAAGATTTATCATATCTGACCCTACTACAACAGTTACTAGCATTGCAATAAGCCAAAAAAACAATCGCCATTGCATTACAACATAATTAATATTCTTTTCATACATAGTATCGCATGTTTGATAGAGTGCTTTAGTAACCGCAGGAAAACTTGTCTGACTGAGTTCTGATAGCTTTATATCTGCTGTTATAATAGTTGGAAAGTTGTATTTTTCAAATGCTATATAAAGCTTTTTGTTTTTGTGTATCAAATCAGCCAAATCAGCGAAGAATGGTCTCAATCCAGTTTTAAAATAATCTTTTGAAAGTATCAATGATGTTTTGTGAAATGATATACCAGAACTGAGCATTCCATTGAGAATACGAAACATAAACCTTCCATCAGCAAATGCTTGAGTTCTAAATATTTTATAAATCCAAGCAGGTTTATACATCTGTGTATATAAATAACCAAACAATATAAAAAGAGTTATAAATATAGAAATCCCAAGCCCCATATATGCAATATTATAAGTAAAATAATCTGGTATCCCCAAAAACTGAACAACATCAGGGTTTGATTTACTAAGCTGTGCTACATCTTTTTCCAACATACCAAGATATAAAATCAATCCATAAAAAGTAGATATAATCAACAACATAGGGACAAAAATAGGATTTATCATCTTCGTAAATAAATTTGAACTTGCTTGTTGAAATGTCAGAACCAACTTCAAACCATCAATCGTACTTGTACTATTAACAACTAAACTATACTGAAAACTACTCAAAAAACCATTGTTATATAGTATAGCTTCTAGTTTATGTTTACCTATTTCCATATCTTTGATGGCATGTTCAAGTCTTTTCTTGAAACTACTCTCTTTTGTAATTTGTTCTTTGTACAAGACAAGTGCTTTTCTAGTATTTGACCCATTTTCTAGCTTTGTGACTAAATAATCCAACAAAAACTGCTCATATGGATCTGAAAACATACTCATTACTAAAATCCTTTTATATTTTTGAGAGTTACTATATAAATAATCTCTCTTCTAACATAAGATTTTGAATCAGTCCCACCTATAGCAAACCCTTCAAGAGGTAAAATACCTTGATATTCTTTTGCATCATCGTGTATTATCATAGAACCAACAATTGCTGTTTCTCCTAGTCTAATTTCTCTTGATACATTGTAACTTTGATCATTATACTGAGGAAGTTGTATAACAGAATCACCAATACTCGCTTCAGATATTTTTAATAGTTTTTTTACATTTGGAGTAATATTCAAAAATATCTTATCTCTAGATATTTTTGCCATTGCATTGATTGAAGTACCGTCTTTGATAGTTCCTACTGTTGCTTCAGTAGATACTGTATTTTCGGTTACTGTCGTCTCTATTTTTTCTATATAATCTGTATTTTGACTAATAGATTGAACAGTTGGAATATTGTTTTTTAATACTATTAGATTTTGGCTATAGTTTAGGATTCTCCCTATATTATTGTTTGCAGTTGCAAGTACTTGCAGCAACTCTCCTGATGATTTAGGGTATGAATAAGATAATGCACCATCTATACCTATCGCTTTTGTTATAGTGCTTGTAATGTCATCCGTACTGCTACTAGTTACTTTTGTTATAGAAGATATCCCGTATGCTCTATCTTTATTTAAGATAATCTCAATCTTTTCAAACTCTATAGTAGCTTCTTTTGCAAAATTCATTTCATAAGATTTTGCAATCATTCGAACAGCTTGTTCAACCTCTTTTGTAGCTTTTAGGAAGATAAGACCTGTTGACTTATCTATATGATATGTAGAAATTTTATCAGTAGATATAATATTTTTCAACATTTTATCTAGTTCATCATATAATATTATATGTGAGCTATTTTCTATTTTACTCTCTCCTGAAGTCTCTTTCGTAGTTGTTTCATTTGATGTTTTTAAGTTAAAAAGTGGGATATTAAGCTCTACCACAACATCTTTATATCTCATAATACTTATCATTTCTTTATCATAATCTATATCTACATATACATTTTTTGTATGTGACAATGTATTTAGAACATCTTTGAGTTGAGTTGAATTAATAGTGATAATACTATTTAGAAAATCTTGTTTATTATCAATATAATTACCAATTGATACACCATAACCAGTAGTTGCGGTAATAAGCTTTATCAATTCTTCAACACTTATTTCACCATTTAACTCAAATTTTGTATAATCTACTGCTTTTTTCTTAGTTTCACTTTTGTTTACCACCTCTACCAAATGTATAGCACCATTTTTTTGTAGAACTAAGTCTTTATCTAAAACCGCATTTAAATAGCTATTTAAATCATCAAAACTAAAGATTTGAACTCTGCTTTTAGGTATTGCAATATCATTATTTTTGAGATAGTATATATTATTATCAATAATTTCTAATTCTTTTAAAACATCGGCTAAAGATTTGTCTTCCAATATACTTATATATTCTTGTTTTTTAGACACTTCTGATACTAAAGATTTAACATATGGCTCTTTTATATCATTATAAAACTCTTTATTAACATTTTTTTGAACTTCCCCTATCATTTCATTGTGATAGCTTTTAGCATTACATCCACCAAATATCAATCCAACCAATATCACAGACATATAATATTTTTTAGTCTTTATAAACATTTAAATCCTTTATTTAAAATAAAATTCATAATCAAATCCTCCAATATAAGTAGGGTATTTCAAAAATAGTTTTCCATCATTATAATATTCTCCATAAGACATCTGAGATTTTCTATCACTTTCTTGAGAAACAAATAGTTTGTTCATTGTAGGAATTTTGCTCACATCATACAAAGATGTGCTAAGTATAGGAATACTTCTAGCTATATTCCCCCAACAATACATTTGAGATTTGCTTCCAAGACCTGTCATAGTACAAACGAATTTTTTGTTTGTTTCTTTTACTTTTATGTGAACATTGTCTATACCCCATGATTCATCACCCAAAGCTTGACCATATGCCCAAACATTATAACCATAATCACTAGATTTTAATTCTCGCACTCTTATTAAAACTTTTAATTTTCCAGCACTATCTAATTTGCCTTTTAGTTTATATCTATATTTTTGGTCATTGTGTCTAGAATAAGGCTCTCCATCAACATAAAATATCCCATCATTATAATGCGTACCTAAATTTAAAGTATATATACCAGAATCATTAGTATCAGTCCACTGCTGATGAGCATCATGAATAAACCCATCTTCTGTAATTAAAACATCATTTAAAAATACTTGTAATCTTTCCATATCCCAAGAGTCAATCTCAAAAAAATCAAATTCTACTTCTACTTCAGAATTGGCAAAAGATGTTCCTAAATTGTATGTTTTTTCTATTGACTGCTTAGCTAGCAAAAATCTTCCCAAAATTCTAGTAGGGTCAATTCTATCTGTGATTGATAATATTGTTGTATTTGGTGTTGTTTCTGTGGCTGAAGTTAAGTAAGCATTTGCATTAGTTGAACTTGTTTGATTTGTAAAATTTACATCTGAATATGTTCTTACAGTCCAAGTTGAAGAGTTTGTTATTCCTGTTTGAAAATCATCCAAAACTTCTGTTACAACATGGTCTAGTTTAAAAATAGCTGCATTTGCAAAATTTGCATAACTTTTTCCATTTATACTATTTGACTTTGTATTTAACTCTTCTAATGCCAAATTAAATACATTAGAACTATTACTAGTACATGAACTAGTTTCATTTGCCAATCTACACTTGGTTAAATCAGTACTACCTTTTAGTTGCATATTTTCATCAACATACAAATAAAACTCTTCTCCCAAAGCATCATAGATAGAAAGACTCAAAGCACTATTTGGAATAAAACTCAAACTTCTAAAGTCCAAACTATCATCAGTCCTATAATATATATTGTCCATCCCTTTCAACACAAAATCTGAGCTATTTACAAATATCATGTCAGGATTAAACTTTTTGCCAGATGATAATAAAGTAGGCTCATAATGTACAGCTCCATTTGCTCTTTCACCCCACATCCAAAAGTTGTTGTTGGTATCTATTGCCCCAAATCCTCTTATATCTCTAAGTGCAAATATCTTTTTGAATACTTGTGAGTTGTTGTTTATAGCAACAGGTGTTATTTGATTTATAAACTTATCACTATTATCAATCCCCAAAGCCCCTTGATAATTTCTTCCAAAAGTATATATTTTACCATCATCACTCAAGACAGCTATAGTATCTTCAACCATGGCAATATCTACCAAATATATTTCATTTGCATTATTCAAGTGATCTTCTTTTCCATTAGCAAAAAATTTATGTTTTCTTAAAATAGAACTTTGACTTACGGTTGAACCTATATCTTCAAAACTTTGTGAACTTATTTGTCCATTACAGTATAAATCTCCACCAAATTTGACATATACTCCACTTTGAAAATAATCAAAAATAGGAGATATACCACAAACATTTGTACTATTCATTGACATTTTTTCAAACTTCACTCTATAAGGATTGTTATACCATTTTTTCGTTTTTTGAGTAGCATCTTCTATTTGAACTTTTAGCATAACAGGGGTATTGATATAGTCAGGACTTAAATTATGATCAAGTTGACCAAATGATTCTATTCCAGCTTTTTTGTAGTCATTATTACCCCAACAGAAAATATCACCATTTGCCAACATACACCCACCATCTCTTCTGAGAACCAAATCCTTTGCATCAGGAATATAAGAAATAAGTCTATCTTCCACATCCAAGGTATCGTCTTGACTCGTAAGAGCACTTCCAGATTCTACTGGAATCCAAGATATATCAACATCTCCTTGATAAATATACTCATACCATTGCCCATTTTTCTTCACATAAGCTACATCGCCAACTGTTGCTTTGACAAATGCCAAATCTTCCCAATTTTCCAAATATATAGGGGCTTTTTGATATATATCAAAAGAATAATCTCCTCTACAATATTTATAAACCACTTCTTGATTACGCAATTCATAGTAATAATTATTTGTAGGACATTTTTCTGATGGAAGTCTTAATTCACTAGATGTATTTGTGATAATATTTACAATATCTTTTTGGAATTTACCATAGACGACCAAAGAACCTTTGATTAAATCATCTTTTTCACTACTTTTTGGTGGATTTGTATTGATTCTAAATAATTTATTAGTGTAAAAATTATATAAATATTTGTAATCTTCATTATATGAAGATACTTGTGTAAAAACTCCTTGTATAAAACAATTATTATCTGTATCAAATATAACTTCAAATGCTTCAGATGTAATTGGATTTATATTATCAAAAGATTTTCCTAAATAATTACTTTTTAAGTCATCTTTTATCAATTTATCCCAATCTAGTTTGTTGTTTGATTTTTTAGGTATTTTCCTTGTTTGGGCGATATATTTGTTGATTGCAAGTGCTATATACTCTTCTTTTTGGATTACAGTTTTTATATTATTCATCAAAGAAATATTAGTTGATGATGCGAACAAGAAAGTAACAGAACAAATCATTAATAATATCTTTTTCATATCACTACTCTACTTTTAAAATTTGATTATTGAGGATTTTTATATAACGAGAAGAATTTTGTACTCTTATATATGTACCTACTGGTAAGGAATTTAGTTTTGAATCATTTAATACAGATTCATTTTGTATAGTTACATTTGCGTTCTCAAAGTCTGCTTTACTATACTCTATCCAATAATTATTTTCATTATACCATCGAATAGTATTTAGAGAATTATTACAATATTCACTCACAAGTGATGATGAACACTCTTTACTAATAGTAAAATTATTTGATAAAATTGTATATATAGTATTAGCCTCTTTTGAGCTTAAAACAAGTTGTACATAAGAGTTGTCTAGATTTACTTTATCATATATAGATTTTGTTTTGTTTCTATGTAGGTCTCTATTATACAAGTCAAACAAATATTGATCAGCATTTGCTGATGTAATAGCATATTTCAACCTCAGATTTTGATTACTTTTGAAATCTATGGCATCACCTAGCCTATTTTGCTGTGAAAAGTTCTCACCTAAATATTCATTTGTCATAAGTTGAGTCATAGAAGGTATTTTAAACTCAGTTAAAATATATTTTTCTAACTGTTGAGAAATATTTTCTTCTATAGCTATCATATTTTGGATATATAAAACATTTTGTTGCTTAATCATCAAAGCATCATTTCCAAACAAAAAACTTGACAATAAGAAAACAAAGGTAAATAGTCTCATTTATTTTACCTTTTCTAAAGATGTTGAAGTTTTGATATATTTTACACCATCAAGGTCATACATCAATATACCAAAAGGCAAATGTTTAAATTCATTTCTTGTATCATATAATGATGTATCATTACTGATTACCAAAGGACCCGTTTTGAACTTCTCAATATAATAATACATTATCAATACATTTTGAGCGTTTGTGGTAAACATATAGATATGATTATCTTTGATACAATATTGTCTTTTTGGTATATCGGTACAGTTGTTTAGTCCTGAGCCTTGGGTGGTTACTAATGTAAATATATTTTTTGCTAAATCATCTTCAATTTTGAAATAAATTTTTCCATTGTAAAAAAAAGTTTTTTCCCGAAAGGTATTGCTCTCATATAAAGATTTTAGATTGATATCAGCACTAAGATTTTCTTTGAGTCTGTAGTTTATACTTTGGGTAGATAATACAAAGTTGTTGAAATATGTATTATCTAAGACCCCAAAAGTAGTTCCAAGATAATCAGCAGTTTTAAGAGTTGTTATTGAAGATGGGATATTGTAATTTTTTATGATATATCTTTCATAAGCATTTGCTATAGACTCTTCATCAAGTATAATTTGTTTTATTTGTTGCAAGACATCTTGTCTTGTACCAAAATCATTCAAATCTGCATATACAATGGTTGTAATCAATATAAGTATATATAAATATTTAATCATAAACTTTTTACCAACTCGTAAATCTCCATATCTTTAGTGTTTTTACTAAATTGTAGTTTTTCTTGTATTTTTTCTTTGAAATAAGTTTGTTTTCTTATTTTTAATTCTTCATCTGTAATAACTTCATCCTCAGTATTAAGTAGATTTTGATATATCTCATTATAAGGAGTATATTCATCCAAGATATTATTAAAATCTGTTTCAAAATTAGTACTATCCTTATTGATATATGCAATCTCTATTACTTTGTCTATATTAAAACTTATAATATTGTCTTTATGAAGGGGGCTTTGTTTATCAACCCACACATCATATGTAATTTTTTTGTTTTGATCTTCTGTATAGTCACTCAAATCTTGAATAGTGCGAAGTTTACTTCTAAGTGCTAAAAGTTTGATTTTTTCTTCACTACTTATGACTATATTGCCATCTATATTTATAAGCTCGTCATTTGCCAAAGTTGAGCTTAAATCACGATTTATTAAAAGAACTTTTTCCCAATATTCACCTGAAGGCAAATGCGCCATTATTTCATCTCTTGTAATCTCTTTTGTACTTTTGTTGTACTCTGATGCCAAAAGAGATTTAATCTCAGAAATTATTTCATAGTTTTCTTGTATCTGCTTTGCTTCTTGTACATCACTATATGACTTATAAGTAGCACTTGCAAAAATAATACCAGCTATCACAAGTCCGACTGAGAGAAAGATATTGGAATACATATATAACCTTTCTTATTTAAAAAGCTATAACTAAAAGCTTATAATCAAGCTTTTAGCTCTAACTTATATAAATAAAACTTAGGAAGAATCCTAAGTTTTATAGTATTATGGTAAAACTACTTCATTTGCTGCAAAATCGTTGAAATATATAATAAATCTTCCATCATTTGCTGTATTTGTACCAGCTCCAGTAGCTGCTGGAATTCTAGCATCAGTTCCAGTTGTAGCACCACCCCAAGTATCAGCACTTGCAGTAGTAGGGACAGCTGTTGCATGTCTATCTATTCTAGCTATTGAGGCCAAATCTGTTGCTATTTGTGTTTCCAAAAATCCTGCAGAATCAGCTAATAATCCACCAAATTCTACATATATTCCAGGTACTCTATTTGCATTAATGGTAACTAAACTTATTCTCATTGCAGCTCTGTCCCCAATAGCAGTTGCTGCATTATTAGTTCCAGCAACTCCACCAAAAGAGATAGCATTATATTCATTAGCAATCGCCGCTGGAGCTACACTTGTTAATTGCTCATTAATTTGCTGAGCAAAATAGTTCATTGCCGCTAATCCTGTCAAATTAGTAACTGCATCTGTATTAGCTTTTGCTACTGCTTCTATATGTTCAGATCTTGCTGCCAGTTTAACACCATTCTTAATATTATTAATCTCTGTAATAATACTTGTCTTTTGTGCGATACCCTCTATTTTATCACCAGTTCCCCCGAATGTTTGGAACATATAAATCATTGCTCCTACTACTACTATAATCATTGCTATCAGTTGTGGCATATTTTTCTCCTTAGTTTTTGTTGAAGTATAAGTTTAAAGTGCAAATTATTTATAAACAATACACGCAAACAAACCATCACTATTTGTTCCACCGTTATTTTCAAAATCGCTTGTAGCTAGGTTGTAAGAGTTGGAACTATTTTCAAAATCTCCAAAAAGCATCTTTTGACAATACTCTCTTCCTACAAAGCTTTCAGAAAATCTGGCTTTACTCATAAGTGTGGCATTATTTGTCATATTGACTAGTAGCTTATAAGAACTACTGTCATTTATGTTTGGAATAATCTGCCATACTACTCGATTATTTGGGAATGTAACTGTTGATCTGAAATCATCTCCACCTACTTGTGTTACCACCATATTATTTAGTAATATTGCATTATCACCCAAAACTTGAAAATTGATACTTGCTATGCTTTCGCCTGAGTTGACATATGTATTTACAAAACCATCAACAGCACTAAACATAACTTTCATTTGTTCAAGTTCAGATTTAATCTGACTATCATCAGCTTCAAATCTAGTAAGAAGGATAATCGTAGCAGCAACAACACTAATAATAGATGCTATAAAATAAGCCAATTACAAACCTTAATATAATCTACTTAGTAAACTTTAAGATATACTAATAACTGAATAATATATAAATCTTACTTAAACTAATATAAAATATAATGATATTTTAATATAATTATATTATTTACTAATAAACTGTATAAATTGTTAGTCCATATTATAATTTTTTTAAGTTTATATAGCCAAGAATACTCCTAATATTGGAACTTTATTAAAATAACAGAAAATTATTCTATGGATAATTTTTATTTAAACATACTCATTCTTATACTAATTTTTATAATTATATATTATAATAAATAGTATGAAAAATGTATGATTATTTTCATTATTTTTAGTTAAAGTAAGTTCTAATATTGTGATTTTATGATGTTTTATTCATAAAATATAGAATAAAGTGTTAATTAGTTGATAGATTATTATATTTTGTGTAAAAAAATTATAATTATGTTATAAAATAGTATAAAAAATATTGGCATAAACGCTTAGTTTGAAACCAAGCGTTTTATTTTATTTTTTATGAGCGTTTTTAATGATATGAAGAAGGGGTAGTTTGTATGTCAAAAATACAAATTGTTTGATAAGATATCCTAAGAAGCCTTTTAGTTTGACTACTCCGTACAAGTCGCATACTGCGTATCTTCCACCAAGGGCTATCAATGTACCTTGTAGTTTGGGATTACACTCATGTAGGGGCTTGTCTTTGATGCTATTTATTATATTTTTGGCACAACATATCCCTGTAGCTCTAGCTACTGTCACATTCGCTGGCATTTTTGTACCTTGAGCATCCTTAATCTCGGCAATATCTCCTATTGCAAAAACATTGTCATACTCTTTTGTTTGCAAAGTATCTCTTACTATGATTTGGTTTTTTGTATTTTTGGATAGATTTAGTTTTGTAGCCAAGTTTGATGCTTCCACTCCACCAGCGAAGACTATAAAGGCATATCTTATTTTTGTACCATTATCAAGGTATAGGTATTCATTATCACACCCTGTCATTTTGGAATTGGTGACGATGTTTATTTTGAGCTCTTTGAGTCTATCATGTGACATTTTTACTATCTCTTTATCAAATCCAGACAATATGGTAGAACCTGAGCTGATAAGTGATATCCTAAAGTTATCACATGCAAAACTCCCTCGCTCAAAGAATTTTTTGGCATAATAAGCCATCTCTGCTGCTATTTCTACACCACTAAGCCCAGCACCTATTACTGCGATATGAGTTTTGTCACATTTTTTTGCACCATCACTTACTTTGTTGAATAGCTGAGTTTCAAAGCTTTGTTTGAAAAAAAGTGCTTTATGAAGTTTTTTCAAATCATCTGTATGATTGAGACCTTCTATATTTCTTGGGAAAAGTGTCCTTCCTCCGATGGCAATAATCAAATAATCATACACCACTATCTCTTTTTCTTGTGTATAAATCTCTTTTTTGTCAAAATCAATATCAACAACTCTTAAGTTTTTGTACTCCACATAAGAGTGCTTGACACCTGCACACAAACTTGCCAAATCTATAGTAACATCTGCCATATTTGCTTTGTTTGCTATTAGGTCATACACTTCTGGCTGGATATTGTGATATGTGTGTTTATCTATGAGTGTGATTTTGATATGAGGCTCTTTGATAAGCTCCCTCAATGCATAAATTCCAGCATATCCTCCACCTAAAATTACTACTTTTTTCACTTGTGACCTCTTTATAAAAATGCTGATGCTTCTTGGGTAGAAGTAAATGATAAAATCTTATGAGCTCTAAGATATGTAAGAGCATCTTTTACTAGTTCTCCACCTAAGAATATAGGGATTATTTTCTTGTCGCTATTTTTGTATTTGACAAACAACTCTGCAATTGCTAGACAATCTGTCATAAACTGTGGTGTTATAAGTACATATATCATATCAACTTTATCAAACTTTGTCACAATATCCAAAGTCTTTTCGTATCTATCACACATCGCATCACCTATTATATCTACTGGGTTTGATTTGGGCCAGTTAAAAGGAAGTACACTATCAAGTAATGCAATTTCTGCGTCACTCAACTCATACATTTTTTTCCCTTTGTCTATAATATAATCTGTCAAAATAGATGCAGGACCTCCTGCATTGGTCACTATCAAGATATTTTCTACTACATTTAAGGGATTGAAAAGCAATGCTTCAATATTGTCTTGTATTTTACTCCCTACACTTTGAATCAGCCCTTTGAACATATCATAATTTCCACTTAGATTTCCCGTATGGCTAAAGGCTGCTTTTTTGGATGCTTCGTTTTTCCCTGTTTTGAAAATATATATTGGTTTTTTGGAATTTCTTATAGCTTGTAAAAATCTTTTGCCATCTTTGATACCTTCTGCATATATGGATATATATTGACAAAGTTCATCTTCATTTAACATCTCTATCATCTGAGCAAAATTCAAATCAACCATATTTCCAACAGATACTATATGAGAAAACCCTATGTTATTGACATAAGCTTTGTCCATAAGAGCCGAAAGTACTGCACCTGATTGTGATAAAAGGGCAAGATTTCCTTTTAGTACATGGTCTGTTCCAAATGTTAGATTTAGATTTTTATTTCCATTGAAATACCCTAAACAATTTGGTCCTATTATATTGAAGTTGTGAATATTTGCAAGTTCTTTTATCTTATCTTCACTGGTCAAATCCCCTACTTCTTTGAACCCTGCACTAATAATTACTAAGTTTTTAATATTTTTTTGTATCAACTCTTCTATCACTTCTAATACAAACTTTGATGGGATAGTAATAACAGCTGTATCTATATCAGTTGGAAGATGGCTAACTTTTGTATAAAGCTCTCTACCAAACAAATATCCACCCTTTTGGTTGATAAAATATACATCACAATGACTAATCAGTGAGTTTTTAGCTACTGCATACCCTACTTTTAGCTCTTGCTCACTTGCTCCAATGACTGCTATTTTTTGATTTTCAAAGAAATTTGGTCTATTTCTTGGAAGCTCTTTTTGCTCAAAAGGTACACCTTTTTTTATTCTACTATCTACTATAGTAAACCCATCTTGATTTAATATCACAGGATTGAAATCAAGCTCTATAATATCTGGATTTTGTTCTACAAATAACTGCACTTTTTTGATGAACTCAACTCCAAGACGAATATCTATTTTTGTACCTCTGAAATTGTCAAAAACTTTTGAAATTTTTGTGCTTTTTATAGCTCTTATTATCTCTTCATCACTAGCTTTTGTATCTATATAACATACATCTTTGTACATCTCAAGATAAACTCCACCTTTTCCAAAAAGGATAACTTTGCCAAAAATCTCATCATCTACTACACCCACATATACTTCTACACCTTTGGTCATAGCAGTCACTATAAATCCATCACTACTATCAAGCTCTACACCTTTTTGGGCTACATTTGAGATGATTTCTTTTATAGCTTCTTTTAATACCATCTCATTTGGAATACTCAAAATCACTCCACCAAAATCACTTTTGTGTACTACTTTAGGAGACTCAATTTTTAGTGCTACTGGATAAAAGTCAATCTTTGGTAGTGGGTCATTTAGCTTAAATGAACAAAAATTTGGTGTTTTAAATCCAAAACTTGTAAGCTGTTCGTAAATTTCTGATTCTTTCATGGATACTCCTAAAATAAACTATCAACAATTTTTTTTGCGTCTGTTTGAATTTGTTTTAAATGCTCTTCATTTATAAAACTCTCTGCATAAATCTTATAAACATCTTCTGTTCCAGATGGTCTAAGTGCAAACCAACCGTTTTTTGCATTTACTTTTAGTCCACCTATTTTGGCACCATTACTTGCCGTGGTCAAGATACTTTCTATTTTTTCACCTGCAAGCATATCTGATTTTATATCTTGAGGTGTTAGGTTTTTTAACTTTTGTTTTTGCTCACTTGTGGCAACTGCATCAATTCTTGCATATATAGGAGCGCCGTGTTTGGTCGTAAGATTTGCATAATATTCCCCAGCATCAATCCCTGTTTTTGCCAAAATTTCAGCTGAGAGAAGGTTGAGTATGATTCCATCTTTATCTGTACTCCAGACATTTTTATCAAACCTTAAAAAACTAGCCCCAGCACTCTCTTCTCCACCAAAGAAAATCTCTCCATCTATCAAAGGCTTCACAAACCATTTGAACCCAACTGGTGTTTCAAAAAGCTTTTTGTTGTTGTCATTTGCCACTCTATCAATCATAGAACTACTCACTAGAGTCTTACCAATACCAAGCCCATCAAAATCTCTACTTTTTGATAGATAATCTATAGCTACACTTAAGTAATGGTTTGGATTGAGTAGTCCTTTGCTTTTGGTCACAATCCCGTGTCTATCAAAATCTGTATCATTTCCAAAGGCAATATCATAGTTATCTTTTAGAGCAATCAATCCAGTCATAGCATAAGGGCTTGAACAATCCATTCTTATCTTGCCATCGTGATCAAGATGCATAAATGAAAATGTAAAATCAGCTGTGTCATTAAAAATATCCATATTAAGTCCATACATTTTCTTGATAGCATAATAATATTTCATACCACTTCCACCCATACAATCAGCCCCTATTTTGATACCAGATTTTTTGATAGCTTCCATATCTATTACATTTACCAAATCTTTTACATATGGGGTTACAAAATCATATTCTTTGATAAACTCTTGCTTTATAGCTTCTTCATAGGGAATTATATTTACCCCTAGAAGATTGTTTTTGAGGTATTCGTTGGCTTTGTTTTCTATCCAGTTTGTAGCTTCCACATCAGCAGGTCCGCCATCTATGCCATTGTACTTAAATCCACCATCACTTGGTGGGTTGTGTGAAGGGGTGATGACTATTCCATCACTTCCTTTATTGGTCAAGATAGCATGAGAAATTACAGGAGTTGGTGTGTATTCAAAATTTGCTGCATAATTTGTACTCACACCATTTGCACCAAGTACACATAAAGCACTTTTATGTGCTGGGGTAGAAAGAGCATGTGTATCCATACCTATAAATAAAACTCCATTAATACCCTCTTTTTTTCTATAATCCACCACAGCTTGAGTAACAGCTAAAATATGAGCTTCATTAAAACTATTTTTCAAGCTACTTCCACGATGACCTGATGTACCAAATGAAATGAGTTCTGATACATTATTTGTATCAATAGTTTTCGTATAATATGCACTTACCAAGTCAGCAATATTTTCCAACATCCATTTTGGAGCAATTTGTCCAGCTATTTTTTCCATGTAACTTCCTCATACAAATAATAAAAGATGATTATAGCTTAGTATTAATAATTTATTCCTTTGAGAAAAATTTAGATATAATACTTGTAATCAATATGCAATCGGTCATAACTATAATTGTATATGAATTTCTTAAGCCCAAATTAAATTTGGGTTAAAATATAAAGGTAATAAAATGGGATTAAAAGTAGCAATAAACGGAACTGGTAGAATTGGAATCATAGTTACAAAAATTGTAACTAGTAGAGATGATATGGAGCTTGTTGCACTAAATACTACAGCAGATATGGATATGCTAAGATATCTTTTGAAATATGATAGTGTTCACACAGGTGTAGAAGCTGAGATTTTGGATGAAAACAATATGTTAATTAATGGCAAAAAAGTGAGAATTTTCTCTACTAGAGACCCAAAAGAGCTTGGATTTGGAGAGTGTGGAGCTGAAGTTGTAATAGAGTGTACTGGAGCGTTTTTGACAACAGAAAAATGCAAACCTTACCTAAAAGATGGTGTAAAAAAAGTCGTTATGAGTGCACCTGCTAGTGATGATACACCAACATATGTACTCAATATAAACACAGATGGATACAAAGGTGAAGCAATCATTTCAAATGCAAGTTGTACGACCAACTGCCTAGCTCCTATTTGTAAAGTACTTGATGATACATTTGGTATGGAAAATGGACTTATGACTACAATTCACTCATATACAAATGATCAAAATATCCTTGATGTAAAACACAAAAAAGACAAAAGAAGAGCAAGAGCCGCAGCTATCAATATGATACCAACATCTACAGGTGCAGCAAAAGCTATAGGGCTTGTAATGCCTCATCTTCAAGGCAAACTAAACGGATATGCTATGAGAGTACCAACTGCTGATGTATCAGTAGTGGATTTGACTGCAAATCTTAAAAAAGAAGTTACAAAAGAAGAAGTAAATGAAGCTATGCAAAAAGCTAGTCTTGGAGCTTTCAAAGGTTTGATTGAAATCGATACAGAAAAAAGAGTATCAAGTGACTTTATAGGAAGTACTTATAGTGCTACTTTTATCCCTGATATGACAAGTGTTGTGGATAAAAAAACAGTAAAAGTTCTTGCTTGGTATGATAATGAGTGGGGATATAGTAGCAGACTTGTAGATATGGTGAAGTTTGTCGGTTCTAAATAATTTAGGAATTTTATGCAACTTAATATTATTGAAGATATTTTAAATGATTTGAAAAAGATACGAGAAGATATAATAAATTTTGAGGTTGATGAGAGTTTAAAACACTATAAAAGCTTATCAAATCTCAAAGCTTATTTAAGACTTCGTGCAAAAGATATAACACAGCTTCAAGACAAGCTTACAAGTCATGGGCTTTCATCTTTTGGGCGGTCGCAAAGCTCTATTGTAAATGCTATCAATCAAGATATTATATTGCTTTCCAAACTTCTTGATAGTAATTTTGATGATTTGTCACTAGATAGTAATTTTGTCAAATTTCACGAAGCCAAAACTATAATGTACAAAAACGGTAAAGTTTTTGGTGGCAAAGATGATGATGAGCATACACACTTGCAACAAATTTTCAAAACAAGGGTGATGATTACACTTCCAAGTGAAGCAAAGAACTCACCTCAACTTATAGGTGAACTTATCAAAAATGGAGCAAGTATTCTAAGAATTAACACAGCTCATGATACTCCTGATGATTGGAATATGATGGCAAAATATATCCAAAATGAAAACTCAAGACAAAATAAAGATACAAAAATATATGTAGATTTGGCAGGTCCAAAGAACAGAACTGGAAAAATAAAAAGGGTCTTTTCCCAATTTAAAATAGGTTCATGGAGGAATCCAACAGTTGTAGAAATTACAACAAATTTAGATAATAATATCTTTACAACAAAAAACAATAATGGCATATCAACACTAGTCGTAAATGATGAATTATTCAAAAGAGCTAAAATATCAAAATCTATCAAAATATATGATTTTGAAAGAGAAAAATATATAAAATATAAGCTAACCAAAGAAAATGATAAAATTTATGCAATTGCAAATAAAAAAGTGACAATTTTTGAAAAAACTATAGTAAAAATAAAAGACACCAAAAGCAACCTTTACAATCTTGAGCTAAATCCACTTGATATCAAACTTCATAGAGGTGATGAGCTACTCATATCTCATCATGATGTATTGGGTGATATAAATTTTGAGTATGAAGGTAAAAGCTACGCGTCCATTATCAATTGTACAAATAAAGAGATTTTTGAACATGTCAAAATAAATGATGATATATTTATTGATGATGGTAAAATTGGCTGTACCATATCACATACCAATAGCTATGGAATTGGCTGTAAAGTATTTTTAGCAAAAGAAAATGGCACAAGCTTAAAAGAAGAAAAAGGGATAAATTTCCCAAATTCGGACTTGATTATTCCTGCAATTACACCAACTGATGAAAAAAACCTTGAAACAATAGTAGATTTTGCAGATATTATTGGGATTTCTTTTGCTCAAAGTGCAAATGATATCAAAAAACTAAAAGATATGTTGAGTATTAAAGAAAAATTCAATATTGCAATAGTCCCAAAAATAGAGACGAAACTAGCCATCACAAACCTTCCTTCAATACTAGAAGAACTCCTTGGTTGGGAACAATTTGCTATTATGATAGCAAGGGGAGATTTGGCTATAGAAGTTGGTTTTGATAATCTTCCTTATATCCAAGAAGAGATATTTGGTATATGTGAAGCTGCTCATATACCAGTCATTTACGCAACCCAAATCCTAGAAGGAAAAATGAAAAACAACCTTCCAAGTAGATCAGAAGTAACAGACGCTGCATTTGCTCAAAGAGCAGATTGTGTAATGCTAAACAAAGGGGATTTTGTAATCCAAACAGTAAGTACACTAAAACAAATCCTAAGAAGTATGCACACAATATTTCAAAAAAACAAACAACTATTATCTTGTTGTGAGATATTTAAGTAATATCTCACTCCACACTAACAGAAAAATTAAACTCTAATTCTTTTGAGAAATTATTTACAAAAAGTAATGATAAATGTTGTATTGTATAATCAAGTCCAGACTCACTCTGACTTACTGTATAGTTTTTGCAAATAAAAATTTTCACCTCTTTTTCAAACTCAAATTTTATATTTTTATTTAGATATGGGTCAAAAATATTCAACGATTTTGTATTCAAAGTCATATCACCAGTCAAATATATATCATTTATTTTAAGTATATCATACATAGCAAAATGCAAATTCCACTCATTTGCATATACTAAATTTTCATCACACTCGCATACCAAACTTATATCACAAAATAGTTTGTTTTTCTCTAGTGAGTAGCTTTTGATGAGCTGTCCTTTTGTATCAAAAAGTTTTCCATCACACTTAAATATTGGCTTATTATTACTAATATTTTTATGAATAGCATTCGTAAAATTGCTATATTCTACAAACATATTTGATTTGAAATTTTCTAAACTCAAAGAATTATCACTAATATGGTCTAAGTTTGAATATTTTTGATACTTATCCAAGTAAAGTTGTTTATCATTTTCAAGCCTCAATACATTATGATGAATCGTTTTTATTTCTTCTATATCTTGAGTTTGGGGTTCGCTTTGGATATTGATGTGATAGTTCTCATTTTTTCTTGTGAGAGAATTAAGTAAATTAAAATTTTTATCTTTTATATCAAATTCTACAATACTTGCCCCATAATTTGGTTTGATAATAGCCAACAAAGACTCATTACTCAACTTATATTCATCATATCCATCAAAATCAATATCCAAAACTTCCATTTCTTTAGCTTGAAGCATATTTTCACACTCAATAATATATCTATAAGCATTATCTCTTAGATTTGGTAGATAAATTCCACCAAAAACACCATGCCACAAGACATCATTACACTGTGCTTTATACAAACAATCTAGATAATGGTCATCTTTTAGTTGTTTTTTTGATAGTTCTAAAATTCTTTTGTGTATCCAATTGCTTTGTGGATATTTGATAAAAAAGTTTTTCCAAATACCACCTCTTTGGTTATGAACTATATCAAGATTTGACCACTCGCCCATCTCTTCATAAGAAACTGTTGGTAAATATACAAGTCCTAGAGCATTATTTGATTCAAAAAACTCTTTATAAGTTTGTGTTTGAATAATATTACTACTTGAACAAAGCTCAAAAAACTTTCTCAACCATCCTTTTTCATAACACAATTCATGAGTCTGAGGCCATATACCAAATTTTTCTCCATCATCAAATATAATAGCACCATTATTGCCATTGCTACTAGTAGAAAATGATATAAGTTGATTTTCAATACTATCTATATCATAAAATGGAATAGAATATCTCAAAGCTTTACTTATAGGAAAAATTGCTATTTTTTGGGAGTTGTTTTCTGTTAAATAATATCCTTGAAGGTTGGAGGTAGTTCCATTTGCTATGAGGTGATAATCATCAACAATTACATATTTTATACCACAAACACTTAAATCAGATATAATAGAATCATCCCAAACTCTCTCCGTAAGCCACAGTCCTGCGGGTATTTGATGAAAATTCTCTTCTATAAAATGGTTTAATTTTTTGATTTGAGCTATTCTGTCACGAGAAGGAATTGAAGCCAAAATTGGCTCATAAAAGCCTCCAGTAAAAAACTCAATTTGCTTTGATAATTTTTGCATAAGTGAGAATAATTCTATATCATTTTTTTTGATAAATTCTAGTAGCCAGCCACTAAAATGGACTGAACATTTTAAATAAGGAAATAATTTCAATGTTTGAAAAAATGGTTTGTAAGCTTTATCTATAGCATCATAAACTACCTCATCAAAATTATCAACTGGTTGATGAGAATGTATCCCAAATAAAAGTTTTGTTTTTTTCATAGCATTTTCCTCAATATTATTTGGTAATTTTATCGTAATCAAGTTACAATACAATAGTAGAAATAAAAATTTAATAATAATACAAAAGGATTGATATGTCAATAGCTATTATGTGCTCAGGTGGAGATTCACCTGGAATGAACCCAGCTATTAAGCATTTTGTTGATTATGTTTTAAGTAAAAATTTAGAACCGTACTTGATATATGATGGATTAGAAGGTCTAATTGATGACAATATTCGTCTTGCCTCTTACGCAGATGTGGCTGGAATCATGCATCAAGGTGGTACAAAGATAAGATCATCAAGGTCAAAAAGATTTTTTGATATTGAATTTAGGAAAAAAGCTTTTGAAAATCTCAAAAAAAGAGATATAGCTAAAATCATAGTTTTAGGAGGGGATGGCTCATTTCGTGCAATGAACCAATTTTATAGTGATTTTGGTGTAAGTTTTGTGGGAATTCCTAGTACAATAGATAATGATATATTTGGAACTGATTATTGTTTGGGTGTAGATACAGCACTAAATAAAATTAGAGAAGCAATAGATGCCATAAGAGATACATCATCATCTTTTAGAAGAGCTTGTGTTGTAGAGACTATGGGCAGAGATTGTGGATATTTGGCATTAGTGTCAGCAATTACTAGTGGTGCTGAGATTTGTTTGATTCCTGAAGTTTGCTTTGATTTAAAAAGTATCACAAAAAGACTAAAAAATGAAGTGCAAAATGGTAGAACTTATATAGTATGTGTAGTATCAGAAGGTACTAAAATGACACAAAAGATGGTAGATATATTAGAAAATGAGATAGGTATGGAGACAAGAGCTACTATTTTGGGTCATGTCCAAAGAGGTGGTAATCCGACTGTTTTTGATAGATTGATGGCGGTTGAATTTGTTACAAAAGGTGTCGATAAGCTTCTTAGTGGGTGTGAAGGCTTAGTTATAGTTTATAAAAATTCAAAATTTGAGTTTGTTACAATTGATTATGTGAATTCAGATAAATACTCCATATCACAAGATTTGCTTCTTGTAGCTGATAGATTATATAAATAAAGATTAATAAAGAGGTGTAATATGAAAGCAATAGTTCTAGCAGGTGGGTTTGGTACAAGAATCCAACCATTAACAAACAGTGTTCCAAAACCTATGTTACCGATTTTAAATAGACCAATGATGGAACATATTATTATCAAACTTCGTGATGATTTAGGTATAAAGGATATTGCTATATTACTTTATTTTATGCCAGAAGTAATCAAAGATTATTTCAAAGATGGAAAAGATTTTGGTGTAAATATTAGCTACTTTTTACCTGATGATGATTATGGTACTGCTGGAGCTGTTGGTTTTGCTAGAGAGTTTTTAGATGAAACTTTTATTATAGTAAGTGGAGATTTAGTCACTGATTTCAAATTTAGTGAAATTTATGATTTCCACAAACAAAAAGAATCAAAGCTAACTATTGGTCTTACTCCTGTAGAAAATCCTTTACAATTTGGTGTGGTTATTGCCAATGAAGAAGGAAGAATTGAAAAGTTCTTGGAAAAACCTAGTTGGGGAGAAGTATTTAGTGATACTATAAATACAGGTATTTATATACTAGAGCCTGAAATATTGGACTTTATTCCACTTGAATCTAATTATGACTTTGCAAAAGATTTATTTCCAACTTTAATGAATAACAACATTGCCCTTTGGGGATGCCATATAGAAGGATACTGGAGAGATGTGGGAAATCCTGAAAGTTACAGAGAAGTTTATCAAGATATTTTCAACAAACAAATTTCACTTCCTATCAAAGGTGTAGAAAGAATCTATGAACATGGTGTATTGTATATTGAAGAAGGGTCAAGTATAGATGAAGATGTACAAATCAAAGGTATCGTTGTAATTGGAGAGAATACAAAAGTAGAAAATTTAAGTGAACTAAATAATTGTGTTATTGGTAAAAATTGTACAATAGATGAGTCTGTCAAACTAACAAATACTATTTTTTGGCAAGATTGTACAGTTGGTTCAAAATCAAAAATCAATTATGGCGTAATTTGTAACCATGTAAAAATAGCAAAAAAAGTTAAAGCAAAAGATGGCGTTATAATAGCTGAAAACTGTACAATTGACAAAAGTGTTTCTTTTGAAAAAGATGTTATGGTATGGCCAAATAAAACTATAGATGAAGATTCTATTGTAAGCAACAATGTAATTTGGGGAGATAAATACAAATCTTCTATTTTTGAATCTGGTAGCGTTGTGGGTCGTGCTAATATTGAGCTTTCTTGTGATTTAGCTATCAAACTTGCAGAATCACTTGGCTCTATTCTCCCTGTTGGGGGCAAAGTATATGTCTCAAGAGATTATCAAAAGAGTTCTCGTATGCTAAAAAGAGCTTTTTTGAGTGGTCTTTTGTCAACTGGTATCAATGTAGTAGATACTTTCAATGTTCCATCGGTTGTAATGAGATACAACCTTGCATCACAAGATGATGTCATAGCAGGAGTTCACTTTAGACAATCAGCCAAAAATCAAGAAGAAACAGAAATCTTATTCTTTACAAATGAAGCTTTGATGATAGATACAAATTTGGCAAAAAGTATAGAAAGAATATTTTTCAGAGAAAATTTCAGAAGAGTTAGATTTAATGAAATTGGTGAAATAAATGAAGATTCTGATACTCATACTAGATATATAAATGCTATCAAAGCAAAGGTTAATACCAACTTATTTAAAAATAAAGATATCAAAATAGTGACTGATTTGATGTTTGGTTCAACTTCAAAAGTTTATCCAAATATTCTAAATTCTCTAGGGATAGAATCAATTGTTTTAAATGCTTATGAAGATGACAAACAACTACAAAAATTACATTCAGTTATCAAAAAAGCTCATAGTGAAGTGGGTAAAATTGTAAAATCATTAGAGTTTGATTGTGGAATTTTAATATATCCAAATGGTCATAAACTCCAATTTATTGATAACGATGGTGTTCTTGTCAAAGATTATATAGCATTATTGGTACTTTTACATTTGGTTGACTTTGAAGGTACTCCTATCAAAAAAGTATTTTTACCTGCATGGGCACCTGATTTTATAAAGTACAAGCATATTGATATAACTAGAGGTAAATTTGGTGGATTTAAAGCAAAACAATTGAGAGAATATGATTTGATTGCAAATACAGATGGAAATTTTGCATTTAGTGAATTTTCACTAAATACTGATGCAGTGTTTTCTAGCTTTAAATTTTTGGAATTTTTAATACATCATCAAACAAATTTAAGTAAAGTGGTCAAATCAATACCAGATTTTGTCTATAGAGGTGAAAACATAGCATGTCCAAGTGCATATAAGGGCAAAATGATGCGAATGTTTTTAGAAGATAGCAAAGACAAAAAAACTTCTCATGTAGATGGTATAAAAATCTGGGTAAGTGCTAATGAATGGATTTTGATGGTTCCAGATGAACACCAACAATTCTTAAATATTTACATTCAAGCAAAAAATCATAAAAATGCAGATAAAATATTCCATGAATACAACGATAAAATTAACTTATGGATAAATGAATAAATGGTTTACTTAAATTTTATATGGCATATGCACCAACCATATTACAAAGATAATCTCTCTAAGAAAACAAAAATGCCATGGGTGTTTTTACATGCAATAAAAGATTATTATGATATGCCTTATATGCTTAGTCAACACCCTAATATAAAAGCAACTTTCAATCTAGTACCTTCTTTGATAGAACAAATCAATGACTATATCAAAGGTGATGCACATGATGAGCTTTTGGATATTTTATCGTTGAAAGTTAGTACATTAAAAGATGAAGATTTAGAGTTTTTAAATGGATATTTATTTGCTTCAAATGAGACAAATATGATAAATCCACTTTGGAGATACAAAGAGCTTTATTTGAAATTCAAAAGTTTTGAAAAAGGGATTAGGATATTTAATGAAGATGAGATTGAAGATGCTCAGGTTTTGTTTTTGTTATCTTGGTGTGGAAACTATTTAAGAAACAACAATAAACTAGTAAAAAATCTCATCTCACAAGGGGCGAACTACACCCATAACCAAAAAATAACTCTAATTCATGAACTTATCAAATTTTTACCAGAGATTTTAACACTTTACAAAGAACTTTTCACAAAAGGGCAAATAGAGCTTTCCACCACATCATATTTTCACCCAATTTTGCCACTTCTTTTGGATATCAATCATGGTAAAGCTGCAAATGCAAACACTATATTACCAAATATCCAACCTGATATATTTGCCCAATTTAGTGAATCTCAAGTGACAAAAGCAATAGAACTTTTTGAAGAAACTTTTGCAGTCAAACCAAGTGGTTTTTGGCCAGCTGAGGGAAGTGTAAGTGATGAAGTTGTAAAGCTTTTTGCACAAAATGATATAAAATGGCTAGCAACAGACGAGGAAATCTTATATAAAAGTATCAAAAATCAAACAAAAGATAAGCTTTACAATCTTTACTATCACAACGAATATAAAAATTTACTTTTCTTTAGAGATAGACATATAAGTGATTTAATTGGTTTTGAATACTCAAAAATAGCTCCTCAAATAGCTGCACTTGACTTTATAGATAAAATCAAGAAAATAGAAATCATGAGTACTCATAACTCACTTGTGAGCATAATCTTAGATGGTGAAAATGCGTGGGAATATTATCGAGAAAATGGAAAAGATTTTTTCAATGAACTATATAAGTCTTTAGAAGAGAATAGCTCTTTTATTAAGACTATTTTACCAAGTACTGCAAATACCTTGGAAATTGACAATTTACCAATAGATTATATTCAACCTGGTAGTTGGATAAATGGAAATTTTGATATTTGGATAGGAAAACCTCAAAAAAATAAAGCTTGGGAATTATTAGCTTTGACTAGAAATGATTATGTGAATAATCTTGGTTTATTAGATGATGATACAAATAAAAAGATATTAAATGAATTTGCAATAGCATTTGGAAGTGATTGGTTTTGGTGGTATGATGATGATCATTTCACTACTCAAAAACCTTTTTTTGATAAGCTTTTTAGACTTCATTTACAAAACATCTATACACTCATGGGGCTCAATATTCCTCAAGCAATCATACATCCAATAGTTCCAGAAAATGAACTAATATTGGCAAAATATAATGCTATGCACCAAGCAAAAGAGCTAAAACCTAAAGAATCAGAGTTTAGATACTGCAAACTTACAAAAAGATGGGTACTTTTTGCACCAAAAAGATCAGACCGCCCAAACAACTTTATCATGCAACAAGCTATTGAAGAAGATTGTTTATGCCCATTTGATGAAGGAAACGAACATCTCACACCAAAAGAAATATCTAGAATTGGTGATACTAAAGCATGGAGAGCAAGGGTAATACCAAATCTTTATAATGTATTATCAATTGAAGTTGAACCTGATGGCAAAAAAGATGATTATTTTGATGTTTTTAGTGGATTTGGAGCTCATGAAGTAATTATAGAGACACCAAAACACAACCATGAGATGTTTGATTATTCTCTAAAAGAATTTACAGATTATCTCAAAATTTCCAGAGAAAGAATGATAAGTTTAAAATATGATACAAGAATTGCATATGTATCTTTGTTTAAAAACCATGGTCAATTAGCTGGTGCATCACTAAGTCACAGCCATTCTCAGATTATTGCACTACCATTTCTTCCAACTGATATAGCTGAAGATTTAGAATATAAAAAAGAGTATTACAAAAAATACAAAAGATCAATTTTGGATGATTTAGTTTATGAAGAAAAACAATATGAACAAAATCTTATTTTTGAAAATGAATCATTTGTTTGTTATGCACCTTATGCTTCTAGATTTCCTTATGAAGTGAAAATTGTGGCAAAAGATGAATACTCTTCGATTATTGAATTTGATGAGTTGACGCTGACAAATCTAGCTTCATCTTTGGAATTGATTTTCAAAAAATACAAAAATGTTTTGGGTAGTTTTGCATTTAATATGATTTTCAAAAATCACCCATATGAAGGGTATAATAAAACTTCAAAAGATTACTTCAGATTTCATATAAGCATATTTCCAAGATTAAATGGAATTGCAGGATTTGAGCTTGATACTAGAGTATATTTAAATAGTATTTTACCACATATTGCAGCCAATAAACTAAAAGAAGTATAAAGGAAAAGCCATGAATATATTGTTTGCTTCAAGTGAGATGTTCCCATATGCCAAAAGTGGTGGATTAGCTGATGTGGCACAAAGCTTGCCCGAAGAGCTAAGAAAAATTGCCAAAGTTTATACTATTATGCCTTTGTATTATGGAATTGATAGAGAAAAATACAATATTAGTTTTTGTGATTTTTCATTTGATATTTGGCTCAATGGCGTAAGACATCAAATAGATTTATACAAAAATTCAAACAACCCTTATGAGCTTTTTTTGTATAACCCAATTTTATGCGATAGAGAGGGTTTGTATCACGATAGCTATGGTGACTTTGGGGATAACCACCTAAGATTTGGATTATTTTCCTATGGTGTGATAGAAACTATGCTTAGACTTGATTTGAAAATAAATACTATCCATATAAATGACTGGCAAATAGCACTTATTGCACTTTTGGCTAAAACCAAATATTACCTATCTCAAAAAATTGTATTTACAATTCACAATATTGCATATCAAGGAATCTTTCACAAAAGTGTGATGAATGAACTTGAACTTGATTGGAAAGAGTGTTTTAAAAGTGATAGATTTGAGTATTTTGACCAAATCAATTTCCTAAAAGCTGGGATTTTTTATAGTGATATGGTCACAACAGTAAGTCCAACATACGCAAATGAGATACAAACACCATATTTTGCTCATACACTGGAAAATATGCTAATCACAAACAACTACAAACTAACTGGCATAATCAATGGCATAAGCTATGATGTATTCAATCCTTTAACTGATGAATTTATCTACAAAAACTATGATAAACAAACCTTTGAACTAAAAGCCCAAAATAAAACAAAACTATGCAAAGAGTTAAATCTAAACGAACCAAACCGCCCTTTATTTGTGTTTATTGGAAGATTTACAAGCCAAAAAGGGGTGGATTTGATTTTGCAAAGTCTCCATCTTTTGAAAGATTTTGAGATCAATGTAGCAATTTTGGGAAGTGGTGAGAAATATTACAATGGTATTTTTTCAAAACTAATAGATAAATATCCAAATATTGCTATAAAGTTAGGATATGACGAGCCACTTGCTAGGAAATTTTATGCAAGTGCTGATTTCTTACTTATGCCATCAGTCTTTGAGCCTTGCGGACTAAATCAAATGATTATGATGAGATATGGAGGACTTCCTATTGTTGCAAGAACGGGAGGGCTTAGAGATACTGTAGTGGACTTTACAGACACCCATCATCATAGTAAAAACCAAGGTATTGGGATAACTTTTGATGAACATAATATGTTTTGGTATATGCACGCTATTACAAAAGCTATCTCGCTATATGCAAATCAAAAAAAATACATCAAATTTGCAAAACACAATATGAGTGTAGATAACTCTTGGAAAATCTCTGCAAAAGAATATATGAAAGTTTACAAATGAATTTATTTATAGATTTTGGTGGGACACATTTTAGATATTGTTTTGACGATGGTGATACAATTACTTTAAAAAGTGAAGATGTAGAACTAGTAAAGTTTATAGAAATACAAATATCCTTAAAAAATATAAACAAAGTATTTATTTCATTTGCTGGACAGGTAAAAGATGGCAAAATATTATCAGCTCCAAATATAAAAATAGAAACTTTGGATATAAATAAATATTTTGAAGAAAAGTATAATATTGAAGTATTAATAGAAAACGACCTAAATTGTGCTGCAATTTATGAGTATTCTAAATACAAAAATGCTCAAGTTTTGGCTGTTTTTTATATTGGTACTGGTTTTGGAAGTGCATTTGTCATAGATGGTAAAGTTTTAAAAGGCAAGGACAATATAGCAGCAGAAGTGGGTCATATTCCATTTAAAAAAAAGCCATATAGATGTAACTGTGGAAGGGATGATTGTTTGGAACTTAGTGTAAGTGGTAAGGTATTTGGGGAAAATAGCTTTGAGAACTCTGATGAAGATACAAAAAAAGATTTTCTTGATGGATTAAAACATATCTTTCATACTACTTTAAATCTATTTGACCCAGATGTCATTATCTTAGGTGGTGGAGTAGTAAAACACAATCCATTTATCTTAGATTTTTTAAAAAATGAGTATAATAATAGTTCTTTTAAAACGATTAGAAGTGATCTGAAAATATTTATTTCAGATGTAGAAGATGCAAATATTAAAGGTTTACAAATACTATCAAAAGGTGAAAAATGTCAAGTTTTATAAAGTATAATATCTCGGAAAAATATCAAAAAAGTATAGCTTATTTTTCTATGGAATTTGCTATCCATCAAGCACTAAAGATTTATAGTGGAGGACTTGGTTTTTTGGCTGGATCTCATATGAGAAGTGCTTATGATTTAGGGCAAAATGTGGTTGGGATTGGGATTCTTTGGAGTTATGGCTATTATGACCAAGCAAGGGATGAAGATAGAAACCTCAAAGTTGAATTTAGAAAAAAAAGATACTATTTTCTTCAAGATTTGGGTATAAATGTAGAAGTTGTAATCAATGGTAAACCAATCAAAATAAAACCATTTTTAGTGGAAAGTGAGATATTCAATAGTGCTCCAATTATACTTCTTTCTACTGATATTGAAGAAAATGATTATTTGAGTAGAACAATCACCCATAAACTTTATGATGCAAATGAAGAGACAAGAATAGCTCAAGAGATAGTATTGGGAATTGGTGGAGCTAAAGTGATAGAAGCACTAAAAATCAATCCTGATATATATCATATGAATGAAGGTCACGCACTTCCACTTGTATTTGAGCTATACAATAAATACAAAAACTTTGATGATATCAAGAAAAAAGTAGTATTTACCACTCACACACCTGAAGCTGCTGGTAATGAAGAACATAATTTAACACTACTTCATAAAATGGGCTTTTTTTCCAATTTATCAATAGAAAATGTCAAAGAATTCATGGGAAGTAACAGCAATAATTTCAGTCTTACAGTTGGTGCATTGAAAGCTGCAAAAATTGCAAATGGTGTATCACAACTTCATTCACAAGTAGCTTGTAAAATGTGGTCACATATAGAAAACAAATGTGAAATAGTACATATTACAAATGCTCAAAATAGAAGATATTGGGCTGATAAAGGACTATTAAGAGCTCTTGATGAACATGAAGACTATGAGCTTGAAGCTAGGAAAAAACATCTAAAAAGGGTGCTTTTTGATGAAGTAGCAAACCAAACTGGAAAGATGTTTGACCCTAATGTCTTGACAATTGTTTGGTCAAGAAGATTTGCTGAATACAAACGCCCTGGACTTTTGAAATATGATTTTGCTAAATTTTTGGATTTAATCAATAACCAAGAAATGCCAATACAAGTTATTTGGGCTGGGAAACCTTATCCATTTGATACTGGTGCTATAAATATATTTAATGAGTTAAGCTTTATTAGCAAAAGTTTTAAGAATGTGGCAGTTTTGATAGGATATGAGCTTAATTTATCTATGATATTAAAAAAAGGTGCAGACATTTGGCTAAATACTCCAAGAATCACCAAAGAAGCAAGTGGAACAAGTGGTATGAGTGCGGCAATGAATGGAGCTATAAATCTCTCTACACAAGATGGCTGGCATCCAGAATTTGAAAAACATGGAATTAATAGTTTTACAATTCCTTCAATTGACCATACTTTACCTATTGAAGAACAAGATATTATTGATAATAAGCATTTAATGAAAATATTATCAAAAGAAGTAATTCCAATGTACTACAATAATAAAGAAAGATGGCTAGAAATAATGAAAAATTCTATGATAGATACCATAAATGCTTTTGATTCTGGTAGAATGGCACATGAATATTATGTTAAGATGTATGATGCGGATTAGATGAATTTATGGCAAAAGGGGGTTACAATGAATTTTACAGATGAATTGATTGCACAAAGTTTAGCAAATCAAAATGGATGTTCGAGTGGAAAAATAAGTGATATAAATAATGAAGTAAGACTTTATCCTCTTGCCCAAAAATACAATAAAGATAAAGTGGTTTTAATGCCAATAAACCCTACACACTCTTTTGTGTATTGGGAAGTAACAGAACAAACACTAAAAAACCTAAATATTGATTTGGGGAATATACACCTATCCTTTAAACTATTTGATGAAAACCATCAAGAGATTATGGAATTTGATTCTATTTTTAGTATCGGGGATTATTATATAAGTCATAAAAGTAAGTTTAAAGCACTCTACATCAAACTATTTATTCAAATCAATAATGAATTAAAGTTTATTTTGCAATCAAATATTATAGGTGTTTTACAAAATACTATCAAATCTTCTTCATCAAATCAATTATTAAATGGTTGTATTGATGGCGATTTGATATATAATTCAAGTTTATTGGGAGTACAAAAATGATAAAAGGATACTGGATTCCTGTTTTGCATTCTCATTTACCATTTGTAAAACACCCTGAACACAAAAATTTTTTAGAAGAGTATTGGCTATTTGAAGCTATTACGGAATGCTATATCCCACTTTTACAAAGATTAAAAAAGCTAGAAGATGAAAATATAGATTTTGCACTCACTATATCTGTAACTCCACCACTTGCTGAAATGTTGGATGACACACATCTAATGGGAAAATACGACAAATATCTTCAAACATTAATAGAACTAGGTCAAAAAGAAGTTATTAGAACAAAAGAGACTGAATATGAAAATATTGCTAAATTTTATTTATATTTTTTCACTCAAACAAAAGAGTTTTTTGATGGTTTTTTAAATGGAAATGTTTTGAACGGGTATAGATATTTTTATGATAAAAATAAAATTGAAATCATTACTTGTGGTGCTACTCATGGGTTTTTGCCACTTCTTAGTGTAAACAAAGAAGCGGTAAATGCTCAAATCAAACTAGCCAAACTTTCACATGAAAAACATTTCAACAAATCACCAAAAGGTATTTGGCTTCCTGAGTGTGCTTATTATGATGGGCTAGATGTTATACTCAATCAAAATGGAATTGAGTTCTTTATCATGGATGCTCATGGTATAGTTTACTCCGACCCAACACCAAAACATGCAGTTTATGCTCCTATAATTACTCCAAACAAAGTAGCAGCTTTTGGTAGAGACAATGAATCATCAAAACAAGTTTGGAGTTCAAAAGATGGTTATCCTGGGGATTTTTGCTATAGAGATTTTTATAGAGATATAGGATATGACCTTGATTTTGACTATATAAAAGATTATATCAATCCTGATGGAGTGAGAGTATTTACAGGTTTTAAATATCACAAAATTACTGGCAATTCTGATTATAAAGAGATATATGACCCATTACATGCTGCGTACAAAACTATAGAACATGCACAAAATTTCCATTTCAACAGAGAAAAACAAATCACAAGTATAAGTTCTATGATGGATAGATTGCCTATTATAGTTTCCCCTTATGATGCAGAATTATTTGGGCATTGGTGGTTTGAAGGACCAGAATTTTTGTACAATATGTTTAAAGAAATCGATTCTCACAAAGTAATAAAAGCAATCACACCTGTACAATATCTAAATATGTTTACAGAAAATTTTGTTGCAAACCCTCACCCATCATCTTGGGGTGACTTGGGATATTATGATGTGTGGCTAAACAAATCAAATGATTGGATATATAGACATTTACATGAAATGGCTGATGTTATGGTAGAGTCTGCAAATTTATACAAAAACAATGCCTCCACTCACCAAGAAACACTACTCAATCAAATGTCAAGAGAACTTCTTCTAGCACAAAGTAGTGATTGGGCTTTTTTGATGACAACTGCTACAGCTACAGAATATAGCGAAGCAAGAACCAAAGAGCATATAGGAAACTTTTTCAAAATAAAAGATATGTTAGATAACACTTATTTTGATGAAGATTTTTTCACAAAAATAAGTGAAAAAAACTCAATTTTTGATTTTATCAATTTTAGAACTTATTGTTCAATGTGATAAGGTATTAACTTTTTAATGAAACAAATAAAATATGATGATTTTCAAAAAGCTGTAAAAACTTTGGGTCTAATAAGCAAAATGAGTAAAAATGCTATTAGATCAAAATATCTAAAGCTTTCCAAAGAATATCACCCAGATGGAGAAAATGGTGATACTGAAAAATTCCAAGAAATTAATGATGCTTATCATCTTGTTTTGAAATACATTGACAACTATAAATTCCAACTTTCAAAAGAAGAATTTAAAAACCAATACCCATTTTCAGATAAAACTGAAGGGGATTGGCTGTATGGGATTTGATATATAATATTTTTTGATGTTTTAGTATCAATAATTACTTAATTTCCAAATCCCTAAAATCTCTTCTTCTTTTCTTTAAATTCTTTCTATATGTGATAAAATCACCATATTCAAAAAACTTATCATATCTTGAATGTTTATCTTTTACAGCTTTTGAGTGCTTTATAGGACACCAATATTGCTCAGTTCTTGCTGCTATTTCTCTTACATAATAAATTACACCATTAAAATACTCGCAATACCAACAGTTGATTCTCTCTACTTTATCAAGATAAAAAAGATTGTATCTATCTATTATGATATAATCACTTCGTTTTACTTTTGGGATTTTATATATTGGAAAACAGATATATTGGTAGATTGTCACAAAAATATCTACCACAAGTGCTGGTATCATCATAGCCCAAATAAAAGGAATAGTCAAAATTGCACCTATTGGAAATGCTGAAAGGTATTTGATTGAGCTTGTTATTTTGGCTTTACCTTCATGAATAACTTTTTCTTCAAATATAGCTTTGCTATTTTTTATTGTATAGAAAAATTCATCATGTTTTTTTCTTAGTTCTTGTTCTAACTCAGCTTCTAGGGCTTTAATCTGCTCAGTTATTTCATCAATTTTTTTACTCATTTACCACCTTTTATCGCATATTACTTTTAAAAAGTAGTAATGATAGCTTAACCTCTATAGTTTGTCAAATCATTTAAATTTATAAAGAACTCCATCTCTTCATGTCTTAGAATTCTTATCATATTGGTACTTCCTCTAATGCCAGCTGGGTCACCTGCTGTTAGGATATAGCACTTATCAAGGAATAATACTTTACGATTTACACCTTGTGTTAATACCATATTCAACATCTGCCCTATTGAGCCATGTTGTACGACAAATGATGGCACAACTCCCCATACAAGTGTAAGTAATCTTGCAGTTTTTTGACTATGAGTTACTGCATATATAGTTTGATTTGGTCTGTATCTTGCAATCTTTTTGGCACTATCACCTGAGTTTGTCATTGTAATAATACCATCTGTTTTTAGATGGCTTGAAAGTCTTGCTGCTGAATAATTTATACTATCTGTCACATCATGCATCTCAAGGTCACCAAATTTGTAATAAGGATAAGTTGATCGTTCTGTGGCTTTAATAGTCTCCATCATGGCTGTAACTGCTTCTATTGGATATTTTCCGACTGTTGTCTCTTCTGAAAGCATCACCGCATCTGTACCATCTAGTATTGCATTTGCCACATCACTTATTTCTGCTCTTGTGGCATTATTACTATTTGTCATAGAAAGGAGCATTTGAGTAGCTGTGATTACAGGTTTGCTAAATTCATTTGCTTTTTTGATTATCATGTTTTGAGCTTGTGGCACTTCATAATAAGGTATTTCTATACCCAAATCACCCCTTGCAACCATTATCCCATCACTTACATTTATAATCTCATCTATATTCTCAACCGCATCAAACTTCTCTATTTTTGCAAAAAGCTCAACATCACCACCAAAAGAGTTTACTACACTTCTAGCTTTTATCATATCTTTTGCATTTTGGACAAATGAAATTGCCATAAAATCTACATCATTTTCTACACCCCATTTGATATCTTCTATATCTTTTGAAGTGAGTATATCTATATCTATTTTTGTATTTGGAAAATTTATCCCTTTATGAGATGATAATATCCCATGACTTAGCACTTCAAGGACTACTTTATCACTTCTCATTTCAATTGTTTTTGTTCTTATTTGCCCATCGCAAAAGAATATATGATCACCAATTGACAAACTATCCAAAACTTGAGGCTGAGAAATACTCAATACATAGATATCATCATCTTTTTGGAAGCCTACAATATCATCTTTTACTACTTCTATAATATCACCATTACTGATTTCAAAAGTATCTTGCAAATCCCCTATTCTTATCTTTGGTCCACTAATATCTTGTAAAACACCTATTACCAATCCAGTTTGTGTACTAGCTTCTCTTATTCTTTGAAGCACACTTAGGTGATATTCGTGAGTATTATGCGAAAAATTAAGCCTAAATACATTTACACCAGCTCTAATCAAAGCTATAATTTTCTCTAGGCTATCAGTTGATGGTCCAAGTGTTGCTACTATTTTGGTTCTTTTTTTCATAAGGTTAGTTAAAATACCCTCTTAAAATCTTTTTACCACCTTCAACACCTGGTTGGTCATAAGCATTTACATCTATAAGTTTTGCTACCATAGAAGTCAAAAGCTCATAATAATAAAAAAGTTCCCCTATAGTTTCTTCACAAATATGCTCTATTTCTATGATATCCAAAGGAATATCACCAAGGTTGATTAGCGATTCTATTATTGAATCTGCTTGTTTGTTGATAAGTTCTGCAAAATTGTGATTATTTACAAAATCCATTTTTTCAAGAAATTCTATAGTAATATCAGGAATTTCTATATTATGGTCAAAGTTTTTGACTTTTATAAATGTTACTGATTTATCTCTTTTTCCCTCTACTATAAGCTGTAAAAAAGAGTGCTGATCTGTTGGTCCAATAAGCCCCACAGGAGTAAGCCCCACATGAAGCTCACTATTTAACTGCTTTTTACCAAGACTCTCACCCCAAAGCTGAACATACCAGCTACTAAATCCACGGAAACTTTCACTATAACCGAACAAACAATTGATATCATAAGTATGAGAATTTTTAGCGTACATAAAAGCCTTATTCATCAACGAATTATACATATTACCTTTTGCAAAGAAATTATCTTTTACAAGTTTTGCACCAAGAAGAAGTTTTTTGACATCTACACCTATCATAGCAAGAGGTACAAGCCCAACATTGCTCAAAACTGAAAATCTACCACCTACATTTTGTGGTATTTCAAAGTATGTGATATCATTTTTAATTGCAAGTTGATGTAAAGGTGAGCCAGTATCACTTATAATCACATAACTATCATTATTGAGTGGTTTGTTTGATAACAAATATTTAAACACAGATACAGTCTCAACAGTAGTTCCAGATTTACTGATAATCAAAAACACAGCATCATCAAAATCTATTTTTTTTGAAATTGATCTAAGCACAACAGGGTCTGTACTTTCAAGAAAATAAAGCTTTGAATTAATCTTTTTTACAGATTTCAAAAAATTATACACAGCGTAAGTTCCTAAAGAACTCCCACCAATACCCACTACAACTATATATTTTTTGTCAGAGAATTTTTTTATTTTTTCGTAAATGCTATCTACATTTACATCTGGTAGGTTATAATAACCAATCTCTTTGGTTTCATCAACAATTTTATCAAACAATTCATGGTTTAAATTTGGATATTCAAAATAAAGTTTCGTTGTCATTATTTTCCCTTTTTAAGATTTGCTAATATGCTTTGATGTACTCTGATTTCATCTTGTATGCTATCTAAGATATGTTTATCAGAACTAGTTTTTAAAGTATGTTTTAAATC
Source organism: Arcobacteraceae bacterium (assembly GCA_023229945.1). GTDB lineage: Bacteria > Campylobacterota > Campylobacteria > Campylobacterales > Arcobacteraceae > UBA6211. The sequence goes on along the minus strand of JALNYH010000006.1, from coordinate 66,795 downwards.
TTTTATTTTTAGTTCTAGTCTTTTTTCAATAGAATCGCTATCCAATGAACAGCCACATTGTTTTGAAGTAGTAAAATAACAGCTTATTCTTTTGTAAATTTTTATAAGTCCCATATTATTTCTCCAATATTTCGACTAATTTACAAAATTTTAACTGTATTTATTTACTTCTTGGTTACACACTCTCAATATACAATATTTTAACCAAAAGATATTTAAAGTTGTGTTATTTTTTTATAAGGTTAGCTACTTCTTCTAAGTCGAATTTTCCAAACTCAACCATATTGAAAAGTAATCGAAGAGGTTTATCACAACAAGTGCGAGAACACTTAGTGACTAGTTTTTTTGCCTTTGGGTAAGGAAGGTCGGTGTGCTGAAGTATCTCTATAGCATCAGATATAGAAGTCTCAGAACAATCACAAATAACAATAGTTCCAAATGTTTCTAAATGTTCTATTTGCATTATATTCCTTATTTAGGTGTTAGGTTGTAGGTGGTAGAGAAGAAAAAGACTATGACGCCCTACAAACTACAAACTACAAACTACAAACTACAAACTACAAACTACAAACTATTATTTTCTTTAAAAGCATTAGCCTCTTTAACAGCTTCTACTACTTTTGCTGATAATATAGGAAGTTGTTCATATTCAGTCCATAAAGTATCTTCTACTATATCATGAATTTGTCCTGCAAATTCTACTGCAATTCTTTTTAATTTTGCGTGTTCTTTTTTTAATTCTGTTTGATCCATTTTTTTCTCCTTGTTTTATTTAAGTGGTAGAGGGTAGGTGGTAGAGGGTAGAGAAGAAAAAGACTATGACGCCCTACAACCTACAACCTACAACCTACAACCTACAAACTAAAACCCATAAACATTATCCAATTTAATTTTGGGTTTATCACCATGATATACAAATGCAAATTTCCCTTTTTTTTCAAACTTGTATGATTCAAAAAGCTCTTTAATCTCTGCAATATCTGGGATATAGGCTTTTAGTTTTTTGAGTCCTCTATAGTGCAATACTCCTCGAAGGAGTTTTTCTGCATCCATATAATTCATATCTTCTACCAAAAAAGGTGTTATCAAAATATCTTTATTCATAGCTCTAGAGTGTAAATATCCGTAATTTGTGGCAAGATTCAATGATGAGCTTGATACCATGTCATTTGATGTAAACTCGTACAAATCATCACCAAGTATTTTTTTGTTTAGTTTATATGCTATTTGAAAGAAGTTTGGATTATTTACCTCTTTTGCATGATTTGTTGTAAAATTAAAAGCTACTGCCCTGCCACTTGACACATATTCTATCACATCAGCATATTTTTCAAATCCTACAGTTTGCAAAAGTTCCAAATCATCCAAAGGTATGATAGTCTGTATAGATTTATCTTGTGCTGATTGAATAAAACTTTTCAATAATTTCAATTTTATCTCATTATTTCTACCATACAATGATGTGACTTGGATACTATTATCAAGCTCATAGCCACTTATCATTCCCAAAAGGTCATCCTTTTCATCTACCACACAAAAACTCAAATGTGGTGAGTGTACTATGCTTTTGGAAATGATATGATTATCAAGCCCCAAAGTTTCTTGGTAAATATCAAAAACCTCTTTTTTAAGCCATCTTACGAACATAAATACAACTTTTTCAATTCATGTATATTCAAAACTTTTTTTCGATTTGTCACTATCTCTCTTACATTTTGAATCAAATTAATAAGCTTGGATTTATCCACTTCAATACCACATTTTTTCAAATGATAATCCAAAGTTGAGCTTCCACTATGTTTGCCTATTGGAAAGTCTCTTTTCAAACCTACACTTTGAGGGCTAAAAGGCTCATAAGCATGTTTGTTTTTTATCATTCCATCAGCATGTATTCCACTCTCATGTGCAAAAATATTTTTACCAACTATTGGCATAGAGTCACTAATAGGCTTATTTGAAGCTATACTTACGAATTTGACTAGTTGTTTTAGTTTTGATGGGTTTATCTCTCTATTTTCTGCAAATTGATATTTTAAGCTCATCAAAACTTGCTCAAAAGAGGCATTTCCAGCACGCTCTCCCAAGCCAATTACTGTTGTATTGACACTACTTGCCCCTGCTTCAATCCCAGCTATTGCATTTGCAGTTGCCATACCAAAGTCATTGTGTGTGTGCATTTCTATCTCGATATTTGATGATTCTTTGATTTGAGATATGATTTGGTATGTTTGCAAAGGTCTCAAAATCCCGATAGTATCGCAATATCTAAATCTATCAGCACCCAAATTTTCTACAAAACTAATAATCTCTTTCAAAAACCCAATATCAGCCCTTGAGCTATCTTCTGAGCCAATACAAATGAACAATCCCTCTTGTTTTGCCAAAGTAATAGTCTCTTCTAAATTTCTAAATATTTTATCTATATCATTTTTGTATTTGATTTCTATAAGTGTTTTGGATACGGGAATAGATAAGTCAACAGCCCTCAATCCACACTCCAAAGAGCTTTCAAGGTCACTTATTATTGCCCTATTCCAACTCATCATACGAATTGGTAGTTTTAGATTGATGAGCTCTTTTATATCAGATTGCTCTTTGCTTCCCATCGCTGGAATACCAATTTCTAGCTCATCTACACCATTTTGGTAAAGCAATTTAGCAATTTGTATTTTTTCTTTTGTATTAAATGCCACATATGGAGCTTGTTCACCATCACGAAGAGTTGTATCGTTTATCAAAGCCATAGTACACCAACTTATAAAAAGTATTTATTATCTAATATGCAATATCTATTCCTTATAGTTTTTCTTCCTCTAACTATCACGCAACCACACTATATACAAAATTCACTTTATAAAATAACTTTTAAAATACATTTTAGAATACTCTTAAAAATTCAAGAAATTATGCTTGAATTATAAATGAAATTTATATTATTTTTTTATAAATTAGTTTTTTTATTACTAAGAATACTGTTTTATAATATTTATTTATACTGATTTCTGCTACAATTCCTCAATGTCGATAAAGTTAAAGGAAAATTATGCAAAGTATAAAATCTATAGTAACAAAGCGATTTGGTATTATATTCGCACTTTTATCTTTTATAGTTATTATTACTGTAACATTTGGTTTTAGACAGCTTTCTATTGATAATGCAAAAGACAAAGCTACTGCTATGGCTGAAGTTATTAAAGCTGGATTAACTGCCCATATGAAAAGTGGAATTATGGATAATAGAGATTATTTCCTAAATGAGATTAAATCTACTTACAACATAAATAATATTGATATTGTTCGTTCTAGTCATGTAAATAAACAATATGGATTATCAACTATTGAAAAAGAAATTACAGAAAATTCTCATAGTGTTTTAGCCAATGGAAAAGCTATTTTTAATGTAATGGAAACTATGAATAATGCATCTTTAAAAGCATACATTCCATATATTGCTTCTTCTACAAGTACACTTAATTGTCTAGAGTGTCATAAAGTAAGTGAAGGTACAGTTTTGGGTGTAGTTGAAATTGATATAAATCTAAGTCAATACAAAAATTTATCTATGTTATATATTGTTACTATTATCTTATTTTTAGTTGTTTTCATTATTTTTGCTTTATTAAAATCTATCAAAACTATCAATGATTATATTGTAAAACCATTAGAAATATTAATAGATAGATTTGGTCATTCCCTGATGCATCATACAAAAATTGATACTAATCACTTCAAGACTAAAGAACTTTTACAAACAGTTGAAGATGTAAATAAATTGATTGAGCATATCCATACAAAAAATCAAGAACTTGAAATCAAAAATATTGAATTAAAAGATCTAAATATAGAGATAGAAGAAACTCTAAAAGAAACACTTCACTCAATAGGGATGATAGCAGAGCATAGAAGCAAAGAAACAGCCAATCATGTAAAACGAGTGGGTAGAATATCAAAACTAATAGCATTAAAACTAGGCTTTAGCGAGGATGAATCAGAGCTTATTTATATAGCTAGTCAGCTTCATGATATCGGTAAAATAGCAATAGAAGATGAAATTCTACTCAAAAATGGCAAACTAACCCCAGAAGAGTATGCAAAAGTTCAATTTCATGCACAAATTGGATATGAAATGCTCAGATATTCTAAAAGAAAGATTTTACAAGCATCATCTATTATAGCTCTTGAACACCATGAAAAATACGATGGTAGCGGTTATCCAAGCGGTAAAGGTGGAGATGCAATTCATATATATGCCAAAATAGTGGCAATTTGTGATGTACTTGATGCACTTAATTCAAAAAGATGTTATAAAGATGCTTGGCCATTTGAAGATGTTATCGCATATTTACAAGAACAAAGTGGACTACACTTTGATCCAAAAATAGTAGATACAGTAGTCAAGCACAAAGATGAAATTTATGATATTTTGGTGGAACTTAAAGACTGAGGATGGCGTCATTCCGTGCTTGACACGGAATCTAAAGAAGATCCTGAGTCAAGCTCAAGATGACAGGAAAACTCAGAATGACATAAAGTCTCAGGATGACTAGAACTCCGTCATTCCGTGCTTGACACGGAATCTATCTTATAAGTTATTCGTACAATCCTGAGCTTAGGTATCTCTCACCTGTATCACAAAGAATTGTAACTATTGTTTTACCTTTATTCTCGGCTCTTGATGCAACCAAACTACTTGCAAATACATTAGCTCCAGCTGAAATTCCTACCAAAAGCCCCTCTGTATTAGCTAACTTTCTTGATGTTTCAAAAGCATCTTCATTTGATACTTTAATCACCTCATCATATATAGAAGTATCCAAAACTTTAGGGACAAATCCAGCCCCAATGCCCTGGATTTTATGAGGTGCGGGAGAACCGCCACTTAGTACTGGTGAGCTTGCAGGCTCTACTGCAATCACTTGAATATTGGGATTGTACTGTTTTAATACTTGCCCAATTCCAGTAATTGTTCCTCCAGTTCCAACAGCAGCTACAAAAATATCAATTTTGCCATCAGTATCTTTTAGTATCTCTTTTGCGGTGGTGAGCCTATGTATATCAGCATTTGCATCATTTTCAAATTGAGATAACATATATGAATTTGGTGTATTTTTGACCAATTCTATAGCTTTATTAACCGCTCCATTCATCCCAAGTTCAGCAGGAGTAAGTTCTAGTGTTGCACCCAAAGCACTAAGAAGCTGTCTTCTTTCCATACTCATAGATGCAGGCATTGTAAGGACTAATTTCATCCCCATACTAGCACAAACACTAGCAAGTCCAATACCTGTATTTCCACTTGTTGGCTCTATTATCGTAGTCTCTTTGTTTATAGTACCATTTTCAAGTGCAACTTTTATCATGTTGTACCCTATTCTGTCTTTGACTGAATGGGTAGGATTCATAAACTCACACTTGCCTAATACCAATGCATCATCACTAGATAACTTTATTTTGACTAATGGAGTATTTCCTATAAGTTCTACTACACTTTTTGCGTATTTCATTTTGTTCCTTTTTGAAGAAGGTACTGAGGTACTGAGTGACTAAGGTACTGAGTAAAAAAACTTAGTACCTCAGCACCTAAGTACCTCAGTACTTTAATTAAACGCTTGCGTCAAATCTGCTATCAAATCTTTTGGGTCTTCAAGTCCAATACTTAGTCTTATAGTTGCAGGGTTTATTCCTGATTTTATAAGCTCATCTTGAGGTATTTGAGAGTGGGTTGTGCTAGCTGGGTGGGCTATTAGGGATTTGCTATCTCCTATGTTTACCACTACACTAAATAGCTTGACACTATCTATGATATGTTTTGCTTCTTCAAAACTTCCCACATCAAAAGACAATAATCCACTTGCATATCCATTTTTGAAATATTTATTTACTTTTGTATTTGCACTACTTGATTTTAGTGATGGATAATTTACTGCTTTTACATTTGCGGCTGTTGTTAAAAACTTTGCCACTTCAAGAGCATTTTGTGAGTGTTTTTCTACTCTTAAATCCAAAGTTTCAAGTCCATTAATAAGTAACCACCCATTAAAAGGACTCAAACATGCCCCTATATCTCTAAGAAGTGCAAGTCTAATTCTTAGACAAAAGCAAGGCAATGGTAAGCTAGTATAAACTAAACCATGATAGCTCTCATCTGGAGAGCTGAAGTGTGAATATCTACTTGAATTGGCAAAAAATTCATTTAAACCATTTCTTTCAACTACTATACCACCTATTGCTCTTCCTTGACCATCAGTATATTTTGACATAGAATGTACTACTATATCCACACCCCAAGAAATTGGATTGAATAATGCAGCAGTGGCTACTGTGTTGTCACATACTGTCATAACTCCATGCTTTTGAGCTATTGATACTATCTTTTCTACATCACTTATAGCTATTTGTGGGTTTGATAAAGATTCAAAAAATATAGCTTTTGTTTTGTCATCTATAAGAGCTTCTAAATCAGTTGGATTTTCACAATCAAACACTTTTGCATTTATTCCAAATCTCTTAATAGTATGAGTAAGAAGTGTGACACTACCACCATAGAGTTTGTTTGATATGATGATATTATCCCCAGCTTCTGCTAGGTTGGCTATAGCATAAAATATAGCTGATTGCCCAGATGCAACTGCTATAGCACTAGCTCCTTTTTCCAAAGCTGCATATCTCTTTTCAAGTACATCCAAAGTTGGATTTGTAAGTCTTGAATATATAGGACCTAGTTCTTTTAGGCTAAATAAATTTGCCGCATGTTCACTATCTCTAAAAGCATAAGCAGTAGTTTGCTCTATTGGTACACTCATACTACCATGTCCAAATGTTTTATCATATCCAGCATGAATTGCCAGTGTTTGCTGTTCCATAAATTTCCTTATATCAATATAGACAAATTCTATCATATAAAATGTTAAGAACCTCTAAATATAATATCTAATGATTAATATGTTATAATTGGAATAATTGAATAAAAGGATTTGGTAATTAAATAATGGCAGGGATATCAACAAAAGGTGTGTATGGAGTAATTTCTACTTATTACATCTATCAAAACTCAACTCAAAATCCAGTAAAAAGTGTTGAGATTGCTGCCAAGATGGATTTGCCACAAAACTATCTGGAGCAAATTCTGCTCATTCTAAAAAATGCAAATATTCTCAAAAGCATAAGAGGTGCAAAAGGTGGATATGTATTGGCGCGTGATGCAAAAGACATCTCAGTATTAGAGATAATTGAAGCACTTGATGGCTCTATTTGCGACTTTGATACAGGCAACAATCGTGATTGCAAACTACTTTCTTTTTGGGATGAAGCTAGACAAGGGATTAAAGCACAGTTTAATATCCCTATTTCAAAACTTGATGACTATACAAATAGCTACAATAATTTTACTTATATGATATAAATATTCATTGTCTTTCTAAATCAAAATAAACAACTCTCAAATTCAGTCTTTCTAATTTCTCCAAATTATAATAATCATATACTAATTTTGCTTGACTTATATCTTTTTTATTGGTGATATTTTTCCATTTTGTATCTGCTATAATAGTAGATTCTTTCTTCCTCAGCTTCCACAATTTGGAACTACATCACTGTCACTTGCATAATATATACAAAATGCTTCCAAATGTTGTAATATTTCACTATCAATTGCATGATTTGAAATATTAAGTTCACTAAAAAACTTTTTGCCACTATTTGCAAACTTTTCTTTCCACTCTTGTTTTGTGAATTGTTTTGTAAACACAGCACCATTTACACCAACTTGAGGTGCTATAAAAAATCTATAATAAACCTGCCCTTTATATGGGTCTCCACTATATAAGCTACTTGCATATATGACCTGAGCTATAAATATAGCTATTAATACTATTTTTTTCATATTACCTCCAAAGCTTGTCTTAAATCTTCTATCAAATCCTCACTATCTTCTATCCCAACACTTAGTCTCAAAGTCCCACTTCTTAGCCCAAAACTACTTTTTTGCTCATCACTATATTCTGAATATATTGTATGATATGGGGCTATTATCAAGCTTTTGTTATCTTGTATATTGGTACTTCTTCTTACTAAAGATAGCTTATCCATGAACTCATAAGCACTCTGTTTATCTTCCAAATCAAATGTAAGAATTGAGCTTGGGAATAAGAAATACTCCTTTGCTCTATCATAATATGGATTTGTTTTTAGCAATGGATAATTTACGCTTTTTACTTTTGGATGGTCCAATAAAAAATATGCCACATCTTTTGTATTATCTTTTGTTCTATCCGCTCTAAGTGCTATGGTTTCAAGTCCAAGAGATAAAAGATAAGCATTTTGTGGACTAAGGCAAGAGCCTATATTTCTAAATGTTTGTTTTTTGAGCTTAGAAATAAAAGCATTTGCACCAAATTTTGTATAGAATTTTTCTATATTTGGATACTTACTCCAGTCATAATTACCATTGTCTATAATAAGTCCTCCAACAGCAGTCCCTCCACCTGATATATACTTAGTAGCTGAAATCACATCTATATCAACACCATATTTTTTTGAATCAAAGATATAAAAAGGGCTCATTGTAGTATCTACCACTGAGACAATATTCCGCTCTTTTGCCAAAGCTGTAATAGCTTTTATATCAGGGATTATAAGCTCTGGGTTACTGATTGTCTCAAAAAATATCACTTTTGTTTTTTCATCAATACTGTTTTTTATAGATTCCGTACTATTTATATCAACATACCTTACATCTATCCCAAAATCCACAAGTGTATTTTGAAAAAAAGATAATGTATGACCAAAAAGTTTATTGGTAGTTATGATATTGTCTCCACTTTTCAAAAGGGCAAAAAGAGTGTTTGAAATAGCTGACATCCCACTAGAAGTTGCTACTACTCCCAAAGATGAAGTGATAGATTTTATCTTATTTTCCAGCTCTTCAATAGTTGGATTTGTAGCACGAGAGTATGTATGACCTGCAATTTTACCAGTAAACACATCTTCTAGTTCTTGAGATGATCCATATTCAAATGCTGCATTTTGATATATAGGAATCCTCAAAGCTCCGTAAATATCGCTTTTGGGATACTTTGTATGTAACGCTTTTGTTGTATATTTCATAAAAATCCTTTGTTTTTTCTTGACATTATATCAAACTTGACTATTTCTGTCAAGATACTTGACATTAAATTTAAAATATGTTAAGATTCCAAAAATTAAAAGAAAGAGAGGACAAAATGGATAGACGAGATTTACTAAAACTTGGTGTTTTAAGCACTACAGTTGCACTAACCAACACTTATGCAAGCACACCAAGTCACAACACAGCATCAAGTACTAATGCTATAAACAAAGTACAAAACAAAAAAAGAGTTATCATCATAGGTGGTGGATATGCAGGACTTACAGTTGCAAAAAACATTAGACTACATGAAAAAAATAGCGAAATACTAGTATTTGAGCCAAAAAATCTTTTTGCATCGTGCCCATATAGCAACCTTTGGTTTGGTGAAGCATTGGAAGCAAAATATGATGATTTGCTTTTTTCTCCACTACAACCTGCTAGTAAATATAACTATCAAGTAGTAAATGAGAAAGTAATATCAATAAATAAAGAGAAAAAAACAATCTCTACACTTGACAAAGAGTATGAATATTCTATTTTGGTAGTAGCTACAGGAATAGAATATGATTATAGTACTTACGGGCTTGATGAAACAAAAGCAAAAGAGTGTGCGACACTTTATCCAGCTAGCTATACAGGTGGATATGAGCAACTAAGCCTTAAGAAAAAAATAGAAGAGTTCAAAGGTGGTACATTTGTCATCACTGTACCAAAAGGAGCATACAGATGTCCACCAGCACCTTATGAAAGAGCGGCATTAGTAGCATCATATTTCAAAGAAAAAAACCTAAATGCAAAAGTTGTGATACTAGACCCTAGAGAAAAGCCAACCACCAAAGCAAAAGGATTTTTGGAAGCTTTTGATACATTGTACAAAGATTATATAGAGTATTTGCCTACTAGCAATATCACAAATATAGATACAAAAAACAAAGCTATCACTTATGACACATTTGATACTAGCTCTAAAGCTTTCGTAAAAAAAGTATTAAATTTTGATGATGCCAATATCATCCCATCAAACAAAGCTTCATCTTTGATATCTCAAAGTGGCTTGGCTGTCAATTCTCAAGGATGGGCAAGGGTAAAAGCACCATCGTTTCAAAGTCTAAATGATGAAAATATTTATCTAGTAGGCGATATAGTAGGTGAATATCCATTCCCAAAAAGTGCTCAAATGGCACACTCAAGTGGTATTATACTAGGTGAGCAAATAGGCAAAATTTTAAAAGGACAAAATCCTGAATTTGGCTTAAAACTACCAGCAAATGTATGTTATTCAATGGTAAGCAAAAGCACAGCAATAGCAGTTACGCATCAAGCTTATCTTGAAAATGGTGAAGTAAAAGTAAAAACAGAGTTATTTGAAAATGCAGACAATGCAACAGCAGATGCCACAAAAAGTTGGTATTTTGGAATAACACAAAATATTTTTGAATAGGAGAAATTATGACTTGCGGTATAAAAAAACCAAACAAATGGCTTAGAATTATCATAGGTGTAGCTATTATTATAGTTGGGCTTTATTTTGATAGTTATTTTGCACTTATCGGACTTATTCCTATAGCCTTTGCTATTAGCGGATATTGTCCGCTATGTGCGATAAAAGCGACTAAAAACAACAACTAAGGGGATTTTATGGAAGAGTATTTTGCAAGACAACACAAACTTTGTATCAAAAGTTTGCAAATGCCAATTTAAAAATATAACAAATACAATTCACAATCAACTATTTTGAATTGTATTTTTTGAAATTCTCAGCTTGTTCAAATATCTCTTTGAAAACTTCATCTTTTGTAATAGGTGGATAACCGTGTTTTGCCAAAAGCATTATCAAATCTACTTTTAATTCCGCTTTTATATCTTCTCTTATATTCCAGTCTGTATATTTTGATTTATCATCTACTACCAGCTTTACTTCTTTTGCAAGTGCTATGAGCTTTTCTTCGGGATATGAAAAATCATATTTCATAGCTATAGATCTTAAAATATCATAAAATGCTTTTTCTTCAAAATCTATTCCCAAATCTCCAAATGATTCTTTTTCAATTCTAAGTGCATGATAAAGGTCGATTATTTCATCTGTGAAGTCATTTAAAACATCACTTACAAGTACATCTTCTTCTTTTCTTTCATTGTACTTTTCTACCAAAGCTGTAAATTTCTTACTAAATTCAAGCCCTTTGACTTTATTTACTTTTTTGAACTCTTCTAATGCTTTTGCAAGTAGCTGTTGAAGTAGTTTTATCTTAGTATTTGGGAGTTTTATTTTGCTGATTTTGTTGATATAGTCCTCATCAAAAATATCTATCTTACTTTCATTATCACTTCCGAGCTTGAAAATCTCTTCAACACCGTCACTTTTTAGTGCTTCTTCTATCATTTTGGCTACTTTTATATTCATTTGTGCAGTATCTGGAGCTACTCCACGGGTAAGTTTAATAATGATTGAACGAACAGCCAAATAAAAATGTATTTGGTCTTTTTCTAGTTCACTAAATGCTTCACTACCACAACAAATATCATAAGCTGATTTTAGTCTTTTTACTATATACATAAATCTAGTTTCCAACTCACGAGTTAGCTGTGCATATTCACTTGCAAGATTTAGACATTCTAGCTGTTCTAATCCACTTCCACTAAAATATTTGCTATTATCAAATCTATGAAAAAGTTTGGATAACAAATCAAGTTGGTCTTTTACTGCTACTATTGAAGCATTTATATCTTCAAAATTTTGACTATCTATTTGTGAAAATTGTTTTAGTGCTTTGTTCATAGCAGTTTTTATCCCTATATAATCAACAACAAGCCCTTTTTCTTTACCCTCAAATTTTCTATTTACCCTTGATATAGTTTGGATTAGATTGTGTTGCTGTATAGGTTTATCTATATAAATAGTATCCAAAAATGGTACATCAAACCCAGTAAGCCACATATCTACAACAATAGCTATTTTGAAGTTTGATTTTTCATTCTTAAACTGAGTATCTAAAGTCTTTCTATACTCTTTTGTTCCTAATATTTTATACAACTTTGTTTCATCATCTTTATTTCGAGTCATAATCATTTTTAGTTTTTCAAGAGGAAGTATCTCTTTTTTATCTTTATCACTAAGTTCAATTTCATCATCACAAACTCTTAATTCATTCCAAGATGGTCTTAAAGCTATCAACTCTTTAAAAAGTGAATAAGCAATTGTTCTTGAACTAGATACAAAAATAGCTTTACCTTTTAGTGTAGCTCCCTCACTTACTCTTTTTTCATAATGTTCCACAAAATCTTTTGCTAGAGCTTTTATTCTATCTGCATCACCAAGAATCTGACTCATATTTGACATAGCTTTTTTACTATCTTCTATTTGGTACTCACTAGCCCCAACTTCTGCACACTCATCATAATATTTCTCAATTTCTCTCAGCTTACTATTATCTAGTAGTACCTTTGCAGCTCTTCCTTCATATACTATTCGTACTGTTATCTCATCTCTTACAGATTCAGTCATAGTATAGCTATCTACCACATCACCAAATACATCTAGTGTGGCATCAATAGGTGTTCCTGTAAATCCTACATAAGTAGCATTTGGCAAAGAATCATGCAAATATTTTGCAAAACCGTATGTTTTTTTCACTCCATCTTTGGTCACTTTTACTTTTTGGTCTAGGTTGATTTGGCTTCTATGGGCTTCATCTGATATAACTATGATATTAGTTCTATGACTTAGTATCTCCAAATCTTCTGTAAATTTATGAATAGTAGTCAAGAATACTCCTCCACTCTCACGCCCTTGAAGTTTTTCTCTCAAATCTACCCTACTCTTTACACTTACAATTCCATCATCACCTACAAATCCTTTTGCATTTGAAAACTGACTACTTAGCTGTACATCTAGGTCTGTTCTATCTGTAATAAGTATGATAGTTGGACTTGAAAAATATATACTTTTCATCAAAAGCCTTGTAAGATAAAGCATAGTAAAACTCTTACCACACCCAGTAGCCCCAAAATATGTACCACCTTTTCCATCACCTTGAGGTCTTTGATGAACTTTTATATTTTCATATAGTTTTCTTGCGGCATAGTATTGCGGATAACGACAAACTATCTTTTCCTCTTTTTTTGACTTATCAGGCATATAAATAAAATTATGAATTATGTCCAAAAGTCGCTCTTTCTCAAACATCCCTTGTATCATTGAGTTCATAGACGCAATACCATCCACATCTACCTCATCACCTGTGATTTTTCTCCAAGCATAAAAGAACTCATAAGGTGCGAAAAATGACCCAGCTTTGTTATTGACCCCATCACTGATGATACAAAATGCGTTGTATTTGAAAAGCTCTGGTATGTCTCGTCTGTATCTAGTAGTAAGCTGTACAAAAGCATCATAAATAGTAGCTTCTTCCCTAATAGCACTTTTGAACTCAAACACAACCAAAGGCAAACCGTTGATATAGAGTATCCCATCAGGTATTCTTTTTTCATATCCTACAATTTCAAGTTGATTTACTATTTTGAAATTGTTTGACTCAACATCATCATAATTGATAAACTCTATATAAATATCTTTATCATCTGCTTTTTCTCTTTTTAGAATAAATCCATCAGATATTAGTTTCATTATAGATTTGTTAGAATCATACAAATCACTTGCTGGGTAAGAGTGAAGTTTTCGCACTATTTGCATGATTTCACTTTCACAAATATTTTCAGTTTTATATCTATCTTTCAAATAGTTTCTCAAATCATCTTCTATTAAAACTTCACTTTCACTTCTTTTTATCTCTTTACCGTATTGGTAAACGATACCTTGATTTCCAAGTAACTCTATAAATGCTAATTCTAATTTTTCTTCTGTAAATTTACCCATTATTTATCTTCCATCTCAAGTAGTAGTTTGTCAAAATCACTCAAATATTCTTTATCTTGAATCACTCTATATTTTTCATATTCTGCTTCTGCTTTGAGTTTTGCTTCAAGTGCTGAGATTTTCCCATTGTCTAGTAGTATTGGATAATCAGAAAGTGCCAAAAACTTATCTAAAAACACTATCCAATCTTTCATATTCATAACAATACCTCTTAAAGCTCTATCTTCTGCCAAATCCAAATAAGCTGATACTATCCGTTTAAGTTGCTCGATATGTTCTTCGTTTAGATAATTTTTTGCAATTGTTACATCAGATTTTAATATCTTTTTTTCTGGTGATTTTTTCCAAGTTTTAAGCCCCATATATATTTTTTCGGCATCTGCTTCACTGTAGATTGTCTCTGCTGCTGTTTTGCCTGTAATTGCCCAGTGCATTTTATTTTGAACTGTTGCATAAAACTCTTTTGTTAAAGAATCATTTTTATCATAATCAGCACTTAGTGCATAAATATCTGTCACTTTTTGATAAAATCTTCTCTCACTTAGTCGTATTTCTCTTATACGGTCTAGTTGCTCATCGAAATAATCTTGTCCAAAATGTTTTACAGCCTTTAGTCTTTCATCATCCATAGCAAAACCTTTGATGATGTACTCTTCAAGTATTGTAGTTGCCCATTTTCTAAACTGTGTAGCCCTATGAGAATTTACTCTATAACCTACTGCTACTATAGCTTTTAGATTATAATATTTGACACTTTTTTCTTGTGTTTTCCCCTCTATCGCACCATGTGAAGTGGTATGTCGGAAATCCCGACATACCACTTTTTCATCCAACTCATTTTCTTCAAATATATTTATAAGATGACCACTTATAGTACTTCTACCTTTTTCAAAAAGCTCTGCTATTTGTTTTTGAGTTAGCCATAAAGTCGCATCTTCAAATTTTACATCAATATTTACTTTTGAATTATCTATTTTGAAAATGACAAAATTTGAAAACTCTTGTGCTGTTGTTTGTAGTTGTTTATCCATCTCTTTAATCCTCCAAAATATTCACCATCAGATTTATCACTGTATTTTTGTGTTCAGGGTCGCTTTTGGCTGTCATAAGTGCCAAAAATACTAAAGCATTGTCATTTATCTTTAGTACGCCGTTTGTGTCCTTATAAATGATGATTTGGTTGTTTAGTTCGGTTGTCATTTTGTTTATCCTAAAATATTAATATCATGCAAGATTAATTGATACTTGTCTTACAAAATCTGCCCAAGTTTTATAGCAACGAACACTAGCTTCTGAAACTTTTGGTGCATTTGGTGTCACATCAAGTTTAGCTTTTAACATCCACATTGTATTTGCAATATTTGAAGCACAAGTATACTTGTTATAATTTGGAATCAATTTAGCATCAAAAAATCCTCGCGAGAAATATGTGTGTCCTCTTGATAAATTATCTTTCCAAAACTTTTCTTCTCTATCATTACTAGGTTTAACACAACCAGATTCAAAATCAAAAGACCAACTATTAAAATCATTTCGTAATCTATTAAGTAAATTTTCTGATATGATAAAAAGATCTAAGTCTGATTTTTCACTAAAATCTGTTCCTAATTTTGAAGGAGCCAGGGATTGTCCAATACGACCGCTACCTGTCATACTTATCTCTTTGGGATCAATATCTAATCGTGTTGCAATCCATGAACGAATTTCCTCATATAAAATAGGCGATTCTTTAAAAGCATAAGGTATTCCCTCCGAAAGCCATAATCTAGCAATTGAATTTCTTGCAGTATTTCCACCGCTTTTTGCAATAGTTTGAATTTGATGTGCTTTAGGATATTGTTCTGAGAAATCTTGAAATATTGATGGAACTTTAAAAGGAAGCATATTTATCCTTGATTTTTAATGTGTTGTACCGTTTTAATATATAATTTGTTCTATTTTTAATTTGAATATTCCTCTGTTCTGAAATATTTTTTGGTTCTGGATACTTCAAGCGAGCAATTAAACTTGCTGATTCTTCAAGAGTTAAATTATTTAAATTTAATTTTAATACTTTGCAAGCCTCACTAATGCCATGCATATTCCATCCAAAATATGCAACTGATAAATACAAAGATAAAATTTCTTGTCTTGAAACATATTTGGTAAGTTTATAAGCCAAAAACATCTCTTCTAACTTTCTATCTATAGTCTTATCATATTTTCCAGTTAAAACACGAACTAATTGCATAGCTATTGTCGATCCACCCTCTCTTTGTTTCAAAATAAGTGTTTTCCAAGAAGCTCTTATTAGTGCAATTACATCTACACCACTATGAAATTTAAATCTATGATCTTCTCCTGTTATTAGTAATCTGAGCAATTCACTATTTTTTGGGATAACACATATATTTTGTTTGGATTTCTTGATTTCTTCAAATAGTACTTGCCATTTCATGTTTAATAAGTTCAATTTATTTTCATCTTGAATATTTATATTTTTCAACATTCAGAATCCAAATTTTTTAAATATAGATACCTTAAATACGAACTTTTGAAGATGTCGGCGACATTCATGTCGTCTTGTAAGATTTCATTAAGTACATTTTGCTTGCAAATGTTTGATATTGTTAAATCTTTTGTCATTCTAAACTCTCTCTTATATCAATCTGAAATTTTATATTTTCGATAAGCTCATTCATATCAATTTTACTAAAAGAAAAGTCAATACAAGATTGTAAATCAGTTATGGCATTTGCTACAATAAAATCATTTTTATCTAAAATATTTATTTTAAGTTTGTTAAATCTATCTTGTTGAAAATCATCATTATCTATTGCTATAGCAATTTTCGTAAACAACTGTGAAGCATGAATAATTGACTCTTGAATATCATTGTTTAACTTCATATAAAGATTCAATGTAAAAATATTACTCTTATCATCAAAAGAATGAAATTTAAAACCAACAGTTTGTAAATTATGTATAATATGCAACAAAGAACTTTCTGTTCTTATGTCAAATTTTATATTTTTTGTTTCATCAGAAGCCATTATTTCATCTATATAATTCAAATAAGTAAGTACTTCTGCCAATCTTAAAACATTGTAAACATGATTTATATAAAAAGCAATCTCTTTTAGCTGGGAATGACTCATGATTTCATTTTTACGATTATTTACTTGCCCATATCTTACTTGAATATTATCTTTGGTAATATCAAAATCTTTGTGCTCTGCAATATTTCTCCATTGACTAAATACAATATTAAATATTGTATCTTTAGTTAATTCATCAAAATTATCTATCAAATTTAATATATCTCCAAAAGTTTTGGATGTTAAATTTTCAAATATTCCATTTTGATTAAATTTATACATTTTATAAAATAATTCTATTCGTGGTTTATAGCAACTCTCCAATGTATAACCTATCACATCAAAATAATACTCTGCCAATTCTCTTTGAGAGTATGATGAAATATCTTTAGGTTGCCTAATATAATATGCTAAATATAAGCTATCAGTTTTTGAAATTGTTAATAAATTCGATGTTAACTCTTTTATTACATTGCTTTTATCTTTCAAAATTGCATCATTAAAGATTTTAAAGATTTTAAAAATTTTTTCAAATAATTTTTCAGACTTTTCATTTTTCGTTATATATTTTATATAATTTACAAGTTCTGTTCTCAATAACTCATTATTTTTTATAAATGTTGATTCATCTTTAAAGTATTTAAAAAAAACTTCTTTCGTAACTTGGTTATAGTCATCAATTGTCAAATTAGAATCATATTTTAGTATTTCAAATATATTATGCATTTATAGTACTTTTTTCGATTTCATCACAAATTCTTTCTGATTCATTTATTACCTGATTTAACAATATTTAAAACTTCTTTTTTCAATTCTAGTATTTCAGATGCTTTAATGTAATAACCCAAATTTATCATTATATGAGTACTCGAAAAAGCCTCTTGTTTGGTTGGTATTTCTCTTATATTTATATTACCTTGAGCATCATATATAGGTCCTGCATATAAAACTCCAAGAAGAGAAAATCTCACCATCCCCATTTTTGTATTATTGAATTTATCTACATAACTTCCTTCATTTAGTATACATACAGGAGAACCTGATGAACCTGGAAAACATGCAGCATCAATTACACCCTCACTTTTTCCATTAAAATTTAATGCTGGATGAGAAGATGTAACACCTTTACGAAATAATGGTAAGTTATGTGCTTCATCCCATAAACCAGTAGGATAACCTATCATCACAATATCTTCCATAGTTTTCAGATCATTCAATTGAGCATTGCTCCATATATCATCTTCTTGAAAAGGTATATAAAAAATATCTTTACCAAATTGTGTTTTGCACCATTCTACTAATGGATTAAAAAAAGCACAACATAAATCATATTTTGGATGTTTTATCCAATGAAAAGGATAGTTTATTATCAAATTATCATTTGTCGGTTTGCCTTTTTCTCCAATATGTAATGACAAATTGACAACATCAGAGCCTTCAACAACATGTTTATTTGTAATAATCACAGGATATTCATTTTCTCCATCTTTAAAATGGAAAAGAAATCCCGTTCCACTTCCATTATTTGTATTAATTTTTATGGTTGAAAAAAGTAGGCGTTCAGTAAGTGATTGTGGATTTATCATTTTAATTTTCCTAAATTTATTTTGACTTCCCCACTCAAAAGCTTTGGTAAAAGTGTATCTCGCAAGTTTTCTAATGTTTTGATTTGTTTTTTATTTTCATTTGTTTTTTCATACCATGTATTGACTTGCTCGTTAAATTCTATTAATTTTAATTCTGGTGGTACAAAAATTTGTATTGATTTTATTGGTTCTTGTGTGAGTAATGGATGGCTCGAACCTTCTGCCATAGAATTTAATTCATTTTCTTTCAAAAGATAAAATAAATACTTCGAGTAAAGTGCATTTTTTGGTTTGGCAATTAGTGCATTATCTGAAACCCATATTGGTTTATTTTCCATATATAAACTTCCACAGTATGCACCAACACGACCAATTATAATTGTTTCACCATCTATATTATGTTGATTTGTAAAACCTAAAATCCCATTTCCACCATATATTGGAATATTATTAATTTCTGATTCTTCTTTTGGTCTTGATTTTCCACTTTTTAATATTGCAATATCCCCAACCGTACCTTCCTCCCACTCCTCTTTTGCTTCTTCGATAAACCATTGTCTAAAAAGAGTTTGGGCGAGGGATTCTAGGGTTTGGTTTTGGCGATGAAGAAGGTCTATCTTATCATCAAGGCTACTCAATACTTCTGCTATTGCTTTTTGTTCTTCAAGGGGTGGAATATTCCAAACTGTTTGGGACAAAAAATCCCAATCAGCCCTTGGCATCCTTGTGCCACCTGAAGCAGAATATGAAATATCAACCAATTCTTTGTTGGCAAAAAAATAAAATATAAAGTCTTTATCAATACCTTTTTGTGGATTTATTACCCAAATATCAGTTGAGCAAATACCATCAAAATTAGGCTTCACAACTTTTCTAAAATATGGCCTCAGTTTTCCAAAAAGAGTATCTCCAGCTTGAAATCTAAATTTGTTACTTGCAACATCATCAGATTTTCCAATATCATTAAGTCTAAGTTTTGCTTCTTCGATATGTTCAAGCCCGATATAAGGCATTTGTTCATCTCCAACTTTCCATGATTTTTTAGAAAGTTTCGCAACATCCCCCAACTTACACTCTCTCCAACTACTCATCACCCACCGCCTTTGAAAGTTTGTAGTGTGTGTTTCTACCTTGCCCATCTCTTGTAATAAGATGTTTTTCTACCAACTCGCTTAGTATCTCATGAGCTTTAGTCTTTTGAACTCCTATAATTTCTATAGCTTCTTTTCTTGATATGGTTTTATTATCCAGAAGATAAAGCAATATCTCTTGCTCTTCTTTTGTTAATTGTCCGTAATCGTCCGTAATCGTCCATAATCGTCCGTAATCATCCGAATCCTGCACATATCCGGCGGTATCCGACGGTTTAACGACGGTATCCGACACTAATCGGAAAAATTCAACATCTACAAAATCATTTTGCTCTAAGATGTTATTCATCACCCACCACCTTTTTGACTCGCTCCATCAGTCCAAAGCTTTCTACCTCTAACAGCGAAAAAGCAAACCATTTTTTGCCCAGATCCTTGAGGCTTGCTCCGATGTGATATATCTCCCTAGCGTCGATGATGAGAAATCTATCATGAGAACTTGCAAACTCCACTGCTCTTAGGTTGCCGTATTGGGCGTTGTATTTTTTGATATCAAGTTCTAATTGCTTGGTGATGGTTTTGGTAAGAATTGTAATTTTGACTTTTACATCGGCTTTGCTTAGATGTGTGAGTGTCGATTCATCGATGTAGTTGTCTATAAGTATGAGCGATTGTGTCGCTTTTTTGACTATCTCACTCATAAGTGCATATGCATCAAAAATCTGCCCATCGAAAAATACCCCTTGTTTTGGGGTAATGGATTTGGATTCAAGGGCACTCAGTACCGATTCTAGCTTTTGGTTGGTCTGCTTTTGGTCAAGCTCTAATTTTTCTACTCTTTGAAAAAGCGATGCATTTTGGAGTAGATACTTTCGCATTGTGACAAAACTGTTGATGATATTGATGCTTGTCTGTATTGCCGTATCGCTTCGCAGGACTGCTGATAGCATAGATACGCCTTGCTCCGTGAAGACATAGGGCAATGATGAAGAATGTTTTAGAGGTTGTAACCGGTCGCAATTTGCGACCAGTTCATTTTTTTCATCTTCTGTTAGCTGAAATCTAAACTCATCTGGAAACCTCTCAATATTTCTTTTGACTTGCTCACCAAGTCTTTTTGGCTCTACACCGTAAAGTTCTGCCAAATCTCTATCTATCATCACTTGCACACCGCGAATCGTAAAGATTTTGTGTTCGATGTTTTGTTGTACGGTTAATTCATTCATCACCCACCGCCATATCTATTTTAGCTAGGTTTGAAATTATTCTATCGTTGAGTGCTTTTTCTTCGTTCATCTGCTCTAAGAGTTCATTTTGAAGTGTTGTAAATCTCTCTTTAAAATCAAACTCATCTTCACTCTCTTCAAGTCCCACATATCGCCCAGGAGTCAGTACATATTTAAGTTCTCTCACCTCTTCTATACTAGCACTCTTACAAAACCCTTTTATATCTTCATATTGCGGGGTATGAGTCCCACTTCCCACAGAGACATTTGGATGTGGGACTTTAGTCCCGCTTTTCCCAAGTTTCCAGTTGTGATAAGTAGATGCAACTTGCTCTATATCTTCAGGGCTAAAATCTTTATTTTTTCTATTGATTAAATGTCCTAGATTTCTTGCATCTATAAATAAAATATCAGTTGTTTTTCTATTTTTTTTGATAAACCATAAACAAGCAGGAATTTGAGTATTAAAAAACAGTTTTGCAGGAAGATTTACTATTGCATCTATTAGATTATTTTCTATTAGTTGTTTTCTTATCTCTCCTTCATTACTTGAATTACTTGTGAGGCTTCCTTTGGCTAGAACAAACCCAGCGATACCATTTTCTGATAGTTTTGATACCATGTGCAGTATCCAACCATAGTTTGCATTTGATGTTGATGGTACATCATATCCAGCCCATCGTGGGTCATCTAGTAGCTCATTTACACCTCTCCACTCTTTTTGGTTAAATGGTGGATTTGCCATGATATAATCAGCTTTCAAATCTGGATGTTGGTCTTTGAAAAATGTATCAGCAGGAACACTCCCAAGATTTGCAGATATTCCACGAATTGCTAAGTTCATCTTTGCTAGTTTGTAAGTAGTGGCTGTAAACTCTTGCCCATAGATAGAAATATCTTTTTTATTTCCTTTGTGAGCTTCTATAAATTTTAAAGATTGGATAAACATCCCACCACTTCCACAAGCAGGGTCATATATCTTTCCACGGTAAGGTTCTATCATATTTGCTAACAAATTTACTATTGATTTTGGAGTATAGAACTGTCCTCCTAGTTTCCCCTCAGCTAGAGCAAATTCACCTAAGAAATACTCATATACACGACCTACAACATCATGCCCTTTATCTTCTATAGTATTGATGTTGTTGATAGTATCTATAAGACTTGCAAGTTTACTCACATCAAGACCTAGTCTTGAGAAGTAGTTATCAGGTAATGCACCTTTTAGGGATGGATTGTTTTTTTCTATAGTAGCAAGAGCTGTATCAATTTTAAGAGCAATATCGTCTTGTTTTGAATTTTGTTTTATGTATGACCATCTTGAATTTTCAGGAAGATAAAAAACATTTTCCATAGTGTAAAACTCCACCATATCGATAAATGCCTCTTTACCCTCTGCTAGTAGTTTTTCTCTTCGTTCTTCAAATGTATCACTTACAAATTTAAGAAAAATAAGCCCTAAAACAATATGTTTATATTCACTTGATTCTACTGAACCTCTTAGTTTGTTTGCACTCTCCCAAAGAGTTTCTTCCATAGATTTTTGAGTTTTAGTCACCTTATCTTTTGCCATTGATATATTATCCTACAATTTAATATTTACTAAAATATTTTATCTAAATTGTTATTAATATTACTAATAAGTTATAAATAAATTCTGTTGTACTTCATACATTGAGAAAAGCACCTATCACACAAAATACCCCTATAAGATAAACTACTTTTATCTTATAGACTCTAAGCACTACCAAACCCACAACAGCAATAAATAAATCCATAAAACCAAATATTGCAGATGTTACTACTGGCGATATAAACGCACTTATCAAAAGCCCTACAACTGCTGCATTAATACCTGCTACTGCTCCAAATACATATTTTTTGCTTGAGTAATATTCCCAAGAGTCATAAAATGCCAAAACCAATAAAAACCCAGGTAAAAATATAGCGATAGTAGCTATCAAAGCTCCCACAAAAGGACTACTAGCTAAAATATCAGCTCCCAAATAAGAAGCAAAGCTAAACATAGGTCCAGGTACACTTTGAGCCAGTCCATAGCCTACCAAAAAACTATCAGTTGATATAAAATCTTTCAAATACTCTTGCAAAAATGGTAAAACCACATGCCCACCACCAAAAACCAAACTACCAGAACTATAAAAAGCATTTATAAACTTAAAAATCTCACCATACACACCAAAAATCATAAGCCCCAAAAATATACCAATAAACGATAATAAATAAATATAGTTGATTTTTTTATACGGCACAAGATTTTCATCTGTTTTTTGACTTTTGATAAATATCACCCCAATTATTGCAAAAAACATCAAAGCCAATATAGTAGATAAAATAGAGCTAAAAAATACCAAAAACAAAGCACTAATAAGTGCTATCCAAATGGTGAGTTTTGTTTGACAAAAACTTTTGTACATAGAAAGTATTGCATCAGCAACTATCACAACAGCAAATAATTTCAATCCAACAACAATACCAGATAAAATAGAATTACTATCCAAAATCCCAACAGTAGCAGCAAAATACATCAATAAAAATGATGGAGTTGTAAACCCAATAAAAGCCAGTATCGCACCAAATACTCCACCTCTTTGAAGCCCTATAGCAAAGCCAACTTGACTCGAACTAGGACCTGGCAATATCTGAGCAAATGCCACAAGTTTAGTATATGATTCTTGAGTAAGCCATTTTAGTTCATCAACAAATGTTTTTTGGAAATACCCAATATGAGCCACAGGCCCACCAAAACTAACAAGCCCCAAAATCAAAAATCTCCAAAATATTTCAAACATATTTTACCTTTTTTGAAATGTTAATATATAAATACAATTTGTTTGAGGTTATTAACTATCTTTATCATATTTTACTTTCTGCATCCATTATCTCATATATGTCATTTGGAGATTTATTATTTTTCTTTGCAATATCAATCAACTTTTCATCCAAACTATCAAATATAATACCAGCTTGTTGTAGATTTGTTATAGCTTCTTTTTCATCAAGTTTTATTTTTTTGATAAAAACTTTGAGCGATGATAGCTCGGCGTGTCCATATGGAGGTTCTCCATAAATATCTATCCAGTAATCTTTAGCCGTTTCACCAAAAGATAAAAAAGTATTAAAAGGTGCCATTTCATACAAAGTACCAGTCACAAATACAACAGTAACTACAATTGCTACTATCATCTCTTTTGTAAATATCACTAATTCTTTTGCTTGATTACTAAGATAGCTTACTATTGGTCTAAAATTATAATATATATGAAGCAAACCAGCAATTATAAAAATCACCATAAAAGTAGAGTGCACAGCTGTATATTCAATTTTTGTAAGACCAAGCAATTCCCAGTTTGCCCAATTAGCTATTCTTCCTTGAGGAGATAAAAACAAAATTACACCCGTATAAGTCATCACTATCATTGCTAATAGCATCACCAATGAGGTAATTTTTTTAAGATTCATTAGAAGCCACTGTCATAAACGCTACAACTTCATCAACACTAAGCATCTTCCCACTAGATTTGACCACACCATCTATGACCAAAGCAGGTGTACTCATTACCCCATAGTTCATAATCTCTACTATATCTTCTACCTTCTTAACCTCATGAAAACCACCAGCTTTAACCACCGCTTGTTTAGCGACTTCTTCCAAACTCTTACACTTAGCACACCCAGTACCTAATATCTCTATTTTCATTTTTACTCCCTTTTTTTTAGGTGGTAGTTGTTAGTTATTAGGTGATAGAGAAGATAATGAAGAAATAATTTCCCACCTACAAACTACAAACTACAAACTACAAACTACAAACTACAAACTACAAACTACAAACTACAAACTACAAACTACAAACTACAACCTACAACCTACAAACTACAACCTACAAACTAATTACAAAATCATATTAAAAAGATATCCTACCATAAGAATACCAAAACTCACAACTCCAAAAAATATCCCTATAAGTTTCAATGATAATACTCTTTTTAGTATCATAGCCTCAGGTAAACTCAAAGCAACCACAGCCATCATAAACGATAATGCAGTTCCAAGAAGCATACCCTTACTCGTAAGCACTTCCACCAAAGGCAAAATCCCAGCAGCATTTGAATACATAGGTACACCCATCACTACAGCAATAATAGGTGCATACCATACATCACCGCCTGCATATTTAGCGATAAAGTCAGCAGGTACATACCCATGGATAAACGCCCCTATTCCCACACCCACAACCACATATAAATAAATCTTTTTAAATATATCAGCAGTATATTCCCATGACTCTTTTAGTCTATGTATAAAGAGTGTTTTACTCTCTTCATAGTGTATATCACCCACAGGCTTAACCGCTATCAAAACCTCTTTTTCAAGATTCATAGCCCCAATTATAAGCCCAGCAACTATAGCAATAAGTAGCCCAACACCCACATAAAGTAATGCTATCTTCCAACCAAAAAGAGATAGTAATAGTGCTATGACCACCGCGTCACTAAGAGGAGCTGATATAAGATAGCTAAATGTCACCCCAAGAGGAATCCTAGCTTGTAAAAACCCAAGAAAAAGTGGTATTGCACTACAGCTACAAAAAGGTGTAAGCACCCCAAAAATAGATGCCAATACATGCCCAGTAAGCTTATGTTTCCCAGCTATATATGCTCTTGCTTTTTCTACAGGAAAATAGCTTCTAAGTAGTGTAACAAGATATATAATAGTCACTAAAAGGATAAAAATCTTGATAGTATCATATATAAAAAAGTGCAAAGCATCACCCATAGCACTTTTTTCTTGAAAACCAAAAATATCAAAAACCAATTTGGCACTTAAACTTTCCCACCAATCAAACATAAAAATCCTTTTTAAGCTAATAACTAATAATTAACAATTAACAACTGTGGAGCTTGCTACACAAACAAATTAAAATATCGCTTTAGCGATACCTAAATTATTAATTATTAGCTGTTAGTTATTAATGTTAAAGAAGCTTTATTTTAATAAAGCTTCTTTAACAGCTGGTAAAAGCACCTCTTCTATCTCTTTATAAGTAGCCTCAAACGCCTCATACCCTTTTCCATCAGGATCTTCAAATCCCACATGAATTTTTGGAGCAGGTTTAGGAAACATAGGACAAGATTCATTTGCATGGTCGCATACAGTCACAATCAAATCGAACTCCTCATCTATAAGCGTATCAAGAGTTTTTGAGTGATACTCATCTTTCCAAATCCCTTTTTCTTCCAAAAGCTTCTTGGCATTAGGATTGACCTTGCCACTAGCTCTAACACCACTACTTTTTGCTATCACGCCATCAAGCTTTGCATTTATCAAAGCCTCAGCAATAATACTTCTACAACTATTCCCCGTACATAAAACTAATACCTTCTTATCCATCTTTTCCCCTTTTTTAGATAATTTGTGGCATAGCCACACCATAATTGTTAGTTGTTAATTATTAACTATTAATTAAACCAATGTCAACAACACCACAAAAAGTATCGGAGGTGTAACTATCATACCAAATTTACTATACTCAGCAAAACTTATCTTAACGCCCTTTTGAGCCAATACATGAAGCCAAAGAAGTGTAGCCAAACTACCAAATGGTGTCATTTTAGGACCTAGATTACATCCTACTATATTAGCATAAATCATAGCTTCGTTTCCAATATTTGCTAGTGATATATCCATTATCATAATAGTAGGCATATTGTTCATCACCGCACTCAAAAATGCTGCAATAAACCCAGTACCCACAACTGCCACAAAATCACCCTTATCAGCCAAAACCACCAAAATAGATGCCAAATAGTCAGTTAGTCCAGCATTTTTAAGCCCATAAACTACTATATAAAGCCCTATACTAAACCATACTACTTGCCAAGGGGCAGTTTTGATAGTAAGCCAAGCTTTTGCACTTTTATAATAGCTAGCAATTGCCAAAAATGTCAAACCACCACCAAGAGCAAACACACTTACAGGTAAATCAAACAAAATATCGCCTACAAAATACCCAACAAGCAATAATCCTAAGAAAAACCAACTAAAATAAAACAAATTTTTGTTTTTTAGTACTTCATCTGGATTTTTTAGAATGGTGATATCCACTTCTTTTGGGATATCTTTTCGCAAGACCAACCAAAGCACAATAATACTTACGATAACACTCACAATAAAAGGTACTATCATATTAAGTGTATATTCAACAAACCCTATATTAAAATAATTTGCCGTTACTATATTGGTAAGGTTTGAAAACACAAAAGGCAATGACGCACTATCACTTATAAATCCACCTGCAAGTAAAAATGCTATAATTGTCTTTAGATTTAGTTGCAATATTCTCATTTTTGCTAAGAGTATTGGAGTAAGTATAAGAGCTGCCCCATCGTTTGCAAAAAGTGCTGACACAAATGCCCCCAAAAGCAAAGCATAAACAAACATCAAATGCCCGTTCCCACGACTCAGCTTTGCCATCTTAATAGCACACCACTCAAAAAACCCTATTTCATCCAACACCATAGAAAGTATGATGATACCAATAAAAGCAAGAGTTGCATCCCACACAATAGAAGACACCTCCACCACATCACCAAAACTAACTATCCCCAAAGCCAAAGCAACCACAGCCCCAATAATAGCCGAAGTCCCTATTTGAAGACCACGAGGCTGAAGTATCACTAGAGTCAAAGTAGCCAAAAATACCAAACTAGCACTAATCATTTTTACAACCTTTATTAAGCTTTGGAATATCAAGCTCCAAACAACTTATCTCTTTAATCACACCTTGACGAAACTCATCAAGAGGTTTTCTAACACTATAATAAGCCCATTTCCCTCTTCTATCAACTCTCAAAAATCCACCATCTTTTAGAATTTTAAGATGTCTTGAAATACGAGATTGAATCATATCAAAAGAGCTTTCAATATCACATACACAAACTTCACCATTGATATCAATAAACTTTAGAATTCTTATTCTCGTCTCATCATTGATAGCTGATATAGTATTTAAAAATATTTCCATTCTTACCTCCGTTGATTAACAACTTATGAAATCATATCATAAAAACAATTACATATCAAGATATATTGATATGTTTTGGTTACAAAAAAAGTTAGATAGAGATACTCTACCTAACTTTCCAATTTTGAGATGATTTATTTCATCTCAGATTTATCTAAATCTTGCGGTACATCTACCTTAAAACCTAGCTCTTTTAGACGCTCTACCAAAGGTGGATGAGAGTAATAAAAAAACACATAGTATTTATGTGATATTGGAAATGATTTATTTTCATTTACAAGTTTCAAAAGTGCATTGGTCAAGTCTTCTTTACTCTGTAAATCTGACCCAAATTTATCAGCAGCATATTCATTTTTTCTACTAATATATGAAATAATAGGCATCAAGAAAAAAGACAAAGGTGCAGAAAAAATCAAAAATAAAACTATAATAGTAGATGGTTCTTCCAAAAGTCCAAGAGTGAAAAACACCTCAGGAGTTAGATTGCCAAAAATTGCAAAAAACACAAACATTACCACACCCATAATACCTATATTTTTGATAATATCACCATTTTTAAAATGCCCAAGCTCATGCCCTAAGACTGCAAGGAGTTCATTGTGGGAAAGCTTTTGTACCAAAGTATCAAATAAAACTACCCTTTTTGTACTACCAAGTCCACCAAAATAAGCATTTAGACGATTATCTCTTTTACTAGCATCTACGCTAAATACGCCACTACTTTTGAATCCTACGCTACTTAGTAAATTTTCTATTTTTTGAGCTAATTCCGTGTCTTGTAAAGGCTCAAATTTATCAAACATCTTATCTCTAATAACTGGATAAAGCATATTGATAAGCAATATTACACAAAATATAAATCCAAATCCCCAAATCCACCACATAGGCAAAGTATCTATAATATAAGCAACTACACCAATTACAATACTACCAAAAATCAAAAATAAAGCACCACTTTTCAAAGTATCTTTTATAAATAGCTCTTTAGTCATATTAGAAAATTCATATTTTTTATCCAATACAAAAGTTGTATAAAGAGCAAAAGGCAAACCTAAAAGCCAATTTATCACAATAAACAAATCAACAAAGACTATTGCTTTAATAATAGAATTTTCTATTACTATTATATTATCAAGATATTTCAAACCAAAGAATATCCATAAAATAAAGATTACGAAATCATACAAAGTAGATACTATAGCTATCTTTTCTTTCTCTATTGAGTAATTTCCTGCTATTTTATAAGTATTACCTTCTAAGATAATAGGTTTCAAATTCAATGCTTTTTTTACATAATCTATCTGCATAAATGAAACATATACGCTTATAAAAAGATAATAACAATAAACTATCATCAAAAGTTCTAACATTTCTATCCTTCAAGTTTTTTTGTATGATACAAAGAGTATTATAAAAACTAGCTAAGAGTTCTTGATTTAATCAGTTTTATCAGCATTTAATACAATTTTATTTCTACCACCATTTTTGGCTTCATAAAGTAGTTTATCGGCTATTGCAAAGGCATCTTTAAAACTTTCACTATTTCCAGGCTCTAAATTTACACCGATAGAAACCGTTACTTGTATCAGTTTATTTGGCATAATCTCAAATTTATTTGTTTGCAAATTATTAAAAATTCTATCCAATACATTTAAAGAAGCCTTATTATGATTTCTATCTTTTTTGACAAATAGACAAAACTCTTCTCCACCATACCGAATCAAAATATCTTCATCATCTCTGAGATTTTGTTGTAAATATTGTGTCACATTTTTCAAAATAATATCACCAGCATCATGTCCATAAATATCATTTATTTTTTTGAAATAATCAATATCAAGGACTGCTAAAATATATTGATTCAGATTAACAACCTGTTCAAAATCATGCAAATAATTTCTATTATAAGCCCCTGTAAGCTTGTCTATATATACAGCCTTATGCATCTTATAAAATCTGAAAATCTGAAAAATCAATGCACATAAAAATATCAGAATCACAATAATAACAGCCAAAACACCATATTGTACAATATCCCAAACATCTTCTATATCTTTAAACTTATCAATAGACAAATCTACAGCTAAAACAAATATTACATTATCATTATAAATGACGGGAACTAGATAAGTCATGGAAAGTGCTTGTATAGTATTATGCTTGATTATTATAGGCTTCTTAGTATTATAAATCTCAAACCACTCTTTTGAATCTGCATCAAATTTGGTTTTTGTTTCCATTTTATCTATATAAGAGCCATCTACCAAATACCTAAATACCCCACTAGAGTCTTTATATATCAAGTATGCAAATTTTATATTTTTTGTAATTATAGGTGTGAGTATATTTTCAAAACTATATTGCAACTCACTATTATCTAATACAAAATCTAGCATATCATTATCTATATTTTGATTTTTTAAAATTTCTTCAATCTTTTTAGAGATATTATTTGAAATTGCAATCATATCTTCAGTAGATATTGCTAAAAGTTCACTTTTTAACTTTTTTTCTAGCTTCAAAGTTCCTAGATACAAAATACCTATGCTAACAATAAGAACTATTATAAAGCCCCAAAATAAGACTAAATTTTGTTGAAAAAAGAATTTTATATTCAAACTACAAATCCTCAATAAACTGATTATAACTTTGTGGTAAAGTTATATTGTTTTGTTTTAATCTATTTTTACTAAATACTATATTTGGTCTAGCTTTTGCCCAAAAAAATGCTCCTATGATTGTATCATCTTCAACAAATTGTTGATAGCTATTAGTTAGTATTATCTTATTAAGCCCTTCACAACTACTATCAAGTGTCTTATTCTTTTTCAAAAATATTATATCTGCTTCTACGCAATGACTGGTGATATTGATAAATTTTTTATAAGCTTCTTGTTCTTCTATATTATAATGTGTTAAATAAACTTTGACTTCATTCTGACCCACCAAGTCTTGAGCAATTTTTGCCACAATCTTAGATTCAAGCTCTATCTCATTAAGCTCTTTTTCCATTAAAAATAGATAATTATTTCCATAAATTCCATAGGCAAGTGTTAGAAGAAGGATTAAAATTTTCATTAAAACTGCCATTTCAAGCTACAAAGTGCTTTTGGCTGATTATTTGACAACACTTTATACTCATTTGTTAGATAGTCTTTATATGGGATTTTAGAACCTTTTGAGAAAATATTTTCACCCTTTAGTAAAAATGCCAAATCTTTTGTGATATTGTAAGTTACACCAATATTGACATCATAACCATCTTTGATTTTAATATTTTCTATTTTATAACCTCTTTTATAAATCAACTCACCAAAATAGTCAAAATCATCAAAACTTCCAGTAACTCTGAGAGTTCCTCCACTTTTGGATGATCTTGTAGCTTGATTGCTTTTTGCTATGTTGTAGTTTAAATATAATTTATGATTACTCAGTATTTGTCTTTCATATTCCAAAAGCAAAGAATCCCCAGTAACTATTTGGTCATAATTATAATAAAGCCCAGTATTGCTATCAGGTACAAAAAACTTATCAATTTCAAGATGTATATACATCAAAGATATTCTGTTATTCTCATCTGCATAAACACCTTCTATCGAATAATGCCTAATATCTTCTGATTCTAAATCTTTTGTTTGATTTGTTTGAGTAGATGAAGCAAAATCTGATAAATAAAACGAAGGTGCTAAATAAGTATGAGATATAAAAGATTTAATCCCAAAATTATCATTTGCCATCCAAATATGACCGATTCTATACATTCGTTCATTATGATTTTTTAATCCACCATTTTTATTATATTTATCAAACCGTATATTTGCTATCAGATGATTTGAGTTATTAAGCCTATATACATCTTCAAACATCAATGAATATATCTCTTCTTTGTCAAATTCACTAAATTTAACATTATCAAAATATCTATCCATCATATCCGTATAGCTTCTTGTATTAAGCTTATATTTTTTTTGTTTGTATGAACCAATTATTGTAAAAGAATTATTTTCAGTTGAAAATGTTTTTGAAAGAGATGTTTGATATTTACTAAAATCCAAATCTTCTTCAAATTCTTTTGGGGTAGTTATAACAGTAGTGAAAGCATTTGTAAAATCAATAACAGGAACTACCAATAATCCCTCATCATTTGATGAATAAAACTTACGATTACTTTGATCAATGCTAATATTTAATTTAATCGTATCATTATCATACAAATCACTATAACTCAAAAAATAGTTTGTTGTTTCAAGATTTGCTTTATTTGATGTTAGGTCTGATGTTAGATTGGCAAATGGTTCTTTTGAAATATCACTATACCCAAAATCCAAACTTTGTTTATTTCTCTGTAAAGATAAATATGCATATTCTCGTCTTGAATCTTTAGAGACATTCACACCATCAATCTTTTCTTTGTATTTGGAATTAGATTGATTTACAAATGCAAGATATGCCCAATCTCCCAAACCATTGGAGGCATACATCAAAGAAGTTTCATTTTCATTTTTTGAGCTGATTGTATTTCGTAAAAGTCCACCATTTTCATAAAAAGGAGATTTTGTATATATTTTTATGATAGTAGTTCCAGGTTCATTTCCTAAGATAAAAGAACCCTCACCATAATAAACATCAATATGAGAAATAAAATCAAGTGGCAAATCATCCCAAGCTAAAAACGGAGACATAGTATGAACTGAGCTTAATTCATGATCATTCAAATACATTCTTACAGCACTACTTACTGAATTTGCAGATGACAAAACCGTTAAATTATGAACGCCATAAACATTATCCATATAATTAAACATTTTTAGTGATTTTAAAACATCACTTAGTTTATTAGCTTGCATTTTTTTGATATCATCACCAGTAATAACACTAATATGACCGATAGTCTCGTTCCGTGTTTTATGTGACAAGTCAGAATATTTTTTATATTTTTGCAGTAAACTACTCAATGACTCATCATCATTAGCAAATAAAAATATATAAAACAAACACAATGATACTAATATTTTCACAATAAACCCTACACTCAAATTGATATAAAGGGTGCATTATAACTAAAGAATTATTATATTATTATTAAAGCAAACTTAAATTTACAATCTGTATAATTAATCCATTTTTGTCTCCTAAATGTATCCAAATAAATTGAATTATTTCTTTTTGTAATATAAATGTATATAATAATTTAAGCTTATTTTTGATAGGATACTTAGATATTTTTAAAAATTAAAAAAAAGGGGTGATTGCTATGTTCTTTGGCAAAACAAAAGAGCTTGAAAATGAAGTTCTTTCACTAAAATCTGAGATAGATTCATTGAAGAATGAATTAAACAAACAAAACCAAAAGTTTGACAATGATAAAAATGCTCTTGTTGCTGCAAACAAAAGTCAATTAAGCGTACTAGAACAAGAAATTGAATTACTTAAAGACATAGCATCAATCTCTCAAGAAGAAGGTTTAATTGTTTTTGATAGTAAAGATAAACTATACTTTATCAACTCAAGAGCTAAAGAAAACATAACAGACCCAAGCGTAGTAATAGAAGCCGCAAAAAGTGGAGCTTCTAGCTTAGTATTAGATGATTGTGAAGCAAAAATCATTTCTTTGAAACTAAAAGACAAACTTGTAGTTTCTTTGAAAAAAACTTCTATCCATGATGATAAGGACAATGGACTATTACATAAACATAACCAAAATATCAATAATTCATTAAGTACAACCCAAAATGTTTATCTTGAACTACTTGAAGAATTAGAAAGTATGATGAGAGAATCAAAAGAAACAGCAACTGGATCAACAAAAGGTTTGACTCTTACACAAGATATCGTTGCAGATACAACGCTTCTTCATAAAGAGATAGAAATGGAAAACCAAATAGTAAACTCTTTGGTCAAAAAAAGCAAAGATATCTCAAGTGTAATCACAATGATTCAAGAAATTGCTTTCCAAACAAATATTCTTTCACTAAATGCTGCAGTTGAGGCTGCAACTGCAGGAGAAGCTGGAAAAGGGTTTGCTGTAGTTGCTGCGGAAGTGCGAAATCTAGCTTCAAGAAGTGCTGAAGCTGCAAAACAAATCAAAGGCGTTGTTGATACAATACAAAGTGAAACAGCAAGTATAAAACAAAGTGCAGATTCAGTTTCAGAAGTGGTAAATGAGACAAAACAAAGAGTTGATCAACTAATAAAACTAATGCAAACATTCCAAAAAAATGCAAACAGATCTGTATATGAAGTAGAAAGTGTTAGCAATAAGATTTTTATCAATCTAGCAAAACTAGACCATGTAATCTATAAAAACAATTTATACCAATTAATCTTTGGTGAAAACAATAAATTTAATGCAGTCAATCACCATAGTTGTAGACTTGGTAAATGGTATGATACAGGACTTGGTAAAACAAACTTTAGTTTCACAAAATCATATAAACTTCTAGATCGTCCACATGCAGCTGTACATGATGAAGCCAATGAACTAGCTCGTGAATGTGCCGGTTCTAATGTAACTTGCTCGAAACAAATCATTGAAGATAGAATCAACAAAATTGAAATTGCAAGTGAAGATGTATTTAGAATATTAGATGCGATTTTAGATGAAAAAAGTGATGCAGTTATGAAAGATGCAGCGGCAGATTTATTTGAAAAAAATCCTCCAGTTCAAAATACAAAATCATCAACTAAAGAAAAAATCCAACACAACCATAGCAGTTGTTGTAATCATTAACAAAGGAGTAAAATATGGATAAAAAATATAAAATAGCAATCGTAGATGATGAAAGTGAAATTTTACAGATGTTGAGTAGATTTTTTCAAAGAAGTGGGAAATATGAAGTTATAACTTTTTTAAATCCAATTCATGCGATATCTTCAATTGACAATACATTTGATGCTGTAATGTTAGATATTATGATGCCACAAATGGGTGGACTTGAAGCATTAGAAAAAATAATTGAAAAAAATCCAGACCAGAAAGTAATTATGATGACTGCTTATTCTACATTAGATAAAGTATTAAAGTCACATAAAGTGGGTGCAACTCATTATATAATGAAACCTTTTAATTCATTGGAAAGTGTGGAGAAAAAATTAATAGAAGTGCTACAAGGTTAGTCTTTTTTCTATGACAAAATATAAAAACCTCTCTTTTTATATACTCTTATTTTTGATGGTAGAGTTGTTTGTATTTTTAATCTTACAATACCAAACAACTCTCAAAATAAACAGTAAAATAGCCCTTTATGAAACAAGAGTAGATGACAACTACAATATCTTATACCAATTAAGTCACGATTTCGTTGATGTTACATTCAATGATATATCAAATCAAAAAGATGTTATTTCAAATCTTACAAAAGCAAATGCCAATAAAGAAAATTTAGATATTCAAAAAGAAACAAGAGAAAAATTATACAATCTCTTAATTGATAAATATAAATCTCTACAAAAAGTTGGCATTGTCCAATTTCATTTTATTTTAGATAATGGTGATAGTTTTTTTAGATTTCACGAAGTGACAAGATATGGTGATAATCTTCTAGATTTTCGTGAAAGTATCAAATATGTAACCCAATACAAAATTCCAGTTAGTACATTTGAAACTGGTAAAATTTTTTCTGGTTATAGATTTGTATATCCTATTTTTAATTCTGACAAACAATTTATTGGAAGTGTTGAAATATCATATAAAATAGACCATATTATAAATCATTTTGAAAAAAACTACTTTAAAACCTTATTTATTGAAGACGAAAAATCAATTTCAGATAAACTTTTTGATGACATTAACACATCTTATATTACATTTGCCCTTCATGAAAAATTTTTAGTTCGAAAAGATGTTATATCACAATCAAATTATTCAGGATTACTTGGTGTACTAGCAACACAAATTGATCAAGAAACATTGATTAATAATATCAATTTAGAAAAAAGTTTTTCGTTTTATTTCAAAAATAAAAGCAACTATGATATAGTCCACTTTAAAGCAATAAAACATGCTCTAACAAACAAACTTTTAGGATATGTCATTCTCTCCTCTCAATTATCAGAGATTAAAGATTATATGTTGATATTTTATATAGGTTTTATTATCGTTTCGTTTTTTATCATTGTATTGTTTTTATATTTTTATACATTAAATAAAACCAAGAAAAAAATTCAAACCATATTAACCTCAGAAGAAAAACTTTTACAAAAAGTTGATCAAAATGTAATTTATGCAAAATCTGATTTAAATGGTAATATTCTAGAAGTAAGTCAAGCTTTTTGTGATACTTGCGGTTATTCAAAAAAAGAATTAATTGGTAAGACATTCAAAATCTTTAGACATCCAGATATGCCTAATGAAGTTTTCAAAGACCTATGGATTACTATTACATCAGGAAACTCATGGCAAAGAGAAATTAAAAACTTAGCAAAAGATGGTAGTTTTTATTGGATTAGACTCACAGTTCAACCAGACTTTGGTGATGATGGGAAGGTTGAATCATATACCGCAATTTCACAAAATATAACAAACAGAAAAAGAATTGAATCAATCTATAGAGATTTAAGATTTCAAGTAGAAAGATATAATGCAATATTTGATAATGCAAATAGTGGTATTGGAACAATCGATTTAAATGGTAATTTCCTACAAGCAAATCATAAATTCTCAGAATTATTAAACTTACCACTAGATACTACTTTGAATACAAATCTAATAGATTGTTTTGACCAAAATTATAGACAAATGTTCGAAATAGCTCTTGATAAAGTAAAACTTGGAAAAAATATAAATAAACTTGAAGTTCAATATCAAGCAAATAAAAATACAATATCTCATATAGAAATATCTTTAAATTTATTACCAAATGAAAAAAGTATTGTAATAATTGCAAATTCACTAGATGATAAAATCAATCTACAACAGACTTTGGAATTTAATAAAACACTTTTATATGCTATCCCTTTACCAATCTTTATACAAGACAAAGAACTCAATTTGGTAGAATGTAATAAAGCATTCTTAGACTTTTTCAACCTAACAAAAGATTCAATTATTGGAACAAAAGTCAACCAAATTTTAGGTAAAGATTTTGATCAATTAGTCCCAAAAGAACTATCAAATTTATATAAAGGCAAAGATAGCAAACAAATAGAAAAAAATCTTGCAATGTATCAAACAAAAATCAAAAATCATAATGGAATAGATAAAACTATAGAAATATACAAAACCACATACAACTACAAAAATGAATTCAATGGAATTGTAGGAGTTATGGTAGATATTAGTAGCAAAGAAGCTCACACAACACAATTACAACAAACTATTGCACATAAAACTTTAGAAAATATCAAACAAACAAAAGATTTCGAACAAGAAAGATTAAGAAGTATCAAATTCCAAGCAATTGGGCAGTTAGCTGCAGGGATTACACACGAGATTAACACACCTTTGACATTTGCTAAAGGAAATCTTGAGATGATGTTATATGATATCAAAGATTTACCACCAAGCCAACAAAAAGATAACCTTTTAGAAGATAGCTCTAGTGTTATGGGTGGGCTAAATAGAATAGCAAATATTGTAGAAAGTATGCGTGAAATGTCTCAACAATCAAAAGAAATAAAAGAACAAACCAATATATATTCTACCCTACTAATAGCTCTTACCATGGCACATAACAGAGCGAAGATTATTACAAAAATTTATATCAATAATCAAGAGTTTGGAATTGGTATGGATAAAAATCAATTTTCTATTATGAGTAATGTTCAAAAACAAAGAATTGAGCAAGTTTGGGTTATTATCATCAACAATGCTCTTGATGAATTGGTCAAAATTGAACCTTTTGAAAAAAGATACCTAGATATAAAAACCCAAGTAAAAGATGGATTCAATATAATTTATTTTAGAGATAATGCAGGCGGTATTCCAGAACATATACTAGATACTCTATTCCAACCTTTTGTGAGTAATAAAGATTCTAGTGGTATGGGTATTGGGCTTAATATCGCCCAAAAGATTATTAGAGATAATGGTGGAGAAATAAAAGCATACAATGACGAATTTGGTGCAATTTTTGAAGTGAGGTTACCGTGTATATAGGATTTATTGGAGATATTGTAGGGCGACCTGGAAGAAAGATTATCAAAGAAAATTTAAAAAACTTAAAAGATGAGTTTAATATAGATTTTGTTATAGCAAATGGTGAAAATGCGAGTCATGGTTTTGGGCTAACCATAAAAAACTGTGATGAACTTCTCAAAAGTGGGATTGATATTATCACAGGAGGGAATCACTCTTTTGACAAAAGAGCAGATATGGAAGCTTTACTAAAAAGCCCAAATGTTTTACGCCCTGATAACTATCCACAAGGGGTAAGTGGAACTGGACTAGCTATCAAAGAACTTATCAATGGGGAAAAAATAGCTGTATTGAACCTTATGGGAATATATGGTATGCCTACGACAGAAAACCCATTTAATTGGGCAACAAAAAGAATTGAAGAGTTGCATGCTCAAAATATCAAAAATATTATTATAGATTTTCATGCCGAAGCTACAAGTGAAAAAAGAGTTATGATGATGATGTTCAAATCACAAGTAAGTGCTATATTTGGTACTCATACCCATGTGGGAACAGATGATTTGACAATATGTGAAGATACAGCATATTTGAGTGATATAGGACTCACAGGTTGCCGTGACAATGTAATAGGTATGGATTCCCATGTTCCTATAAAAAAAGCCACTACAGGACTCGGAGGTCACTTTGATGTTCCAAATAACTGCAAATCAATATTACAAATGGTAGTCACTCAAATAGAAAATGAAAAAGCTATTGATGCTTTTAAAATAAAACTATATGATGATGGACAAAGAGTTATTACAAAGGCATTTTGTGAAAAGTGAGATAACAAATAGTTATGACCTTTTTATATATCTTAAAAACTTAAATTTATTAGAAAATTCACCAAAATATTGGTGGCCAGATTATGGAACTTTTTATGTGGTAATAAGTGCAATTCTTACACAAAATACAAAATGGACAAATGTAGAAAAATCTTTGCAAAATATAAACTCACTTTATTATAATCAATTTGATTCATATGATGACAATAATCTCTTAAATTTCATTGCAAACATTGATACGGTTTTACTTTCGCAGATTATAGCTCCAAGTGGTTTCAAAAATCAAAAAGCCCAAAGATTAAAACTTTTATCCAACAATATTTTAAAAGACTTTGAAGAATTTGAAAACTTCAAATCATCAGTTACAAGAAATTGGCTTTTGAAGCAAAAAGGGCTAGGACTTGAAAGTGCTGATGCCATATTGTGTTATTGTTGTGGGAATGATGTGATGGTAGTTGATAGCTACACAAAAAAACTTCTTTTAAGTTATGGCTATGAATTTGAAACATATGATGAAATAAAAGATTGGTTAGAATTTGGAATTAATGAAAATTACGATAAAATAACTCAAATTTATGACAAGACAATAGAACTAAATGAAATATACGCTATATTTCATGGCAAAATAGTGGAATATATGAAAAAGGATTATATATGATTATCATTCCTCAGACCAAAGGTGGCGTTGGTAAGAGTACAGTTGCTATGCAAGTAATTGCACCATATTTGTATAAAAAACACGGCAAAAAAATCACTTATATCGAAATAGATGATGAAAACAATGATTCCCAATCATTTACAAGAACAGAAATTGTTAATAAAAGAATGTTAAGTACAAACAAACTAGGTGAACTTGATGAGCTGATTTTGATGGATGACAACCATGAAGTAATAGTTGATGTGGGTGGAAACAAAACATCATCATTGGTTCTTGAAGAGATCAAAAAAGTTGGTTCTTTTGGCAATGTTAAGTGGATTATCCCTCTAGGAGATGGTGAACTTGATGGCAAAAATGCAATCGCAACCATGAAAAAGATTAGAAAAATAGAGGAAAAATCTCAAGATAATATGATATTTGCATTAAACCGTGCTATCAATACAGAGCCAGATTATCTACAAGAGCAATTTATCAACTTTTTTGGGCACAAATACCTTCAAAGCAACTCAGTAATTTGTGATTTTGTAAAAGACCCAAAATATTTTGCAGTCAAAAATGACAAAATCATCACAATGAGTAGATACCTTGGAAGTACCGTGTGGGAAATGGCTCACAACAACACAAACTTCACTCAAAAAGCAATGCAAGCAAAAGAGTTAGGTGATATAGAAGGTGCTAGAAAGTTCTTATTCTTCAAAAGAATTCAAACAGAATCAAAAGATTATGTTCTTGGCACTTTAAATCAGATTTTTTGCTCATTAGATAACTGGATAGAACTCAAAAAATGAGTGATATGAGTTTAAAACAAGCTAAAGAATTAGTTGAACACTTAGAATTAGTAGAGCTTGGATTACGGCAAAATATAGAAGGTGTAAATAAAGCAAATGATGATTTACAAAAAACACTAAAATTAAGTGAAAGAATCCTAGAAGTCATCCCAAAAACCAATGAAAAACTCAACAATCTAAAGATTATTGTTGGTGTAAATATAGGTTTTATTATCGGATTATTAATAGGTAAATTTTTTTTATAACAAACTAGAGGCAATAAAATGGAAAAACAACAAGAAATTATAACAATGTTCAACGACATAGCAAAAACATATGATTTGGCAAATAGAATTTTAAGTATGGGTGTGGATAAAAGCTGGAGAAGAAAAGCATGTGATTTGGCTTTTGGATTTTATGATAAAAATGAAGTATCAAAAATAGTTGATGTGGCATGTGGCACTGGGGATATGATGATTGACTGGCAAAATGGAGCTTTGAGGAATGATATATTACTTGATGAAATAGCAGGTATTGACCCAAGTACAGGGATGATGGAAGTAGGCAAACAAAAAATTCCAAATGGCGTATTTATAGAAGCAGGTGCTGAAAAACTTCCACTTGAAGACAATAGCGTTGATATTATTTCTATCACATATGGTATAAGAAATGTAGTCAAAAGAAAAGAAGCATGGGATGAATTTGCAAGAGTTCTGAAACCTGGTGGACTTGTAGTTATATTAGAATTTACAAAAAACAAAAAAGAGTCTTTCACAGACCACTTAACACACTTTTATCTAAAAAATATAATGCCAACAATTGGTGGACTTATTTCCAAAAACAAAGAAGCATACACATACCTAACAGACTCTATTGAAGATTTTATTACTACAGAAGAATTAAGTAAAGAACTAGACCTTGCTGGAATAAAACCAATTTATACAAAAGGGTTTTCGATGGATATTTCTACATTATTTATTGCGAGAAAATCATAAGCCATCAAAGATAAACCTAATGCAAAATAACAACTCACAACTCTCAACTAACGACTCACGGTTCATGCCACTAAGCGTGAGCGAGTTAAATAATCAAATCAAATCCCTATTAGAATCAACTTTTATATCAGTTTTTGTAGAAGGTGAGATAAGCAATCTCACTGTTCACAGCTCTGGACATATATATTTTTCTATCAAAGATAAAGACTCAAATATAAGTTGTGTGATGTTTAAAGGGAATGCTTTTTATTTGAAATTTAAGCTTGAAGTTGGGCAAAAGGTGACAATAAATGGCTCAATTACTGCATATACTCCAAGAGGAAGTTATCAGCTAATTTGTTCTAAAATAGAGCCAAGTGGGATAGGAAGCCTAGCTTTAGCGTACGAGCAACTAAAGAAAAAATTTCAAACTTTGGGATATTTTGACTCAAGCCACAAAAAACCTCTTCCAAAGTTCCCAAAACTAATAGCTATCGTTACTTCACCTACAGGGGCTGCGATAGAAGATATGAAAAAAATAGCAAATCAAAGATGGCCACTAACCAAAATAGTACTAATACCTACCCTTGTTCAAGGTGAAAATGCAAAGTTTGATATTGTAAGTTCTATCAAATATGCTGATTCTCTAAAAGCTGATATTATGATAGTAGGCAGGGGTGGTGGAAGTCTTGAAGATTTATGGTCCTTCAATGAAGAGATAGTTTGTGAAGCTATTTTTAGTGCCACTACACCAATAATTAGTGCAGTTGGGCATGAAAGTGACTTTATGCTTAGTGATTTGGTAGCTGATATGAGAGCTTCAACTCCATCAAATGCTATAGAATTATCACTTCCATCTCAAAATGATATGCAACTTTTGATTGATGATATTAGAGGCAATTTATCAAATTATTTTTTAAATAATCTATCCAGAAAAACAATCCAACTTCAAAATCTAAAAACACTTTTCAATCAAAACTCAATAGAATCAAAAATATTAAATATGCAAAATATTATCACTCATCTCAAAACTAATTTTGATAGAGAATTTTTGAATATTTTAAATCTAAAAACAAAAATTTTATCCTCACTACAAGAAAATTTCATCCTAAATGAACCATCCATCAAAATCAAAACTGGCTTTGTTCAAATACTAAAAGATAATAAAATAACCAATTTAGAATTACTAAACATGAACGACACAGTTGAACTAACAGACTCAAAATTCATACTTGAAGCTAAAATTACACAAAAAATATTAATTAAATAATTGGTTTATATAATTTTCATTTCATAATTTTAGTTTAAGTTG
This sequence comes from Arcobacteraceae bacterium, assembly GCA_023229945.1. Classification (GTDB taxonomy): domain Bacteria; phylum Campylobacterota; class Campylobacteria; order Campylobacterales; family Arcobacteraceae; genus UBA6211. Next base: position 24,174 of record JALNYH010000006.1, on the reverse strand, counting down.
ATTTCAGATAACATAATGTAATAATTAAATTTTAAGGGTTATATATGCAAAGCAACAGAAGTTCTGTGAGTCGGAGTGTTCTTCAAAATATCGTAGCTATTGGTACTTTGTTTTTTTTAATTAGTATTGGAGTAAACCTTATACTAATGAATGGTGTAAAAAATGATGTTTATGAGACAACTAAATATTCACTAACTACTCAAGTTCTTATGGGTGAAAGAGCTAAATTTGATGTAGGTATAAGCAACGCTGTCACTATATCACAAAATGGTGATATTATTAATTCTCTGTCATCAAATAATAGAGAATTAGCTATATCAGCTCTTGGTAATATCTCAAAGGGGATGAAAAATGGTACTCCATTTCAAAATATACAAATTCATATTCACACAAGTGATGTTAAGTCTTTCTTAAGAGATTGGCAACCTACAAAATTTGGTGATGAATTAGCATCTTTTAGACACACTATAAATGAAGTAAAAAAAACACAAAAACCTCTTAGTGGTATAGAAGCTGGTAAGGCTGGACTTGTTATTAGAGGTCTTGCCCCTATTATGCAAAATGGTGAATATTTGGGATCAATCGAGTTTATCCAAGGATTTAACTCAGTTGTAAAAGATTTGGAAAAAGAACAAATTTTCACACTTGTTTTGATGGATAGCAAATTTACTGCTGGAAGTTTCAAGGAAGAGGAAAAAGTTGGTAATTACCTTTTAAGCCAAAAATATACAAATAGTGAATTTTTAGCATCATCAAAAGATTTAGATTTTAATAAACTTTTAAAAAGTGGCAACTACATAGATAAAAAATATTTTTATACATATGCAAATATCAAAGATTTCAAAGGTGACAATGTAGGGATATATCTTTTGGCTACACCTATAAATCTTGTAAAAGACTCTATATCAAAAAGCTCAAATATAGTTTATTCATTTATGACATTGATTTTTGTTATGTTAGCGCTTATTATTGGTTCTGTGATTATTATCATTAAAAAGAATGTTACTGATGCACTAAATAAATTCAAAAGTAGTTTTGAAAACTTTTTAGAATTTGTATCATTTAAAACAAATAAGTTTAATTATGTAGATGATTTACCAAACAATGAAATTGGTGATTTGATAGAAAGTTTAAATAACACTGCAAAAGACTTTGATGCAAAACTCAAAGAAGATATGAAAGTTATGGGTGAAATAGTACTTGTTACTGATAAAGTAGAGCAAGGTATCTATAAATGTCAAATTAAATCAACTACACGCAACCCAATGATTAGTACATTAAAAGATACTATAAATAAAATGATAACTCAAATGTCAACCAATATGATTGATTTGAAAAATACACTTACTAAATATACACATGATGACTTTAGAGCTAGAGTCACTATTGATGCAAGAATCAAAGAAGATATGCAAGAGATTTTAAATAGTGTAAATATATTAGGTCAAACATTAGCAAAAAATGCAAGCTTAAATATGAAAAATGGGCAAACTTTAGAAGACAATGCAAACTCTATGGCATCTTCTGTTGCAAATGTTGCACAAAAAGCCAATGAACAAGCTGCGTCTCTAGAAGAGACTGCAGCTGCAGTTGAAGAGATAACTAGTATTACAAGAAACAATGCACAAAATGCAGCTACTATGGCAAACCTTGGTGGCAAAGTAAGAAGTTCTGTAACATCAGGTCAGGCTCTAGCTTCTAAAACAGCTACATCAATGGACGAAATCAACCAACAAGTAAATGCAATCAATGAAGCAATTGCAGTAATTGACCAAATAGCATTCCAAACAAATATCCTATCCCTTAATGCAGCAGTTGAAGCTGCAACTGCAGGAGAAGCTGGAAAAGGATTTGCTGTAGTTGCTGCGGAAGTAAGAAATCTTGCAACAAGAAGTGCTGAAGCCGCAAAAGAGATAAAAAACCTTGTTGAGAATGCCACATCAAAAGCAAATGATGGCAAAACTATAAGTGCAGAGATGATAAAAGGATATGAAGAACTAAATACTCATATCGGACAAACTATTAAATTAATAGAAGATGTAAGTAATGCAAGCAAAGAACAAATGCAAGGTATTGAGCAAATCAATGATGCCGTAACAATGCTAGATCGTGTAACTCAAGAAAATGCAAGTGAAGCAAATAATGTAGCCTCAATTGCTAGTGAAGTCCAAGAATTGGCAATTAGTTTGGTTAATGATGCGAAAAGTAAGAAATTTTAGAAACTGAGAGACTGAGAAACTGAGAAACTGAGAGACTGAGAGACTGAGACTTTTCTTGCTTAGTTTCTCAGTCTCTAAGTCACTTAGTCTCTTCAAAAAAAGGAGAACAAATGTCAAAAGAAACAATACTAGATGATTATGCATTTTTAGTTAGTGAAACAGATGAAAAAGGTATTATTAGATTTGCAAATGATGATTTTTGTAAAATTGCTGAATATTCACTAGATGAGATGATAGGACAACCACACAATATGGTACGACACAAAGATATGCCTAAATCTGCATTTAAAGACCTTTGGGATACTGTAAAAAATGGAAAAGTTTGGACTGGTTATGTGAAGAATGCTACCAAAAGTGGTGGGTATTATTGGGTATATGCTACAGTATATCCCTTTGAAAGCTGTGATGGTGCCAAGGGATATATGAGCTGTAGAAGAAAAGCAAGTAATGATGAAATTGCTGAACATGAAGCACTATATAAACAATTACGAGCAAAAGAGTAATCTAAAATATTGTATAATACACAAATATAAATGAAAAGGACTTAAACAATGGCAAAAGATAAAGTTAATACAACAAGTGAATATATGACTTTTGAGCTTGGGCATATGCAATATGCTATTGAACTCCCAAAAATTAGAGAGATATTAACATATCCTGAAATTATAACAACTTTACCAAACACAAGTAAGTGGGTAAAAGGACTTATCAATCTAAGAGGCGAAGTTGTTCCAATTTTAGATATAAGAATAAAGTTTAATACAGGACCAATAGAATACAATGAACATACAGCAGTAATTGCAGTAATTACTGATGATAAAAGAATGGTTGGTATTGTAGTAGATAAAGTTGATGATGTGCAAAGATTAGACCTTTCTCACTTAGCTGCAGTTAGTGATATGGGTTCAGCTATACCTTCTAGATACCTAAAAGGTTATGTAAGACTTGAAAACAATCAAATGCTCGTTATTATGGATGTTGAAAGTGTTGTAAGCAAAGAAGAATTAAAAGACTCATAAAAATTAAAACAGAATAAGGACTCACTTGATGCAAGATAAAATTGCAAAGCTTAGAAATTTAAAACTCTTATTTGTAGAAGATGAAGAAGATTTAACTTCTATCATATCAGATACATTAAAAAAACTTGGTGCAAATTTCTTAATAGCAAAAAATGGTAAAGAAGGTTTAACATTATTTCAAGAAAATCCAGATATTGACCTAGTTATTACAGATATAAATATGCCTATTATGAATGGTATTCAAATGATAGAAGAAATCAAAAAGATTTCTTCTGTTGAGATAGTAATTATGTCTGCTCATACAGAATCTGAGTATATTGATAAATCAAAAGAATTAGGTGTAAATCACTATTTATTAAAACCTTTTGATTTTTTAAAATTTATTGACTTAGTAATATCATTGGATACACACAAAAATGACGCAAAGTGACAAAGCAACTCATGAAAAAGGTTTATTAAAAAAACTTAGAGTTTTATATGTAGAAGATGATGACAGTATAAGAATTGAGCTATCATCTTTACTAAATAACTTTTTTGATACCGTATATGTTGCAAAAGATGGTCAAGAAGGTTATGATGTATTTATATCAAATCAAGATAAAATTGATGTAATATTAAGTGATATCAATATGCCTCGTCTTACAGGTATTGAGATGATGAAAGAAATCAGAAAAGTTAATACAAAAGTACCTTTAATTTTTGCTACAGCATATTCAGACAACTCTTTTTTAACTGAAGCAATCAAACTCAAAGTTTATGATTATATAATCAAACCTATCAATATTAGAAATTTACTAACAATTTTTAATGAACTAGCTTATAAAATTTATCAAGATTTTTTAATCCAAAAACAAAACTTAGATCTTGAAAGGTATAAAGAGGTAATTGATGCTAATAATATAGTTTTGCATATTGATTTAGATGGAAATATAACTTATGCAAATGAATCTTTTTGTGATACAAGTGGATATATACAAAGTGAAATTCAAACTCTAAATTTATCCAATATCACACACAAAGATAATATAAACTTAGTAAATGAAATGCTAATATCAATGAAAGATGGCAAACATTGGAAAGGCAATATTAAATGCCAAACAAAATTTGATGATGAATACATCGTTGAAGCTTACGCCATTCCAAGTACATCAAAAGAGAATCAAATCTTAGGTGCTATGATAGTTCAAAAAGATATTACTGCACAAATTCATCAAAAAAGAGAAATCCAATCAGCTTTGATGAAAGCTAAAAGTAAAGTATTTTTGGAAGGCAAGGAAACTATTGCAGAATTGAATACTATTATAAATGAACAATCCAAACAAATCAATGAACTATCATCTTATCTAAAACAATCAGAAGTTGATAAGATGAAACTTATTACTTTACACAATCGTCACCAAATGGAAGTAAAAATCCTCACAAATGAACTTATAGAACTAAGAAATCAACCAAAACCAACTGATTATCAAACAGCCTCTTTACTCAAGCTCAATAAAGAAAATCTTACTCTAAAAAGTGAAATCCGAAAATTAGAAACTGAAAAAGCAAAACTAACTAAAGATTTAGAAAAAGATATTTTTAGGGAGAAAATTACACTTGAAGTAATGGTAGATGACTTAGAACATGAACTAGCTAGCTGTATGGAACAATTAGAAATGTTTAAAGATAAAGATGTTTATGAAGAAACAATTTTATCTTATCAACAAAAAGCAAAAAATGATGAAAAAAAAGCAAAACTTCTTGAAGCAAAGATTTTGAGAATTTGCGACAAAGAAACAGCAAAACTTATCTTTACAGATGATAGAAAAGAAGATAGGGATGAAGAGTAGTAGGTGTTAGGTTGTAGAGGGTAGAGAAGAGAGTAAAAAATAATTTTTCATTACAACCTACAACCTACAACCTACAACCTACAACCTACAACCTACAACCTACAACCTACAACCTACAACCTACAACCTAATCTCCCTCTATACTCAACCTCATCAAACACCTTCACCCTACTCACTCCACTTTCCACCGCAGCTTTAGCTACAGCCAGACTCACATTTACTAGTAATCTTTTATCAAAGGGTTTAGGTAAAATATATGTTTTTGAAAAAGTTAGTTTATCTTCACCACTCAAGCCATAAATCTCATTTATTTCTTCAGGTACTGTTTGTTTGGCAAGATTTGCAAGTGCCAAAGCTGCTGCTTTTTTCATAGCCATATTTATTTTTTTTGCATTTACATCAAGAGCTCCACGGAAAATATAAGGAAATCCAAGGACATTATTTACTTGATTTGGATAGTCACTTCTTCCTGTTGCTATGATTGCTTTATCTCTTACTTTTATGATATCTTCAGGCATTACCTCAGGAGTTGGATTAGCCAAAGTGAAGATGATAGGTTCATCATTCATCAAAGCAATTTGCTCTACCCCAAAGCTCTCAGGACCAGAAAGTCCTAGTACCATATCAGCACCTCTAAAGGCATCATTTTTACTTATATGCTTAGGCAGGGCAAACTCTTTTTTATACTCATTTAGATCATTACGGTCAAGACTTATAACGCCTTTTCTATCAAGCATTACAATATTTTTTACACCAAACTCTTTGTACATTCTAGCACAGCTTATAGCACTAGCACCTGCTCCTACAATGACAACTTTAATTGAGTCTAGCTTTTTATTGGTTAATTCACAAGCATTAATCATACCAGCACTACTTACAATAGCAGTACCATGCTGATCGTCATGCATCACAGGGATATCAAGATTTTTTACAAGCCTTTTTTCTATCTCAAAACACTCTGGTGATTTAATATCTTCCAAATTAATCCCACCAAAAGTACAAGCAATTTTTTCTACAACTTCACAAAACTTATCAACATCAGTCTCTTCAACTTCTATATCAAAAGAATCAACCTTACCAAATGCCTTAAATAATACAGATTTTCCTTCCATGACAGGTTTACTCGCAAGTGCACCAATATCACCAAGCCCCAATACCGCTGTACCATTTGAAATAACACCTACTAAATTTGCCTTTGATGTGTATAAAAAAGCATCATCTGGTCTTTTTTGAATCTCCAAACAAGGATATGCAACCCCTGGACTATAAGCTAAACTCAACTCTTTCTGAGTCACCATCTGCACTGTGATTTCTGTTCCTATTTTACCACTTTTTGGAAAACTATGATAATCAAGAGATTCTTGCTCAAATGTTTTGTACATTATGACCCTTATATTTATTATCTCTCATTATACCATTTAATTATTAATTCTTCAAAGCATCAATTCTTTCGTCAATCAAAGACAATGTTCTTTCTTGTGTTTTATAAGATATTTCAGGCAACTCTCCACCAAACATTTTCAAAGCCTCTTCAAATCCTTGAACAACCCCATCTCGTCCCTTTTGTAATAATTCCAAATCATCCCCTGCAAAACTAAATACAAAATTTGCAACTCTATCAGATGTCTGAGTGATGCCAAAAAATCCATCTTCACTAAGAAGCTCATTAGCTTCATCTACGCTAAGCTGGGTAATAGGCTTACCCTCATACCCAATACTAGCTAAACTCATACCACTTTCACTCTCATTTCCAGAAAGAAAATCCAAAATATCTTTAGCATGTTCACTAAGCCCAGATTGTGCCAAAGAACTCCCTTTTGTCATATCTGATACATTCATACTAAAAAGCACTATTTGTGCATTCATAGATATGGAAACAGCCACAGCAGAATCTTTTATTTGTTGTTCTACACTTTTTTCATCTTTTTTTGAGCTACTCTCTTTCAAATCACCAGTATTTTGTTTATATGCGTTTATCCCTACACTTGCCACACTTGAATCTAGTTTCATTTCAAACTCCTTAATAATAGCTTTTAGATATTATACATTTCTTAATTTTAAATTAATCTTACAAATAAGTATTAATTTATCATTTATTTAATAATACTACAATTTATCCGTCATGGTGATACGGAAATCCTTCATACTGAACTTGATTCAGTATCTTTCTTTAGATCCCGTGTGTCAAGCACGGAATGACTGCAATACCGTCACAAGATAACTAAAACACCATCACTCTGGACTTGATTCAGAGTCTCTTTTATGAATTACTCAGAGAATTCTATTAATATGATATAATAATATAAAAAGGATTTTTTTGTACAAAATAAGAAATGCCTCAATAAACGATTACGAAACATTGGTTGATTTACTTATTGAAGCTATGGGTGATATTGCATATTATTTGAGTGGTACATCAAATCAAACTCAAATGAGAGCTATTTTGATTTATTATTATAAAAGTGAATTATCAAGAATTAGCTACAAAAACTGCTTTGTTATAGAAAAAGAATCTGTTATTTGTGGTGTAATATTATGTTATAGTGGAAATGATATTGAAAAATTAGACAATTGGACAAGTGAGCAAATATTTAAAAATTTCAACACAAAAGTAGTGATAGATAAAGAGTGTTTTGAAGATGAATTTTACATTGATTGCATTTGTGTTGATTCACATTATCGTGGTAAAAAGATTTCAGCTTTGTTATTTGCCCATGCTATAAATCATGCCAAAAAGCTAGGATTCGATAAAGTCTCATTAATAGTAGATATTGACAAAGAAGCAACAAAAAAATATTATCACTCTTTAGGATTTGAAGAAAATACACAACTTATAATCAATAAACACATTTATTATCATATGAGAAAATGTATTTAAAGTTAATTAAAATACTTAGATATTTTTTGTACTTAAATTTTATTTATTGGTGGAAGTGACGGGGGTCGAACCCGTGTCTTAAAATAACTCAAATTAGCGTCTACATGCTTAGAAAAGATTGTTTAATTTCACTTCAAAAGTAGTACACTCTCCGAAAAACTACTCTCAAGCTAAGATCTAAGTTGTCTCCAGATAGCCGATCAACTACAAGGATAATCTATCTATTATTAACCCCAACACCACTTAGATAGAATCAATGGTATGAGGCCTCCGAATGTTTAAATAAACTTACGCAGCTTTAGCGTAAGCTGGAGTATAATTTGTATTGTTTGCGTTTAAAAACGGTTGAATAGATTAACGATATATTCATATCGGCATGCAACTAACCCTTGCTACTCTAATCGAAGCCAAGACACTCCCACAAGAACATGTTACAATTAAGTAACTAAAACTTAATATACATTATACCATAAATTTGGTACAATAGCAATATAATTTATATATAAAGGAAAAAGATGAACAAAGGTGTTCTTATTATCGGTGCTGGTGGGGTTGGAAGAGTTGTTGCTCACAAATGTGCCAAAAATTTAGATACATTTGAGCATGTAACACTAGCAAGTAGAACAAAAAGCAAATGTGATATGATAGCAAAAGAAATTTTAGATATGCAAGGTATCACGGTAGATACTTATAGTGTTGACGCTGATAGTGTTGATGAGCTTGTAAAACTTTTAGAGATTATTAAACCAAGAGTTGTTATCAATGTAGCATTGCCTTATCAAGACCTTACTATAATGGATGCTTGTGTAGCTTGTAAGATAGATTATCTAGACACTGCAAACTACGAACACCCTGATGAAGCAAAATTTGAATACAAGCTCCAATGGGAAAGAAATGGCAAGTTTAAAGATGCTGGAATCACAGCACTTCTTGGAAGTGGATTTGACCCTGGAGTTACTGGTGTATTTTGTGCTTATGCACAACAAAATCTTTTTGATGAAATACATTATATAGATATTATGGATTGTAATGCAGGTGACCATGGGTACGCTTTTGCAACAAATTTCAATCCTGAAATAAACTTGCGAGAAGTATCAGCAAACGGAAGATATTGGGAAAATGGTCAATGGATAGAGACTAAACCTCTTGAAATCAGAGTTGATTGGGAATATCCTGAAGTTGGTGTAAAACCAAGTTATCTTTTATATCATGAAGAGTTAGAAAGCCTATCAAAAAATATAAAAGGTCTAAAAAGAATTAGATTTTTTATGACATTTGGTGATAGCTACATCCAACATATGAACTGCTTACAAAATGTAGGTATGCTAGGTATCAAGCCAGTAAAACACAATGGTGTTGATATAGTTCCTATAGAATTCCTTAAAACTCTTCTTCCAGACCCTGCGTCTTTGGGTTCAAGAACAAAAGGTGTGACAAATATTGGATGTGTTATGGAAGGGATAAAAGATGGTAAAACTAAAAAAGTTTATATCTACAATATCTGTGACCACGAAGAAGCATTCAAAGAAGTTTGTGCTCAATGTGTAAGTTATACTACAGGAGTTCCAGCTGTAATTGGTGCAAAACTACTTTATAACAAAACTTGGGATAGAGATGGTGTTTATAATATAGAAGAATTTGAGGCAAAACCTTTTATGGATGAGCTTATGATTCAAGGTCTTCCTTGGAAGATTATCGAACTATAAAAATAGGGTAAAGGGGAAAGAAAAAACCTCCGCCCCCCTAAAATCTAAAATCTAAAATCTAAAATCTAAAATCTAAAATCTAAAAACCCTTCTTTAAAAAATAGGTTTTACACTATTTACATTTTCTTTTGTAATTTCTATACTTGGAATAATGATATTTTTTGGTACTTTTTTACCATCGAGAATATCAAGAGCTATTTTAGCACCTTCACTACCGCCAGTTGGATAAAGATAAGTAGCTCTTAGCTTCCCATCAACAATCAACTTTTGAGCATCAGATATATAATCAATCCCCGTAATCACTATTTTTGATGGGTCAATTTTTTTCATTTCCAAGGCCATAATAGCACCAACTGCCATAGAATCACTTTGAGCATAAATAGCATCAAATTTTAATCCATTACTAACTGCTTCTTCAGTTTTCAAAATAGCTTTAGCCCTTAAAGATTCAGCTACTTGCATATCTACTACTTTGATATTTGGATATTTTTTGATAGTATCATAAAACCCATCAGTTCTACCAATTGCAGGTGTTGTTGTAGGGATATGTTGCAATACAAAAACATTCCCTTTTTCATTTAGTTCTTTTGCTATAAACTCTGCAGCACTCACACCAATAGCATAATTATCAGGTCTTATAAATGAAGTATAATCTTCACTTTCAATACCTCTTGATATCAAAACTAAAGGAATCCCTGCATCTTTTGCTTTTTTTGCTACCAAAGTAGTAAGAGTTGAATCTCTTGGACTTGTCACGATTACATCTACCTTTTGAGTGATGAATTCCTCAATATGAGATATTTGCAATGCTGTATTGCCACCAGCATCTTTGTAAATAAATTTAACTCCATCTATTCCACTAAGAGCCTCTTGCATTTGTTTTACCTGAGCGACTCTCCAATGATTCCCCATAGTATCTTGGGCAAATGCTATTACCTTCTCTTTTGCAAACAAAAAAGAAACTATCAACAAAAATGTCAAAACTATTTTCATATAACACCCCTTAAAAACTTAGTTTTACCATATATTTGATATAATACCAAAAAAATATAAAAACTATTATAAGGTAGAGTATTATGGGTAGAGCGTTTGAATATAGAAGAGCCTCAAAAGAAGCAAGATGGGATAAAATGTCAAAAGTTTTCCCAAAACTTGCAAAAGCTATTACAGTTGCAGCAAAAAATGGTGTACCAGATCCTGAGATGAACTCTCAGCTAAGAAGTGCCATAGCAAATGCAAGAACAGAAAATATGCCAAATACCAATATAGAAGCAGCTATCAAAAGAGCTAGTGGTAAAGATGCTGATGATATCAAAGAAATCACTTACGAAGGTAAAGCCCCTCATGGTGTACTACTTTTTGTAGAGTGTGCAACTGATAATCCTACAAGAACTGTTGCAAATGTAAAGTTATGTTTCAATAAAAACGGTGGTAGTGTCGTACCAAATGGTTCATTAGAATTTATGTTTTCAAGAAAAGCTGTTTTTGAATTACCAAAAAAGCCAGATATGGATTTGGAAGAATTAGAACTTAGCTTAATAGATGGTGGACTTGAAGAATTGGTTTGTGAAAATGATACTGTATATTTATATGCAGATTATACTGATTTTGGTAACTTATCAGATACTATAGAATCCCTTGGTCTTGAAGTGACAAAATCATCTCTTCAAAGAATACCAACTCAACCAATAGAGATAACTGAAGAGCAAATGATAGAAATAGAAAAAATTATAGACAAACTTGAAGATGATGATGATGTTCAAGCTGTTTATTCTAATATAGCGTAACATATAATTATAAATGTTGAATTTTGAATTTTAAAAGAAATTGCTCAATACCTAAGTACCTCAGCGACTCATTAGCTTACAAAAGGGTGATTAATGATAGATAGTAGAAGTGAAGTCAAAGAATTTTTTGAACAAGTGCAGTTTTCTTTAACTTCATCTTTGGCAAAATTTATTTTATCATTAGTGCTAGCATTGTGTATTGCATTTATTCCTGATTATTCATTATTAGAAGGTGCTGCCAAACTTATGCTTTTTATACTTGTATTTGGTGCAGGACTTTGGATAAGTGAGGCAATTCCTGCTTTTTCTGTATCACTACTTATTATTGGGCTTGAGATATTATTGCTTGGATTTTATGATATTTCATTTAGCTCAGGTTCTAAAGAATGGGAAAATTTTCTAGCCCCTTGGTCTAGTCCACTTGTATTTCTTTTTTTAGCTGGATTTATACTAGCAACTGCTGCATCCAAAACAAAGCTAGATTTGTGGATAGCCAAAAAAGTTCTTTTTTATGTAGGAAATAAACCAGAAGATATCTTAACAGGTCTTATGGCTATAACTTTTGGGCTTTCTATGTTTGTATCAAATACAGCGACAACTGCTATGATGCTAACTGTTTTAATACCTATACTAAAGAATATAAATGATGACAATCCATACCAAAAAGCTATTTTATTAGGTGTTGTAGTAGCTGCAAATATTGGAGGGATGAGTACAATTATTGGAACTCCACCAAATGCCATAGCTGTTGGTATTATGGGAGACAATGCCCCTAGTTTTGTAGGTTGGATGTTTTTTGCTATGCCTCCTGCAATAGCTATAACTGTAGGAATTAGATACTTACTTCTAAAGTTATATCCATCAAATCAAGAGCTTATTAGCTTCAAAGCACTTAGAAATGTTGATCACTATGATGATTCTACTACTGAATTTGTAAAACGCCCTACCATACCAAGTTGGAAAAAAAAAGTGGTAATATTAGGCTTTGGTGTAACTATTTTATTGTGGTTAACAGGTCCTATTCATCATATCCCAACTACATTAATATCTTTTATACCAATTATATTTTTTACATTATTTGGAATCATAAATAGTGATGATATTCGCTCAATTAGATGGGATGTAATTATACTTATTATTGGTGGTTTGACTTTGGGGCTTGGAGTTACAAAAACTGGACTTGATTTATGGTTTGCTTCACTTCTACCTGATGGACTTAATTCTATTGTTATACTTTTGATTATATTTTCATATTTGGTAGTATTAGTATCAAACTTCATGAGCAACACAGCAGCATCAAATATAATGCTCCCTATAGTAATCGCTATGAGTGTTGCTCTAAGTGCTGATGCACTAGTTCTTTCAGCCATTGCCATAGCTCTAAGTGCATCTTTTGCTATGGCATTACCAGTGTCAACTCCACCAAATGCAATTATGTATTCAAGTGGAAAACTACAATCAAAAGATTTTTTAACTATTGGGATTACTGTTGGTCTACTTGCTCCAATTATTGTTCTCTCTTGGTTATTCTTAGTTTTATAAAAGAATAAAAAAGTTATAATATTACAATGAAAACACTATATAATATAAGACACTTTGTTTTAGCACCTTTTATACTTCTTATTACTATTTTAGTATGTGTTATATTATACAATGACAAACAATCAAGAATCAACCTATACTTAAATCAACAGTCATCTTTAGCATTGAGTCAATATAAAAGTGTTTATAATTCCTATGAAATGGTTGCACAGTCAATTTTTATACTTATTGGAAGTAGTGAATTAGTAAAAGATATTTATAGAAAAACATATTCTACTGATGATTTACTATTACAAGATATATACAGACAAGAGCTTTATACTCTTCTAAATCCTAGATATTTAAGATTCAAAGAATTAGGGTTAGAACAATTACACTTTCATACAAGAACCAATCATAGTTTCTTAAGATTTCACAAACCTGATTGGCATGGAGATGATTTATCTGAAATCAGATATAGCATCAGTTTCGTAAATCAATACAAACACTTTATCTCAGGATTTGAGCTAGGTCGTGTGGTACATGGTTTTAGATATGTTTTTCCAATCACAGATAATAATGGTATCCATTTAGGAAGTGTTGAGACATCAATTTCTAGTGATTATTTTATACAAGCTATTAAAAAAAGTTTTGATTCTATTGCAGTCTCATTTATAGTTGATAAAAACATGACAAATGACCATTTATTTGAAGAAAGTAATCTTCTATATCAGCCTAGTTATGAAAGTACAGACTACTTAAGTATGCGTACAAACATAATTGAAAAAGAGAGTGAACTAAAAGAACTTTTTAGTGCTAAAATTAGTGACGATATTAATACCAAAATTAGTCAAAGAGAATTGTTTTCTATTTATAATAAAGTTAAAGGCAATTCAATTTTAGCTACATTTATCCCTATAAGAGAACTTCATGAAAATAAAGTAGCAGCTTATATCGTATCTTATAAGCAAAGCTCTTATCTAGACGAGTTATCAAATGACTTTATCAAACTTATTGCTTTTGCAATCATTGGATTAATTGGTTTTTATATTTTAATTGCAAAGTTAATTGTTTCCATGTATAAAATTTCTACCCAAAAAGATGATGAGATAGAACAAGAGAAAATTTTAAGACAAAGAGATAATTTACTTTATCAACAAAGTAAAATGGCTTCTTTAGGTGAAATGATAAGTAATATTGCTCATCAATGGAGACAACCACTTAATGCTATATCAACAGCAGCTAGTGGTATGAAACTTCAAAGTGAATTAGATATTCTTGAAAAAGATACGATTATAAAAACTACAGATAATATAGTTAACTATACACAATATTTATCAAAAATCATAGATGAATTTAGAAACTTTATCAAACAAGACCAAAGTAAGATTAATACGACCATAGAGTCAATTCTAAGAAAAAGTTTGCTACTAATTAGTAGCAAAATTAAAAATTCAAATATAGAGATAATCAATAACAACTCTTTAGAGACTACTATATATATTTTTGAAAATGAACTTATCCAATCCATTTTGAAAATAACTCAGAATGCTATAGAAGCCCTTAGTAAAGATACACACAAAGATGATAAATTGATTATTATCTCAACATATATTGATGAAAATAATTTATATATTTCAATTCAAGATAGTGCCCATGGTATCAAAGAAGAACACATAGAAAAAATCTTTGACCCATATTTTACCACAAAGCATCAAAGTCAAGGTGTAGGACTTGGACTTTATGTAACTTACCAGATAATTACAACTCAATTAAATGGTCATATAAAAGTTGTTAATAAAACATTTACATATAATGGGAAAGAACACTTTGGTGCGGAATTTGTAATCTCACTTCCTATTAATTGATTTTTTTACTCTCCAAATAAGCTTCTCAATCTCCACAATAATCAAACTCAATGTTCCATAGCCCAACATCAATATCCAGCTATCTAATCCTATTGGAGCACTATTAAAAATTGTATTCATAAAAGGAAGATAAATATATCCAGCTTGCACTATAAACATCAAAGAAATACCTACTAATACATATCGATTAGAGAAAAAGTTTACTTTAAAAACAGACTTACTTAAACTTCTACAATTAAGTAAGTAAAAGCTTTGAACTACTATAAAAAGTGTAACTGCTAAAGTTCTAGACTCTTCTACGCTAGCTCCATTATTTTGTGAAATAGTAAAAATCCCAAATGAACCAACTAGCAATAAAGTACTTATCACAAATATTCTAACCATAATCTCACGATTTAATATTGGTTCATCAACTTTTCTAGGGTCTCGCTCCATTACCCCTTCCTCTTTTGGCTCAAAAGCTAGCATAAGTCCCAAAAAGAGTGCGGTAGTCATATTTATCCAAAGAGATTGAACTGGTAAAATAGGTAAAATTGTACCAAGAAATATTGCCAGCATTATCACAAGCCCTTCTCCTACATTTGTCGGTATTGTCCATACTATAAATTTTATTAGATTATCAAATACACCTCGTCCTTCTTCTACAGCTTTTGAAATTGAAGCGAAATTATCATCAGCAAGTATCATATCCGCTGATTCTTTAGATACTTCTGTACCATTGATACCCATAGCAATACCAATATCAGCTTGCTTTAGAGCTGGTGCATCATTTACCCCATCACCAGTCATGGCAACTATCTCATTTTGTGATTGAAGGGCTAATACAAGGGATAGTTTTTGTTCAGGGGCAACTCTTGCAAATACATTAGTATTGTTTACCACATCTTTTAGCTCATCTTCACTAAGCCCTTCCATCTCTTTACCACTTAATGCTTTTGCAGTAGAAGTAATACCCAATTGTTTTGCAATAGCCAAAGCTGTGATTTTGTGATCTCCTGTAATCATCTTTACAGTAATTCCAGCTTTTTTACATAATTTAACAGCTTCTATAGCTTCAGGTCGAGGAGGATCTATCATAGCCTGAAGTCCAAGAAAGTGAATATTGAACTCTTTTAATTTACTTTCAAAATTATCTAAGCTTTTATAACTATTTGACACATAACAAACAGCAAATGCTAAAACTCTAAGTCCATCACTTGCTAATGTTTCTGCATTATGTATAATATGTTCTGAATTTAAATCTACAGTATTACCATCTATATCTAATGCATATTTTGACATAGCTAAGATTTGTTCCAGTGAGCCTTTTATATATATAGCATTTTCTTCAGCACTTATTGGATGGAGTGTCACCATATACATTTTATCAGACTCAAAAGGAATATTATCAAGCCGTGGGTGTTCTTTATTTAATACTTTTGAGCTAAACCCATATTTCTTAGCACTTACTATTAAAGCACCCTCAGTTGGGTCACCTTGAATTGTAAATCTATCATTTTCATTTATTAATACTGAATCATTACATAATAATCCACATCTTAAAATTTCTGCTAATGTATCATAACTACTAAAATCTACAATTTTATCTTCTAATCTTATATCACCAGCTGTATCATACCCATTACCTCTGACACTAAATATATGATTATTTATAGCAATCTTTGTAACTGTCATTTCATTTTTAGTTAAAGTACCCGTTTTATCAGAACAAATTACAGTTGTACTTCCAAGTGTTTCAACAGCAGGCAATTTTCTAATAATTGCATTATTCTTTGCCATAACTCTCACGCCAATAGCTAATGTAATAGTTACAACGGCAGGAAGACCTTCAGGAATTGTAGCAACTGCAAGTGCAACTGAAGCCATAAACATATCCAAAGCTTCATAGTCATGAATAAAATATCCAACAAAAAATGTCATTACAGCCAATCCCATAATAATCCATAGCAAAGTTTTGGAAAAATTGGTTATTTTTTTTGTAAGTGGAGTCTCTATTGATGTTGCTTCATTTATTAAGTGTGCTATTTTGCCTGTTTCTGTTTTGTCTCCAATTGCTATAACTACTCCAATACCTTGTCCATAAGTAACCAAAGTACTAGCATATGCCATATTTTTTCTATCTGCCAATACACTCTCAGTATCAATCTCTTTAATACTCTTTTCAACAGAAACAGACTCCCCCGTAAGTGCTGATTCATCAATTCTCAAATTTGTTGTTGTAATAAGTCTTAAATCAGCTGGTATTTTATCACCACTTGTTAGTAAAACCACATCACCAATTGTTATATCCGCAGCTAAAACAGATATTTTTTCACCATCTCTTAATATTGTTGTTTTAGTATTTAACATATTTTTCAGTGAATTTATAGCTTGTTTTGCTTTATTCTCCTGAACAAATCCTATAATAGAATTTATCAGTATCACTCCAAATATTACAGCACTATCAATGTATTCACCAAGGATAAGAGTTACTATTGTAGAGGCTAAAAGTATGTAAACTAAAGGGTTATGAAATTGTAGTAAGAATTCAATAAATATTGATTTTTCTTTTTTTGGGGTAAGCTGATTTTTGCCATAAATGGTAACTCTGGAGTTATACTCTTGGGTACTTAAACCACTTTTTATATCAGTATCCAAAGAGTGTAAAGCATCGTCTATTCCAATACTATGCCAAACTTTTTCATTAATATTTTGCATTATCAGCCTTTGTTAGAGATAGACAATTGTATCATAGCAAAGTTAAATGAAACTTTACAAAAACAAATAGCTTATAGTGTATTTAAACTATCTAAAAAGACTCCCATTCATCATCACCTGATGATTTATTTTGTGTTACTTTTGTGAGTTCTAATTTATTTGAATCCAACTTAATATGTGGTTTTTTAGTAACTAATATTGATGCAGTTTCTTTTTTAGCTATCTTTACTTTTTCACTGACAATATCATTTTTACCTAAAAACTCTTTTGAATCAGCACTTTGAAGAGTCACTTCAGCAATATCACTTATTTGAGAAGATAATTCTTGTGTTTGACTTGCAATATTTGCATTTTCTTGCGTTTGTTTATCAAGACTTGTTATTGCATCATTTATTTGCTCAATTCCTGTTAATTGTTCTTTAGAAGCATGTTTTATATCTGATATCAAATTAATAGTTTGAGAAATATTTTTGTTTAATTCACTATATCCTTTTATCATATCTGTTGCAATATTTTTACCATGATTTGCTTTTGCTGTTGCTTGTTCTACAATTGTCTTAATCTCTTTTGCAGCATCAGCACTTCTAGAAGCTAGATTTCTCACCTCAGATGCAACAACAGCAAATCCTTTTCCAGCTTCACCTGCAGTTGCAGCCTCAACCGCAGCATTCAAACTTAATATATTTGTTTGAAATGCAATTTGGTCAATTATACTGATTGCTTCATTTATAGCATTTACTTGTGCATTAATATCTTCCATTGCAACAGTAGTTTGAGTAGCTAGTTTTTCACCTTCATTTGCTGAATTAGTGACCCCATTTGCCAATACTGCCATTTTTGCAATATTTTCAGTATTACTTCTAATATTACTAGTCATCTCTTCTAGTGCAGCAGCTGTTTCTTCCAAGCTAGCAGCTGCTGAATTTGAACTTTGATTTAACTTATCCACATTTGTAAGTAAAATATGCGAGCTACTCTCAAGTGTCATTCCATTAGTTTTATTCTCTTTTAACATCTGAGTTATAGAATCCCCCAAAGAATTAACACCATTTGATAATCTCAATAAATGCTCTTTCAATCCAAGCTTATCTACTTTATTCAAGTAATTATAATTGCTATATTGCTCCAATACAGTAAGTACATTCTCAATATTACTTTCTAGATTAGTTGCCATTTGATTAAGTACAGTTTTTAGTTGCATTAAAGCTGGATTATTTACACTCATATTAAGTCTTTGACATAAATCACCTTGTTCAAACTCACCTAGCACTGCAATTGTTTCATCAATTAATTTTCTATCTTCTTCAATACTATGCTTAGTTTTTAAAATATTTTCATTTACTACTTTTGACATATTGCCTATTTCATCATTTGATATTACAACCAACTCTTTTACATCATTTCTGTCTCTGTTCAAATACCCAAAAAATCCCAAAAGCCCTTCTTCAAACTCTTTTAATGGTCTAACAACTGCTTTATTAACCAAAAATACTGTTACAAAGGCTATTAAAAGTAAAATTACTATTGAAATAATAATTATATTTCTAGCTATTGCATATGGTGTTTGCAATACCTCCGCCTCATCAATTTCTGATAAAATAGCCCACTGTAAATCCTCTCCTACTTTTATCATACCAAAAGCAGACAATACTGGATTTCCATTGTAGTCAATTATAATTTTAGTATCTTTTTGACCACTCAATGCCAATTTTACAGCTTCAGTATCCACTTTTGTGTTGTTTTCAAATGAGGCTTTTAGCGAATAATCTTTTGGATTCAGATAAGAATCACTTCTCATTAATAAATCTTCACCAACCAAATAATCCTCTTGAGTTTCCCCATATCCTTCTCTAAATTGCATAATAGAGTTTATAGATCTATCACTAATTTGTAATATCAAAACATATTCAAAAAGTCTACCAAATATATATACAGGAGCTGCCACAAACATTGCAGGTTGGTTGTTGCTAGGAGCGTAAGGTTTCATATCCACAAATACTGGTCGCTTTAGCTCAATAGCTTTTGCGTAAGCCTCAGCCAACCCACTATCTTTTAAAGCTCCAACTTTTAGATTTTCACCATAATCAGACTCTTTAGTAGCCGAATAAACAACATGACCATGTTCAACACTTACCAAAAATAAGTCATAATAATCATACCCTTTAATATACTCTTGAAAAAAATTCTCATAAGGTCTAATTGCAGTTAATATATACTCATTATTTGTAGGCATTTTACCATTTAAATCAAATTCTACTTCATCATAAATATCACCCATATCAAGTGCCATATTCAATACATTAGAACTTTTTGAAAGTACACTTATATCTGCTATTCTTGCATCAAAAAATGATGTAACCTGATTTGCTTTTGATTCTTTAATTGAAGCCAATTTATGACTATTATCATCAAATAACTTGTTTTTGATTTCTAGTACAGAACTAACTGCAATCACAAAAGTCAATATTACCAAAGATGCTACTGATAATATAAGTAACTTAGCTTTTATAGAAAGATTATTTACCATTGTATTTTCCCTTTTTTGCTCAATATAAAATATATTATTAGCAAGTATAACTTAATAAAAATTACATTTTTATTACAATATGATTAAATCATAAATATTCATAAGGAAAGTATATTATAAATAATATTAATAGAAAATAAATCTATATACTATAAATTAAAATTATAAAACTAAATTAATATAATTCATCTAGAATTGGCTGAATATCACCAATAGTGCCTAAAGAAGATTTTGGAAGATTATCGATTTGTTTTAAGATATTTTCTAATTCATCATTCTTGATTAAGGTATATCCATTGATACTTTCAAAAAGTGATTTTTGATTAAAGATATGCTCACCACTTATTATTTTACACCCAAAAAAAGCAGGTTCAATTGGATTATGCCCACCAAGATGAGTTACAAAAGAGCCACAAAGTATTACCACATCACTTATTGAATATATATTATTAAGCTCACCCATACAATCAATCAAAACAATATCACTATCAAAACTATTATCTATGCTATATCTTGAATAACTACATCCCAAATTCTTAGAGTACTTTGAAATAAGGTTATAAACATCATCAAATCTTTGTGGATGTCTTGGTACAATTATCAGTTTTCCATACTCTTTTTGATAAGCTTTCAAAACCAATTCTTCTTCACTCTCATGGGAGCTAGCTACCGTTATGATAGTAGTATTAGATGGTTTGATAAGTTCTTTTGTCACTTTTGGTAAATTAGCAAGTTTTATATTCCCAATGACTTCAATATTTTTAGCTCCTAGTGACTCCAGTCTTTCTTTATCAATATCATTTTGTGCATAAACCTTGTCAATATTTGAAAATATATATTTATAAAAAAAGCTAAACTTTTTATATTTATGATATGATGAATCACTTATTCTTGCATTTATAAGAATTGTTTTAGTCCTTTTTAGTTTTGCTACCAAAAAAAGCATATACCAAAGCTCAGCCTCAACCACAACCAAAACTTTTTGCTTTCTTATCCAAAATGGCAAAAATATCTCAAAAGGCAAATACCTAGTCTCTATACCAAAATCTCTACCTTGAGCATAGCCAGTATCAGTAATAACACTCAAAACTAAATCATTAGTATCAAACTTATCAAGCAAAGGCTTAATGGCTCTCACTTCACCAAAAGAACAACAATGAAACCATATTTTATTTTCTTGAAAAGGAGGATTGTTTTGTAAGAAAAATTTAGCAGGAATTGCAATTTTGTATTTTTGACTAAAGGATTTGTAGATAAGAAAAGGGATAGCAACGATATATAAAAGTATCGCTGTTATATAGTAGATAATTGTAAATACCATCAAATAAGCTTTGTAGGTAAAAGGTAAAAGGTAAAAGGTAAAATACTAAAAACTACCATCTACCACCTACCCTCTATCTCTACTCTGTAATCTCAACTTCTTTATAAAGAATTCTTCCACAATGAGGACAAGTTACAATCTCTTCTGATTTTATAACTTCAGCATAAGTTTTGTCACCTATTTTCATATAGCAACCATAACAAGCTTGTTTTCTAACAGGAACAACAGCAGTTGTTTTTGCCCATCTTTTAACTTTTTCGTAAAATGTCAAAATTTTAGCATCAATTTTCTCTACAAGCTCACCTCTTTTGTGTGAGATATCATTTCTTTGAGTACTTATTGTAGAAATACTTTCTTCAATTTTATTTTCAAGTTCTTTGATTGATTCTTCTTCTTCAGAAAGTTTTGCAATAGCTTCTTTTAAAGCTTCATTTTTATTATCTTGAAGTTTATCAAGTCTTTCTATCTCTTCGTTAGAAAAAGATATTTGCTCTTTTGCAATCTCTTCTTCAAGTTGAAGTGCCTTAATCTCTTTTTCTGTTTGAACTACAATACCTTTTTTCGAGATATCAGCTAGTTTATCTTTTAATTCACCAAGATGTACATCATGCTTTGCTTTTTTTGATTTTGTTTCTTTAATATCAGCTTCAAGTTTATTAATCTCAGCTTTTAATGATAATGCATCCTTTGAAAACTCTTCTAACTTAGTTTTTTGTGCTTTAATTTGTGGTTCAAATGAACTGATTTGCATATCATACTTTGATAGTTCTACTAATTGCTCTAAATACTTATTCAATACTTTCTCCTAGTTATAATTAAATGGGTTTTTGAAATCTTTATTGGATATTATACCCACAATTTCATTTATTTTCAAATTGTTTTTTAAAACATCTTCTATAATCTCGCAAAAATATCTTTCACTTTCAAAATGTCCGATATCAATCAAGTTTATATTTCTTTCTTTTGCCTCTAATGCATCATGATATTTTATATCACCAGTCAAAAAACAATCAGCATCAATTTCTGACAATAGTGACATTCCAGAACCTGTTGTGATTGCGATTTTTTCTATATCATCTCTAGTTTTTACAGTTTTTAAAATATCAACTGATAATTTATCTTTCAAAAGCTGTATCAAACTGTCATATGTACTATTATATTCAACATACGCAACAAAATCGTTTGTAGTTAATATATTAAATCCCAAAACTTTCGATACAAAATAGTGATTTAAATGGGTTTTATCAAAATTTGTATGCAAAGATATCAAAGAAATATCTTTTTTTATCATAGTTTTCAAAAGTTTTGAAGTTCTATCTACGAAATTAAAACTTTTAATTGGTGAAATCAAAAGTGGATGATGAGTAATTATCAAAGACCCATTCTCAACATTTTCTAAATACTCACTATCTATATCAAGGCTTAGATAGATTTTAGTAATTTCTGTATCCTTATCACCAATATTAATACCACTATTGTCCCATTTTTCTTGTAAGTCAAACGGTGATATAGTATTTAGTATCTCATAGATGTCGATTAATTTCACTATTTACCAAGCCTTTTATTTCTATCATTTTCTTGTTCTTTATAAAGATTTGCACATCCACTAGCAAGCTCACGAACTCTTAAGATATAACTTTGTCTTTGTGTAACTGAAATTGCTTTTCTAGCATCTAGTGTATTAAAACAATGACTAGCTTTCATACACTCATCATAAGCAGGAAGCGGAAGCCCAGCTTCAAGACATCTTTTAGATTCATTAAAAGCATCATCAAAATGACTAAACAACATTGCAGTATCAGCTACTTCAAAATTATATTTAGAAAATTCATATTCACTTTCAAAATGTATATCTCTATATGTTGTTTTCCCATAGCTGTTTTCGTTCCAAACTATATCAAACACAGACTCAACACCTTGAAGATACATAGCTAATCTTTCTGTTCCATAAGTTATCTCCACAGCAACAGGATCACAAGCAATCCCTCCAACTTGTTGGAAATAAGTAAACTGAGTTACTTCCATACCATCAAGCCAAACTTCCCATCCAAGACCCCAAGCACCAAGTGTTGGTGATTCCCAGTTATCTTCAACAAATCTTATATCATGTTCTTTTGTATTTAATCCCAAGAATTCCAATGATTGAATATATAACTCTTGAATATTTGCTGGACTTGGCTTAATAAGTACCTGAAATTGATAATAACTACCTAATCTATTTGGATTTTGTCCATATCTTCCATCAGTCGGTCGTCTAGAAGGTGCAACATAAGCTACACTCCAAGGCGTGCTATCAAGACTTCTTAGCAATGTCGCAGGATGAAATGTCCCAGCACCCGCAGGTATATCATAAGGCTGAACGATATTACACCCTTGCTTCGCCCAAAACTCTTGTAACTTTAATAATAATTCACTAAATGTAACCAAATCAAACCCCTCAAATAAATTAAGAACTAATAATTAACAACTAATAATTAAGGAGTCGCGAAGCGACACAACAGTTATTAATTATTAACTATTAGTTATTAGTTAAATAAAAGGCTTCCGCCTTTTATTTATAATATAACTTCTATCTCTTTAGAATCAGTTTCTACTTTTTTTGCTTTTACAATTCTATCTTCAAGCAACTTAATAGCTAATTCTTTATCATTTATTGCCATAATTTGCATCGCAAGATAAGCAGCATTTGTAGCCCCAGCTTTTCCAAGTGCTACAGTAGCTACTGGCATACCTGAAGGCATTTGTACAGTTGAAAGCATTGCATCCATACCATCCATTGCACCACCTTTCATAGGTACACCA